>CAYFNV010000012.1:0-77153 GCA_964344595.1 uncultured Nitrospina sp. | reverse complement strand
TCTTCTCCTGGAAGGGTCTCTATCTGTAAACGCTTTTCTCTACTTACCCAATTTATAGCTTTTGGGAATTAAACTAGATTATATCCGGTTTCCCCATGTTGAGTCGTATCGAGTCCCATTTCCTCATCTTCTTCATTCACTCTGAACCCGATTACCTTGTCAATAACTACAACCAGAACATATGTGATGATAAACGAGTAGGCTCCCGCGGCTACTATGCCAACTAATTGGACCCAAACTTGGCTAATATTTCCAGTCAACAAGCCTGTTCCCCCTATGGTGACAAAAAGTCCAGTAGCGAGGGCACCCCAGGCTCCACCAACTGCATGGATGCCAAAAACATCCAGAGAATCGTCATATCCAACTTTGATTTTTACAATCACAGCATAATAGCAGATAAGCCCAGCAAGAAAACCGATCACCATTGCCCACAGGGGTTCTACAAATCCTGCAGCAGGGGTGATTGCAACGAGACCAGCTACGATTCCGGATGCTGCACCCAAGGCACTGGCTTTTCCCACTTTGACATACTCCGCAAGAATCCAGCCGATGAGTCCCGCTCCTGTTGCTACCTGGGTGTTGGTAAATGCGAGTACTGCCAACTCATCTGCTGCCAGGGCACTTCCAGCGTTAAACCCAAACCATCCGAACCATAATAACCCAGCCCCCAGGAGTGTAAGGGGTAAGCTGTGCGGGATCATGAGTTTTCCTGGAAAACCTCTTCGTTTTTTAAGCACTAATGCTGCTGCAAGTGCGGCAGTTCCTGAAGCGATATGAACGACTGTGCCACCAGCAAAATCCAAAGCTCCCAGGTCTCCCAACCAGCCACCACCCCATACCCAATGGCAAATGGGATCATAAACTACAGTTGACCATATAAAAATGAAGACAATATAAGCTTTAAAATCCACCCTCTCGGCCATTCCTCCACTAATAAGAGCCGCTGTTATAATGGCAAACATTAACTGAAACATGCTGAACAAAAATTCCGGGATGGTTCCAGAAAGGGTTTTAAAATCAAAGCCTGTAAACAATACTTTGCTCAGGTCTCCGACAAAGTGTCCGATATCGTTACCAAAAGCTAATGAATAGCCAAAAAGAATCCATTGTATGGTTATGACTCCAAGCGGTATAAAACTGTGCATCAGCGTGCTGAGAACATTCTTGCGACGCACCATGCCACCATAAAATAGTGCCAGGCCAGGAAGCATAAGCATAACCAGTGCTGAGGAAACCATTATCCACGCAGTGTCTGGATAGCTGATTTTGCTGGTTTCCTCGGCTGATGCGATCACAGGAAAGAGAATGAATAAAAAGGTCAGAGCGACCCTGTTTGCCTGAATTCTGATTTTCATAAAACCCGATCTCCTAAATAAAGTAAAATAGGGGTGATGGTTACTGACCTTCTCATGTGAATGGTTTCAATTCTTATACCATCGGTAAAAACCTAAGTTTTTGCCGAGAATTAATAACCTTTAATAAGTTTAAAAACAGTAGTTTACATAATTTTTTTTGTCCTTATACGCAGGGTTGGGGGTATAATTGAACAGTGAGAATTGCTTGAACAGCAAGCATAGGTATATAAAAATTGCTATAAAATACACCACTTTTTTAGATTTCAAAATTTTGAGACTTTTACTTATAGGCTGTAAATACGTCAATAATATGACCGGATAGGAAGAATCTTTCCCGGAGTTTTTTCAGGATTGATAAAGGATAAGTCTATAAAAGCCTTTAAACACAATGAGATATATGTTTTTATGTAACTGCCCTTTAGTTTGGCATATAAGTTGCTTGAATATGGGGGAAATTAGTAAGTCTCTGAATTTTAATGTTTAACTTTGTTAAAAAAATAGGGCAGGAGAGCGACCTATGGCAGAAGATGAGGACATACTAGAAGAGCTTGAAGCCGCAGAGGCTACCGGTGGAAAAAAGCCCATGGGTATGATCATCGGCATTATAGTTGGCTTGCTGGTATTAGGTGGTGGAGGGTATTATGCTTACATCAATTTTTTTCAAGAAAAACCAGCTGAAGAAAAGCCCGCTGAAGGTGAAAAAGCCAAAGGGGAAGAACCCGTTGAGGAAGACGTCAATCTGGGTATCATGTTCCCGATGGACCCGTTTGTCGTTAATTTGGCCGGTAGTGAAGGTAAGCGTTTTCTGAAAGTTACGATCTCTCTGGAATTAAGTACACCGGAAGTTCACTTGGAACTCAAGGAAAATGTTCAGAAAATCACAGATTCCATATTGGTTTTACTAAGTAGCAAGGCTTTTGAAGATGTCTACTCGGTCCAAGGTAAATTTAAGCTAAAGGATGAAATCACTACCCGAGTAAACCGGTTTCTGGTGGTGGGACATGTTAAGGACGCATATTTTACGGAATTTATAATTCAGTGATAAAATATATAGGTTATCTAAAAGGCATGAAATATGAGTGAGGTTTTATCACAGGGCGAAGTCGATGCCTTATTAAGAGGTGTCGGTGATGGTGAGATTGAGACTGAAACGGATGAAGCACCGGAAGAGGTTTCTGGTATAGTCCCTTATGACCTCACCAGTCAGGAAAAAATTATTCGCGGTCGCCTGCCGACTCTGGATATTATCAACCAGATGTTTTCCAGGTTATTCCGGAATACATTCTCCACCTTGATGCGTAAGTCTGTTGATGTCAGTACGGTTTCAACTGATACGATCAAGTTTGGCGACTTTTTAAGATCTCTCCCTGTTCCTTCCAGTTTGCATATTTTCAGGATGGAGCCTTTGCGTGGACACGGTCTTATAGTTGTCGAAAGCAAATTGGTCTTCGCGGTGGTCGATACATTTTTTGGTGGATCTGGAGTCAAGGAAGCGAAGATAACGGGTCGGGATTTCAGCGCAATTGAAATCAGAATGACCAAGAGCGTTGTCCTAAGTGCTTTGGAAGACCTGGAGAAAGCCTGGCGACCTGTACATACTGTAACTACAAACTTTGTTCGCTCAGAAGTCAACCCGCAGTTTGCTGCAATTGTACCCCCCACTGATATCGTACTGGTTATCCTCTTTGAAATTGAAATGGAAAACATTTCAGGAACGTTGACGATTTGTCTTCCATATGCGGCGATCGAACCGGTTATTCCCAAGCTTAAAGCCCAGTTCCAATCTGAAGAGATGGAAGTGGACCAGGTTTGGGTGCGCAGACTTCGTACAGAGCTTTTAACAACTGAAGTGGAATTAATTACTGAATTAGGGACAACAGTAATTACCCCTGAAGAACTTATGGGGTTTAAGGTTGGCGATACACTAATGCTGGGTAATGATGTGACCGATCCTTTGACATTAAAAGTAGAACAGAATCCAAAATTTAAAGGTTTCCCTGGTGTTTCGAGGGGAAATAAAGCGATACAAATAACTGAAATAATCGAAAGGGAAGGATAAGATTATGGAAGATGAAACCGCAAAAGAGGATTTTGAAGCACTCGAAGATATCGATGATATTGATGCCGCGGGTGAAGATGATGAAGATTTAGAAGATGCAGGAGACACTACTCCCTCGGGTGAAACCAAGAGCCTGGATCTTATCCTTGATATTCCTCTGACTGTAACCGTAGAGTTAGGTCGAAGCAAAATGTTGATCAATGATCTCCTGCAATTGGGACAGGGATCGGTAATAGAACTGACCAAACTAGTGGGTGAACCTTTGGAAGTTCTGGTCAACCAGAAACTGGTAGCCCGTGGTGAAGTAGTTGTGGTCAACGAAAAATTTGGTGTAAGGCTGACTGATATTGTTTCCCCCATGGAACGCGTTCAGTCCTTGGCATAAAACCAGCCGCATTGAATTATTGCGGCTGGTTTATTTGTTCCATCCCCTGCATAATGTTTTACCCTGCCCATAGCAATCCCTAAAAAAATCATCAATCTGTTCCCAAAAAACTGAAAAATTTTAATTACATCAATTCATTTAGGTACAACCCTTGCAATTTCATGTGTTAAGACATGAAACTGTCGGTTTTTTGACTGAATTTAAAACAAGCAAGGGTACTGAAAATGAAACGTGCTTTTAGAATTCAATTTTTGGTCGGGGTCTTTATATTATTTTTCACCACTCTGGCTGGAGCGTCCGGGAAATGGGATGCTCTAAACCTTTTAAAAAATGTAAAAACCAGCAAAGTGGATGATGGGTTTATTATCAGGCTCGAATTTGAAAAACCTGTCGAAAAATATATAGATCCGGTTTTTTTTGACAAGTCTGTTCAAATTGATTTTCCCCTTGCCTTTGTAAAACCTGCTAAAAAATATTTCCCGGCAGACAGCTTCGCATTGTCTAAAGTATTTGCCGCTCAATACGATGCTGAGACGTTGCGTGTGCGCTTCCTTAAAAAAGATAATTCTGATATCCGGGATAACTTTAAACTTGCGAGTCAGGGAAGATTTGTAATTGTCCGTCTGGACCACTTTGCAGCC
This sequence comes from uncultured Nitrospina sp., assembly GCA_964344595.1. Classification (GTDB taxonomy): domain Bacteria; phylum Nitrospinota; class Nitrospinia; order Nitrospinales; family VA-1; genus LS-NOB. The sequence continues at coordinate 72,713 of CAYFNV010000012.1, read as the reverse complement.
CCATCCTATTCAAAGAGCAATCAAAAAACTTTTGAAATTAATGATAATAGTTTGATGAGTGACGATGAGCTTTCAAGGTTTTTGGCTCAGGCATCTAAAAAAATCCAGACTCAGGGTAGAAAAAATGTTCCCGATTCTTCAGAAAAGGAAAAAATAGATTCAAATACGCAACCTGAAGAAGTCGAAAATGTAAAAAAGTATACTGACGTTGAAGTGAACAGGGCTGGTATGGGTGTGGAGCCTATAGTTGAAAGGCTTAGAAAGGCGGCTTTACCAGATTCCAAATCAGAAAAAAACGTGAATGAACAAAGTACAGGAGCAGCCCGTGCTCCTAAGAAGAAAGCTCAGAAGTTTTCTTTAAAAGATTCTCGTCCTACAGGCAAACCTATTGAACTGGTTCCTTCAAGCATGAAAATGTTTTCCATGCTTGCTCTGGTTTTGGGTCTCATATTTCTTCTGTTTTTTGGTTTTAAGAAATTTGTACTGAAAAACACAGTTTTTGGTGGTGGTGAAAAACTGGTGAACGTTTTGGGGAGTGGGTTTTTAGGGCCCAAAAAAAACATTGTATTGGTTGAGGTTGCTGGTGAAGTGCTGGTTCTTGGAATGTCCCAGGACCATATAGCTTTGCTCACAAGTATTACCGATGCTGAAAAGATTGAAGAGATCAAGGCTGCGGGAGACAAGGGTGGTAGTGGGTTGAGCTGGAATCAGATAACCCGCACATCTGATCAACCTGTTACACAAACAGGAAAGGCAGCAGGACAGTTTTCAAACTATATGAAAAAGTTTTCCGGATCTGAAAACGGCTCAAAAGAAAAATCTGTGGCCGATGTGAAAGAGCAGATCAGACAACAAATGGGAAGGTTTAAAACCGCAAGAGCATGAATATAAAAAGAATCAGTCTGCTTCTAATTTTCATTTTTATTGCAGGAGTTGTTCCTGCCGATGCAATTCCTCTGCCCTCTCTTCAATTGGGCATGGAGGAAGCCGACGACCCGGAAAAAGTTTCAAGCGCTTTGCAGATTCTTTTCCTGCTCACCATTTTGACGCTGGCTCCATCTATTCTGATCATGACCACTTCTTTTGCAAGGATCATTATTGTCTTGTCTTTTCTCAGGCAGGCGATGGGAACTCAGCAAACACCTCCAACACAGGTGCTGATAGGGTTGGGTCTCTTTTTAACACTTTTTGTGATGGGACCGACATGGAGTGAAATAAATCAAAATGCGCTACAGCCTTATTTGAATGAAGAAATATCCCAGGTCGATGCCCTAAAGATGGCGGAAGCTCCGCTGAAATCTTTTATGTTGGAACAAACTCGTGAAAAAGATCTCTCGCTGTTTGTAAATCTTGGTGAAGGGCAACAGCCGGGTGATAGCGAGGTGGAGATGCAATCCTTAATTCCGGCTTTCATCATAAGTGAGCTAAAAACAGCATTCCAGATTGGATTTTTGATCTATATTCCTTTTTTGATCCTGGATATGGTTGTGGCCAGCATTCTTTTATCTATGGGTATGATGATGTTGCCACCCGTTCTAATTTCCTTGCCGTTCAAGTTGATGCTGTTTGTGATGGTGGATGGGTGGCATCTCATAGTAGGTTCACTGATTAGAAGTTTCGGAGGTTAGAAGACAATGACTCAGGCATTTATTATTGATTTTGCAATGGAGAGTATTAAAACCACTCTACTTTTATCAGCACCCATGTTGGGCTTCGGTTTGGTGACGGGTCTTGCTGTCTCTATTTTCCAGGCTGTGACATCAATTCAGGAATTGACGTTAACCTTTATTCCCAAAATTCTGGCGGTTTTTTTATCAGTTCTCTTGTTTTTCCCCTGGTTGATGCAGTTAATGATCACCTTTACCTCCAAAGTTCTCGCAAACTTTCCTGAATACATTCAATAATGGATATATTCAATCTCAATTATGCAGAGTTTGAAAGGTTCCTTTTTGTATTCTTCCGGGTAGGAGCTCTTATACTTTTTGTTCCTGTATTGGGGAGTCGGCAAATTCCCCGGGTATTGAAAGTCGGATTCATCTTCTTTATAGCCATTGTTACTTTTCCATTAGTTAAGAATCAACCGTTACCTGAACCGCGGGGGGTATTTGAGCTGGCAGTTTTTCTTATGATGGATGTGACCATTGGCCTTGCTATTGCCTATATATCACGTTTGATTTTTGCAGCGGTACAGGTTGCAGGAACAGTTGTGGATTTCCAAATGGGGTTTGGTGTTGTAAACGTTATTGACCCGCAAACAGAAGCTCAGGTATCAATCACAGCCCAATTTCATAACATTCTTGCAGTGTTGATCTTTCTTGCAACAGATGCGCACCATTTCATCATCCAGGCTATTGTTGAAAGTTTTTTTATTATCAATCCTGCCGAGATCAATTTTGCGAGCATCACTCCTGAATATATGCTGCACCTCTTTACAGGAACGTTTACCACTGCTGTGAAAATTGCGGCCCCAATCATGGCGATTCTTTTTTTTCTCAGCGTTGGGTTGGGTCTGGTTGCCAGAACAGTTCCTCAAATGAATGTGTTCATTGTTGGTTTTCCCTTGCAAATAGGTGTTGGACTTTTAATGGTTGGCTTGTCGATGTCTTTTTTCAGTATTCTGGTTCAGAACCAAATGTATGAGCTGCCTGTTAAATTTATAGGTCTTCTTAGAGGGTTGTAATCCTGAAAGGACAAGATGGCTGAAGACAATAAAGACCAAAAAACTGAGGAACCGACATCCAAGCGGATCACTGATACAGAGGAAAAGGGTAATTTTGCCCACAGTCGGGAAATCAACTCTTCATTCATTCTTCTCGCAGCCCTTCTTGGGTTTATGATTATGGGGGAGCAAAGTACCCGACAGGTGATGAGCTCCTGGAATGGCATGTTTGCCGAATCGTGGACCCTGAAATTGACAACTCAGGAGTTGTTCAAAGTTACTGTTAACTCCATGCAGGCTTTTTTGAAGATTATAGGTCCTTTCCTGATACTTGTCATGCTGGCAGGGCTTTTGTCCAACATTGTTCAAATTGGTGGTTTACGCTTTTCCTCTCATCCATTAATTCCCAAGTTTAACAAGCTAAACCCACTTACTGGTTTTGGTCGGATTTTTTCAAAGAATTCCTTGATGGAGTTGTTCAAATCCCTTTTCAAAGTTGGGATCATTTCAGTGATTTCCTATTTTGTCATCAAGTCTCATTGGAAAGAAATACCCCCTTTGATGGGCTTGGGAGTGGGGCAGATACTTTCATTTATGGGTTTTGTTTCGTTAAAAATTATTTTTAATGTTTTGTTGGTCATGATTTTCCTTTCCCTGATCGATTATGCGTTTCAAAAATTTACTTATCTTGAAAACCTTCGCATGACCAAGCAGGAAGTTAAAGAAGAAAGAAAAGAAACGGATGGTAACCCACAAATCAAACAGCGCATTCGAACGGTTCAAATGGAAATGGCTCGAAAACGTATGATGGCTGCTGTTCCTGAGGCGGATGTTATTGTGACTAACCCAACTCATATTTCTGTTGCGATAAAATACGACATGGAGAACTTTGCGGCTCCTGTTGTTGTGGCAAAAGGTGTAGGGCCGATAGCTATGAAAATCAGGGAAATTGCCAAGGAAAACGATATTCCTCTAGTAGAAGACAAGCCGCTGGCTAGAGCCTTGAACAAAACTGTAGAAGTGGGTCAAATGATACCAGCTAGTCTTTATAAGGCAGTGGCTGAAATTCTGGCATATGTTTATAAACTCAAGCAGTCTTATTAGGTATGAACTTTGCAATATATAGATTTTTAAAGGAATCTGCTAAGAATCGGCTGTTCAAATAACCGGATGGATTCATCGCAAGGCCTTTGTTTAAAATGGCTTTTGAGTTCTAAGGATTCCTGATTGGTGTCAAACTTTTGAAAGGTAACCGACTGGATCATGGCGCAGGCGAGTATAGCTAAGTTTATGTCTCAAAGACCGCAGGAGATGATGGTTGCGGCGGGAATTGTCACCATTCTTGGGGTGATGGTGATGCCAATCCCTACAGTACTTCTGGATCTCCTGCTTTCTTTCAGTATTACTTTTGCTCTGATTGTGCTCATGGTAGCGGTATTTATGCTTTCTCCGCTTGAATTTTCTGTATTTCCTTCGCTTTTGCTCATCATCACATTGTTGAGGCTTTCTTTAAATATTGCTTCAACCCGAATCATTCTTTTGAATGGCGACCAGGGAACAACTGCGGCAGGGCAGGTGATCGAATCTTTTGGTTCTTTTGTGGTCGGAGGTAATTATGTTGTAGGAACCGTTATCTTCATAATTTTAGTGATGATTAATTTTATTGTTATCACCAAAGGTTCGGTGCGTACTTCGGAAGTTGCCGCTCGTTTCACTTTGGATGCTATTCCCGGTAAGCAGATGAGTATTGATGCAGACTTGAATGCAGGGCTCATTACTGAACAGGAAGCGCGCACACGGAGGAGGAATCTTGAAAGGGAAGCAGATTTTTACGGAAGCATGGATAGTGCGATTCGTTTTGTACGGGGTGATGCGATTGCGGGTATCCTGATTACTTTGGTCAATATCATTGGCGGTTTTGCCATTGGTGTATTTCAGCAGGGGATGGAAGCCGGAGAAGCGGCGCAGGTTTATACACTGTTAACCATAGGAGATGGGCTTGTTTCCCAACTCCCCGCACTGGTGGTTTCCACCGCTGCAGGCCTCGTTGTTACGAGAGCTGTGTCGGATAAAAATCTACCAGGTGAACTTTTAAAACAGTTGCTGGACCAACCCTATGCATTTGTTATTGCATCATGCATTCTATTTTTCTTTGGTCTGATTCCAGGTCTTCCGCATTTGCCGTTTATTTTAATGTCTATAGTGGCCGGGCTTATTTCCTATTTCAAAATCCAGAACAATAAACAAGTTGAGCTTAAACAGCTGCGTAAAAAAGAAGATGAGGCCAAAGCTCCGCTACCGGAAAAAGTCGAGTCCATTCTTCCTCTTGATGTCATGGAACTGGAGGTGGGTTACGAATTGATTCCACTGGTCGATGCTGATCGAAATGGTGAGCTTTTGGAAAGGATCAAATCCATTCGAAGGCAGTTTGCTTTGGAGATGGGTTTCATTGTACCGCCTTTGCATATCAGGGATAACCTGCAACTGAAATCAAATGAATATGCTGTTCTTATAAAAGGTGTTGATGTTGCGCGTGGCTCAATCATGATGGGAAGGATTTTAGCTATGAATCCGGGAACGACAGACCGCGAAATTGAAGGTATAAAAACGACTGAACCAACTTTTGGTTTGCCTGCTGTATGGGTGCCAAGCAGTAAAAAACAGGAAGCTCAAGTGGCAGGATATACTGTTGTAGACCCCGCTACGGTTATTACTACACATATTAAAGAAACGATTAAACGCCATGCTCATGAAATTATGGGGCGGCAGGAAACCCAGGCACTTATTGACAAATTTAAAGAAACCAATCCAAAAGTGGTTGAAGAACTCATTCCTAACGTTCTCTCATTGGGTAAAGTTCAAAGAGTTCTGCAAAATCTTCTCCGCGAACAAATTTCCATTCGTGATCTCAGAACGATTCTGGAAAATCTATCCGATTATGCTTCGGTGAGCCAGGATCCAGATGTGTTGACAGAATATGTCCGCCAGGGATTGGCCAGGCCCATAACAAAGCAATACCAGTCTAATGATGGGACACTTTCAGTCATGACATTGGACAGGAGCATTGAAGATGCTATTGAAGGTTCCATACAACGGACTGATACGGGAGCGTTCCTGGCATTGGAACCAAATGTTGCTGAACGATTTTTAAGTCGCCTGAAAGCGATGATAGAAAAAATTACTCCGAATATAGAAACCTCACCAGTCCTACTGGCTTCTCCGGGATTGAGAATGCATATCCGAAAGTTCACGGAACGTTTTTTACCCGACTTGGTTATCATTTCGCACAGTGAGGTAGCACCTTCGGTGCAGATTAAAAACCTGGGAATTGTGGATTTAAATGCGAATTAAAAAATTTACAGCTAGCAACTATGCAATTGCATTAAATCAGGTAAAGCAAGAGTTGGGAGAAGATGCTCTTATTTTAAGCACCCGCTCTATCAAACCTCCAACACCAATCGCGGGAAGAAGAGAAGCAACGCGTGTAGAAATCACTGCAGCTGTTGAATATTCTGCTCCTGTTTCAGAATCTCCTGTTCATGTCTCTGATGAACAGGAGATCGTTTCTTTACCGAAAAAAGATGATGAGGAATTAAAGTCTTTGATTTTTAGCCTATTAAGTCAGACGGATCAGGCGCGATCTCTTGGTCTTCAATCTCATCAGTTTGATACATATTCGCATTTGATTGAGAATGGCCTGGACAATAAATTAGCATCAAAAATACTCCAAAAAACTCTGGAGCAGAACCCGCAACCCACTGGTGACTGTGGAAAAGAACCTGTAATGAATTTAATGAAAAAGGTTGTTCCTTGTAAAGGAGAGATTGACCTTAGTGGTTATGGACCTAAAAAGGTTGCATTTGTTGGACCCACGGGGGTGGGTAAAACCACTACGATTGCTAAAATCGCGGCCGAATATGCGCTTCGGCGAGGACAAAAGGTGGCTCTGGTTTCTCTAGATACATACAGGTTGGGAGCGATTGACCAACTTAAGATTTATGGCGAAATTATGGAAGTTCCTGTTGAAGTAGCAGGAGGAAAGGAAGACCTGCGCCGTATTGTCGCCAGCCATTCGGATAAGGATCTAATACTGATTGATACCACAGGACGCTCTCATCAGGATGAAGACTATTCGGGGCAGCTGAAGGAGATTTTTGATACGGTTGGAGGGGTGGAAATTCACCTGGTTCTCAGTGTGACAGCCCAGGAAAAACTATTTAATAAAACATACCGACAATTTTCACCTATTGGTGTTGACCGTGTGCTGTTCACTAAATTGGATGAAGGCTTGAGTTTTGGCTCTTTATTTAATTTCAGCGTGCGCAATAGATTACCTATATCTTATTTTACATCTGGTCAGCGAGTTCCAGAAGACCTGGAAGTAGCCAGGCCGGACCGGGTAATAAGTTTGATTTTTAACTGAATTCAAGATAAATTAAAGAGCCAGAGTATGTTATGAGAAGTCAGACAACTACTTTAAAAAGAATGGTATACGGAAAGATGAGCGGTTCAAACCTCAGGGTTTTGGCGGTCAGTAGCGGGAAAGGAGGCGTTGGAAAGACCAACTTCGTTGCCAACCTTGCTTATGCTTTATCCAAGAGAGGGAAAAAGGTGCTCGTTGTGGATGCGGATTTAGGATTGAATAATATTGATATCCTTTTAGGGCTGGCTCCGCAAAAACATATTGGGCATGTCCTTTCAGGAGAATCCAATGTTGAGGATATTATTCTTCGCGGCCCTGCCGATATTAATCTCTTACCTGCCGGAGATGGCCTGCAAGAGTTGACACAATTACCACCTGAAAAGAAAATGATTCTCATGGATGAGTTGGATCGTATCAGCCATGGGTATGATTTTTTGATTTTTGATACGGGTGCTGGCATCTCCTCAAATGTTACTTATTTCTGCAGTGCGGCCCATGAAACGATTCTCATTGCTTCTACAGAGCCTACCTCGTTGACCGATGTATATGCGTTGATGAAAACACTTCATCTTAAACACGCCCAGAAGCATTTCAGGGTGGTGGTTAATTCTGTCAGCTCTGAACGTGAAGCACAGGGCGTATATCGTAACTTGACAGCTGTAACAGATCGGTTTCTTAGTGATATTTCTGTCGAATATCTGGGCCATATCCTGCATGATCCGAATGTACCCAAAGCGGTTCGGCAACAAAAAGCTTTTTTAGAGTTATACCCTTTTTCGAAGTTCAGCGGGTGTCTTAATGATTTGGCAGAAAAAATTTCGAAAGAGAAACCCAGTCCCCTTTCACGTGAAGGGGATCAACCTTATTTCTGGCGGAGTGCGTTCCAAGTGCAATGAACCCTGTAACTATTCAAAAGATGGCGCTGGCGTTTGCATTACTGGCTTTCGGTATACTTAGTGTTGGCAGTGTCTTGATGGGTAGCCGGGTTGTGACAGGAGCGATTCGTGGAGGTTTGGGAGCACTGGTTTTTGGAGGATTGGTTTGGGGTTTTGCGAATATATTTTTGTTAGAAGATGAAGATGCTTCGATACAAGATATGGATGACAATGATTCTGACAAGGGAAACCAGTTAGATCAAACAGCGTAACGAAAGAAGTCATTAAATGGCACAAAAACAGGAAGCAGTGCAACAGATCGAGATTTCGGTTGAAAACCGTGAGGCTGTGATTAAAGAGTACGCTCCGATGATCAAATATGTGGCCAACCGGATCGCCATGCGCCTGCCCCCTCATATAGAGGTGGATGACTTGATAAGTGTTGGGGTTTTGGGGTTGATCGATGCGATAGACAAATATGACTCATCTCGTGGTGCCAAGTTTAAAACCTATGCAGAGTTCAGAGTTCGCGGTGCGATTCTTGATGAGTTGAGGTCGATGGACTGGGTTCCAAGATCAGTGAGGCAGAAAGCTTCTTCCATGGATGCGGTTGTGCAGAAACTGCAAAACGAGCTTGGGCGTCCACCAGAGGATGATGAAATTGCTGATGCAATGGGCGTCAGTCTGGATGAGTTATTCAGCACTTTAAATGAAACCAAAAGCATGCCCATACTCAGTCTGGAAGATTTGGGTATTGCCAAAGAGTCGGGAGAACAACAAAGCCTTCTTGATTGTCTTGCAGGTAAAGGAGATGCGGACCCGCAAACCCACCTTAGGCTCGTTGAGCTAAAAGAAATTATTGCAAAAGCAATTGATACCTTGCCTGAAAAAGAACGCCTGATGATTTCTCTTTACTATTATGAAGAACTGACCATGAAGGAGATTGGGGAAGTATTGGGCATAACCGAGTCTCGAGTCTCGCAAATTCATTCCAAAGCAGTATTCAGACTGCGCAATAAGTTGAAATCCCTGATTGCAGAAGAAATGTAATCCTCGAACATTTTTATATCAAAAGACTTTCACTGTCAGGACATAGGAATCGCAGGATTTCTGTCAAAATCTGTGCCTGTTGTGCCATGTCATCGTGATGTACACGCATTCCGGATATCTTCTCATTAATGATGGTAGAAAAATAATTTTCAATGGCTTTATTTCTTTGATTCACTGGAAGTGAATACAGTTTGGCCAACCCAGCCAAATCTATCCAGAACCCTCTGCATTTGGAGCACTGGTTAATTTCTGCATTTCCATCTGCACTGAAAAAGTGCCGGTAAAGCAAAGTCGTCTTGCAGGCAGGACAGGCATGCTCTGCTCCCCGATAAATTTTTACTCCTTCAGCCCTTTCAACCATCAAGAGTGATTGTCCGAGACCGGGTTTTAAGGATTTAATTTTCTTGAACTGAAAGCGGTCGAACCACAATCCACCACACTCACCCCGACAAGCCTGTATTTTGACTCCTGCAATAATGTTCTCTTGCAATTCATTTTGGCAGGCAGGACATTTCATGGTCCGAAAATGGTTCAGTAAATGTTGTTCCCTTTTTCCTCTGGCGGGCGGGTTTTCCAGCGTCGATGCCCGCACATCCAGGGTGACGGGTTTTTGCGGATCACATTCTCTATGAATAGCTCAAATTGACGGGTCCATCTAAGAATATCATTTTCTTTGCTGTCAGTTTTCTCAAGCTCAATCTCTGGCCCATATTCAATATGGTAGGTTCCTTTTTCAGTTGGATAGCAAAATAAAGGGAGTATGGGTGTTCCGGTTCTATAACTTAATGAAGCCAGTGAACGGGGAGTCGCTGCCTTCTTGCCAAAAAAGTCTACAAATATCCCGCCCTTTGCTGTGTTCTGATCCATCATCACTGCGACGCTATTATTATTTTTTAGTTCCCGTACTATTTTTAAGGGAGATTCATCACGATAAATGATCTTGTTTCCGGAAGTAGTACGAAGTTTTGTTGATGCTCGATCGAGATAAGGGTTGTCCAGTTTTCGAGCAATAGAAGTCAATGGGCAGATGCCCATATAGCCATGAAACAATCCCATAACTTCCCAATTTCCATAATGGGCGGTTAGAAAAAAAATACCTTTGTTTTTTTTCAAAGATTGGCGTAATAGATCCAGCCCTGTTGGATCACCCTCAATAAGTCCTCGCACCCGGTTTTCTGTGTCTGATGTAACCCAGAAACATTGCAAAGCCGATATGCACAGATTCTGAAAGGATTTTTTAATGATTCTGTTTTTTTCGCTGGATGACTTTGAATCTGAAAAAATAATATCCAGGTTGATTTTTGCAGATTTTTTGCGCTTGCCGGAAAAGAGAAAAGCCAGGCTTCCTAATGCTTTTCCAAGCTCTACGACCGTTTGTTGGGGCAGAAAGCGCACCATCAAAAGCAGTAGATTGAAAATAAAGTATTCCAGAAAGTGCCGAGTTGATTTCAAAGGCTTGGATTATTGTTCGGCAATGGCGTGAGCAATAGCGTAATGCCGATCATGTGAAATTGATATATGGATGGACTTAAGGTTTAGCTTTTCAAATAATAACTTTCCTCGTCCTGCCATTTTGACAATAGGTTTTCCGGATCCCTGGTTCACGACTTCAATGTCTTTAAACCCGATGTCATTGCTGATACCTGTTCCCAGGCTTTTCGAGACAGCCTCTTTAACAGCGAATCGGGCCGCAAAATGTTTTCCTGGATCTGCCTGGGATTGGCAATAATTGATTTCCCCATCCGTGAAAACTTTGTTTTCAAATCGTGGGGAATACTTTTCCAGAGATTTTTTTATTCGATCTATTTCTATAATGTCCAGGCCAGTTCCAAAAATCATCCTCGTACCTCAGGGTGAGTAGGTTTGGAATTGCCGTAGAGCGCTGTTTCAATTTCGTTGAATGGAATGGCGCCGGGACGTATAAGTTGAACAGGCATTTCCACTGGGTCAACAAGGGTTGAAGGTTTTCCTCCAAGACATGTTCCTCCATCAAGGATCAAGTCAAGTTTGCTGCCTAACGATTGATCCACCTGTTCTGCGGAAATCGGAGGGGCTTCACCGGCAGGGTTTGCGCTAGGGGCTGTGATGGGTTGCCCCAAAGCTGAAATCAAATCCCGCGTCATGGAATTTCCGGGTTGCCTGATTCCTATTTTGCCCGTTGACAAATTATCCGGGATGATAGAACGGGGTTCAAAAAGCAGGGTTAACGGACCGGGCCAGAATTTTTGCATCAAAGTTGAATGAGCAGGGGTAATCTCTTTTACCAGCGCATCCAATTGTTCACTTGAACTTATCAGCAGAAGTAAAGGTTTGTTTTTTTCACGGCCTTTGATTTCAAAAACTCGATCAACGGCTTCCCGGTTGAAAGGATCAACTGCCAGACCATAAAATGTGTCTGTGGGAAAGGCTATCACTCCACCTTGATGTAAAACTTTTCGCGCATAAGTAGAAGCAACCTCAATATTTGAATCAATCTTTAAAATTTGCGGCATGGCTGGTTATCAGTTTTTTACTTTTTTGCGCAACGGCCTTATTCCGGCCTTTTTTAAGATTTATAAGTGGAAAGCTTTTATAGCAATTTTTAAAAATAGGTTCAAGCAGATGAATTAGATGTCGTCACAGACAGTCCGAAAACCCAGAAATGATGTGCAATAGCTCTTGAGAAAGGATATTCGCCGCCATGAGGCGATATGCTTGAAATGAGTGATGTAACTTCCACCTCGTGCTATTTTATATTCCAAGCCGTTTGAAGACCCATTGGTATTTTTTTTATCATGAGTATCCTGGACCCATTCGAAGACATTCCCAAACAGATCTCTTATTCCACCTGAATATTCATTTTCGGGGAAGTGATCAACAGGCAGGGTGTCTAGAATTCCGGTTTCCTCAATATTACAGAACTCTACAACACGACTTTCATCCCAGAAAAAATGATCTGGAGAGGTTTCCCCGAAATCGCTTGCAACATATTCCCATTCTTTTTCGCTTGGTAATCGGATGTTTGTGCCGGTTAACTCACTTTTCCACTTGCAATAGGCCTGTGCATCATTCCAGGTGACTTGGGTGACAGGGTGGTTGTGTTTACTGTATAACGAGTCGGGCTGGCCATCGGGGCAAAGCCAGAAGGCTTCTTTAACTGGCCCAAGGCTGGGGTTTGAAAAGCTGGACCGGTGATCTCCGGCTCCTTGCATTGCCAGACTACCACTATGGTAAACGATGGCATCAATTAAAGTTTCCGCTTCAGTTTTGTATTTGGTTTCGTTGACAAAACGGAAAAACTCAATGTTGGTAACAGGATATTTGTTGATTAGAAAAGGTTTTTCAATCCGGACTTGTTTATGAGGGGCAGAATCCCTTGAACGTGGGTGGCCCATTAAAAAACTTCCTTCTGGAACATGCACCCATTCATCCCATTTTTCACTGAACTTATATAAATATTCTATGACACTTGGGTTCTGCTTGTCAGAAGGTACCATGCCCAGATAGTGACGAATGACTTGAGGCCATTCCGCCTTGGCCAGGGCATCATCATATTCCATAGGCTTCTTTTCGTCTTCTTCAGATACAACTTCGACCTGGCCTTTTTCCTTTTCCGTCTGAAATGCTTCAGAAAGTTCCTCAAACGCTTTGCCAAGACTGGTTAACTTACTTTCGTAATGCGCCAGATTATCCATCAACTCTGCTTTCCTGGCTTGATCTTCTTCTGTCATGGATTGCTTGACCTCAGACAGTTCTTTGACGAACTGTTGATACTCTTCCACTCGTTTTCTCAAGTCGTCTTCCATGGAATCAACAAGGGACTCTTTATGCTTTAGTCTTTCCCGTAGTTCCCTTTCTGCTGTAATCGTTTCTTCTGTAATGAATTTTTCCTTTTCCTTCAGGTTTGAGGTCAAGCGCTCAGCTTCTTCTTCCATTACAGAGATACGGGTTTTGAACTTTTCATATTCAGAATTTTGCGAAGTCAGAATATTGGAATAGGTTGTATTAAAGTCAGCTAGAAAGTTTTTCACTTCTTCCTGATGTTGAGTGACACTGGACTTGATTAGCTGGATTTCCTGCAGTTCCTGCATTACCTCCGCTTCTTTTTCAGTTATTTGTTCACGTGTTTGCTTTTCTTCAGACATTTGCTGTTGCTGGAGAGCCAAAATCTTTTGTTCCTCCTGAAGAATTTTTTCTTCCTTTGCATCAAGAGCCATATCTTTTTCTATCTGTTCAACTTCGAGGGAGTTCTTAAACTCTTCAAACTCGTCATTCATTCGTTGAAGTTCGTCTGTCTCCCTTTCTAACAAAACTTTTTCTTTGTCTCGCAAACGCTTTTGTTCTTCAAGAAGGGTTTTGGTTTGTTCGGCTAATTTTTCAGTTTCTTTATTGTATGCTTCTTCCAGTTCTTTAGTTTTTTCCTGTATTTCCTGCTCTATATTTGGGCGGGCCTCTTCAATCGCTTTTAACAACTTTTTCTTTCTTTTTAACAGGTTGGCCTGAGTGCTTGCGGCAGTTTTGATCTGGTCGACTGCGAACTTTCCTCCTTCAATGCCGCTCAACTCTTTCAGAAGGCTAGCTTTTTCAACATCGTTTTCTTTTTCCTGCTTGTTGAGAATTTTTTGCTTTCGCGCGATTTGCTTCTCGAGTTTTTCAATTTCTGCCAGACGTTTTTTTGTGGCTTCGTCCGCTTTTTGCTGTGCTTCGAGAGCTAGGCCCTGCTCGCGGATTTTCAGTCTTTCATTTTCACGGCCAAGGCGTTCTTCATCTTCATCAAATTCCTCTAGTCGTCTGATATGATATTCAGATCTTCTCTGAAATTCATGCTCCAATTCTTCTTTTCGTTTTTCAAACTCTTCTTTCAACCTGCTTTTTAAAGTTTTCTTTTCTTTTTCAAGCGATTTTGAAAGTTTAAGGAGTTGCTGGTTCTTTTTTGCCTGTTGCTGGAACTCTTTTTTGAGTTGTGACTGTTTTGCTTTAGTTGACTTGAAATCCTTCTCCTTGCGCTGCTGGATGGTCTGTTCTTCCTTGAACATTTTTTCCATCAACTCGGTCATTTCATCAAACTTTGCTCTGAATATCTGGTCCCTTCGCTCAAAATCTGTGTCCAGTTTTTCTCGGGACGATTCATGCTCGTCCAGAAGCCGATTTCGTTCACTTCTTAGGTTTGTCAGCTCCTGACGGGTTTCTTCAAGTTCTTGATGAAGGCGGGCGGTTTCTTTTTCAGTTTGCTGTTTTGACTGTTCATTATATTTTTGCTCTTCTTCCCGTAGTTTTTGCAGGCGAGCGCGGAACTCGGAATTTTCCTTTTCAAGTTTGACCTTGTTTTCCTCAAGTTCTTTTTCTTTTGCAAGAATCTCCTGCATCTGGGCACTGGTTTGTTCTTCCCTTTCCTTTAAACGCTCCAGTTGTTTCTCGAATTCAAGCTTTAATTCGTCAGGCAGATTAAAAGTTATTTCAGATTCCTTGAATTTTCTTGCCGCAGGTGCGGTTTCGGATTTGGGTTGTGAACTTTCCAATATCTGAGTGAATATATAATTTGATCCCACGATCAACTCTGCCGGGTTTTTCTGGGAGGAGATGATATCGAAAAGTTCACGATTTAATTTTTCGCGAAGCGAATTCAACCATGTCAGTTCTTGCCCAGGATCATCCGGCTTGACACCTGATTTTTTTAGAGCTTCCAGCACTTTTATGGGGTCTATGGGCTCTTTGCTGGCAGGACTTTGACCTGGGGAATAAAAAGACAGGATAGTTTGGAACAATGCCAGGGTATCAGTGCTGCTCACTTGTGAAAAGTGATCTGCCAGTAACTGGATATCCTTCAGGCTGAAATTCTTTCCGGCCATGATGAGTTAAAAATTGAGGTTATTCCAAGGTTTCATCTATATTTAAACGGTGAAAACAACTGGAAACCTTACCATTATATTGTAACAAAGTAATACTGGCAGGCAAAGAATTGACGTCAACCCTATTATCGCTGTCCGTGCTTGATTTCTGGAATGAGCATAAAAGTCGCTATCAGCATCATTGCACAAGAAACTATACCTATATTTTGAGTACCCATCAATCCTACCGCCCAGTAGCCTATTATTGGGCCTAATGTGCCTCTGATACCTGTCAGACTGACATGAACTGACATGTAAGCACCGGTTTTGCCCGGCGGAGCGTATTTAATAACCCACAGGTTCCATGCAATGCTGCCACCCGAAAAGGCAATCCCGATCAAAGCTGAACCGGCTCCTATAATCCAGGGGTTAGAAGTGACAAAAAACAGAAGGACACCGGCAGCAAAGCAAAGATTAAGGATCATTCTGAGAATCACGAAATTCATTTTATCAAACAGCTTTGCCCAGAAAGGAATGAAAAGCATTCTCAGCGACTCTGGAATAACTGTGATGATCATTGCTACATATATAGCTGAACCCTCAATGCCCCATTCAGGTGAGGTGATGTAATCCACTCGCAAAGGAAGAGTCCATAAGTTGGCAAATCCCATGATGAACCAAGTTAATAAAACATAGCCAAAAGAACGGTCTTGCCAAGCGTATTTCATATTCCCGAATGGGTTTTCGTGCGGGCTCTGGTCTATTCGCTTTGAGGGCATGTTATATACGGCTATAGCTTTGAACAGGGCACAAAACCCTAGAAACGTAAAAATTATTGAATAATACTCAATATCTTTTTCGAGGATGTGAGACCCTATAAAACCGGATACAGCCGCCATTCCAACCGAAAGGAGCAAAGGTTTGGAGAAGAATTCTCCACGACGATCAGAAGGGTAGTTATCTCCATAAATATCAGTGATGAATGGAAGCAGGGCACTTCGGCAAATATACGCTAAGACTACTAAAGTAGCGAATAATTGAACAGACGTTACCCAGGCTGAAGCAAGAAGGCAGACTCCAGTAATGATAGAAGGAAGGGCTCCCCATGTAGACTTTTTCCAATTTGTGTCAGAGGCATAATGCAATAATACCATGGAGAGAAACATACCCATAAAAGGGGCGGCGGCAATCAGGGCTTTGGTGATTTCCTCAGCGTTGAAATAGCGAATAGCTATAAACAGGCAGAATGTTTGAGCTCCGGAAGAAAGTATCCCCTCAAACCCTCCTCGCCATAAATCACATTTATAGGTTTTTCGGGTGATTTGGGCTGAAGTCAGGGAAGAATGCTCCTTCCTGGAATTATTTTCCATAGTATTAACAAGGTGTTAGCAAAAATAGCATACAGTCTATAGGTAAAAGAGCCTTTTGTGTAAATTGTATCGCTACTTTTTTTATTTAGTGGTGGAACATAAAAAAGATTTACAATATATATATGTGTGTGTGTGCGCGAATATCGGACTTTCTGTTCTCAGAAAAAATATATGCTCTTCGGAATATGATGATGAAGAAAAAACTTTTATTGCAAATACTCTATGTGACTTTATCTACCTTTTTCCTGAGCCTGCTTTGGGAATTTGTCATAGAGGACATGATTTTTGACGATTCTGCTGAGGGTATAGATACAAGAATTGAATATGTTCTGACAACGCTCACCTTTGTCATACTGGCTTTGATATATCCCACGATTAAAGGACTGTCCATCATCAACAACTGGAAGGATGTGGAAAAAGTATTGATTGAGCATGGATTGCAACCAAACCAGGAAATAGAGAGTATTGATTCTATAAAAGTCGTTTTAATAAACGAGTTGCATAGAAGGAAGAAGGCTGAAGAGGGAGTAGAAAATGAGGGGAAAAAGTTTTTCGATATGCTTGACCAGTTACCGGTTTGCTTCCACTTGCAGGCAAAAGACTATACAGTTCCTTTTGCCAACAAAATGTTTCGTGAGCGTTTTGGAGAACCAAGTAGTGGGGCATGTTATCAACTGATGCATGGTCGTTCAATACCTTGTGATCCTTGCCCCACTTTCAGAGTTTTTGATTCATTCCAAACAGAATCAAGTACATGGACTTCAAAAGATGGCAAGACCTATTTGACTGTTGTAACCCCTTTTGAAGACTTAAAGGGAACCACAATGCTTATGGAAATGGCTATAGATATTACAAGCGAACAAAAGGCTAAGGACGAACTGAATCAAGTTTTAACTGACCAGGAAAATATTATCAAAGAACGTACCCTGGATTTGGAGCGGAGCAATAGCTCACTTCGCGAATTTGCTTCCTTTGCCGCACATGATTTAAAGGAGCCATTAAGAAAAATCATTGTTTTTAGCAAACGCGTTAATAGTATTGTGAATTTGGAGCCAGAGAGTGTTGGGTACCATTACTTGACTACTTTGCAAGATGCTGCTTCGCGAATGGATACTTTGATTGATGATTTATTGAGGTTGGCGCAAATTTCCTCTCAGAAAATATCTTTCGAATCTGTAGATCTTGAGCTTTTAATAAATGAAGTGGTTGGCGATCTTGAGCCCAGCTATCCGGATTGCAAAAAATATATATCTGCTCACCCTCTGCCCACAGTGCAGGGAGATAAATCTCAGATGTACCTGTTATTCAAAAACCTGTTATCCAATTCATTAAAATACTCGAAACCCGAAGGGATGACAGAAATATTGTTGGAAGTGGAAACGGACAGTAATCAGCAATATTTGATTGCGATTAGAGATAATGGTATCGGTTTTGAGGAAAAACATAAGGAAAGAATTTTTAAGCCCTTTGAGCGTCTGCATGGGCGTGGCGAATATTCGGGGACAGGTATGGGCCTTGCTATATGCAAAAAAGTAGTCGAATTGCATAAGGGAGGGCTGGATGTTCAAAGTCAGGTGAATGTAGGTACTACGTTTACCGTTCGTTTGCCTATGGTGCTGCAAGATTAAGTCCTATCAGAGTTGTATCTGAACATGTCAGCTTCTAAGCTTTTTTCTCCAAACTAAACGATCCCTCATTTTTTCCAATATTCTGATAAGGACTACAAACCACTTTAAAGCTTTTCCGTCATTTGGATGTTCAATTTGCATTTGATATGAAAATGCAACGAACTTATTTAAAAAGCTTTTTCTTCATCCTACCACCCATTTTTCTCGTACTTGAACATTATGAAAGGTAAAATATTACATGCAAACTTTTATTAAATCAGGTTCCTCATGATTTTTGGTGACTCTAAGGTTTCTTGTGCAGAATTGGTGGTGATCGGAGATGAAGTGATCAGTGGTCTGATTCTTGACCGTAATTCCAGGTATTTGGGGGAAAAGATCCACGAACTCGGCATAGAGGTTTCACGTATAACCACTGTGGGTGACTCAGCTTCCGCCATAGAAGATTGTATAAATCAGGCACTGGAGCGTTCTGACTGGGTAATCCTGACTGGAGGGCTTGGTGCAACACATGATGATATTACCAAATCTGTATTACTCAAGGTGTTTGAGTGTGGTTTGAAAAAAGACTTGAGTGTGGCAAATATGTTGGAAAAAATGTTTCAGGCTAGGGGGGGGGATGTTCCTGAAAGTGTAAAGAGCCAGTGTGAGGTGCCTGAGAAAGCAGTGATTCTTTACAATGAAAAAGGAACCGCGCCAGGGTTTAAATTGCGTAAAGGCAATTGTGTTTTATTTTCTCTTCCTGGTGTTCCAGTAGAGATGCAACATTTATTTGAAAGGTATGTTGCTCCGGAGATGGCGGGAAAAAAGAATAAGGTTTTCCTGCATCGCTTGATTAAAACTACTGGAATTTCTGAAGCTGGGTTATGGGAAAAAGTGGGGCCATTGGAGAACTTACAGAAAAAAGTGGCGATAGCCTCTTTGCCTTCTCATCTGGGTGTGCGCATTCGTATTTCTATTCTGTCAGAATCCAAAGAGGATGGTGAGTCTCGCCTGGATGAAGTTGAAAACTATTTGGCTCAAAAAATATCCCGATATATTTATGGAAGGGATGGAGATGAGCTTGAGGAAGTGGTTGGAAATTTATTGAGGGAGAAATCCTTGACCTTGGCAACGGCAGAATCTTGCACAGGTGGTTTGATTGGGCACAGATTGACACAGGTGGCGGGTAGTTCCGATTATTTTAAGGAAGGTTCTGTTGTTTACAGCAATCAGGCTAAAGTAGATCGCCTGCAAGTAGACCCAAAGTTGATCGAAGAATTTGGTGCGGTGAGTGAGCCTGTAGCAAAAGTTATGGCTGAAGGAATTTGTAATGTAACAGGTGCTGACTTGGGGGTTTCTGTAACTGGCATTGCCGGCCCTTCAGGTGGCAGTGATATTAAACCCGTGGGTTTGACCTATATCGCAGTGCATGACCGATCTGGCACATATTGTAAAAAGTTTGTCTTTACACAGGACAGGATTAGAAACAAAGAACGATCGGCGCAGGCCGCTTTAAATTTGGTACGATTAAGGCTTCAGGAAAAACTGGAGATTTAGGGGAAAGATGGAGACATGTCCTTTCTGTAATAAAGAAATTGATGTGCCGGCTTCAACCTGCCCACATTGCGAGAAGTCACTTCAACCTGAATACCCGACCCTGAGCTCAAAATGGTTTCTGGGTATATGGATATTTTTTTTAGCATTGGTGATAGTGCTGTTGATTTCTATGTTTTCCCGTTAATGCCTAGCGAATGTTCTTGAAGGGCAGAATGAGAAGCACCCCAGCGATGAATCCACCAATGTGCGCAAACCATGCTGTTCCTCCTGTTCCCGCTGCCATGCTGTTCCAAATTTGCAGGCCAATCCATATGAGAAGTAAGACAATGGCTGGAATTCGTGTGATGGTCCAGAAAAAACCTAGAAATATAAAGGTTTTGATTCGAGCGAAAGGAAATAGTATTAAATAGGCACCCAATATGCCAGATATGGCACCACTGGCTCCAACCATTGGAACTTGTGAGTTAATATCAGTGGCGATATGCCCCAATGCTGCAATGGTTCCGCAAACAAAATAGAACAGGATAAAGCGAAACTTTCCCAAAATATCTTCAATGTTGTTGCCAAAAATCCAGAGGTAAAGCATGTTACCTCCCAGGTGACCGATCCCAGCATGTAGAAACATGGATGTGTAAAGAGTTGGATAGGAACTCACTGGATTATGTACGAGCTCGTAAGGAATAAGAGCGTAGCTTTCATAGAGCACACTCGGATGGACAGGTAAATTAAGTCCATAAACAAAGACCAGAATGTTCATCACCAAAAAAAGAAGTGTAAATAGAGGAAAGTTTTTTGTGGGGTTGTCGTCTTTTAAAGGGATCATCGGAGGGCTTTGGCAGGCAATATGATAGTATTATTACAAAACCTTATGATAATAACAGGTTTATCATTGATGAGCTAGCGTAACCCTGGTCATACAAAAAGCTAAACAAGGTTAGATAAATGAACGTTTATATCAATCTGCGACGGTCTGGTGTTTTTTATGAGTGAGCATGAAGGACTGATTCCCGGATATGGTGGTGAAGAAGTTCCCCTGGCACCCGAGAGGTTGGAAGAATCCATTGAATGGGTTGTTGAGACTTACAGGAAACATCAGTTAAAAAGGGTTTCCAGTTGGCTGGATGGAGTGTTGACCAAGGGTAGAAGAAATAAAACACTTATTCCGTGGACTTTGCTTGATGTCAATCCGATTACTCATCGCCAAAGCCTTCTTGAACAGGTATTCCCGGCTCCAAGAATCATTAATGAAGATTTGTTAGAGGTCAACCGTTTGAAGATCATGCTGGATGCTGGTCCGGGAATGGGTAAAACCATTTTCCTGAAACGTTATCTGGAAATGCTTCTGCAGAAATCGGCGCATGAGGTTTATTGTCTGCCGGTGTATTTTCATTTTGGAAACTTGGCAGAAGGAAGCCGGTTTGATTTGTTCCGTCAAGCTGTAAATAATGAAATCATTGATGTGGTCATGCTTGAACAGGAAGAGAATCCTGATTTGGTCCTGGATAAAGGACAACTTCAAAATACGGTTAATACCATTTTCAACTATAGCAAGTGTCAGTTTTTATTGGACGGATTCGATCAACTCCATCCTCAAGACCGTTTCCAATTTTTTACTGAGTCATTTCTTGCAGATAATGCCTTCCGCAGCAATTTTGTTCTGCTTGCAAGTTGTGGATTCAATTTTGGCTCTTTGTCCACCGATGCAGTTGTCAAGCGGGGCGAGGGTGCTGCCTTTCAGATGGCCTTCCAAAAAATTGATCCCAGAGATAGTGATGCTTTCCTTGGGGACGCTTCAAAAAATAAAAAGATCAAAGATCTCGCACTTTTCGCTCCTGAACTTTTAAATGTACCGCTTTTATTGAGGATTATCCGTGAACTTTCTGAAAACGATCTCCTGGAGGGGTTGAATAACAGAATGGAGTTATATTCAGCCTGGTTTAGTTTTAAGCTAAAACTGGCTAATCCCTCGGCTGATGAGAAATGGGTGGAAAACTGTTTGGATCAGCTTGCCGAACTTTCATATCAGTTGATGAACGAAGGTCTTCAGCAACGTTTCCTTGATGTAGAACCAGGATACGGCAAATCCATTCTGGAAGGTAAAGAAATTCTTTTTAAGGAAGGAAACGTTGCTCCATGGTGGAAAGATATTTTGCAACAGACGATGCGGCGTTGGAAATTTCGCCATCCATCATTTCAGGAGTATTTTGCTAGCCGGCACATACAAAAAAATGAAAACTGGAAGGAAATAGTTAGAAAAAACTGTGGTGATGAGAGATGGCATGAGGTTATTAAAATTTTGACTGGTGGGGTTTCTGGTGAAGAAATATTCGATATTTTAATTGAGGAAGGTGCTGTGATGCTGGCAGGAAATTCGCTGGCTGAAGTTGGCAAATTGCCAAAGGGGCAGGATCTTTTAATAAGACAATTGTTGAAGTATCAATGTAAGGAAACCTTTCCTCAGTTTTCCAAGTGCAGGCAGGTGCGAGTGGAAGAAGTCATTAAAAGCAACGAAACAGAGTACCTTCATAACCTGCTGCAACGATTAATGAAGCGTGAACACCGGGACAGTAGAATATTGTTCAGCGTGTTTGAATTGATTTTATCGAGACATGGTATGAATTTTCATCAGCTTTTGGATACTTTTGACCTGGAACCTTTAAGAAACCTCGAAGAATTTAAAATGTTTTTTAAAGAAGTTTCTGATCGGGAACGGGTAAACAAAGCGATTCTCAATAAATTTTCCGAAAAGGTTACTATTCCTGAAGGAAAGTTTATTTATCAGGAAGAAGATGATGAAGAAGATAAGATTTGTCTGAAAGAATATTCAATCATGAAATTTCCGGTCACCAATGCTTTGTATCAACAGTTTGACCCGCAACACCACAACCGATTTCCAAAATATTCTTATGATAATGACCAGCCTGTTATTGGCATTAATTATTATGAAGCGATTGTTTTTGCTCTCTGGATGGGAATGCGTCTTCCCACTGAAAAGGAGTGGGAAAAGGCGGCACGTGGAACAGATGGACGGGTATATCCATGGGGTGAAGCTATGGGTTATGAAAAAGGATTTGCCAATACCTGCGATTTTATGGCTTGTAAGACTAATCCAGTTATGGAGTTGGAGCAGGGTATGTCCCCCTATGGATGCTACGATATGTCGGGCAATGTTTGGGAATGGTGCATGCAAAAAAATGCTTCGAAACATACAACTCAAAGGATTGTACGGGGAGGTTCCTGGATGAATTATCTGGTGCATGCTAAATGTGTATTCAGAAATTCCTTTGATCCGTCTGAGAGGCATTTGGCGGTGGGTTTGCGGTGTGTAGAAGCCCCAAGGTTTACAGAAATCGAGGACGATGATGAAGATGACCTGTGATGTTTCAAGGGCATAAAAAATATATCAATATTGTAAAGAATTCTTTATTTGGACGATAAGGTAAAAACAGCTATCAAAGACTAACAACTTGAATTTGATCAAGTTTTGCTTGATAATGAACAGCCAAATTCTATTTATTAGTTTAAAGATAAAAAAACATTTAACCCCTGTTTAAATGGGGAAGGTTTTGGTCTGCTCCAAAGCTGTTAAGACTCTATATTTATTTGAGTTTGGATGGGTCTATAAGTTTGAAATTAGGTGCAAGTACGCCCAAATCGGCTTTAATTGTTGATAAGCTTATTACTATTGCATTGTGAGGAATGCTTGAAGTTGTTATTAATGACCTTCACTATTAACCAGGAATTATTGGAGTTCTGAAATTTGCCTATTAGTAAACAAGCAAAACGATTTTTAAGTATTGATGATGACCGAACGCTGCAAATGATCGTTAAGCAGATTCTGACAAAGTCTTTTGGTTCTGATGTGCTTGAAGTGTTTCAAGCTGGAACAGGTGAAGAAGGGCTTCAGATGATGCGTGAAATCAAGCCAGATATAATTCTTTGCGATATCCATATGCCTGGGATGGATGGGTTTGAGGTCTGTCAACGTGTTCGGGAACTTAAACTCCGTTCTGCTGTGATCCTGATGTCTGCATACGATGCTGAGCAGGACAATGCTATCAAGGCCAGCGAGACAGGAGCTGATGCCTATTTATCCAAGCCTCTTAAGAAGGGTGAACTGTTATTTGTAGTGAATTTTGTTATGCGGGTAGCTCACCTCAATGATGCGGTTTTTGAGAAGAATAAACAATTAGAGGCGTCTTTAGGTCAGTTGAAACAATTCCATCATAAGCTTGCTTCCCTTAACGAAGAACTCCGGAATGATAAAAGACGTCTGGGTGTCAGCCTTAAGGAAATGACGGAACTCAATGAGCAATTGGAGAGCAAGAACCAGCAAATATCCTCTATGGTTGAAGAACTTGCTAACAGGTTTGATTCTACAGAAGGTCTTTTAGCAACTATTATTGAATTGCACCAGACTGAACACCGAGGTCACTCTGAACGAGTTGCGCAGGCCTCTGTTTATATAGCAGAAAAACTGGGTTTAACAGATTATCAGGTCAGAAATGTCAAATCAGCCGCTCGTCTGCACGAATTGGGTATAGTAGCTCTCCCTACTGAGGCTAAAAGACAAGAGGCTCTTACCGAAGGTGAAAGGGATGGCGCAAAATCCAAGTCGTCCACTAATCATCCATTGGTTGGGGAAATGCTGCTTAAAGAGTTTCCGGGATTTGAGCTGATTGCTGAAATCATCCGTCATCTCCTGGAAAATGTGGATGGTTCTGGGAAGCCGGATGGTATGTATGGTGATCGGATTCCTATTGGTTCTCGAATTGTTTGTGCCGCTAGTTATTTTGATCATATGAAGATGTCATCTCCCGACAAATCCAATGCAGAGATTTTATCCAGGATGGAAGAAAAATCAGGTGTCATTTTTGATGAAGCCGTTATGAGTGCACTTGCAGAGTATGTTGATAGTCTCGGTGATACAAAAGAAGCACCGACTATGGATTGTTCTGTTTTTGCATTAGCAGAAGGAATGGAACTGGCTGCTGATATTATTTCTGAATCGGGAATCAATCTATTAAGAAAGGGGACGGTTCTTGATAAAGAAACATTGGATAAAATTTTAAAATTTCATAATGTTGATCCGATTTCTAAAAATATTAAAGTTAAGCAACCTTCATAAAAAATGGATTTAGCGTCTTTAGTAGGTGTAATAGCAGGTATGGGGCTGGTTCTAGCCTCAATTTTAATGAACAGTGGCTTGGATTTGTTCATTAACATTCCCTCCGCTATGATTGTTCTTGGAGGTACTCTAGCTGCTACGCTCATTGCTTTTCCCATTAACGAAGTAATGAAGGTGATGGGTTTGTTTCTTAGAGTATTTATGGTCCGGAAGTCGAATCAGTATGAATTGATTGAGACTATGGTTAATGTTTGTAATGTGGCTCGAAAAGGTGGTGTTCTGGCGATTGAGTCCAAACTCAAAGAAATTGATAATGAATTTTTGAAAAAAGGGCTGGAGTTGACGGTTGACGGTAAGGATGAAGCTACCGTTAATGCACTACTTAAAAGGGAAGTGAAACAACTTCAGAATGCACATAAAGATGGCTGGGAGATATTTAACCAAATGGGGGCATTTGCGCCTGCATTTGGCATGGTTGGGACATTGATCGGACTGATCCAGATGCTGTCAGACCTTTCTGATGTAAGTACAGTTGGTCCCAAAATGGCCATCGCGCTTATTACAACTTTCTATGGCGCAGTCGTTGCCAACCTGATTTTTATTCCTATGACTGTAAAGCTTAAACGGCGAAGTGCTACAGAATCACTGGAGATGCAGTTAATCCTTGAGGGAATAGGATATATCAGAAAAGGTGTCAACCCCAGATTTGTGCAGGATGTTCTGGAAAACTACCTGGACACCTATCATGGCAAAAAAGAAAAGAAAGGGGATGACAAAGGCAAAAAAGGAAAGAAATAACTAGCCATGGCTGAGAAAAAAGATACCAAAAAAGAGAAGAAAAAAGCTCCTGAAGAAGAGGAAGAGGCGGAGGAGCACGAGTGTCCTGAAGGTTCCCCTGCATGGGTTATGACCTTTGCCGACCTGGTAACTCTTCTTATGGTTTTTTTTATTTTGCTCTTTGCCATGGGGTCTATCGAGGACGAAAAATGGCGGCAGATCAAATCTTCCTTGCGCGATGCTTTGGGACAGGAAGAAATCCCGGAAGCAGGTGTTCGTGAAGGGCTTGATGTAATTAAGGAAAATAAACTCGACGAAGCAACGATTCATGCTATTGATGAAGTCGGTGCTATGGTTGCAAAAGAAGTAGAAGAAATTGCCTCTGAGGTCGAAGAATTTGTTTTCAAAAATAAACTGGCAGGAAAGGTTGATGTCTCCGCTGATGAGAGAGGGGCGGTAATCACCTTGTCAGATACAGTAATGTTTCCTCCCGGGAAATCCCGGATGACGTATACCGGGGATGAGATTATCAAACAGGTTTTTGATATTCTAAAGCAGTTCAGCTATCAAGTAAAAATTGAAGGACATACCGATAACGCACCTATAAGAACGGAACGATTCCCCTCCAACTGGGAGTTATCCGCTGCTCGTGCTGCAGAAGTTGCCAGGAAACTCGTTAGAGCAGGTTTTAACCCTACTCAATTATCCATTGAAGCGTTTGCCCAATATCGGCCTAAAGTTCCCAATGACAGCCGAGAAGGGCGGGCCACCAACCGCAGAATTGAAATCGTATATCAACGTGGTAGCATCCGCAAACACATGGTAGATATTTTGCGCCGATAAGACAACAGCCGATCACTCAATTAACCCAGTTGTCCATTGATAAACGATAAACACATTCAATATATGCGCAGGGCAATTTCCCTTGCCGAAAAAGCTCGCGGAAAAACCAGTCCCAATCCAATGGTGGGTGCCGTTGTTGTAAGGAGCGGAAAGATTGTGGGAGAAGGATTTCATACCCGTGCCGGCCAACCTCATGCTGAAATAGTAGCTTTAAGGAAAGCGGGGGATAAAGCACGCTCGGCCGACCTTTACGTTAACCTGGAACCGTGTTGCCACTTTGGTCGAACTCCTCCATGCATTGACGCGATCATTCAGGCTGGCATTAAAAGAGTTTTTGTTGGCATGAAAGATCCCAATAAACTAGTTAGTGGAAAGGGATTGCGGTTTCTCAAAGCACAGGGAGTAAATATTTTCCAGGATGTATTGAAGGAAGAGTGTATGAAATTGAATGAGTCGTTTATGAAAGTCATGAACACCGGCATGCCATTTGTGATTATGAAAACAGCTATGTCTTTGGATGGTAAAATTGCAACTCGTTCAGGAGATTCACGTTGGATATCAGGGGAGAGGGCACGAAAACACGTTCACAGGATCAGGAGTCAGGTTGATGCGATAATGGTGGGAACTGAAACTGTCTTAAAAGATAACCCCCGATTGACATGCAGGCTAAAAGGAAAGATTAAACATCCTGTACGGGTTGTTCTGGATAGAAAAAATAGAATTCCTCTGGCAGCCAGGGTGTTTAATAATAGTCGTACACAAAAAGTCATATATGTGACAGGTCCTGATATTTCCTCTCGACGACTGAAAACACTAACTGATAAAAAGGTTGAGATACTAAAGGTTAAAGTCTCAAAAAATGGATTCAATATTAAACATCTTTTGAAAGAATTGGTAAATTGGGATATCAACTCTATACTGATTGAAGGTGGTGGTGAATTGAATGCCAGCGTAGTTAAAACTGGTTCGGTAGACAGGATAGTTACTTTCATCAGTCCTTTATTAATTGGTGGGACACAGGCTACCGGTTTTCTTGGTGGAACTGGGGTGATGAAGGTAAGAGGAGCGATGAGATTAAAAGATATTAAAGTGACTAATATTGGAGAAGACTTAATGGTGGAGGCTACCCCATGTTCAGCGGAATAGTAGAGTCGGTAGGAACTATAGAAGTGTTTGACCAGCAAAATGAAGGGGCTATTTTGATAGTAAATACCGGAGAGGAGTTTTCTGGATTTGAAGATGGTGAAAGCATTGCAGTGAACGGAGTTTGTTTGACTGTAGTAAATTCCTCACAGTCATCTTTCAAGCTGGACCTGAGTACCGAAACACTCAATAGGACCAATTTTAGGAATATGAAATCAGGTGATAAAGTTAATCTTGAACGTTCCCTCACACCTTCAGCTAAAATTAGCGGCCATTTTGTCAGCGGGCATATTGATCGTGTCGGTAAAATTGTGGACATTGAGAAGAAACCGGGAGAGGTCTTGTTTCGGTTTTCCCATCCAGATGAACTGAGTCCTTATATCATGGAAAAAGGTTCCATTGCCCTGGATGGCATCAGCCTGACTGTTTTTGATTGCAAGGATTGTATGTTCACGGTTTCAATCATTCCATATACTTTAAGTCATACAAACTTAAGTTGTCGGGAAATCGGCGATTTAATAAATATCGAATGTGATATGATAGGCAAATACGTCTTTAAAGCTTGTGAAACACTGTTGCAAGGGAATGATAAGAGACCTTCTCTTGATTTTCTCCGTCAACAAGGTTTCTCAGGATAAGGAGAATTATGGAAAAAGTATTCAGCACAATAGAAGAAGCTGTTGAGGATATCCAGCAGGGGAAAATAATTGTCATTGTAGATGACGAGGATCGGGAAAATGAAGGGGACCTGATGGTCGCCGCCGAGAAAGTTACTCCCGATATTATCAATTTCATGGCTAAATTTGGTCGTGGTCTGATTTGTCTTACTCTTACAGAAAATCGAACACGTGAATTAGGTTTGAACATGATGGTTGATGATAACCAGTCTGCTTTTGAAACTCCGTTCACAGTTTCCATAGATGCAAGACATGGTGTGACAACTGGAATTTCAGCAGCAGATAGAGCACACACCATAAAAGTTGCGATTGACCCAGATTCTCATAAAGGTGACTTGGTTAAACCTGGTCATATCTTCCCCTTGCGTGCCAAAAATGGAGGGGTGTTGGTTCGTATGGGGCAGACAGAGGCTTCTGTAGATATTGCACGCATTGCCGGTTTACAACCTTATGGAGTGATCTGCGAAATCATGAATGATGATGGAACTATGGCAAGAGTTTCTCATTTGACAGAATTCATAAAAGAACATGGTCTTAAAATGATCACCACTAAAGACCTTGCTGAATACAGGCTAAAACAGGAGGCGCTGGTTGAAGAGGTCACCTCAACTAATTTGCCGACACATTCAGGTGAATTCCGTTCCGTAGTCTTTAAGAATGTGTTGAACGACCAGACACATATTGCTTTGGTTAAAGGTGTGATAGATGCCGAAGAACCAACACTGGTCCGGGTTCATTCTCAGTGCCTGACTGGAGATGTTTTTGGTTCCTATCGATGCGATTGCGGTGAGCAATTAAAAAAATCTATGGAAATGATAGAGAATGAAGGTAAAGGGGTTTTGCTTTACTTATATCAGGAAGGGCGAGGGATAGGAATTGTTAACAAGATGAAAGCCTACGCATTGCAGGACGAAGGAAAAGACACCGTTCAGGCTAATGAGGAACTAGGGTTTAAGCCTGATTTAAGAGACTATGGTATTGGAGCCCAGATCCTTCGTAAGCTGGGTCTCGGAAAAATCAGGATTATGACGAACAACCCCAGAAAGATTGTCGGGCTGGAAGGATATGGCCTGCAAATGACCGAAAGGGTTCCCATTGAAGTGCAGTCCAAAAAAGACAATATAAAATATCTACGGACCAAACAGAAAAAGTTGGGCCATATGTTTCAAAATATTAAATGAACCATTTGCATGGCTAAATATATTGAAGGAGATGGAAACGCCGAAGGGCTTCGTTTTGGAATTATAGTGAGTCGTTTTAATGACTTGGTTACAAGTAATCTGCTCAGCGGAGCGCTTTCAGCGTTTAAAGAGCAGGGAGCTGATGAAGAAAGCGTTGAAGTCATCCGTGTTCCGGGTGCTTTTGAAATTCCTCAAGCAGCGAAAAAACTGTGTTCCACCCGAAGCTTTGATGCCATCATTTGTCTCGGAGCAGTAATTAAGGGTGGTACTCCCCACTTTGAATATATTTCAACTGAAACCAGCCGGGGGATTAACCAAGTGGGGCTGGAATTTAATATTCCTGTTTTGTTTGGTGTGTTGACCACGAACAACCTTGAACAGGCAGTGGAAAGATCGAGGCCAGGTTCTTCAAATAAAGGAAGAGAAGCAGCGCTGGCAGCTGTTGAAATGGCAAATTTATATAGGAAAATTTGAGGTTTCTATGGGAAAGCGGCGCATTGCGAGAGAGTTAGCTTTGAAGTTCCTGTATCAGAGCGAATTCAGTAAAGACGACCTTGATACCCAGATAGAACAGTTTTGTGATAGATCCGGCACGCAAACTGAAATCATCGAGTTTATGAAAGTTCTGGTCAAAAAGGTTTTTGCTCATGCTGAAGAAGTCGATGTTCTTCTTAACAAGTTTAGTGATCACTGGGCACTGGAGCGTATGTCTATGATTGATAGAAGTATCTTGCGTCTGGGTATTTGCGAGTTGGCATTCGAAAGTTCTACCCCTCCCAAAGTAGTTATTAACGAGGCCGTTGAGATTGCCAAAAAATTTGGCACTGAAGACTCCCCGGATTTTATCAACGGTATCCTCGATAAGGTTTTTAAAGAAACCCTTAAGCATACATCATCTCCAACAATTGAATAATCCCGTGGATGCGTTACATAATATTTTCAGACTTACACAGTAACCTGGAAGCCCTGACGCAGTTTGAAAAAGAGATAGAAAAGATTCCTCATGACAAACTGGTTTGTCTCGGGGATATTGTCGGTTACGGAGCTGACCCCAACACCTGTGTTGAGTGGGTGATGAAAAATGCGGATATTTCCATAGCAGGCAACCATGACTGGGCTGCTGTCGATTTGACCGACACCACTTATTTCAACTCATCAGCCTATGAATCCTGCCTATGGACCCGAAAACAACTAAAAAAGAATAATAAGGAATTTCTTCGTTCTCTTCCTATTGATTTTGAAGAAGGAGGGGTTTATTGGGTGCATTCATCTCCGTATCAGCCGAAAGCCTGGCATTACATAACCTCTAAGGCCGGTGCAAAACGCAACTTCGATAACTTTGCAACTTCTATATGCTTTGTGGGACATTCCCATAAACCGATTGTTCTTGAGCAGACTAATGATGGAGAAGTGAAAGAGCATTTCTCAGATCGGTGGAGTGTTGAACCGGGAAGTCGTTATATTTTCAATGATGGCAGTTTGGGCCAACCAAGAGATAGAAACCCTGATCCAGCGTTTATGATTTATGATTCCGAAGAAAAAACTGTAGAAATCCACCGATTTAAATATGACCTTATCTTAGCTCAGGAGAAGATTCGTGATAGCGGTTTGCCGTCAGACTCAGCCGAGAGACTGGCCCAAGGTAGATAATCTTCCTTTATTTATTGACGGCTCTATTGACCCTTTGGAGGGGAAATGTTATGCTAAATCGATAAAACTTCAATAAAATTAATTAGTTAAGGTGATTGGGCTGAGCCGAGGCCTTGCCATGTTAGTTTATCAATCCCAGATAAAAATTAACAAAACGTCCCTGGTAGTGGGACTCTTTATTCTATGTTTGCAGGCTTCTTCTGCGTGGGCCGGCAAATCATATTCAGCCAAGGACCTTTATTATCTGGCGCAAAAATCATATTACCAACTCAAAAGCTCACCTGATAAACAGCAATTCCGCCACCATTGGGAAAAAGTCATTCAACAATTTTCCAAAGTGGTGCAACGTTACCCTCAAAGTCAACAGGCTTACAAGGCTACATTTACCATTGCCCGTTTGTATCAGGGGTTAAATTCGATTTCTAAAAACGTAAAGGACCTGAATCAGTCTCTTCACTACTATAAAAAAGTTTCCAGTGATTTTGCGAAAGGGACCCTTACAGATGATGCATTGTTTGAGTCGGCGGGGATATATCGAAACAGAAAAAATTTGTCAGCGGCTAAAGGAATATTTAAAACAATTTTTGAAAAGTATCCAGATGGTGATCAGGCAGGAAAGGCTAGACTTGAATATCAGAAACTTGCCTCCCTTTTCAAGACGACTCAAAGGAAAACGGAACCTAAACCTGCTATTAAAAAATCTGGGGTCCCGGTAAAAAAGGAAAAAACTCATTCTGTAATTGAAAAAAAGGTTATAGCTAAAGCACCAAAAACTCCAAAGAAGAAAAAGACACACCGTAAAGCCCAACTATCCTCTCAGAAAAAAAAGTTGGCAAAGACTGAATCTGTAAAGAAAGTGGTTGCAACAAGCAAAGCCAAGCCCAAGGCACCGTTAAAAAAAGTATATTTTAAAAAGAGTAAGAAAGGTAAGAAGGGCTATCTTTATACTCCTTCTGGCGGTGTTGCTAACTCTGCGCCTTTAATTGTTGTGGATGCAGGTCATGGAGGTAAAGATCAGGGTGCTAAAAGCTCGAGAGGGCTGCATGAAAAAAATGTAAACCTGACCATTGCCAGGCATGTAAAAACCATCTTGGTTAACCGATTCAAGTATCGGGTTGTGATGACCAGAAAAGATGACACGTTTATACCTCTCAAGGAAAGAAGCGCGATCGCCAATAACCGCGATGCAGACCTCTTTGTTTCAATCCATGCTAATGCCGCTAAAAGAAAATCAGCGCATGGTGTAGAGACCTATTTTCTGGGAACGACTCATAATGATGACGCGCTGGCAGTTGCAGCCAGAGAAAACGGCGAGTTGGTTCATTCTGTTAAGGATGATCAGGTTCAAGAAATTCTGGCAAGCCTTATCACAACTACTAAAATTAATGACTCTTCGCGGCTGGCAGGGGTGGTGCAAGATAACCTGTTTAGATCCACCCGGAAAAAGTATCGAGAACAGAAAAATCTTGGTGTGAAGGAAGGTCCGTTTTATGTCCTTCATGGTGCTGATATGCCCAGCATTCTGGTTGAAGTCGGATTTTTGACCAACCGGAAGGAATCCCGCATGCTTTCCAAGCCTGACTATCTCTACAGGCTGGCTTCCTCCATAGCAGAAGGTATTCATAAATACCTGCAAGATAAGGGACCATCTATATAAGGAGGAAGCATGACAACCCCAATCATAGCTATCGTTGGCAGGGCCAACGTTGGCAAGTCGACATTATTCAACAAGCTCACACAAAGTCGTTCAGCGATTGTTAATGATACTCCGGGTGTGACCCGAGACCGGATGTATGGTGTCACAGAAATAGGTAACCGCCCTGTTTTAATTGTGGATACGGGTGGTGTTGATGTGGACATTACCAACCAAATTGAACTTCAGGTGGTGGAACAGGCCAAGTGGGCCAGAGACGAAGCAGATTCTGTAATTGTAGTTGTGGATAACCAGACCGGATTAACCGGACCGGACAAGGAAATGATTTCCCAGGTTCGCAAGTCAGGCAAACCTTTTTTTTTAGCGGTAAACAAGGTGGATTCCCCCTCTCATCATTTTATTCATCCTGAGTTTTCAGAGTTGGGTCTCGAGAATACTTTTGCTGTGTCAGCAGAGCATGGGCCGGGCATTCTTGAGTTGACAGAAGCAGTTTCCGAATCGCTGCCTGATATGCAAGAGGAGCCTGGTTTCGATGAGAACACGATCCGTATAGCTGTGATTGGCAGACCTAATGTTGGTAAATCTTCATTGATTAATAAATTACTTAACTCTGAGCGCTGTATTGTGAGTGATATACCGGGAACAACCCGCGATGCAGTTGATACATCTCTTGAATGGAATGGACGACGTTTTATTTTGATCGACACAGCTGGCATCCGGCGCAAGGGAAAGACCAGCCTGGTTCTGGACAAGTTTAGCATGGTCATGGCTCTTAAAGCTCTGGACCGTTGCGATGTTGCGGTAATGGTTCTGGATGCTATGGAACAGATAAGCGATCAGGATGCGACAATTGCAGGGTATGCCCTCGAACGTGGAAAAGGATGTCTGGTTCTGGGAAATAAGTGGGACTTATCCCGCGAAAAGGAAGTTCAGTTTGACGAATTCAAAGACAGAGTGAACCAAAAACTAAAATTTCTAGAGTTTGCTCCTGTACTCACCGTGTCGGCAATGTCGGGGCTAAGAATTGAAAAGATCCTTCCACTGGTGGAAAAGGTGTTCGAGGAATATTCTAGAAGTATTTCTACCGCAACTCTTAACGATTGTTTCGAACGTGCCATTCAGAAAAATCCCATGTCGAATTACAGGGGAAAATTTATGAAGATGTTTTATGTCACTCAAGTGAAGAAGCGGCCACCCACTTTTAAATGTTTTATGAATTTTCCGGAAGGAATACATTTCTCCTATAGACGTTATTTGATAAACAGCCTTAGAAAACAATTTGGATTTACTGGCACCCCTGTTCGTCTCATATTAACTGGGAAAAGAAAAGGGATAGATCTTTAAAAAATCTTTATTTTTTTCTTATTGGCTTGCCTGCCAGGAAGAATTTTATCCCTAATATTTTTAAGATTTTCTGCTCAGCACATTATGTTATTAACATTCCCTGATATAGGTTTATGCTTTCCTGATTATAGAGCTAATCGCTTTGAAATGAACTGAGTAGGAAAAGTATCAGGCGATTTTTCTCTTCGGGATTCCCCTTTCTTATTACGTGTGACTTGAAATATCCTTTATATTTATTAAATTAACGGTCTATAAAGTTTTGACTTTTGCTGTGAAATTTGGAATGTTTATAGTTCTTAAAACCAAATTAGCAGTTATTGGCATCGGCTCTTGTTTCATGATTTGAGGGAGTGGAGTGAACGTCACCGGTTACGGGTGATCCATTTACCAAGCGAGGTTAGTATGAAACAATATAAACTTAAGGATATCAGAAATATTGGATTGGTGGGCCATGGTGGATCTGGAAAAACATCTTTGGCTGAGGCGGTTTTGTATTTTTCCGGAGTCTCTGACCGATTAGGTCAAGTGGGTGATGTCTCATCAGTTATGGATTATGATCCCGATGAAATTAAGCGTGGACACTCCATAGATGCTTCAGTTGCTTTTTGTGAAGTGAATGCGACTAAGGTAAACTTGGTAGATATGCCGGGAAGCAGTAACTTCATTGCTGATATTCCTGCTTGCTTGAGAGTGGTCGATGGTTTGATTTTTGTAATCAGTGCCGATGAAGGGGTCCAATTTTATACTGAAAAAATTTGGAACTGGGCCGATGAGTTGAACCTTCCCCGAATCATTTTCATTAATAAGCTGGATCATGACAGGGCTAATATAGCCCCAATCCTGGAAGCCATTAAAAACAAATTCAAAAAAAACCCGGTTTTTATGCAACTCCCGAACTCTACTGGAGACAAGTTTTCCGGGATTGTGGATCTTATCGATAATCATTATGTTTCCTATGATAAAGGTGGTAAAGGAGAGGGAAAAGCAGGGGAAACACCATCTGATATTAAGGATGAAGTGGAAATTAGCCATGCTGACTTAATGGAAGCAGTCGCAGAAGTCGATGATGATTTGATAGAAGTGTATCTTGAGCAGGGAGAGTTGACCGAAGATGAGTTTTCAAAAGGATTAAAAGAGGGAATTCAAGCTGGTCAGTTGATACCAGTGTTGGGTGGGTCCGCTCTGAATAACATTGGTGTGGACTTATTACTCAAGGCTGCAGTTAAGTACCTGCCGTCCCCTGACCTTCGGATTCCTGCAATTGCAAAACGTTTGAAAGATGACACTGAGGTTCCATGTTCTGCAAATGAAGGTAAACCTACTTCTGGTCTGGTTTTTAAAACTATTGCCGATCCATATGCTGGAAAACTGACTTTGTTCAGAATGTTTTCAGGATCCCTTAAAGGAGACTCCACGGTTTATAACTCTTCCCGGGATGTGAATGAACGTGTGGGGCAGTTATATATGCTTCAGGGCAAAAAACAAATACAGGTTGCGGAAATACCGGAAGGTGACATGGGGACAGTGGCTAAGCTAAAGTCAACAATTACAGGTGATACGCTTTCTGATTCAGATGAAAAAGTATTGTTTCCACCTATTTCTTTCCCATTGCCTGTGTTTTCTCGTGCTTTGGAACCTAAAACAAGAGCTGATGAAGAAAAAATTAGTGGTTCCCTGAACAGATTGCTGGAAGAAGATATGACATTAAAGATGGAGAGAAATGCTCAAACCGGGCAATTGTTGCTTTCTGGTTTGGGGCAGGTGCACTTTGATGTAACACTTGAACGGTTGAAACGGCGTTTTGGCGTTGATGTGGTTGTGAAGGCTCCTAAGGTTCCATATCGAGAAGCGATTAAAAGTTCCACAAAAGTACAGGGAAAATATAAAAAGCAAACTGGCGGGAAAGGTCAGTTTGGAGACACTTGGATAGAAATTTCTCCCTTAAAAAGGGGAGAAGGTTATATTTTCGAAGATAAAATTGTTGGAGGCGCTATTCCAAAAACATATATTCCCGCTGTCGACAAGGGAATACAGGAGGCTATGGAGGGTGGTGTCATTGCCCATTATCCAATGGTAGATGTGAAGGTGAGTTTATATGACGGGTCTTACCATAATGTGGACTCTTCGGAAATGGCATTCAAGATAGCTGGTTCTTTAGGTTTCAAAAAAGGAGTGATGGATTGTAAACCGATTCTTATTGAGCCGATCATGAATATGGAAATCATTGTTCCCAGTGACAATGTTGGGGATATAATGGGCGATATTAACTCCAAACGTGGCAAAATTCAGGGGATTGACCCGGGTGAAGATACTCAAACAATCCGTGCCCATGTGCCAATGGCTGAAGTATTAAATTATGCCGCTGACCTGACATCCATAACGGGAGGGCAGGGTATGTTTGTTATGGAATATGATCACTATGAAGACGTTCCTGAACATTTGATGCAAAAGATTATCGATGAAGCCAATCGGGCTTACGAAGAAAAGTCAGCACACTGACAGAATTATTAATTGCCAGCTTTTTTTGAGGGAAAAAATTGAATAAAGCCGATTCAAATGGAACGCTGGTGAAGGCTGATATTGTGGATCAGGTATATGAAAAAGTCGGATTCACACGTCAGGAAGCCGTTCAGGCCGTGGAAATTTTATTTGACGAAATCAAATCTGAACTATCTCATGGGAAAAATGTACGTATTTCAAGGTTTGCCAGTTTTATTTTACGTAAGAAAAAAGCCCGAAATGCTCGTAACCCTAAGACCGGTGAGACAATTCGTATAAGACCCAGGACCGTTTTAACATTTAAGCCCAGTAGACAATTACTGGACTCTACCAATCAATCTTCTCGTGATGACCGCTCTGATTCCTGATAAATTATTTTTTAAAATTGGTGAAGTCGCTGACCTTGCTGGCGTAGAACAACATGTTTTGCGCTACTGGGAGGATGAAATAGATTCTTTGAAGCCGACAAAAAATAAGTCGGGACAAAGATTGTACCAGAAAAAAGATGTTGAGCTGGTCCTGGAAATCAAGCGCCTTCTTTATGAAGAAAAATTTACTATTGCCGGGGCTAAAAATAAACTCAAGAGGTTTAAACGAAAAGGTACACAGTTGGATTTTGCCTACGATCGTGAATCTTTTCTGGAGTGGAAACGGGAGATGAAAAGTGATTTGGAGTTTATTTTAAAAACTCTTGAGGATAGTAAGGACTGAAATATAGCCGTTAATGGAAATTAAAAAACCTCCTGGAATTGCCAGGAGGTTTTTATGTTGAGACAGTTTCTTTATTAATTAAGAAAACGCTTTTTTAGCAACACCCAGTAGAGCATCAATCGTCCTGCAGCCTAGTAGCTCAGCATCTTCCCGGGCGACCTGTTCACCGCTTGCATCCACTGCAATTACTGAGCGTTGCAGATAGCGGCTTTTAACTCCTTCCAGAGTCAACTTATTGGCATTGCCAAACTCCTGATTAACATCCTGAAACAGGTTGGGAATACCTCGCCCTGCATTGCTTAAAATGTCAGTTCCTACTACAACAATCACTTCATCCGCACCCGCGGCTTTGAATTTATCCTGATTATCTTTAACAAGATCAAATTCCTTGTTGCAGAAACCACCAGCTCCAGGAAGAGTGATGACAAGCCGCTTTCCCTTAAAATCATCAATAGACAACTCCTGTTCCAATGGTGTGGAGGCGGCATTTTCTACCGACCATTCCGGGTTTAACCTGATTAACTTAGCATCCTTACCTGGCAGTGTTGCCATAGATAAACCTCCATAAATTTAGATTGATATAAGACATTTTTTAGATGTCTGAACGTCTGGAAAGATGCAAAAATTGTTCAAATTATTCTTCAATTCAAAAAACTAGCTAATTTATTGATTTTATTAAACTATTATGTCTATAGCTAATTAAATATTATTCTGTTAACCTAAAGTAATTAATCATTTGGAGTCTCTAGAGCCAATGGGTAAATGGGCCTTAATAAGCTGGATATTTCTTGCCAACCTTGTTTGGATTGATCTTTCAGGTGGACAAGAAGCTGATAGGCCTTTTTATGAGTATCCCGGTGATTATCGACAACAGGTCAACCAGTTGAAGGCAGATTTCAAATCAAGGTTTGGTTATGAACTACTGGATATGGA
Organism: uncultured Nitrospina sp.; assembly: GCA_964344595.1. Lineage (GTDB taxonomy): Bacteria > Nitrospinota > Nitrospinia > Nitrospinales > VA-1 > LS-NOB. The sequence goes on along the minus strand of CAYFNV010000012.1, from coordinate 34,825 downwards.
ATTGAGCTGGAAACCGGAAGAAATCAAAGAACTCACCCATGCATTTTCTCTATTGCCTGATACGTTCTTACGGTTACCTGGGATAAAAGGAATTTATCACTTTAGCAAATTGCGAGCGGCTCCTGAAGGGATGCCTGTAGATAACATTCCTGCCGCTACTTTCCCAAGTTTTCAAACTGTCTACAGAAATTCTGATTTGTCTTATCATGTCGAAGTGGATGACCAGGAGCCGCGTGTTGAGTTTTTTAATCCCTTGTTTTATGAAGATAGAAAAAGGTTTCAGAACATTGTTCAACATGAAATGGCACATATTTTTGACACTTTTCATGGGTTTCTTTCTTTTTCAAAAGAATGGATGAAAATTTCTGCATTTAAATTGATTCATCTTCCCGCCTTAGATGGAAGACCGGGAGACGATTATTTGTTTGCCGCTCTGAATGATCCAGATGTTGGACACTATGCTCCTGTTTCTACTCGCCAGCTCTCTACGTATTCACGGCAAAACCCTCAGGAAGATTTTGCCAACTCAGTTTCGGCATACATCAACTATCCATACTTCCGGTATAGCCATGCTGAAAGGTATCAGTTTTTAAGGGAAAAAGTATTTGGGGGAAAAGAATACTTTCCCAAAACTGATATGAATTATCGAGAAAAAGTTGTGAGTGATTTCGAAAATGCTCTAAAAATAAGAGATTGGGATGATGTGATTAGTATTGCCAGGGAGGTAGGGCGAGATTATGTTTTGAAAATAGAATCAGAATTGATCGAAAAAATTGAGAAAATAATGGATAAATCTCCAGATTCGGTGAGGGATGCGAAACTGGGTGAGGCCACTTGCTATCTATACAGCCCCAAGGCATTAAAGGTTCGCAGAAATTTGATTCGTAAAAAAAGAGTTTCATTACAAAAGCTTCTGGAAGTCAGGCGTTGCAGAATCATGTCTCGGCGTTCTTTTGAAAAAGATTTGGCATTATGGTCCATGCGAAGTATTTATTTTTTTAAAAGTAAAGGTAAGCCTCAACTCCAGTTTCTTGATCCTGCTTTACCTGTAGCCGGAGCGAGAGGATTTGATACCCGGTATTTATGGAGGGTTTTTTATGAGGGAAGCAACGTTCATGTAGCAGAAGGTTCTCATAAGGTGGAAGGGGTAAGGCCGGGTTCTATAAAAATTGACCTGGAAAAAAGTGTTGTTGGAGTTTTGAACTTGCCTGCAGGAAAACCCTTGATTTTGGAATTGGGTGCTCAGCGAGTTCACCCTCGAGAATTTAAAAGGTTGAATAGCAAGACAGCCAGAATCAGGTTTGTCATTCAACCTGGCTTTAACTATGAGGCTGGCATTAACCCTAATATAAAAGTTGTCTACCCAGAACGTCCGGAATTTGAAAATCTAAACTGAAGCTAGGTGATGGACCTGACCATTCTATAGGCCATATTGAGATGTGCGTATTTCGAAGGCCAAACTTTCATCCCATCTTCATACTGAATGACCAGAGCTGATGAATCCCGCTCTGCCATTGTCCAGGTAGTTCCCGCGCTGCCAGGCTCAAAGATTGAGTGTAGATAGATTTCATCGCCATATTTATCAGTGTTTTTGTAGTTCAGATCAAATAATGACCACGCTTCTTCTTCAGTTGGATATCGCCAATCCTCGTAACCTGCAAACCTTTCCATATTGGTGATTTCTACATAATCCTGGCCTTTAAACCAGTTGAGCCACTTCTTAGTGTCTTGAAAGGAGTCTGTTTTTCTCCACATCACTTTTATTTGTTCATCGGTGATAGTACCATCTCCGTTATCCACAAATCGATTATTTCCCATAAACTTTCTTTCTTAAATTGTTCGTTTTGCAGGCAGGTTTTACCTTTTAAACAAAAACTAATGAATTTTCATGAGTGCCTAAATTAGAACTCTATATTAATAGTTTACAGTCTAGTTACCAGCCCTGACCTTTTACTCCATAGGTCCGGCTTCCTGAAGTTCCTTTTTGCAAATAGCCTTCCAAATCGTCCTTACTATTTGATTCAGATGCTGATGGCAGTGTGTTCAAATTCGTCTTTATGGCGCTGATAATAAACTGTTCCAATTCTTGCTCATCATTTTTAAATTGTAGTTCAAGTTTTCGATAAAGGTCTTGATCAATGTTCAGAATTAATTTTTTTGGCATGAGTCCTTTTGCATAAAATTTAGGGTGATTATATTTTAAAACAAAAGCCGTTGGAATAAAAGTAACTGATTCCAATCAGGATGGTGTACTTTGGTGTGAACTGCGAGTAGGAGAGTTTTTCGCTTCCAGTACCAGGGGCGAATAGGGAAGATCTATGACAAAAACTGTACCTCTGGGTTGGTTGTCTTTAACCTGAATCGAACCATTATGATCGATGATAATCCGGTTAACAATAGCTAATCCCAAGCCCGTTCCTCGTTTTTTTGTGGTGAAATGCGGAAGAAACAGTTTGTCTCTGTCATTTGGACTAATTCCGGAACCATTGTCTGAGAACTCGATACGAAGGAGTTTTTCTTTTTGCATAACCCGGGTACTGACTTGTATGATCCCTCCATCATCAATGGCATCGGTTGCGTTTTCAAAAAGGTTGATGAATACTCTGCGAATCTGCTCTGGATCAATATGGACAGCTCCAAGGTTTGGGTCATAACTCTTTTTAATGGTTAAATTTTTATCGTGCTCCGAATAGGAAATAAGAATATCATCAATTATTTTGTGCAGCGCCGAGGGCCTGGGATTAGGAGTGGGCATTCTTGAGAACCGAAGAAATTCATTCAACAGTTCTTTCATTCCCTCAACTTCCTGCGCTATGATGTTAATACTTTCATCAAAAACCCGGGCAAAGTCTTCTTTGTTTTCATGGTACTTTTTTTTCAATCTTTGGGTATTTAATTGAATGGGAGTAAGAGGGTTTTTAATTTCATGGGCAATACCCTGTGCGACTTCTTTCCATGCGGCTATCTTCTGGGTTTTTATGAGATGGGTTAGGTCCTCGAAAACGATTACCAGTCCTCGATATTTTTTGGTAATACCTCGGAGTACCTGGATATTGACGAGAAGAGTGAGATTGTTTTCTTCTATTCGCAGATCAATTTGTTCTTCTATGGCATCTTTATTCTGGATAAACATCCGGTGTGCGAGTTTTCTTATAGCTTGATGGCATGAAAACTCGAGGGCTTCGTGATAACTGGAACCGAAAATATGTTCGCTTTTGAGATTGAGAATTCTTTCAGCCGCTTTATTAAAGGTCGTAATATGTCCTCTTTTATCAATTGAAACTACTCCAGCGCCGATGCTGTCCAAAATGGTTTCAATATAGTTCCTTCTCCGGTCCAACTCGATATTTGTTTTAGTTAGATCTTCATGTGCATGTTGAATGTTGAGTCGGCTTTCGTTAAGTTCCTGGGTCATTGTGTTGAAGGAGTCAACAAGAATAGCTATTTCATCAGTTGCTCTTGCGCCAATCTTGAAATCCAGGTCTCCCTCTGTAATACGTCTTGTTCCCTCTGCCAACTGTTGGATAGGTACAGTGATGCCTCTTGCCATATAAAAACCAAGCCAGATAGCAGAAAAAAGGATCAACAAGGTAATTAGGATGAATGTCGTGTAGTAGTTTGCACTGACAGGTATTTTAAGAAAACTTTGTTGCTGGTAGTCCTCAAAGGTATTTCGGATGGTTTCAATTTTTCTTAGTGAACTTTTTAAAACAGGATTTAGTGTAAGTATGTAACCCCATATAGAAATTTTGCCTTCAAGGGTTTCTGTTAGGGGAACGACGACAATCATCAGGCTTCCCCCATGAGTCATTTGTATCTCTGTCACCCCTTCACCATCCAGGCTTTTTTTAATTATTTCTGAAAAATTCAATGGATTATTTGAGGGCAGTTTAGAGGAGTCTAATTCCTGAACTATGGGTTTTAATTCATTATCGTAAATGAGGATTCCAGCCAGACCGTATTCAACTACTTTTTCCTGAGCCAGGCTATGTAGTCTGTTCCGTTTCAGCTTTAGATAGAGCTCTTCGCTATTAATAAAGCGTTCAATATTTTTAGCTTTTGTGAGGGCTTTCTTTTCAAGGTCGGAATAATAACTCCTGGCAATATCCATGGAATATTCCAGAGTCTGTTCAATTTGCAGGTTGAACCAATTACCGATACTGAAAGTAAATAACTTGCTGGCTACCGTGAAAAGAAGTATGGAAGGAACCAATGCCAGGATTAAGAAAGCGATAATCAGTTTGGTTTGAAATTTTGAACCAATAATTTTGCTTTTGCGTTCATTATATAATTTAACAAGATTACGCGTGATCAAAATGATCAAAACAAAAATCAATATTAAAATGATGTTAAATACCGCTAGAACGGCAATATTGTTGCCGATTGCAGAGGTTGATTGGGCTTGGAGAAAATAGTTTTCCAATAATGTCATTCCTATTAGAGCGATGAATACGGCCAGGGCCGTTACAGATGTACGTTTCCGTTTGTCGCGCAAATGCTTTTCAGTGGGTGGGATATAATCCAAAGTCTTGTGGGTGAGAGGATCGGATGGCATATGGGCTACCGAATTATCAATTTGTTTTAAAAACAATAGTTTAACACACAACCATCATAAAAAGTCCTTGGTTTTTGTTCTCTCGAAGTTGTGGGCCTTGGAATCGAGTATCAAGATAAGGATGGAAAATAAGGATGGAAAAATGAGAGAGTTTAAGTATGAAAAAAAATTACTTTTATACTTTGAGTTGCAAGTTCAGAAAGTCTAAAAATATGAAAAAATCTTGTTATTATTTCCAAAAAAGGATTAAAATCAATATGTTACCCTAAAATATCTGTAAATTGCGTTAAACTGGTTGCTTAATTAGTTGATTCAAATATAAACCAGTGGACTCTATCTTGGACAAGACTAAGATGGAAAATATAAATACATTAGAAAGTTTTGCCAGCCAGGTAGGCGATGCTCATTTTAATGAGGATAGTCTTCTGTCTCTGACTAAAAACTTGAAATTGCTGTTTAATAGTGAAGAGGCAACATTGTTTGCGCTAGATGAAGCTAAGCGAGAACTGTTTACCAAAAATTTCCACAGAGAGGGTTTTCCTGAAATCCGGCTGAATATTTCTGTTAAAAACATTGCTGGGTTTGTGGCGGCTACAGGAAAACCGATAAATATCAAAAATGTGAAAGACAGCAAGGAGCTTTCTCAATATCACCCGCAACTCACCTATGATTCCAGTTGGGACAATAAATTGAACAAGGATACTACCTCAATGATTGTAGTGCCACTTCCATTTAACAAGAAACTGGTGGGAGTGATGGAGATTATCAATAAAGAAGGTGGCTTTAGTCAAGAGGATTTTTTTAAGGCCAAAGCCATTGCTCCCATAATGGGTATGGCTATAGCAAAATTGAAGGACAAAGAAGTTGGAGCTTCTAATGGAGACCAGGCTATACAGGAGCGTCAGATTCACATTCTCTCTCAAATGATTCATTCCTCAGATAATTTTGAGAGTCTGTTGAAACGATTGAAAGAACCTCTATTGAAATATTTTGATGCAGAAGCTGTTACGATTTATGGTGTGGATGAAAACCGTAAAGAGATTTACTCAAAAGTGGCTTATGGAAATAAACTTGGAAAGATTAGAGTTCCAATATCCTCAAACAGTGTTGCAGGTTATGTAGCGATGATCAAAAAACATGTGAATATCCAGGATATTGGGGATATTGGAAAAATTAGAGCTCTACACCCCAAATTGGTGTTTGATGATTCCTGGGAGAAGATAGCCGGTATTTCTACAAAATCAATGATGACTCTGCCTTTGCTTCATGGGGGAAATTTAATGGGTGTCCTGCAATTGATCAATAAAAAGAACATGGCGTCTTTTTCTAGTCAGGATGAAAAAAACGGATTCTTAATAGCTCAGGCATTGGGCCTTGCCCTTTATAATCAGAAGAAAAATAGTAGTCCCTCCGAGGTGAAGAAAGGTGATGAAAGCAAAGCTGTCTCGATCTCAAACCTTTCGCCAGCATCTAGACCTTCAGAATCTCAACATAGTTCTGCAAATATCCAGGTTCAAAGAGAAGAGGATGAAACAAATATTCTTGTACGTATTTTGAAAGATGGTAGTCGTTTAGTTTACCAGCAAATTGACCCGCCCCAGGAGGTCATCAGGCTTATCAGAGAAGTTGCGAACATAGACCTGGATGCTCCCAGTCCACGAAGAAAAAACAACGATTAGGCAAATTCATTCCAGTAACTTTGGTCTTAATAATTCAGTTTTTGGGGATCCCTAAAAGAACGATCGTTTACTTATTAAATGATCGGATGACATCTCTAGAAATGCGTCTTTGATTTTTGCGAGAACCTCTTGCTTGTTCTGAGAGTTCAAGGTCAGGATCAATGGCAAGTGGCGAAGTCTGTGCCCATGAAGTTTCAAACTCGCTGAAAGGCACGAAAAAGAAAATATAGTTGAAAGGGAACCAGAACCTGTCAGTTTCCAGATCTGCTTTGACTCTGACATAATATTTTTCATTTGGGTCCAGTTTGTATATTGGCGCTATAGGGATGTCTTTCAAAGTGAGCATCAGTTTCTGGAAGCGAGACTTCTTCCGGGTGATTATGTTTCTTCGAACATTTTTTCCAATTTCTGAAAACCTGTATATCTTTTTGAGTGAATCAAACTGGACTCGATGTCGCACTTTGTTAGAACTGATAAGGCTGTCTATCCATGCTGTATTATCTTGTCTGAGTTCTATTTCGAAGGTGAATCCAATTGGCACCCCATTGTTGATCGCTTCTTGGATTTTTTCAGTGAAACCATCAACCAGCCGGGCATTCATCACTACATATTTGCCCTTCGTTCCAACTCCAATATTAACGACATCGGGTGAAACTGCTGAAACTGGAGAAACAAGTCCCATCATCAGCAAAAAGGCTGGAACCCATAAAGAAATCAGGTTAAGCCGTTTGATTCTGGAAAAAATCGTACGTTTCAACTAATCCTTGCTCCAGAGACATTTCGGGTTTCCATCCAAAACCTTCATGGAATCTTTTATAATCGAGAACACTTCTACGTTGATCTCCGTTTCGCGCCAAACCGTGTACGGCAGAAATATTTTTCTGCGATATATCCAGCAAGCATTTGGCCAGTAAATTTACACTGGTCTCTTTTCCTGTGCTTACATTAAATGTGCCAATGCAATTGTTGTCCAGTGCAATCAAATTTGCCTTGGCGACATCCCGAACCGAAATAAAATCTCGAGTTTGTTCTCCATCCCCATAAATAACAAGTTTTTGAGCCCCGACAAGGTTTTCGCAGAATATTGCAACGACTCCCGCCTCCCCATGTGGATTTTGATGTGGACCAAAAACATTACTATAGCGGAGTACGGTAGAACTCAACCCGTACTGCTCGTTATAAAAACTAATATAGTTTTCCGCAGCCAGCTTTGAAATACCGTAGGGACTCAGCGGCTGATTCGGATGATCTTCGTCTGCCGGAAAATAAATTTGCTCTCCATACAATGCTCCTCCAGTTGAAGCAAATATGAATTTACCGACTTTTAACGATACCGCACTTTTAAGAAGTTGTAAAGTCCCAATAATATTGGAGTTAGCGTCGAACAGGGGATCAGTGATAGATTTTGTTACTGAAATTTGTGCGGCATGATGATTGATAACATCAATTTTTTCATTTTTTAGAATCTCAGTGAGCTTTGGATCGAGGATATCTATTTTATAAAACTTTGCTTTGGGATTGAGAAATCGCAACTCTCCTGAAGACAGATTATCGACCACAATGACTTGATGTCCAGCTTCAATATAAGTGTTGACTAGATGCGAACCAATAAAGCCTGCACCGCCTGTAACTAGAATATTCATTTCAAACCATCCTTTAGTATCTGGCTCAGTTCGAATAGAACTTCCAACGCTTCTCTCGGTGAAAGCTCGTTCGGATCAACGGCTTTTAACTTTTGTATCAAAGGATTTTCAGGTTCTGGGAAAAGAGCCAGTTGTCCGGAAGAGTGTTTATTTCTTTGGTTTTCTAAGTGAGAGATTTTGGGTACACCTATCTCATCAAACTCACTTTGCTCCAGATTGAATAAAACTTCCTGGGCACGGTCCAAAACTATCTTTGGTAAGCCAGCCAGTCGTGCGACCTGAATTCCATAGCTTTTATCAGTCCCACCCGGAATAATTTTGCGGAGAAAGACAATTTCGTCGTTCCACTCTTTGATTTGCACATTAAAGTTTTTAACTCCAGGAAGAACACGTGATAGGTCCGTCAACTCATGGTAATGTGTGGCAAAAAGTGTTTTAGGCCCTCCGCCCTGGTCTGCTTTGTGAAGAAACTCGACAATAGCCCAGGCGATACTAATTCCATCAAAGGTGCTGGTCCCCCTTCCGATTTCATCCAAAATGACAAGACTATCTGCTGTGGCGTTATTGAGAATATTTGCAGTTTCATTCATTTCAACCATGAAGGTAGACTGACCTTTTAACAAATGATCTTGTGCTCCCACCCGTGAAAAAATACGGTCAGTGATTCCCAGACTGGCTTTGTCAGCTGGAACGAAGCTCCCAATTTGAGCCATAAGAGTAATCAGGGCGACCTGTCTTAAATAGGTGGATTTCCCGGCCATATTAGGCCCGGTAATGATCATGATTTGTTGCTCTACCGAGTCCAAAAATGTATCGTTAGAAATGAATCGAACAGTTGGATCTATTTGCTCTATTAAAGGATGTCGTCCGTTTTCAATAACAAGTCTACGTTCGTTTATGAATTCTGGCTGGCAATAATTATATCTATGTGCAATTTCAGCGAATGTGGATAACGTGTCAACTTCACTGATGATTCGAGCCATACTCTGTATCCGTGATCCAGCAAGGGAAACGGTTCCTCTGATTTCTTCGAAAAGTTTTTGCTCGATGGAAAAAATTTTTTCTTCTGCACCGGTTATTTCTTCTTCATATTCTTTGAGTTTGGGGGAAATATATCGTTCTGCGTTTACTAGGGATTGTTTGCGAATGTACTCGGCAGGTATGCGATCACTATGCTTTTTAGTAACTTCTATGTAATAGCCGTAAATTTTGTTAAAGCCGACTTTTAATACAGGAATGCCTGTTCTCTCTTTCTCTTCAATTTCCAGAGAAGCGATCCAGCTTTTTCCCTGACGGGTTATGCTTTTAAGGTGATCAAGCTCCTCGTTGCACCCTGCTTTAATAAGATTTCCCTCCTTGAGGGTTAAGGGAGGGTCATCCTTAATATTTTGATCAATCAAATTGTAGATGTCATCAAGGTTGTCCCATTCTTCCAGAAAAGAGTTTATGGAACTTGAGATAAAATGTTTAAGGACCTTCTGTATATCCGGAAAAACTTTTAGAGATGCTTTCAGCGCAATAAGATCTCTTGCGTTACAGGCGGATAAGGTGATTCTTCCTAACAGTCTCTCAAGATCGAAAATATTTTTCAGGAGATCTCGTAGAATTTTTCTCTCTGTTGGATCATTTTTGAAGTTTGCAACAATGCTTAAACGCTCTCTGATTTTATCTGCGTCTATCAACGGTTTTAGAACCCATTCACGAATTCGCCGAGAACCCATTGCAGTTTGGGAAATATCGAGCAAATCGAGCAGAGAGTTTTTTCTACTTCCTTCACTTGATTGAACCAGTTCCAGGCTAACCAGAGTAGATTGGTCTATAGCCATGTAGTCGTGAATAGGGAAGGGGATGATGGCAGTGATATGCTCCATGGATGACTTCTGAGTTTCATGTAAATAATGGATCAGGGCGCCTGCTGAAGAAATGGCCGCATCCATATTTTCACAACCAAACCCTTCTAAAGACTGGGTCTTAAAATGCTCAATCAGCTTTCTATAAGCTTCATTAAAAGAAAATGTCCAGTCTTCTCCAGTGTGGATAAATACCTCACCTGTTGGAATCCAGGGGTGGGGCTCTTCTTTTATTGAGTTGGGAATTATGATCTCTTTAGGGTCTAGTTTCTGGAGCTCATCTGCAAGTAAAGCAAGGGAATTTGTCCCATCAATCTGTGTGACTTTAAAAACTCCGGTTGACACATCAAGAGCGGCGAGCCCTATCAGGTTTTTGCCAAAATAAATAGAGGCAATAAACTGGTCTTTTTTAGGGTCAAGAACATTATCATCAAGGACTGTCCCCGGGGTGATAACACGAATCACTTCCCTCTTGACCAAACCCTTAGCCTGTTTTGGGTCTTCAGTTTGTTCACAAATGGCGACTTTCTTACCGGCTTTAAGAAGCTTGGTAATGTAGAGGTTTGCCGAATGATGGGGAATTCCGCACATGGGAACTGGGTTGGACTTTTTGTTTCTGGACGTAAGAGCAATCTGTAAAATGCTTGACGCAGTTTTTGCATCCTCATTAAACATTTCGTAAAAGTCGCCCATTCTGAAAAATAATATGGAATCGGAGTACTCCTTTTTGATGCTCCTATACTGTTGCATCATGGGAGTGTCATCTTGAGTGACCTTAATACTTTTGGCCGAAACGCCCATATTTTTATGAATTACAGATTTTTAAAATGAGGAAGAAGTTTGTTGTAGGTGGCTTTCAAATGTTCCGGATGAACTTTGGTTTCTCCAAGAACAGGCATAAAGTTGGTATCTCCGATCCATCTGGGAACAATGTGGCAATGAATGTGTTCATCATATCCTGCACCGGCTGCTTTGCCAATGTTATACCCGACATTAAAACCTTCCGGGTTGATCACGGTCTTTAAAATATTGATGCAAGCATCTGTCAGTTGATTTAATTCTTTGCTTTCAATAGAGTCCTGTTTGGTCAAACATTCTATATGTCTGTAAGGTGATACCATCAAGTGGGCTGAGTTATAGGGAAAAATGTTCATGATGATGAATGCCGATTGGCCACGATAAAGAATATGGTTCTTTATATCGTCATTTTCCTTTGGGAGTAAGCAGAAAATACATCCATCCGATTTTTCACTCTTGATATATTCCATCCTCCAAGGTGCCCAGAGTTGTTTCATGAATCTTTTCCTGTGACTAGAGTTTTATCGAGTCAAAAATTGCATGTGTCCAAAAGTTTTTTACCTGGGTAAACCATTGTGAATAATTCACGGGTTTTTTTCCGCATACGATCATCTTCCTGATCTGATATTTCATGGTCATAACCCAAAAGATGCAGTATTCCGTGAATGAGTAGCAAGGTTAACTCTTCTTCCATGGACAAGCTGTGTTCCTTGGACTGGACACGGGCTGTCTCAAGGGAAATAGCAATATCTCCTAAAACAGGAGGCCCAGGGGTTTCCGGTGTATCGTCCAGAAGTTGAGGGAACGATAACACATCAGTTGGACAATCTATACCCCTGAAACGTTGATTCAGATTACGAATTCCCTGATCTCCAGTAAATAATATGCTGATTTCATGCTCATTGCAATCCATGGAGTCTAGAACTTTAGCAACCTGTGGCTTTATCTTTTTTGAATCTACCTTGATTTCAGGGTGTTCATTTTTTATAAAGATTTCCATAGCTGAACAAAAAGAAAAATCATTAATTAGCAGGTATGTGGAAGACTATTCCTGATTTAATTCAGTTTGGCCGTAGGCGCTAATGATTTTTTTCACCAGTTCGTGACGAACAACATCCTTGGTTGAAAAGTATATAAAGCGGATACCTTGTACTTTGTTTAAAAGCCCCTGAACATGAATGAGCCCGGAGTCACTATCTTTAGGAAGGTCTACTTGTGTGATATCTCCAGTGACTACCATTTTTGACCGGAATCCCAAACGAGTCAGGAACATTTTCATTTGCTCTCGGGTTGCGTTTTGTGCTTCATCAAGAATAATAAATGCGTCACTCAATGTTCTTCCACGCATATATGCCAGCGGGGCAATTTCTATGGCACCATCATCCATCAAGTGTCGCACTCGATTTGTTTCCATCATATCGCTCAAGGCGTCATAGAGGGGCATGAGATAAGGGTTGATTTTTTCAGTTATATCTCCAGGCAAGTATCCCAGTTTTTCACCAGCCTCAACAGCCGGGCGAACCAGTACTATTTTTTTGAATTTCTTTTTCAGCAGACCCTCTACTGCCATAGCAACAGCCAAATATGTTTTTCCTGTTCCCGCCGGTCCTACTGAAAGAACTATATCATCATGCCTGATAGCCTGAACGAATTGATGCTGTGCGGTGCCTTTGGGTGTGATATAACCCTTTTTAGGGGAGACAGCGATGCGTTCCGAAAAAATGGTTTTAAGGTCGGCTTGTGCATCTTCGGCGATCAAACGGATGGCAAACTTAACATCCCCATTTTCGACAGGAAGGTTGGCTTCATGCAGTTTCTCAAGTTGAATGAAAAGACTTTCTACTGTTTCAATATTTGCGGGTTCACCCTTAATTTTTATTTGATTTTCTCTGGTAGTGATACGTACGTTAAATTTTTTCTCAATCAGTTTTAGATTGAGATCCTGGCTACCAAATAACTCGGGAATGAGATCATTATTTGCGAGAACAATTTCTTTGGTGTCTGGTTTCAAACAGGCATCTCTCTTTTTGATAAATAAATTATTATTAGACTCATCTCCGAGTTCCCTGTGGAGGAATCAGGGTTAAAAACTCACTGCGGGTTCTGGCGTCAGATTTAAAAGAACCGAGCATGGAACTGGTGGTTGTGTAGGAATTCTGTTTTTCTACCCCCCTCATGCACATGCATAGATGTAAGGCTTCAATTACAACACCAACACCAATGGGTTGAAGGATCTGGTTCAAGCAATTAGCTATTTGGTTAGTCAGGCGCTCCTGCACCTGCAAACGGCGGCTGAATACATCTACAATGCGAGGTACTTTGCTAAGACCGATGATTTTCCCCTTGGGAAGATATGCTACATGACACTTGCCTATAAATGGAAGCATATGATGTTCACACATGCTGAACAGGTCAATGTCTTTGACAATAACCATTTCGTCATAATCTTCTTTGAACAATGCGTCATTGACAATATCTTCAATATTAATCCCGTAACCACTTGTCAAAAACTTTAACGACTTCTCTACCCGTTCAGGAGTATCTTTGAGTCCTTCCCGTTCGGGGTCTTCACCCACCTGTGACAAAATTTGTTTAATGAGGTCTTTCAATTTCCTCCCCTCGGTAAATAACAAAATTTCGCTCGGACTCAAAAAGCTTTATCTCATGAAGAGTTCCGTTTTCAATTTTGGGTTCTATGATATTCCAGAAATGGATGGCAATGTTTTCTGCTGTTGGGATTATGTTTTTCAGAAACTCAACATCTACATTGAGGTTTTTGTGATCCACTTTGTCGATAATTTCTTCGTTGATCAATTTTTTTAAAGACTTGAGATCCAGTACCATTCCTGTTTCAGGATTCACTTCACCTTTTACGGTAACTTCCAGTACATAATTATGGCCATGCCCATTGGGATTGTTGCATAAACCAAAAGTCGCGGCGTTTTTTTCATCCGAAAAAGATGGATTGTATAATCTGTGGCTGGCGCAAAACTCCAGACGGCGGGTGATAAAAATCATAGAGGGTTATTTAAGGTATTTGCGTTTGTTGTCAGTTGAATAAAAGCCAGGTCCATATAAATGGAAATTCATCTGATTGAACTGTTTACTTAGTTTGCCACCGCATTTTTCACAAGTTTCCAGTGGGTCATCACTGACTTTTTGCAACACCTCTACCACTTCTTTACATTTTTCACATTGGTACTCGTATACAGGCATTTGTTTCTTATCCTCCATGCCATTTCAATAATTGTAAGCTTTCCTCATTATTATAGCCCGGCTCGGGAGAAAAATTAACAAAAATAGACTTCCGACTATTGACTCCAGTTTGACGCTGGGGGTTGTTACCACGAAAGGTGTTCAATGTCCTGGGTATATTCTGCTTCAAGACCTCCATACCAAACGTGGCAGAAGGCAATGTGAGTCCCCATTCCGGATCATAAATTCCGATCATCATTTCATGCTGACTTAAGACCTGAATAACTATAAACTTTTCAATAGAATATTTCTTTTGTACTTCGATTGGCATCATTAATGTTTCATTTTCATTTTTAGTTCCACGGCGCATCACTGCCCTGCCTGATTGCACCTCTACAAATGATATTGAGGCGATGTAGTCACTCAATTCCTTGTGAATAGATTTTTTTGGAAAAACAACGATGCCATAGTTTTCATGATTCTTGTAGAGTAGGTAGTCATATCCAGACTGAGCCTGAGACAGGCTCGGTAAAATAAAGAGCGACAGGACTATCGAGGTGATGAATAACTTCATAATACTTAGGTGGTGCCCATTAGTGCCAGATTTAAAATATTACTTCACCCAGCAACGGTATCCTTATAAATATTTAAAGGTCTATTATAGTCTGAAGACAACTTGTTTGAGTCTAAAAGCATTGCTGATTTGAAAGATTAGGAAAGAATTTCTGTCTCGCTGAAGAAATAGGAAATTTCAAATGCCGCTGTTTCTGGTGCGTCTGAGCCATGAGAAGTATTTCTTTCAATATTTTCGGCAAAATCTTTGCGAATGGTTCCATCTTCAGCATCAGCCGGGTTGGTAGCCCCCATTAACTTTCTCCAATCAGTAATGGCGTTTTCTTTTTCCAGAACCATCAAAACAACCGGGCCTGAACTCATTGTGGTGGTCATTCCATCGAAAAAAGGGCGCTCTTTATGGACATGATAAAATCCTTCAGCCTGAGCCTTGCTGAGCAGGGTTCTTTTCATGGCAACTATTCGGAAACCATTGGACTCAATTCGTTCCAGGATTTTACCAATTAAATTACGTTCAACACCGTCAGGTTTAATGATAGCAAAGGTTCTTTCCATTTCAGGGCTTTCTATTTAGGGTTAGAATTTAAATAAAAAAAGGTATTTGAGCCGTTAAGCCCAAATACCTTGATTAAAAAGGACAAATTACCGTAGAACAACTCCGGATTTTTTGATTACAAATCCTTCATTTAAGTCGTCTATCCATTTCATTTTAATAGCATCGTTCTTCGCTATATCAGAGCAGATGTAGATGCAAATCTCGCAAGCTTTACACCGGTCTACGGAAACATAAGCGGATTTATCTGCCTCACTGTAATTGATGCAGTTTGTTTCCGGACAGTATTGTGTGCAGAGGTGACAGTTTTTAGCCGAGCAAATGTCTTTATCAACACTAGCGATGTAGTACATGTTTTCTCCAGTTTTTAACGTTACGCAGTAGTTTTAGCAGGTTTTTCAGACTCAGACCAGCCCTGGTCAATGGCATATTGGACTGAAGCATCCAAAACTTTCTGGTTTGCCTCAAGAAGTTTTTGCTTCTTGGCAAACTTTTTCTCAATAGCACTGTCCAGAGCAGCTGTGCCACCCGATGTAACAATACCTTTTCCAATAAATCGATCTTTAACAGAAGCAGCTAAAGATTCAGGATCGGGCAAACCAAAGATACCTGATATGGCACCACACATGGCCATATTGGTAGCCAATTCGGTTTTAGCCAAATCATTTGCCATTTCTGTTGCGGGCAGATAGTAAATGCGAGCACCTGTTTCTTCCAGTTCACGCTCTTCATCACGGGTGAACGGGATAGGATTCCTGTTGTTTATGAGAATAATCCCGTTTTGCTTCAAACCGGTATAAAACGGCATGGTGTAAGATTTACCAAGCGTGATAACCGATGGATGAAAAATCATGAGAACATTCGGAAAAATGATCTCTCCGATCTCATAAATTGTACCGTTTGAAATCCGGACATAACTCTCAACAGGCGCATTACGCTTTTCTGATCCAAAGAAAGGAACCAGGGAACTGTAGCCACCTGAAATCACCACGCCATTACTAACGATGTGGGATGCTGTCACAACACCCTGACCACCCAGGCCCGCCATTCGAATGTTATAGCGCTTTACCGGTTCTACTGCTTCAGTCATTTTTGTGTTTCCTCCCTTTATTTGTCAGATTTCTTCTTTTTGGGTTTTTTCTCAACTTCATTCAAATACTCTTGTGCTGCTGGTGAGATGATTTCTTCAAAACCATAACGCTCTTTTTCGATTTCAAAGGCATCCTTCATAACCTCAGGAGTTGGGATTGAGTATTCGATATTACAGGAAGTATAAGCCTGAATGTAACTGTGGCCAACTTCCCGAGCTACCAGGATTGCGCGACGAACGGTGCGTGCTACCCGAGATGGATTGGTTGGCGCAAGACGGGCAATATAATCTACCCCTGCTACTTTAGCCAGACCCAGAGCATCAATTTTTTCTCCGAATTTACCACGAGGAGCCATTTTCATGACCTTCCCTTGATTGGTCATTCCACTTTCCTGACCTCCTGTGTTTCCATAAACTTCGTTATCGAGCATAATAGTGGTGAACTTTTCTTTGCGGAACCAGCTGTGCATCATGCCCTGGAATCCAATGTCGATCAGCCCTCCATCACCAGCCATAACTACAACATCTTTCTTCTGGTTGGGGAACCTTACTTCCAAGCCTCTTTTAAGGCCGGATGCAACAGCGTTGGTGTCACCATAGTTACCGTAAATAAAAGGAACAGAAGCTTGGGAGATGGCCAAACGTCCACACCCCGCAGTTCCCACAACAATGGTATGCTCCGGGTTGGGCATTCCAATGTAGGTGAGGCGAATGAACAGGGTCATGGCACAACCTGCACACATGGGGTGTTCTTCAATCACTTCCTTAAACTTACCCATGTCAGTAACTTTGACTTCTTGTCTATCGCTATCCTTGCGGTTATGGTAAGGGCCATGATCTACCAGATCTTTGTATTCAACAGGCAGAAATTCTTTAAATACCGGGGCAGGCCTTAATGTTTCAAGAGACATAGGATTCTATCCTCATAAAGTTATGTTGGAAAAATATAAATAATTCTAACAGGCTTTCACCTTGTCGAAATTATACAGCATTATAAACTAACAGTCAGTTTGGTTACTTAACTTCTTTGCGGAATTCCTCAAGCCATTCCAGAATCATCTCGGTAGGCATTGTCATTCCACCGAAAACTCTTGGGCCATTCTTGATCGTTGCATTACAACGACCATAAAGAACAGAGCAAACTTCTTTATGTAACCAACCAGCCTGATTGAATTCAGGAATCAGAATGCGCTTGGCACCTTTCACCGCTTCAACAATTTCTTCGACAGGGAAAGGACGGATGGTTTTAATTTTAACCAGTCCTACCGTTCTTCCTTGTTCGCCTTCCTGACGAACAGCTTCACGTGCCTGCGAAACAGCACAACCAGAGGCAATGATAAAATCTTCAGCGCCGGGGTTGACCACTTCTACCAAGCCTCCAAGGTATGCACTGAAATATTTCGCCGAACGTTCTACAGCTGCAAATACTTCCTGCTGCCAACTGGAGTGCATGTGGTAGCTGATAAAATTACTCTTCTGGATAGGGGCGTCACGTGAGATACGAGCCGGTGGATTTTCGTTATCCATCGCAGGTACAGCAGAACGCCAGCCATCTCGAGGTGGCAGTTTATACTCTTCAGGTGTGACTTCAACAGGGCCACGTGCATGGGTACAAAAGAAACCATCCACAGAAACTACCGCAGGTAATGTCACATCAACTTGTTCGGAAGCACAAATTGCAGCCAGGGGGTAGTCATAAAAATCCTGCTGGTTTTCAGCATGAAGCATGAGAATTCCAGTATTAAGCAGGAATGACATTTCGATATTATCAGGCTGAATTGCAAGAGGTGTGTTGATGACCCTACACATATTAAGCATTAGAATAGGAGTCCTTGCACCAGGCCAGGAGCTGATTGCTTCCATACCACGCATCAGACCTGGGCCTGAGGTAGCGGTCAAGCTGCGAACGCCGCCACGAGAGGCTCCAGATATAGCTGAAAATGCACCAATTTCTTCTTCTGCTCGGTAGTATTCTTTGATATAGCCTTCATCATAAAGATAACCCGTCTGTTGCATGGTTTCACTTTGCGGGGTGATCGGGTAGGCAATCGCAATATCTATATTTGCACGCCGGATGCTTTCGCGAGCCGCTTCACTACCTGTGATAAATTGTTTTTCACGGGGAAGCTTGTGGAACATTTCCATAGGATCCACTACTTTTTGTTTCTCTCCTGCAGGAACCCAATCAGCAGGTTTACCTTCATCGGCAGCGGTTCTGCAAACCGCACTACCTATTGCATTTGCCATGATCTAACTCCTTATTATTTCAAATATCAGTGCTCAGAATTATTGAGTTATTCTGGTGGAAATTATTTGTCTCTGACATTTAATCGGCTCAAATACTCAGGTGAAAACCACCATTCCTAAAACCGACTCAGCTCATTAAAAAAAGAGTGACATAATAGGAACAAACCGTCTTTCTGTCAAGGTTAAAGCCTGATTATAAGGTACTTTTCGTAACTTTTCAGAGTTTATGAATGCCTAAGATTCCTGTGGTAGCATTTTTTCCAGAGAGTCGAGCTCCTCAAAGTATTGAAAGGCCTTTTGCAAAAACTCATTTAAAGACTTATCTGTATAGAACTTAAGGGTTTTGTCTGCCAATTCGGTGGTATGACAAGTCTCAAATTCTGCAGTTTCCTGGCCCGTAAACTTGATGACTTCTACTTCCCAATGAATCATGGAAATTTCTTCTTGTGGGCAGGTCAAAGCCGTTAACCCATAGTCATTCACTCTGTATATAAACTGGGTCCCACCTTGGCCAGTAGGGTTGGAACGTGTTAATAATAAATTATCTTGAATAAGCATCTTATTTCTCTTATAGGTTTTGTTTTACGCTTGAGCTAAAATGCGTTGCGTCTAATATACCTCAAATAGCATAATCAGACCAAGCTATTGGTGCTTAGATTCATTTTTTGAAACATTCCTGAATTATCACAATAAAACTTACATCGAAAAAGCTATGCAACCTATTGAAATGAATGACCCTGCAGAGATAGAGACTTTTTTAAGCAAGATTCAGCTTGCTGGCAAAGGCTTCACTACAGAATGCCTGCTCATAGAAGTATTAGAAGCGGGCCTGGATTACCCTGATTATTTAAAGGCTGAAGGGGAGGACCCTAATGCCAGTTACGATGGTAAATCGCCAGCATGGGCTAAATATCATATGCGTCAGGGAAAACGTGTTTTTATGGTTTATGGCGAACCGGGTAAAGATCGTCGTACACATTTTTCTGAAACTCCTTGATCTAAAACCATTGTATGAATCTATTTGGATGATTTCCCATCTGAGTTATAAGAGGCCTTTGCATAAGTCTGCACACTGGAAAAGTGAGATGCTTCGACAGGCTCAGCATGACAAAAATTAGTTGTTTTCAGGATGTCAACCTGAGGCTCACGAAAGATCTTGGGGTTATAGGTCTCTCACTAAGCAGGGAAAATTCTTCAAATTGGGTTTAGGCTGATTATAAACCTCTATTAAAATAAGTTATGAACTTTGACAAGGAAACACAAATCCGAATATTAAGAGTTGCGTCTGACAGGCAACAGGGTAGGGATATCGATGAGCTTGATGCCAGGATTTCGTATGTCATGGATTTGCATCCGGAATTTGAAGAAATATGGACTATGGGTGAAATGGCGGCTTACCCTCAGGAGATCAATGGCCATATAGTCAGTCCGTTTGTGCATACTGTTTTGCATACTATTGTTGACAGCCAGATTAGAACTGAACAACCAGAGTTTGTGGTTCAGACGTTTAACAAATTGATTGGACAGGGTATGGATGAGCATGAAGCCCTTCATGCCATCATTGCATCCTATGCAGATTTGCATTTTTCGAGCTTTCGACAAGGGAAACCCTTTGATCAGTTAGACTATCAAAGCAGACTGAGTTATTTATCTTATGAAGATAAAGAAAAAGAAGAGGAGTAGATTCTTGTAACCAGCCAGGCTTTGTTTGAGAAATCAGGCTGGGAAAATAGAGATATCTATCTCTGGCAACAAGGTAGGCCACCAGTGGAAGACAAGCTTTATATTTGATTCAGAAACACCTGTCTGGATCTGTCTTTCTTGCCAAAAGTTAAAGGGCTTTTTTCAGGGTTTTACCCAGATCGGCAGGGCTCTTTACGACTTTGATCCCACACCGTTTCATGACCTTCATTTTTTCTTCAGCAGTTCCCTGACCACCTGAAATGATAGCCCCGGCATGTCCCATACGCCTGCCTGGAGGTGCTGTTTGCCCTGCAATGAATCCTACTACCGGTTTGGTGACATGTTTTTTAATGTAGTAAGCCGCTTCATCTTCGGCACTGCCTCCTATCTCACCGATCATACAAATAGCTTTTGTTCCCCGGTCCTTCTGGAATAGTGCCAGTACATCAATGAATCTTGTTCCGATAATAGGATCACCCCCAATTCCAACACATGTGGATTGGCCGATTCCCAACGCGGTTAACTGACCAACTGTTTCGTAGGTCAGGGTTCCACTACGGGAAATGATTCCAATATTTCCTTTTTTATGGATATGGGCCGGCATGATGCCAATTTTTGCTTTGCCAGGAGAAATAACACCCGGACAATTTGGTCCCACTAATCTGCTGTTTGTACCTTTTAGATATTTATAAACATCGACCATGTCGCTGACCGGGATTCCTTCAGTGATACATATGATCAACTCAATGCCGGCATCTGCGGCTTCTAAAGTTGCGTCAGCAGCAAATGGAGGAGGAACAAAGATCATAGTTGCATTGGCTTTGGTTGTTGCCACCGCATCTTTGACCGTATTGAATACAGGAACTTTTCCCAATACTTTTTGCCCGCCTTTGCCAGGGGTTACTCCGCCAACTACATTAGTTCCATACTTCATCGATTGTTCAGTGTGGAACATGCCTTCCCGGCCAGTAATGCCTTGAGTTATCAGTCTTGTCTTTTCATCAACGAGTATGCTCATTTTATCGCTTTGACCACTTTTTGGGCTCCGTCTTTCATGCCATTTCCGATGGCAAAGTTCAGGCCGGAGTCTTTAAGAATTTGATGTCCTTCTTCCATATTTGTGCCTTCCATTCTTACTACAATAGGAATTTTGATTTTCAGTTTTTTGGTTGCGGCGACTACCCCACGGGCAAGAATGTCACAGCGAAGAATTCCACCAAAAATATTGATAAAAATTCCTTTAACTGACGGGTCGGAAAGAATAATGCGGAAGCCATTTTCAATCATTTCCTCATCAGCACCACCGCCAACATCTAAAAAGTTGGCCGGTTCTCCTCCAGACAATTTAATGATATCCATTGTTGCCATGGCAAGTCCTGCTCCGTTAACCATACAACCTATATTTCCGTCTAGCTTGATATAGTTCAAATGGAATTTGCTGGCCTCAACTTCCAGCGGATCCTCTTCATCAAGGTCTCTGTATTCCTGTGTGTCTTTATGACGGAACATGGCGTTGTCATCTATGTCCACTTTGGCATCCAAGGCAAGAACCCTGTCGTCCGAAGTGATGACAAGCGGGTTGATTTCAAGCATGGAGCAGTCTTCTTTTACAAATGCGTCATAGAGATTGATGATAAATGGGATGATTGCTTTTAAAGCAGCGCCTTGTATGTTCAGTGCAAAGGCTATTTTCCTTGCCAGGTAAGGCTGAACACCAATTACTGGGTCTACAGGCTCTTTAATAATCTTTTCCGGTGTGGCCGCAGCAACTTCCTCAATTTCCATCCCACCTGCTTCACTTGCCATGATGAGAACCTGGCTGGTTTCACGGTCAACCAGTATTCCCATATATAATTCTTTGGCGATCGACATTCCTTCTTCAATTAAAACTTTTTTAACCAGGCGGCCTTCAGGGCCTGTCTGTGGGGTGACAAGAGTCATTCCTAAAATATTACCGGCGTGTTTCTCGGCTTCCTGGGGGCTTTTCGCCAGTTTGACACCACCGCCTTTTCCTCTTCCTCCAGCATGTATCTGGGCTTTGACAACTACAACATCAGTGCCAACTTTTTTGGCGGCTTTTGCGGCTTCTGATTTTTTGGAAATCAGGACTCCGCTCGGTACAGCGACATTATATTTTCGTAAAATCTCTTTGGCTTGATACTCGTGAATCTTCATGAAATTTCTTCGATTTATTAATGGGGAGAAAATGAAGAATGACTTTTAGCATAGGAAAATGGAGATTGTCAAAAAAATTAAGTTTAAAAGATGTATCAAACTTTCAAGTGGGCAAAATAACTCTTGCTGGAAATAACTCCTTTGTTAATCGTCATGTAATGTTCAGACGCAGGTGTGTATCTATTAAATGGATATTTGTTTAGGGATATTAGGTGGAAATAGTTACTTAGTCAAAACAAACTGCCCTAAAAATAATGGAATAATAAAAACTGGGGATTGATCTTTAATGCTGAGATCACTGAGACGGGTGATTAGATGGAAATTAATTTGAGGAGAATTTAGTCGGTAACCTGCCGGGAATAAAATGAAGACGCTCGAAATCCGATTCTCAATCATTTCTCTGATTTGCGCTTGTATTACGATTTTGTTTGGTGCATTGGTTTTGTTGGGCTGGTTCTTTCAAGTTCCCCAACTTGTTCAACTCACTCCCATGGCCTTCATCCAGGCAAACACCGCTCTATGTTTTCTCCTTTCTGGCATGTCTCTTCTACTTCTCGACCGATCATATCTTCATTCAGTGCGGATATTGTCCTTTATCGTTTTGGCTTTTGGTTTGCTCACTCTTTGTGAATACCTGTTTAACCTTAGTATGGGAATTGATGAGTTATTGTTTAAGGACTTCATCCTTTCAGGCGCCTCACATCCTAATCGAATGGCACCTAATACTGCGCTTTGTTTTTCTTTGTTTGCTGTCGCTCTTTATACTGCCACCTACTTGTTCAGATCCAATAAGGGTAACTTAACAACGGCAATTTTAAGTGCTGTGGTTTTTGTGCTGGCTTCAGTGGCCTTGTCTGGGTTCATGGTAGGGCTGGAGGAAGCTTTTGGCTGGGGGCAAATGACGCGAATGCCTCCCCAAACAGCTATAGGGCTTCTGATAGTTTCGTCTGGTCTGATTTGTCTGGTATGGAAAAATGCGGTTAAAGTTGAAGACGGATTTCCTCTTTGGTTGGCTCCTTTTGCAAGCGTGATGGTTCTCACAATTTTTGTGGGGATCTGGCAATCATTGGTTATCGGAGAACGCCAGTTCATGAAATCTGATATCAGGTTGAAGCACAAGAGCATGGTTTCCAAAATACATTTTGAATTGAAAGATAGGCTGCTGTCTTTAACACGTATGGGAAGTCGCTTTGAACTTGGCTTCAGAGAAGATAGTTACAGGGCTGAGTGGGAAGCGGATGCTGCCAATTATTTAAACCATTATAGTGATTTCAATTCCATCTCCTGGATCGATTCCGATTACCATGTCCGCTGGACAGTGTTATCAGGTGGTAGCAATGATTCTCATGATTTAAACCTGATAGAGTCTGCCCAACTCCTTCCTCTTATGCATCTTTCCCGGAAAAACCGGAAAACTTTTATTTCTTCAACTTTTTCAGATTTTGAAGGGAAAAAGATTTTTTCCATTTTCACACCTTTATTCTATGAAGAAAAATTCATCGGCTTCGTGCGCGGAAATTATTTCGTAGAAAAATTTATGGAAAAAATATTTGGAAAGAACACGGAAGAAATTCAATCCTCTGTTTTTGATGGTGGACGGACTATTTTTGAAAGGAGGCTTGACGAGCCAGTGGGCCTGGAACAATGGATGATTTCATCTGAATTAGAGTACAAGGGATTGAAATGGTTCATTCAGTGTGTTCCCAGCAAAACTTACCTTTCGGATATGAGATCGGTGAAACCCGAGGTAGTATTGGTTTTCGGGTTGATACTTGCCTGGGCACTGGGGGCTGCGATTCGAAGCAGTCAAAGGGCACGCGAGCATGAAAAAGATGTGATTTTCATAAATCAGAAATTAGCGAAGGAGTATATCAAGGGACAACAACAGAGCAAAGCTCTTGAGTTAAGCCAGGAACAATACAAGACTCTCTTCAACCAGGTGAAGGGGATAATTGAAGACATTTCCTGTGTGTCAGGTGAAGATATTTACACCTCACTGGTAAAAAGTATGGCTACTTTACTGGGATTCAAATATTGTTTGATTGGAAAACTGGATGCTTTGAATGATGAAAGAATTAACACTCTGGCTGTGTGGGGAGATTCAAAGTTTATGGAAAACTTTTCCTATTTTCTTCCTGGGACTCCTTGTTCAAACTTGGTATTGGGAGATGAGCTTTGTTCTTTTTCTAGCGCGCTCTGGAAAAAGTTTCCTGATGATAAAATTCTTGCAGATCTAAGTATTGAAGCATATGTGGGGGTTCCACTAACTGATTCCAGCAATAATCCTTTAGGCACTCTTTGTATCATGCATGATGAAAGTGTGGAGGACCTATCCAATGCAAAGTTGATCTTGCCTCTTTTTGCAGATATTGCGGAATCGGAGATGGAACGGCAACTGTATGAGAAAGAATTACAACTTGGGAATGAAATGATTCAGGTTTCAAGGGATATTGCTATTGCCGTCAATGACTTTACTGATTCTGAATTGACTCTAAGATTCGTACTGCATAAGCTTTGTAATTTTATTGGGTGGCCGGTAGGGCACCTTTATATGAAGGATGAATATTCCCAAAATTTGATGCCAACCCGTCTTTGGCATTTTGATGATCCCGAAAGTTATAAAACTCTTAAAAAAATTACTGAAGAAACCACTTTTGTCCGTGGGCAGGGCTTGCCCGGCAGGGCAATGGAAACAAGGCGTCCTATATGGATTCCAGATGTATATGCTGACATCGATTTCCCAAGGGCAAAGAAAAGTGAAAAATTGGGAATCAAGTCAGCCCTGGCTTGTCCCATAATAATTCGAAAAGACGTGGTTGGGGTCATCGAGTTTTTTACACCACATATTCAGGAAATTGATGAGGATGCCATGGAACTCATAGAACAGGTGGGAATTCAGGTAGCTAGAGTTCTGGAGCGCAATAAGTCAGAAGAAATATTAAAGCAACAGGCTCAGGTACTAGAACATATTCATGATGCTGTTATTTCATTAGATAAAAACTTTGTTATAACTGCCTGGAACAAGGGGGCAGAGAGAGTTTTCGGGTTCGAAGAAGTTGAAATGCTGGGAAAACACATTGCTTATTTATTTCCTGATGTGGAAGATGTGCTGGCTGAAAAATTAATTCAACCCACCATTATTAATGGCAGGTTTGAAACTGAAATGGATATGGTTAATAAATCGGGTGGGTTGATTTATGCGCATTTATCTCTTTCTGTTCTTTGTGACCAACAATGTGTATTGAAGTCAATCATTTTATATGCATTGGATATTACTGAAAAGAAACTGGCCAGAGAGCAGTTGGAAACTTACTCGTATAATCTTGAAAAAAGAGTTGAGCAAAGAACTGCAGAGTTGAATGCCTCCGTTGAAAAAATAAAAGAGTCCCGTGATCAAACTGAGAGGATTATGAAATCCATCGGAGAAGGATTGATCGTCACGGATATGAGAGGTGTCATTGTGTTGATGAATCCTGAGGCTTCTAAAATTCTTGGCATTGAGGATGTATTGGGCAGAGAGGCAGGTCAGGTAATTTATAACCAGGCTCTTTTAAGACGGATACAATATAAGGAGAAAGCTGATGTTTTAGAGAGTCCTTTTGATTTTGAACTGCAAAATAATAAGGGCAGTGGGGGAAGAAGTTTTATTCGAGGGGTAACCACGCCTATCCTCGATGAAGGAGGGAGTTTTACGGGCAGTGTAACGGTTTTGCGTGATGTTTCCTTTGAGCGTAGAGTAGATAGCTTGAAATCCCAGTTTCTTTCTACTGCTGCGCATGAGTTGAGGACTCCGTTGACGACTCTTCAGGGGTTTTCGGAAATTTTATTAAATAAAAAAAACCTGCCAGCTGAGTCAGTTAACCGATATCTGAAATATATTAATGAAGAGTCCCTGAAACTTGGGAATATTATTAACGATTTTCTCGATATTTCTCGGATTGAGTCAGGTCGTGAGATTGCGATTGACAAACGGAGTTGTGGGGTACGCCAAATTATTGGGCAGAGTGCGCAAATGTTTGGAGAGGCATACAAGGCATCGCACGATTTTATATTTAATTGTGATCCAAAAACAATCAAATGGAATGTTGATTTGGAGAAAATGGAACAAGTCTTTAAAAACCTTTATAGCAATGCAGTAAAGTATTCTCCTGATGGAGGAGAAATTGTGACTTCAGTCCGTAATGTCAACGGTCATACTGAAGTTGTGGTGTCAGATCAGGGAATAGGGATGACGGATGAGCAAGTGGCGAAGATTTTCGACAAGTTTTACCGGGGATCAAACATGGAGGAACGAGTTTCAGGAAGTGGTCTTGGTATGACTATAGTGAAGTACATTGTTGAAGCTCATGGAGGAAGTGTTAAAGTGGAAAGCAAGTTAGGCGAGGGAACTCGGGTTACTATGTGCGTTCCAAAGTAATTGAATCCTGAGAATTGATAAATTCTCAAAAAACTCTATAAATCATGGTGTTGATGTGAAATCTATTTTAATTGTTGATGATCAGGAAAGAATTCGTGAGTTGGTTGTTGCTACTTTGGGTGGCATAGGAGACTATCAGATTATTGAGGCTTCAAGTGGAGAAGATGCGGTGGCTATGGCCAGAGATAAAAACCCTGATTTGATTTTGATGGATGTGTCCATGCCAGGTAGTTATGACGGTTTTGAGGCGGCTCGAAAAATTAAGGGTGACCCTGATACCAGTAATATATTCGTTGTTATGCTCACTGCCAGAGGACAATTGTCGGATAAGGATGAAGGTGAAAAGGCTGGTGTAGACGGGTATTTTGTGAAACCGTTCAGTCCTGTCGAGTTGATACGAAAAGTAGAAAGTCTCATTGGGTGAAACTTTGAATTATAAAAATAATATGGATGAAGATCCAAAACAAGATGAGATTCAGGCCATCAACTATGCCCGAGAGTTGTCCAGCCTATATCGTTCGGAAAAGGAAAAAAGGATTCAACTTGAGGTGGCCAACGCAAAATTGAAGGATGCAAATGCAGAGCTTTCTTACCTGCGTAGTCGTTTGGAACAGGAAAACTCTTATTTGCGCAAGGAAGTCCAGAACGATTTACCTGAAGGTGGGATCATTGGACAGTCTCCCTGCTTTAAAGAGGTCCTGACGCAAATTTCTCAGGTTAGTCGCACCGATGCTCCTGTTTTGATTGAAGGCGAAACAGGTACGGGGAAGGAACTGGTTGCACGGGCTATTCATGAAGAAAGTCAACGTAAGAATCGCCCCATGATTAAAGTGAATTGTGCGGCAGTTCCACAGGAATTATTTGAGAGTGAGTTTTTTGGCCATATGAAAGGAGCATTCACTGGGGCGATCAATGATCGTATGGGAAGGTTCCAGTTGGCGGATTCGGGGACTCTGTTTCTGGATGAAGTTAGTGAGATTCCATTAGTTCTTCAGGGTAAGTTGTTGAGAGTTTTGCAGGAGGGCTGTTTTGAGAAAGTGGGAGAAGATAAAACCCGTAAGGTAGATGTACGTATTATTGCTGCGAGTAATAGAAACCTTGAAGAGGAAATGGAGCAGGGACGATTTCGAAAAGATTTGTATTATCGCCTGGGGGTTGCACTGATTTATGTTCCTCCTCTGAGAGAGCGTAAAGAAGATATTCCTTTTTTAGCAGAACACTTCAGAGAAAAGTTTATGAAAATTCTGAATATATCCTGTAGTCCATTCAGCGACTATAATATAAAGTGCAATAAGCTACATTTGTGTTTACAAATTTTGCAAAAACTTTTCTAAACTAGAAAAAAGGAGAATCCACATTGATCTGCCTGTTGGCTTGTGGAAAACTGCTACGCAGTTTACACACAGGGTCAACAGGCTCTACCACGGCAAGGATTTATATTTAAAAATCCTTTTGCAGCTGTCTTTGCGAGGAACCAAAGGTGACGAAGCAATCCAGAAAGAAACTGGATCGCCGCATTCCCTTCGGTCATTCGCGATGACATCCGGAAGTCAGCTCAAAATCATTTTACAAACTTTGCACATGCAAATGGTAACTATCCCATATAAAGCAACTACAAGATTATAGTTGGCCTGGCAATATTCGTGAACTGCAGAATGTTATTGAGAGGGCATTAACTATTTCTACAAATGGTAAAATTTCTTTTGATCTGGGAAATAAAAAGCATTCTGAAAAAGAGACTTCAATTCACAGGGTAACTCCAGATAAACAAAGAAAAGCACAGGAAAAAGAAAATGTTCTTGCGGCACTTGAAGAATGTAGTTGGAAGGTCTATGGACCCGGTGGTGCAGCAGAACTTTTAGGTGTTCAGCCCGCCACTCTGGCTTACCGCATAAAAAAAATGGGACTAAAAAAATAGTCACTCTCCTTAAAACCTGCACCCCTGCTTCTTGATTAAATCAAATTCTTTCTTTGTCCCTCAATAACCAAAAAACCTAAAATTTTTTTGATTTCGAGCGAAAAATTTTTGGTTTTTTGGGCGAATACTCCATCTCTTTTCAAAAATCGAAATTTTTACTTATCTATCTCTTTTAGTTTCAGTGAGTTATGAAAAGTCCCTATTTCCTGGGTTTTGGCACGCTATGTGCTCTAGCAATAGGTAAGGAATGTTTAGGAGAACATTAATGAAAAGTGCTCAAGGGATTACAGGTTACTCGAAGGTTCTTGCTAAAAAGGCTCTCATTATTGGTGAGGAACCAAGTGTATGTGAGTTGGTTTCTTTGATTCTGGGGGATTTGGGATTCAAGTCAATACGCATTAGTCAGTCTGCATGGATGCCTGAAACAATAGTGAATCAAAGCCCGGACCTTATTGTCTGGTACTTGTGTCATGAGGTGAAACAGACCAGATCTCAAATACTTTCAGAAATTAAGCGATATGTTTCTATGCATAAATCAAAAATTATGTTTTTGGGTGGGCCAGAAGATCAAAAAGACTTAGAGCTATTAAAAGGCGATGTAAATATCCATTTTTGTTTGGTTCCTTTTTCTCCAAACAGATTCATATATAAGTTTAACCAGTTATATGGAGTTGGGGATTGAGATGCGATTTGAAGAAGATGAAAAATTTGAACCTGCTATTGAAGAATCTAACCAAATCATCATCGAAAAGCAGGCTGTAAAATTTGCAAAGGAGTTCTCAGCTTTATATCGATTAGAGAAAAAAAAGAGGGAAGAGCTTGAAATGTTAGCTTCTGAACTTAAAGAACGTAATGAAGAGCTGATGGATATTGTTTTTCTGACCTCCAATCAGTTTCTTACCCCTATAAATAAAATTGAAACCAGCGTTGCACAAATCAAAGACCATGTGGACACTTTTGGAAGTCCAGAAATGGAATGGTTTGGTGAGACTGAAAAGTCATTAGAAAGGCTCCACCAATTAGTGAGAGAGATGAGCAAGTTATACAAAATTAAATCATTGAGGAGTTTGTTCCGGCCTGTTTCATTGAACAATCTTTTGGTTGAAATTATTGAAGACTTGAAGGATGTGCTTGAAAAGAAGAGGGTAGTTGTTGAAGTTGAATCTTTACCTGACCTGGAGACCGATAGTGTCCAGGCAAGAATACTTTTTAATCAACTCATTGTGCTTGGAGTTTCTCCTAAACGTGATGAAAAAGTCACAACGCTCATAATTAAAGGAAGTCGTAACATTAGGGGGTTCTGGAGGATTTCATTGTTGTCTCAGGAAATGTGTTTTGATGGTCTTGATTATACTTTTGGAAAATTCTCAAAACTAAATAAAGTGATCCGGAGATTGGATCTTTGCCAAAGGATATCCTGTCGACTGGGAGGATTCTTGTATGGTGAAAGGATTTCCGAAAGTGCTTTTTCTCATCATGTGATTTTACCGGAAAAAAACATTCCGCCTGTGTCTCAACTGAAATCTTATGTTGGTGACTATTAGAGAGGCGGCAAAGTTTTGTTTCAGGTGTAAGCCATAAGGGGGATTAGATGCTAAACCAAGTGAAAAAGCAGAATGTCCTGGTTGGAGGCGAGGGTTGTATACAGGTTTCACTATTTGACATGCTTTCATCACTATCTATGGCGCTGGATTTGATAGATATTGAGCTTATCGATCATCATAACCGGGTTTGTTATATAGCTACTAGACTGGCCACCCACCTAAGGTTTTCAACCGAAGAGATTAATGAGATTTTTATGGCAGCACTAATGCATGACATTGGCGCAATCGTGTTCTCGGATCGGTTGGGACTGAAGAATTTTGAAGTCGAAAACCCACATCTCCATGGAGAACTAGGAGCCTTACTTCTTTCAAGATTTGATCCATTTAAGAAATTTGCTCCAATTGTGAAGTTTCATCATCTTCCCTGGAAATATGGAGAAGGTAAATATTTTTTAGGAGAAAAGGTGCCTTATGGAAGTCATATATTGCATTTAGCAGATCGTATAGCTGTTTTGATGGACAGAAGGCAACCTATACTTTCTCAAACCTCATCGATCAATGAAAAAATCAGGAAAAACTCTGGAACTATGTTTGTTCCCGCTTTTGTGGATGCATTTCTGGAGGTTTCCTGCCAGGACGCATTTTGGCTGGATTTGATGAGCCCATCAATAGAACATGTTATCCAAAAGATTTCATGTTTGCCAAACGCATCTCTTTCTATGGAGGGTCTTATAGATCTGTCTCATTTTTTTGCATTGATCATTGATACACGGAGTCGGTTTACAGCAACACATTCAAGTGGAGTGGCTTCTTCGGCAATGGAAATAGGTTCCGCGGTTGGTATGAGCGAAACCGATTGTTCAAAAATCAGGATAGCAGGAAATTTGCACGATCTGGGAAAACTCATGGTCCCCGAAAGTATTCTTCTTAAACCGGGAAGACTGTCAAATGAAGAGTGGCTGGTTGTTCGGGCTCATCCATATTATACCCACCGAATATTAGAGCGTGTCAGAGGGCTGGAGGATATTACTTTCTGGGCTTCCAATCACCATGAAGAACTTCATGGTGGTGGTTATCCTTTTGGCATGTCGGCAGATAATCTTTCTTTAGGAGCCCGAACCATGGCTGTTGCTGATATTTTTACAGCTTTGGCTGAAGACCGCCCCTATCGAAAAGGTATGGAAAAGGAAGAAACCCGAAAGGTATTTCAAAGAATGGTTGCGGAGAGGAAGTTGGATACGGAAGTGGTGGAGGCGCTATTTGATAACTACGAGAAGATTAATATCAGAAGAAGGGTTGCTCAGGAAGAGGAACTAAAAAGCCTTTCTGCTTTCTGGAATCACCTTGAAATGGCATCGGATGCAAGGAAATGTCATGCAGTACGCATCTGATTATAAAACTTTTTTGTATAAATCGAAGAATTAGAAAACTTGTCGAAAAAGCTTTTTTATGAATATCCAAATATTTTAAACCGGTTCAATAATTTAAAGGAATTTAAACATGAAAACTCAAACTGCTTATCCAACAGATTTTCGGGTAGGGATTGAACAGTATGGTGTAAATGGTAATGAGAATAAGGGTGTTTTTACAAGGGCTTTAAATTTTTTCACGACTAATGGGAAAGATAGTAACACCCTCATTGACCATCTTGATGGGGTAAAGGCTTCTTTGAACAAACTGCAAATGAATGTTTTCATCGCTGATAAGGACCTTAATCTGGTTTATATGAACGAGATTGCTAGAAAGACTCTAACGAATGTTGAACCGGAATTACAGAAAGCATTCGGGCTTCGCGTCGATGATCTGCTGGGAGGATCAATCCACCGGTTTCATAAAGATCCGCGAGCTGTTGAAGCGATTTTGAGAAACCCCTCCTCCCTGCCTCATCAAGCAGAGTTGGAGTTTGGGAATGTGATTTTAAGGACCAATATCAACGGAATCTATGATGCCCAGGGTCAGTCTCAGGGGTACGTTGTAAACTGGGAGGAAGTAGCCGATCTCAAAAAAATTGAAGCTGAGCAGGCAAGAGTAAAGTCCATGATGGAGAATGCTCCTTTCAATATTATGTTTGCTGATAACGATTATATTTTGCAGTACATAAATCCGGCTTCGATACAAACCCTTAAAACTCTGGAACAATACCTGCCTGTTCCTGTGGATAGGATGGTGGGTCAAAGTATTGATGTTTTCCATAAAAACCCTAAGCTTCAAAGAGATTTATTGAGTGATCCTCGTAACCTGCCGCACAAGGCTCAAATTCAATTGGGACCTGAGGTTCTGGAGCTGGTTGTGAGTGGTATTTATGGTTCTGATGGGGAATATATGGGTGCCATGGTGAACTGGTCGGTAATCACTGAACAACTGAAATTGAAAAAAGAACATGAAGAACTGGCGCGACTTGAAAAGGAACGTGCAGAAGATTTGGACAGTAAGGTGCAACAGATTCTGGAAGTGGTTGATGCCGCTGCTCAAGGAGATATTACCCGACAGTTGAATGTCATGGGCGAAGATCCTGCAGGGAAGATGGGGCAGGCATTGGCAGGTTTCATAGCCGACTTGAGAGTCAATATTGGTTCATTTGGAAAAGCCGGAGATGAATTAAACCTTTCATCCAGTGAACTTGTTTCGGTGAGCCAGCAACTGAGCGCCAATGCTGAGGAAACCTCTGCTCAAGCGGGTGTGGTTTCTGCAGCCTCTGAAGAAGTCAGCACGAATGTACAGGTTGTGGCTACGGGAACCGAAGAGATGACTGCAAGCATTAAAGAAATATCTCAAAGTGCCAGTAAAGCAGCTCAAGTTGCCGACTCTGCAGTTAAAATTGTTGCGGAGACCAATGAAAAGATTACAGCTCTGGGCGAGAGTAGCACTGATATCGGGCAAGTGGTTAAAGTCATTACTGAAATCGCTGGTCAAACCAATTTGCTCGCTCTCAATGCAACGATTGAAGCCGCCCGTGCTGGTGAAGCTGGAAAAGGGTTTGCGGTTGTCGCTAATGAAGTTAAAGAGTTGGCTAATCAAACAGCCAAAGCGACTGAAGATATTAGTCAGAAAATTCAAATTATCCAGGCCGATGCTAAAAATGCAGTGTCCGCAATGGATGAAATAACAAATGTTATTAACGAAGTAAATGACATTTCAGGGACCATTGCCAGCGCGGTAGAAGAGCAAAGTGCTACCACAAATGAAATGAGCCGGAACGTTAGTGAGGCCGCAAGAGGTGTTCAGGAAATCGCTGTAAACATCACCGGTGTTGCCCAGGCCGCTTCTGAAACCAGTCAGGGGGCCATCGCAACGGAGCAAACGGCAAAAAAATTAACGCAAAATGCGGATTTAATCACAAGCCTTGTTAGTAAGTTTAAATATAAAGACCCCAATATGAGCCTTATGGCCTGGAACGAGGCATTTGCAACTAACGTAGGTGATGTCGATGATCACCATAAGAAGTTGATCGGGTACGTAAATGAAATTTATCGCGGCATCATGCTTGAAAAAAATAAGGAAGAGGTTGATGCAACTTTGGGTGAGTTGGTGAATTTCACTGTTACACATTTTGGTTATGAAGAGAGTTTGTTTGACAAGTATGGCTATAAGGACACTGTCGCTCATAAAGAAATACATAAAACTCTGCTTGGGCAAGTAGGGGATTTTGTCAGTCGATACGAGGGAGGTGACAAAGAAGTCAGCCATGAGCTTTTGACATTTCTTAAAAACTGGTTGACGAAACATATTCTTGGCGCAGATCAACAATATGCCGAGTTCTTGAGAGATAAAATGCAAAGGTGATAAAACAAAACCAATTTGTTTGTTTAAAGAAAATATTTCGCCGAATAAACATCATTCGGAATTTTTAACGGACAAAATAAATACTTGAGGTTCATTGTGGCACTCACTCTTCAAAATTTAAGTAACACTGATTTTGCTTCTCCTCCGGGGGTGTATTTTCAACTTGAAAAGGTTCTTAATAACGAAAACGGTACTTTTGAAGATTTGAGTCATGTTATTGAAAATGATCCGCCGCTGGCTGCAAGACTACTTAAAATTGTAAACTCCCCTGGATATGGAATGATGGGAAAGGTGGAAACCATTTCTCATGCAATAGGAATTATAGGCCGTGATAGCCTTTCAGAGCTTGCGCTGGCGACTTCTGCAATATCAAAATTTGATAATCTTTCAAGCGATATTTTAACTCTAAGTGAGTTCTGGGAGCATAGTCTGGCATGTGCTTTTGCTGCTCAATTGGTGGCCAGGCATAGGGAGCATTCTAAACCGGAGCAATTATACCTTGCTGGGATGCTGCATGATCTTGGGCAGTTGGTAATTATGATGGAAGAACCGGATAAATACTCGACAGTACGTCAAATGGCGAGCAATTCTTATAATAACAGTCTTGTGACGGCAGAAAAGAAAGTTTTGCATTATGACCATGCTCAAATAGGTGGGGTCATGCTTAAAGAATGGAAGTTGCCTCCAAGTTTGCATGAAGCTGTAACTTACCATCATGACCCCATGAAGGCTCCTAACTACAAAGAAGAGGCATCTATTTTACATATTGCTGAGCTATTGGCATATGAAATTGGTTTTGGAAAAAGCAGTGAGCCTACTTTGCCAAGTTTGCATAAGGATGCGATTAAGGTTTTAAATCTTAATTTGGACTTTATTTACAAAACTAAAAATCAAATTAAGGAAAAAGTCTCTAAAGCTGTAGAAGTTTTATCTTGAGTTATTGCAATAATGTATTTTTTGAAACAAAAACCTTTGAATATATGTAAAGGTTTTATATGTCACGGAAATGAAAATAAGGAATATAGTGATTGCGGGGTAATCTTCAATCTATCTTGGTGGGTTTTAACTGCGGTAAGAACCATTCGCATGTACAGTTGGTCTCTCAGCTAAGATATTTTAACA
>CAYFNV010000011.1:0-85142 GCA_964344595.1 uncultured Nitrospina sp. | reverse complement strand
CGTTAAGGACAGGATCTTCGTTATCCACGACCGTTACCGTGAACGTTGCATCCGCCGTGTTGCCAGCGGCGTCCGTTGCCCGGAATGTGTTTGTGGTTGTGCCCAGCGGGAACGTTGATCCCGATGGGAGTCCACCAATCTGCGTGATCGTTGGAACGGATCCCGAGTTGTCCGATGCAGTCGGCGATGCATAATTCACAACAGCGGTTGCTTGACCCGCATCGGTATTCACCGTGATATCAGCTGGAACGTTAAGGACAGGATCTTCGTTATCCACGACCGTTACCGTGAACGTTGCATCCGCCGTGTTGCCAGCGGCGTCCGTTGCCCGGAATGTGTTTGTGGTTGTGCCCAGCGGGAACGCTGATCCCGATGGGAGTCCACCAATCTGCGTGATCGATGGAGCTGATCCGGAGTTGTCTGATGCGGTCGGAGCCGTGTAGTTCACTATTGCCGTATTCAGTCCCGGATCAGTATTCGCTGTGATGTCAGCAGGTGCTGTAATCGTAGGTGGTTCTCCATCCACCACCGTCACCGTGAACGAAGCATCCGCCGTGTTGCCAGAAGCGTCCGTTGCACGGAACGTATTCGTGGTTGTGCCCAGCGGGAACGTTGATCCCGATGGGAGTCCACCAATCTGCGTGATCGTTGGAACGGATCCCGAGTTGTCCGATGCAGTCGGCGATGCATAATTCACAACAGCGGTTGCTTGACCCGGACCCGTGTTCGCCGTTATATCTGCAGGTGCTGTGATCACAGGATTTTCGTTATCCACAACCGTCACCGTGAACGAAGCATCTGCCGTGTTGCCTGCAGCATCCGTCGCCCTGAACGTATTCGTTGTCGTACCAATTGGGAACGCTGATCCCGATGGGAGTCCACCAATCTGCGTGATCGATGGAGCTGATCCGGAGTTGTCTGATGCGGTCGGAGCCGTGTAGTTCACTATTGCCGTTGATAAACCCGCATCGGTGTTAACCGCTATATTAGAAGATATGGTAATAACAGGTGGAGTGGTATCCGGAGGTGGACCATTTCCCAATGTATATTTTAGGAGCATAAAATCATTTTCTCCGGTCTGGTTACCTTCAGGAGATGCAAAACTTTTTGATTCGCCTACTACATATAGATGAAACCCGTCCGTAGCTACGCCATGAGCTTTATCATCCTGTGTCCCACCGTAGTTGATTGTGGATATGATGGTGCCCGTAGCCGGATTGATTTCAAGAACAACAGCATCAAATCCCCCTACACTTCCGCTGTTCGTGTAGCCGACCGCGAATAGCCGACCGTCTGCTGAAACAACCTGCGTGAGAACATCTATACCTGATCCTCCCTGCGTTTTACTCCAGATCTTATTTCCATTCTCATCGTATTTCTGGATGATGTAGTCTGGCGCAGCTCCCCTCGTGGCTCCCACGGCATAGATGCCATTGCCCAATGTGGTGATACCCAGTAAATCCCCACTCATAGAGGTGTCGGTCTTTTTCCAGACAAGTCCCAGGTTCGTATCGTGTTTTCGAATCGATGGATGACCAACGTTGTTAATACCGGCTACGCCTACTGAATAAATATTGCCATTTAAGGCAGCCAGATCGATGGCATTACTTCCAAACCCAAAGGGGAAAAAACATTGGTTGAAATTGATTCCTATATCTGAGTCCGTGGCTTTGACTAAAAGGTTGCCGGATGTATCGTATTTGGAAATAACATAGGCAAAGTGGCTACACGGTTGTCCGCCGCCTGCTGCATAGATAAAAGTGCTCCCTGCTTCTTCCACAACAATCGAGTCTCGTAATTCCTCGCCACCGGTATAGGAAAAGAAATTCGGTTTTGCTATCCACTCTGCACCACCTGTAGCAGAGCCCGTAGGACCATTAGCAGGATACTTAACAAGAACACCCTTGGCCTCCTTCCCCCCTACTCCGTCCGATGTCTGGGAATAACTTTGCCCGGAAAAATAAGCTCCCTGACTGGTCGCGGTCACTCCATTAAAGTTCTCATGGAATGGGGGTGAACCAGATTGGTTGGGCCAGAGCGCTGTCCATGCAGGAGATGAAAGGGACGACAGATTGTAGCTTAATGCCAAAGATTGGGCATTGAAAACCGTAGCATCCTGACCAGAGGCATAAAGCTTATTTCCAGAGATGGCAACATCCGTTCCGCGCTGGTCACCCGCCCCACCAAAGAAACTAGCCATTTCAATTTGCAGTTGATCTTTAGTAAATACGTCCAGCACGTTAGAAACTGTAGACACATTGTGACCCCCAACTGCATAAAGGTTGTTGCCAATGACTTCTGCATCCAGGACAAAGCGTGCTGTAGGCATGGAGTCTCCTGCACTCCAGGAGTTAGTGGCAGGATCATACACTTCCACCGTGTTCAGGGGGCTGGTTCCATCGTGACCTCCAAGGACATACAATTGTCCATCCAGAGCAACGGCTCCCGGACCGTTACGGGGGGTTACCATAGAAGAACCCGTAGACCAAGAATTGGTTGCAGGATCATAAATATCCAGTTGTTGCGAAGATGCAGAACCATTATACCCACCCACCACATAAAGCTTGCCATCAATCACTCCTGCCGCTCCATCTGCGTGGATACTGGGAGCATCTGGCAGTTGTGTCCATGAATTGGTATCCGGATTGTATATGTGGAAAAATCTATAATAACCACTGAAGCCGTTGCAGGCGGTCAACACATAAAGCTTGCGATCAATAACACCACCCGTAGAACAGGCACTTCGACCGCTATTGGTGGGTATGGTTGGACCCTGTGACCAACTGTTAGTTGTGGGATCATATATCTGCAAATGACCTGTAGGTAAGGGAGGACTGATACGCCACCCGCCCACCACATATAGTTTTTCATCAATGACTCCTGCTGTTCCTCCATAACGACCATTATTACCAGAACCGGTACTGGGCAGTGGTGCCAGTGTTGTCCACGAATCAGTCTGCGGATCATACACTTCAAAGACAGGAGTGTCACCGGCCGCACCAACATTTCCCCCGACGACATATAGCTTTCCATTAATCCCACCAGCCATTATGCTGTGACGAGCTGTCGGCATGGGAGTTACATCCCCAAGTGTAGAACTCGACCATGTCCCGGCAAAAGCCGGAGCTAAACTGTTGAGAAAAAAAAGGGACGTAAAGATTAAAATTGAAGTAAAAACAAAATAGACAGGCAGGCGTTTCATAATCTTTCTCCCCTAAAAAGATTTGCTAACTTGAAAACTATATTTCAAATGCTTTTTTTAAGTGCCTAACGTACTGCTGGAGGGGGATAAAAAAAGATCGTTTGAATTAGATCGTCTGTAATATAGTACTTTTTTAGTTGTAAGACAATCTTCAAAACAAGCTGTTTAGGTTGAATTCGAAAAAGTGACGAAATTGTAACAGTTTTGGTGTGGCCGGAAGTTGGCCCTAGGGAGTTAAGAACCACTAACCCTATAGGCATCATCCTTTGAGAGCCTCAGAATAACGACTGGTCTAACCCTCTGGCCCCCATCAGAAGGAATAATCAAAGGATTTGTTTAAGTGCTCAGTTTGCTTTACCAGTAATGCAGTGGTGGCCCTACGCCTGGTAACTGGTCCCCCACGCCGAGTAGCACTAGGTCTTGTTTCTCGCTGGCCTTGCGCCCAGCAACCAGTATCGGTCTGAGTTTTTTTCTACTGATATGGAACAGCCCAGAACAAGGGAAAGTATTTCAGACTTCATGATCTCGTCTTTTCTACCCTGTGCCAGAATTTGACCCTCTTTCAAAAAAAGCACATGGGTGATGCAAGGCATGATTTCCTCAATTCGGTGTGTCACATAGATCATGCGGGTCCCTTTTTTAGAGAGTTTTTCCAGTGTAGTCAGAAAACTTTCACGTGTAGGAATATCCAATCCCGCACAGGGTTCATCCAGAATCAAAAGTTTTGTGCGATGAACCAGTGCTCGGGCCAGTAGAACCCTCCTGGCCTCTCCATATGACATTTGGCAAAAGGACGTATTTCCCAGATACTCTATTCCAAGATGAGCCATGGCTTTGATTGCTGATTGTTTCTGCTCAGGAGAGACGACCGCGTGTAATCCTATTGACGAAAAAAAACCTGAGGCCACCACTTCCCAACCCACAGCGGGGCGGTCATAGTTGTTCTGGTATTCAGCAGATACGTAACCGAGGTTTTTTCGAACTTCCAGGAGTGGTGTGTGTTCACGTTTTCCAAACCAGTGGACCTGACCTCCGTAAACCGGAATGATTTCTCCGAAAATCAGTTTCATGAGAGTGGTTTTACCGGAGCCATTATTACCCACTACAGCCCAGTTTTCCCCTTCGTTCATGGTCCAGCTTAAAGACTTGAGAACCCGGTTTTCGCCAACATACACATCAGCGTTTTTGATCTGGACCAGAAAACTCCCCATACAAGGAGCCCTTTCTATTGGATAGCTATTTTTTTATCCTGAGCCAGGGTATTTTTGTGAGTCGCCCCGCCTACCAGTTCCACAACCGGCTCGTCGCCATAATACTGAATGATATTGAGCGCCGCATATTCCTGTTTTACCCTGAATATCCTTTTTATGGGCACTTCAAGCAAATGGGAAAGGATAACCCGGTTCACTCCTCCGTGACAAACCATGGCAATTTGTTCATCGGAGTGCCTGGCAATAATTTCTTCATATCGGGGGACAACCCTTTGCTTGAGCTGTTCAAAAGTCTCCCCCCCTTTTACCTTGAACTTTTCAATATCCTTCATTCGTTCAACAAGTTGATTGGGAAATTTTTTCTCCACTTCAGAAACGCTCAACCCCTCCCACTCACCGAAACAAAGTTCCCTTAGTTCAGGATAAGACACAGGTTCAAGTTTATGCGGCTCAGCCAGCAATTGGGCACTTTCCCTGGTTCGTTTGAGATCGCTGGAATAGACAGCTTTGAATGGCTCTTCCTTTAATAGCTGGGCCCATTCCCTGAACTGGTCTCCACCTTTTGTAGAAAGTCCCACATCGAAATGGCCATTGAAACACACTTCTTTTGAGTTTGCGGTTTCGCCATGGCGGAACAGGTAGACTCGGCAGGAAGGTTTCTCATTCATAATTCAAAATTGTTCAAGATTGTAGCGAGGCTGGCATCAGGCAAAAAAAATGGCAAGCCCTAGGGCTTGCCATGTTTCTTTTCAATATCTATTACTCAGAATTAGTGACCGCCACCACCGCCACTACCTGAACTCCACAAATAGAAGAAATCAAGTCCCTGAACCTTCATCAACCCAATGTTGATCAGGAAATAATAACCAGCCATGCAGGCAAAGGCAATGAGGAACCAGATTATGGATTTTGCAGTAATAAACTTTTTCTGTTCATCAGCAGATAAATCACTCATATTTCCTTAAACTCCCCCAAAAAAATTAATGATTGGATTTCTCTTTCCAACCGATTACCGCCATACGGACGCAAACCAATAGAAGAACCATAAAGAGAAAATAACGGTTCCGATGTAAATCAGGGGTCCTGCTTTTTCCTTAATCTTTTCTATATCCATTGTTTGCTCCGAAAAAATTAAATTAATTCTTTATTCAAAAAGTTTATTCTTGACAGTTTTAAAATCTGAATGATAGGGTATATTTCTTTTATTTCAAAGAAAAAAAATTATCTTTTGAGGATTTTTATGGCTAGCAAAGACGGGAAAATTTTCGACACCATCGTTTACATCGGTCTCGGTGTTAACGGACTGACAGCCTTATACCTCCTTCTTATGTACTTCGAAGTTATTTAATTCCGCGAAATTTATCAGTTAAATCATGGGGTGTCAAGGGGTAAAACCCCTTACTTTAAAGATTTCCCGGTTTCTGACGGTCATTTTGCCCGGTTTTATCTAATCTGTTGTATTTCCCGCCAATTTCTTCAATGTTTGATGGGATATATGAAATAAAGCATGAGGTAGGTAGCGGTGCTGGTTACCAGAATCAGGGCATAAATGACCATAGTGGCACGCCCAAGCGCCCGGTGCCGTCTCGCACCATCTGGAAGCAATTTCTCGATTAATTTCTCAATACTCGCAACCAGGGCAACGGTCAAAAAAATCAATCCATACGCTATGCTGGCGCCAAGCGGGTTCTCTCTGGTTGTCAATAATAAGGTCTGAACCAGTGTCCAGCACCCTAAAATGGTAAACAATACTATTTTGAATGTCCGGGGTTTCATTTTTAAATCCCCGGTTTTCAGATGATAGTCACTACCTGTCTTCTCACTGGCACGAAAACCTTGCGAAATCATATAAAAGGCAAGAATCATCCCCAGAGTAACGAGAATAAGATGGGTGGTTAAAACCGGGACAAAAATGCTCTCGTAGACATCGTCAGGACCACCAAATCCCTCCCTCCCTTCAAACGAGAGAACCCCCAGGCTTCTGGCGTAATAGTAGGCAACGAAATAAACAATCATCGCCACCATTGAGACCAAAATAAGCTTATGGTGCCGGGTTCCCTCTGCTTTTTTGGCCATTCGCCAGGCCACCAGAAACAAAATTGTAAAAACCAGAGCTAACAGGTAACTGATATCTGCACCGATCGTTCCCGATGGAGCCAGAAAGCCAGGTTGTTCTAGAATTGTTTTCACAGGAGATATTTATGCTTATATGGGGAGAACTTACGCTACAAGCGGAAAAGTCAGGTCACCCTTGCTCTTTACCTAACAACCAGGTTCCGCCGTAAAACTCCGAAACACCGATCAATGACCAGATCAACAGCGGTTCCATACTCATTTGTGTAAAAAACATGAGTACCACTGCTGAAATTGTGGCAAGACCTATTAACTGCAGAGCCCTGCCGAGATAATACTTTATAGGGCTCATCGATTCAGCCCTTCAATGAGGACTTTACTTTTTTATTAACATCCATTAGTTCGGTTAAGCTCTCTTTACCCAATTGTTGCATGGTTTCCCTAACAACACCCAACACAACCTTCCCTGCTTTGGTAAAGGCGCTGGGTGAATCGGGTATAGATGGGTCAGCCTGACCGCTCATAGCCTTTTCGTATCGCTTGGACACAATAGAGTCGTCAAACAAATCATCCAAGGCATATCTATATTGAAGCTTTACATAGTCCCGCTTTTTTTCAGTGTCTTTTTTTGA
Source organism: uncultured Nitrospina sp. (assembly GCA_964344595.1). Classification (GTDB taxonomy): domain Bacteria; phylum Nitrospinota; class Nitrospinia; order Nitrospinales; family VA-1; genus LS-NOB. The sequence continues at coordinate 78,024 of CAYFNV010000011.1, read as the reverse complement.
GTCCCAGACTATATTCTCCCTTTCGATTGATACCGGTTTGTTCTTGCCTTTTTCCAGGTTTTTTTTCATCTGATCAAAATAGGACTGCATCTCTTTGGGAGTCTTGAGTTCGTCCTCAGGAATTTTTGAACTGATCTCAAATTCAATAGCATTGCTTTTCAGGGCAGGTCGGCTGATTTCATAGGTAATATTATTATGGTTAAATCTGCGCCCTTTTTTCGCAGTGTAATTAGACTGCATTTCTTCAACCAGGGCAGTTAGGCCCTCAGCAGCATATTGATTGAACAATAAACCTTTTAAAGTCGGCATTCGTTTCTCTCCAAATCCATTATTTGATCAATGTGTAATTGTTTTATAAGTTTCTTTCAAACCCAATAAGAAGCGAAGTATAGTTTTAGCAAAAAAAACCAGGATTGGGAAGGGCGTATCAATAACTATTAAATTTAGCGATTTTCTAGAAGGTATTATTATTTTCCTGGACAGAGGACGTTGCCATCAAACTACCATCTGTTCTCAAAAAGCTATTAGATCCGTTATCCTGATAAACATAGCGTATTTTTACACACCCAGCCTCTTTATTATCGCAATAGAAGCTCAAAAACTGGAACTTGGCAAATTTTCCATCCGCAGTTCTTACTGCATAGCTGTTTTTTTTAGCCGTCAACTTGTGGGTAAAATAATTGTAATTGTACCATTTTTCCAAAACAGGGTTTTGAGTTTCAGTATCAGCCGCCACATCCTTGACATAGTTGCCCAAGGGTACCTCGGTGATCCCATCAAACTCAACTTCTCCCAGATCAATAAGCCCGGCTTTTCCCAACTTGCTGGAAGCACCACCATTGGAAATCACCTTACCTCTTCGAAATGCCAGGTCCCATTCCAGTGATGACGTATCCAAGATACGGACAGGCTTCCCGCTGGAAAAGTCAAAATATACATATTCTTTTTCAGAAGACGCATTGATCGTGGTCACCTGGGTTGATAACAGGTTAGTAGATTTCGCTGGAGGCTCCACATTTTCCTCTGGTTTTTTGGCAACTGTACCTTCTTCGGGAAGGTTAACACTTGGGGAGTCGAGAAAATTGCCCACTTGCTCCAACTTTGAAGGCAACCAGAAAATTCCGATCAAAAGCAACGAAACACAGAGATTGAGCAGAAAAAGATTTCTCCAGAGCTTCTTTTTCTTGTCTATCTCAGGATCATGTTGTGTGGTTCCACTAAATGGGTCATTCATTGAATTGGTTGATTCGTAATGTTCACAGGTCTATCTCTAAATTCTTTCAACACATACTTCATAGCTGAGCGGGTGAATTCCTCCTTATTTTGCCAACGCCCTTTATTCTGACCAAAGTGTTGAATCCCTGGCCTTTGCCGTCCTACAAAACGTGCACCCCATAGAACCTCCCGGGTTCTAGGATCCACCAAAAATGCAGTAAATTCCAGACCGTTTGCTATACTCTTCTGAATTTTCCCATATCGGTCTATATATTTATCAGTATATTTTGAAACTGCACCTACCATCACAGCATCAACTTTATCACCTGAAACCAAGGGTGCTGTCTCATCACTATCTGGTAGATTTTGATCTAATGAAGAATCGGGGGATTTAACTATTTTAAGCCGTGCATCCTCCATCAACTGCGGTGGAATGATGTTCGAGTAGCTTTTGTTGTTTTTCAATTCATGATACAGCTGCCTGGATACAACATCTCCGGCAGACCTGTCTTCAAAAGGGGCAAAAGTTTTATTCTCAAAACCCAAAACTCCTATCCTTTGGAGACGGTTAAACCTGTCAGAATTAAACACTTTGCTTTGAACCTGATCCACCGGTTCAATTCTCAGCAATTGGATATAAATGTCCCTGTTAATATGGGATGGCAATGGGTGAGGCTCGTTGATACCATCTGTCAAGTTAGGATGGAGGTCCTTAAAAACTGGGGGGGTCCCTTGCCATTTTGGGAAAACCCCAGGACGGTTTCCGGCCTGATTTCTATCAAATTCATCCTCAATAGGAACAGCAAGTACAGTGATCGGAAACAAGACTCCCATAGCTAAAGATAGCAGAACCTTAATCCTCATAAGTTTCAGCAAGATCAAAAACCTCCCAAATAAGATAGGAATAAGAGATAATGCTCTACATTTATAATTATATATTACCCAACCTACGAATAAAATAGCAATCAGCGAATAAAAACAATAATCTAACATCAGTCATGAAACCAAGGGATTAAATTATCCCTATTAATAAACATTTTATGATTCAGACATATACCGATTATGGATAGACATATTAACCGTGCTTTTGAGTGGGTTTCCCCAAACCTGCAACCCTGGGCACTGCTTGTTTTAATACTGGTTTCGCTGACTGTGTTCATATTGAATGCATGGCCAAAACTGAGCCTCATGCGAAACGCAGAGAAAGAAAACCGTACTGACAAGCCTCTACAGCGGTTTTTCAAAACTCTTAATATTGCGTTTGGGCAAACACGACTCTTTAAGGAACCTAAAGCTGGCTGGATGCATGCCTTGATTTTCTGGGGATTCCTGATTCTCCTTGTGCGTGCTGGAGAATTCTTTTTCATCGGACTTTTTCCAAACATCGAGTCTCACTTTTCTTTTACTGCCCCTCTGGTTCTTCCCTATTTATGGATTAAAGATGGAGCGGTTGTTATGATCACACTTGGTGTTGTATATGCCTTGTACCGTAGACTGGTGATTAAACCTGAACGTCTGACCCTCTCGGCAGAAGGCCTGGTGATTCTCATCCTGATACTGCTTATACTGGCCAGTGATGTCTTGTTTGACTCAGCCTTTCTGGTTCTCAACCCGGATATTGAAAAATCTGGACCTTTGGCAGCTCTTTTCGCACCAATTGTAGGTCTGGCAGGAAAAGGTTTAGTCGGGCATTTCCATAGCCTGGCTTACTGGACACACGTTTCTGTCATTCTGTTTTTCCTAACGCTCCTCCCACAAAGCAAACACTTTCATATAATAACCGCCATTCCTAATGTATTTCTTTCCAGTTTGGAATCAGGAAACGGCTTGCGACGCATTGATTTTGAGGACGAAACAAAGGAAAGCTTTGGCGTTACAGAAGTTGGAAGTTTGACCTGGAAACAAATGCTGGATCTGCATACCTGTACTCAGTGCGGGAGATGCGACAGGGTTTGCCCGGCATTGGCAACCAACAAACCCCTGTCACCTCAGCAACTCACCGTCGATTTACGGGATCATCTTAACGGTCCCCAAAATTCCGATATTACCTTACTTGGAGAAACCATTGAGGACGAGGTTCTATGGTCCTGCACCACATGTGGGGCTTGTGAGTCCGCGTGCCCGGTGATGATAGAATACGTCAACAAAGTGATCGACCTGAGGCGGGGACTGGTGCTGACAGAAGACCGCTACCCGAAAGAATTCGAAACCGCTTTCAAATCACTGGAAACTCAGTCCAACCCATGGGGATTTCCAAAAAACTCACGTGCTGATTGGGCCAAAGAATTAGAGATCCCAATCTGGGACAAATCCAACCCTACCGAATTTTTGTATTTCATCGGTTGCAACGGTTCTTTTGATACACGAGGAAAACAAGTTTCTGAGTCGGTGGTCAAAACCTTGAGAAAGGCTGGAGTCAGTTTTTCCATTCTCGGCAACGGTGAAGGTTGCACTGGCGACCCGGCAAGAAGAGCCGGTAATGAATATCTATTCGACATGCTTGCGACTCAAAACGCTGAAACATTCAAGCAACAAAACGTGCTGAAAGTCATCACCCACTGTCCGCATTGTCTCAATTCACTGAAAAACGAGTATCCTGATTTTGGGGTGAATCTGGAAGTGATTCATCACTCTGAGTTACTCGAAAAGCTGGTCGCAGAAGGAAAATTATCACCAGAGGAAAACATTGGCTCTAATGTAGTAATACATGATTCCTGCTATCTGGGACGACATAATGGTGTATACGATGCTCCACGTAATGTATTACAAAATGTTCAGGAAGTAGAGCAAAGCCGTGAAAACGGAACTTGCTGCGGAGCCGGTGGCGCCCGGTTCCTGCTCGAAGAAAACACCGGTACCCGCATGAGCCACCACAGACTGGATGAGTTGATGGTTTCCAACCCAGACACCATCGCCGTGTCCTGCCCTTACTGTGTGTTGATGCTTGAAGATGCGGTGAAAGCCAAAGGTCTTGAAGAGAAAGTGAAAATCCGCGATATTGGGGAAATGATCAAGTAGCGGTTACCTGAACTGACTTCATCCAGGCAACGGCATCGTCAATGACATCTGGAAACTGCTCTTGCTGAATTTCTCCACGGCTACCATGCCCTGGGAAAATCCATTGAACATCCTTCAAAACCTTAAGCTTTGCGACTGAGTTGATTTGTTTCTTCCAGGAATCCCAACAGGCATCCCTGAACGAACCCCACCTGTTCAGTCTTCTCAACCAGGCAAAATGGTCTCCTGTAAACAGATATCGTTCCTCCCACAACAAGACCAGATGTCCTGCGGTGTGCCCCGGAGTAAAAATAATTCTCCCTTGACCAATGGAAAAGCCTTCCTCACCTTGCAAAATTATTTCTGCATCTTTTTGCGCTGAAGAATCCAGTTGATGGATGATTCTTTTTGCCTGAAAGTGATTCGCATATAAATGGGCATCTGCAACATCATCTTGATGAGTTAAAAAAATGTAATCCACACCTCCTAATCGCTCAAACTTTTTCACCAAATGCTGAGTGAACCTGGGACTGTCTACCAACCAGTTTCCCAAGTCAGATTTTATAAAATAGCTGTCCGCACCATAAGAATCTTTTTTATTAAATCCGTTAATATAAATACCGGGAACCAATTCTATTGGAAAAGAGCTTTTAGCAGAATTGAGATCAGTTTTATCAATCGTCCCAATTGAGGCTGTAGGACAAGATATCAAAGCTTGATTAGCAGCCAGCACCTCCGCTTCAGTTCCTGGTTGTGCCTTCACAAAAGCAAATTCATCACCATCACCAAACGTTGACGGTGCAAACCTTCTGCAGGCACTGCAATCAATACAGGTTGAGTCGACATAATAATTGCCTTCCACATTTTCATTCAGTTTCAGCTTTAACTTGGCCATGACCTTTTCCAACCAACCATTAAATAACGGGACTTTAAACTGAGATGCTTTTTTATGGCGGGAGATTCTAAAAGGCTGATTTAGTAATTCACAACTTTTTGCTTCTAAATAGTGCTGATACCAGGGGTATCTATCCACTTCTTTTTTGTTCCCAGATTTTCAAATGGTCTTGGGACTGACTATCATTGCCTAGTTTCTTATAACAGGTTGACAAGTGCAGGTGGACCTCATAATAGTCAGGTTTAAAGTCCAGAACCATATGGAAACTTTCAACTGCCTCCGAATATTCTTCTCGAACCATTTGAGCATAGCCCAGGTTAAAACGAGCCTGAAAGTCGTTTGGACGTTTCTCAAGGTAAGTTGAATACGTTTTTACGGCCAGATCGTTTAACCCTGTGCTTTGATATGCAAATCCCAATAAAAAACCTAATCTTCGGAAATCGGGTGCACGCTCCCTGACTTTCTGCAAAACGGGAATGGATTCACTGTATTTACCCGCCAACTGTTTTAGTAAAGCCAAGTCATAGAGCACTTCCACCTGGCCAGAATCAATAGAGGCCGCAGTTTCCACTTCCATCAATGCCTGCTCATATTGTCCTGTTAATTTATAGGCGATCCCCAGCCAGTAGTGAGACTGGGCCAAACCGGGGTTCAGCTCTACCGCTTCTTTAACTATTTTCAGTCCTTCTTCTTTTTGACCTTTATGGATAAGGGTGAGACCCAGATCAATTTTACCCAGATGGTAACGCGGGGAAAGCTCCAGGGTTTTACGCAGATATTCCTCCCTGACATCGAGGTCGTCCACATTCATGGCATAGTTCAACAAATTTACCGGATTTTTTTTCGAACCGTCCTGGTCAATGCTGTGCTGCCAAAGAGTTGTCTCAGTTTTCCAGGTTGAATTCAAATAAATTGAAACTGACGCGAAATAAATAACCAACAACACACAAATGCCTGCCAAAACTTTACGTGGCAAGGTTTGGAACATAACCATCCCCATTAACAAATAAAAAAAGAAGCTGGATGGATAGGGTCGGTAATGGGCAGCCAGCACAAATATTGGTAGCACTGAAGAGGTGGGTGACAAAGTGATCCAGTAAGCCAGAATGCAGAACGCAGACAAAGGCGAGCGAATTCTCAGCCAATAAGCGAGATAAAGTGTCGAAGCTATAAATGCTAATCCCAACCACGGACCCAGGTCACTTGGAGAAACAGGTTCTATATAGGGCCCCATACGGATCGAAACCGGCCAGAAAAAATTCGCCAGGTAATGAGAAATATGGATTTTAAACTGTAGGAGAGGATAGTCCCAGAAAGAATCTATCTTACCGGGTAGAAGTTTCCCAATCGTGGAGAACTCCAACACATAACGGGTATAGAAAAATAACCCTATCACCAAAAAGGCAAAAGGCATAGCCCGCAACCAGGAAGACTGGGTGAGAAAAGGACTCCTGTTTACGGTCCATTCATAAACCAGAATTAACAACGGAAAAACCACTGCATTCTGTTTAGAAAGTAGAGAAAGTGAAAATAATACGAGGATCGCTAACCAACTTACCCAGGAATCTTCTCCCCGTCGCATCCGTACATATAAAAGAAAGGATACCAGCAAGAAAAACTCCATCATCAAAAGGTCACGGTTGGTAATATAATTGATCGAGATACCCGATACCGGATGCACCGCGAAAATCGCCGCTACAAACAGGGACAGTCCATGACAATACCGAGGCAGGTATTCCCAGAGGGAAGCCTGCCTGAGAAGTTCCAAACAAAGCAAAAATATGACAATGGCAGAGGCGGTATGAAAGGCAATATTCACACCGTGATACGAAGGGAGCGAATTGTTCCAGAAAACATAATTGAAGGAAAAAGACAAAGGAACAAGCGGCCTAAAATGTACCAACTCAGGCTTGATAGACATGGTGAGCGGGTCCATAAAATGCCGCGTAACAGGCTGGATGGTTCTAATTCCGGGGTTGTTTACTATTCTAGAAAAGTCATCAATATGAAAGGTATTGTCCAGAGTGTTGAAATAGGTCAGGCAAGAAAGTAAGACGAGAGCTCCAACCGAAAAAGTGACACGGGTTGCCACCATTTGCCTGAATATGGAGGATAAGCAGGTTTTCATTTAACCTCTTGGTCAGGAGCTTCAAATTATGCGATGGCATTCTCCAAACGTTTAAGCGTTTCTTCTTTACCAAGAAGCAGGATGACATCGTAAATGCCCGGGCTCACCGTAGTGCCTGTGAGTGCAACACGGACGGGTTGCGCCAGCTTGCCGAGTTTTGTACCCTCTTCTTCCACAATTTGTTTGAATAACGCTTCGACTTCTTCTGCAGAAAAGTTTACCACCCCGGAAAGTCCCGCAATTGTTTTCTCCAACAAGGGTCTGGACTCAGCGGTCAAAAACTTGGCTTTTGCTTTCTCGTCAAACTCTACATTCTTTTTAAAATAGAAAGCTGATTTTTCCGCCATCTCCACAAGAGTCTTTGCACGCTGATTCAAAGAAGGGATAACCCTGGCGATTTCAGGAGCACCCAGCCCGTGCCCTTCTTCGAGAATTCCTGAGTTTATGAGAAATGGCTCCAAGAACCCGGCCAATTTTTCAGGAGGAGTATTTTTTATATAATGTTCATTTAACCAGGACAGTTTGTCAGGATCGAACACTGCTGCTGAAGTGTGAACCGAATCGAAGGAAAAAAGTTTTATCATATCTTCCCGCGAAAAAATTTCCTGGTCGCCATGCGACCAACCCAGTCGAGCCAGATAATTAATCATCGCCGAAGGCAAGTAGCCCATATCACGATAAGCAAGCGCGGAAGTAGCTCCATGCCGTTTGCTCAATCGGGTCTTGTCCTGACCCAGGATCATCGAAATATGGGCAAACCGGGGACGTGGGAAGTTCAAGGCATCGTACAATAAACATTGCCGAGGCGTATTGGAAAGATGGTCGTCCCCACGCACCACATGCGTGATACTCATATCCGCATCATCAACCACAACAACAAAATTATAGGTCGGGGAACCATCCGTCCTCTGTATAATCAGGTCATCCAGTTCGCTGATGTCGAAAACCACCTTGCCACGCAAAAGGTCCTCAACCACCACCGTACCCTCAAGAGGTGCCTTAAAACGGACCACGGAAGGAATACCTTCCGGCTGATCGTCCCGCTCACGGCAAGTTCCATCATATTTCGGTTTGAGCCCTTTTTTCTGGGCTTCATTGCGTTTCCTATCCAGTTCCTCCGGTGTGCAGTAACAACGGTAAGCCTTGCCTTCCTTGAAAAGTTGGTCGACTTTTTCGGAATAAAGCTGCTGCCGCTCGGTTTGTCGGTAAGGACCTTCATCCCAGTCTAATCCCAACCAACGCATGGACTCGAGAATCTCATTAATAGACTCTTCTGTCGAACGCTCATGATCAGTATCTTCAATTCGCAATACAAATTTACCTCTATGGTGTCTGGCAAATAACCAGTTGAACAGAGCTGTTCTCACACCTCCGATATGTAAAAATCCCGTAGGGCTGGGCGCAAAACGAACTTTTATGGATTCACTCATTTAAATATCTTGAAAAGAATTCGTTATAGATGGTGTGAAAGACGGCTAAGAGTATCAAATTAACCGGGAAAATTTAAGCGCAATATAAGGCAATCAGCAAACTTTGATAAAAAAACTGGCGATAAAACTTCAGACAGCTTGAGTTTCAGGCTCCTTCTTAAGGTTTTCCTGAGTTCGCATGCACTGGCAAGCATTGGGTGCTTTTGCAGGTACTTGAGTTTTATATTTCCAGTCAGCCATATTGATCGCTGGGTGGGTATCGGGAAGGTTGAAATAAAACCGTTTTAAGTGCAACCAAGTTGCTTCTGATGAAGGACTTTTTTTCAAAGACGATAACACGGTAGAGCTATGAAAATTCATACTATAAGAAAACGCAAAACAGCCGGCCTCGGGAGAAGACCGGCTGTTTCAGGGTAAGGGCTAAACTCACGCCCTCATAAAACAATAAAACTTAATTACAGGTAACGGTAACCGGAATTGAACCCGTGTTGGTGATTTTAACCAGTCCACTGATATCACCAATGGAATCACCACGGCTGAAAGCAGGTTGAGAAACGAGAGTTACTTTACTTCTTCCCATTCCGCCTCTTTGAGGAAGACCTGTCTTGCCATGGTCGGTACCATTGAGACTGTCATTATTATCGTTCGGCCCTAATGTAATAGGAACTGTGGTGAAGTTTGAGGACTTCCACATGCTCAAATTAGCGGTACCTCTGTCATTGTCGGTGTAACCGAATTTGTCAGCAGACGCGTTTGCGACTTTGTCAGCTTCCAAGGTGATGCTTTTTGCATCATTACATTTTGCAGTTTGGCCATTGCTGATCTGTGCTGCATTAGCGGAAAATGCCAGACCCGCAACAAACATAGCTGTTAAAGCAAAAATCTTTTTCATAAACCTCTCCTTGTTTTGTTTTATAAAATCACAACTCAGCAGTGCTAATAGATATCTTCATAATTGTTGGAGAGTTTAATGAACCTCATAAAATTTAGATATCAGCCAGAAACCATTTTTTTGGTAGCCAGGTAGCCTATCCCTGCCTAAGATATTTCTCTAGCCTCATAAGAAACTTTAGGCGGGCTAGTTAAACCTTAAAGGGATCTTTTAAAAAAATAAAAGTCCGCAAGTTTTGCATTCCAGAAAATCCCGGAAACATTTTCAGCTCAGATGGGGAGACAAATACATGTGAGGCAGTGAGCGCAGCGACTAGGATTCAACTGACAAACACAAGACAGAAAAAAGACAAAAAAAAACAGCCGACCGGGAGAGGTCGGCTGTTTTCCAGGGTAAGGGCCCAACTCGCTAATTAAGCCCTTTCAAAATTTAGTTACAGGTAACCGTAACAGGGTTTACACCCGTGTTGGTGATTTTAACCAATCCACTGATATCACCAATGGAATCACCACGGCTGAAAGCTGGTTGAGAAACGAGGGTTACTTTATGTTTGCCCATTCCACCTCTTCGAGGAAGACCAGTTCTTCCACCATCAGATCCGTTAACACTGTCGTTGTTGTCGTTCGGTCCTAATGTAATAGGAACTGTGGTGAAGTTGGAAGACTTCCAGATGCTCAAGTTAGCGTTACCACGATCGTTGTTGGTATAACCATACTTGTCATTGGAGGTGTTGGCAGGACCTTCTGTTTCTAACGTGATGCTTTTTGCATCAGTACATTTTGCTGTCTGACCGGTTGTGATCTGAGCTGCGTTAGCAACCAGAGCAAAACCAGCGATGAAAGCTACAGTCAAAACAAAAATCTTTTTCATAACCCTCTCCTTAAGTTTTGTTTATTAAAAACACTCATTCGAGTAACAGACTATTTCTTAATTTTTACTGCTAATTTTCCGAGAGATTTTAATAAATAGAACCTGCCGTTAATATAGGCATAACACCTTTTATACAGTAAGACAAAAACCTAAATAATAGTGATTTTTTCTTATAAAGAAGTAGGTGTTTATCCTATACGCCTGGATAGGCTATGACTGTGGACAGGAAGGCTGAAAAGTATTATTGAATAAGCTTTTGAGAAATTGCGTAATGGATCAGCTCAGCATTTTTCTTCATTTGCATTTTTTCCAGAATCCTGGAACGATGTGTACTGATAGTTTTGACGCTTAGGGATAGTTCTTTACCTATTTCGGTGGGCGAACTTCCCTGCGCAAGCATCATGAAAACTTGATGCTCCCGGTCTGATAGTCTTTCGTGGGCTGGCCTGTCTGACTTGGTAAAATCAAATGCCAGCTTTTCGGTGATTTCAGGGCTGGCATATTTCCCGCCATCTGCAACTTTTCTTACAGCGGCATAGATTTGGTCTGTACTACTTTCTTTAGTGATAAAACCCGAAGCTCCAGCCTTGAAAAAGCGAACGGCATAATGTTCTTCCGGATATACGGTTAATATCAATACAGGCAACTTGGGACGATCCTCTCTAAGTTGTTTGAGTATCTCCAGTCCCCCTTTACCAGGCAGGGAAATATCCAGAAGAGCAAGGCCCAAATCCATACCCCGAACTTTTTCAAGTAACTCTTCACCTGTCTCCGCTTCATCCACAACCTCGATATCGGGTGTTTCAGAAAATGCGTGCTTCAAACCTCGACGAAATAATGGGTGGTCGTCCGCAATAATTACTTTTATTTTTCCATTTTCCTTCTTTGTTGCCATGATCATCCTTTTTGAATTTTGATATTTATAGTTGTCCCGCCATTTGGAAAACCCTGAATCAGGACATTACCTCCCCAAACCATTGCCCGTTCCCGCATACCCTGCAAGCCCAAAGACCTCAGGCTTGACACTTGATCTGATGAGATTCCACACCCATTGTCTTGAACCTGAAGAGTTAGCGTTTCACTGTCCTCGCATAGTTTAACACAAACTTTGGTCGCTCTAGCATGCCTTACGATATTGGTCAAAGTTTCCTGAAAAACCCTGAACAGGGTTGTCGAGCGTTCATGGTCTGGTTCAAAATCCTTCATTTCATTTACAAATACACACTCGATCCCTGTTCTTTTGGAAAAATCTTTGGCCTGCCAAACTATCGCTTCGGCAATTCCCAAGTCGTCAAGAATAGGTGGCCTGAGATCCATTGAAATTTTCTTAACCGTTTGAATAGCCTCATCACTCATTTCAAGAAGTTGCTCTGTTGATTTTTGTATAGTCGGATTGTAATAAGCAAGCTTTTTACCAAGCAGGGACAACTCCAGTTTCATAGTTGTCAGCACCTGTCCCAAATGGTCATGAACTTCCCGTGCGGTCCGGGTCCTTTCTTCCTCACGTACCTGTTCTAAACGATGATAAAGTTTACGTAACTGGTCTTGAGAGCGTTCACTTTCATCCTGCGCCTGCTTTCTTTCGAGAACCCTGCCAAGCTGGGTTCCAACTTGTGCCATGATATCCAGCATTTGAGTATCGGGCTCAGCAGCTTTAGGTGAGAAAAACTCCATTACTCCCACTACCTTTCTGCCAATTAATATTGGAAAAGCGAACCCTGCCTTAACCCCTATATCCTGCGCCAACTTGGCACGGGGGAAGTTTGCATCTTTTGTCACATCAATGATCCATGCAGGCTCTCCACTAACAAGCACTCGACCAGGCAAACCTATCCCAGCTTCCAAAGGAGTTTCCTGGGTAATCTTTTGGAAGGTGTCAAATTGTCCTGGTTCCTCAACATACCAAAACGAGGAAGGAACAAGTCCTTCAGAAGGATTATCAGCCGTCAAATATAAATGCCCTAACGGCCACCCAGCAAACTCACAGATTTGGCGAATGCAAAAGCGCAAGGTTTCACCAATCGCCTGGGTTTCATTGGAAGCCACTGCAATGGCCTTTATCAGTTTGGAGTGTTCTATTTCGGCATTCAACCGCTCATTGGTCTCTTGGATCCTGCTGGTCCGGTCCTTAATTTTTTTCTCCTGATTCATAGGCTGAATTATCTGCATTTTATAAAATGCATTGTCAAAATCTTTAAAATCCTCAAGACGCTGGCAAAAAACCTGATATTTTGCTTCATTAAGGAAGGTACGATCAGGGAGAATACCTTACTAAGATAAAAAATGATAAAATGATTAATGATAAAGCAGGGTTCTGTAAAGCCGGGAATAACACCTAGGCGCGGGCATCAATCAGCTTCTACTATCATACCCGCCAAAAATTGAAGGTATGACAAAGATTAAAGTTTCCAAATTATTTAAAGACTCTTTAAGAGTTCCAGCAATGAATTTAAAAATTATATGGGTTATGGCAATAATAGCTTTTGGATTTCCGTCTGTCAATTGGGCTGAAGAAACCAAAACCGAACTGGTGATCTTTAAGGAGGCTTCAGATAAATGGACGCTTTTAAAAAAAGGACGCATCTGCGAAAAAGTTTTTATCCTGAAGAAAGGGAAGGATGCCTCAGACCTTAGAGTAATGAATAATTATTTTTGTGAAGGTGAGTACTCCCTGACTCTTGATGGCCCACCCGGTACGACAGTCACTTTATACGGTCAGTTCTTTTTTGAGGATGATCTTGGCTCTCTGACACTGACAAAAACAGATGACAGGCAAGTCTGGATATGGGATTTGGAAGACTTTCCAGACAGTAAATGGGTGGTGGCAGATGCCAACAGAAGCACAGGAGGTTATGAAGTGTTTTATCGGGCCGCATCAAATTTCAAAATGCATTTGGGATCTGTTAAATGGGGTGAAGCCCCCTGACTTCCACAGACCCTGCCTTCTACTCTGTGATATGCAGACAAACTTGACAACTAGTAAAACTTTACTGACACGCTCGAGCGGTTATCTTAGTGGAGTTTGCACACACTCATTAAATCCTTACCGAGGTTGCGGTTTTGGGCTTTCAGCCTGCGGCGAAGGTTGCTATGTTCGTTTCAATCATTGGTTAACACAGAGACGTGAGTGGGGAAAGTTTGTAGATGTCAAAACAAACGCAAGTGAATTGTATATCCAGTCAGTGGAAAAGGAAAGAAAATGGGCTCACCGACGTTCAACTCCATTTACAATTTTCATGTCAAGCTCCACCGACCCATGGCAACCTGCCGAGAAAAAATACAGAGTAACCCGTTCCCTACTAAAGGCAATGACAAATTGCCCGCCTGACAGATTGATCCTGCAAACCCACAGCTCCAGCATCCTGGATGATCTTAAAGTTATTCAGGAACTATCACAACTTTGTACCGTCAGAGTCCATATTTCAATTGAAGGAGACCGCAACCGGCTGCCGGGACTGCCTCCTCCACCATGCAGTATTGAGCAAAGGATTTCCGCTCTGGAAAAACTGTCACAATATGGACTCAATACTGTTGCCTGTCTTTCACCTTTATATCCATTGAAAAACCCGCAAAACTTCTTTGAACGTTTAAAAAAATCGGGGGCTTCCGCGGTAATCATTGACCACTTTATAGAAGGTGATGGTTCTGAAGGAGGTGCTAGAACATTTAAAACCCGTCTTCCTTCAGCTATGAGTCAGATTCAGGAAGATTCGGTTAAGCTTTCGTATCGAAATCATATCGCGGACATTGCACGCTCTTATCTTCCTGTAGGAATTTCCGCTCAGGGTTTCGCAGGAAATTTTTCCCATTAACAACAATGCCTGCCCCTCAGGAACTCATCAATCAAATCACATCTCTGGATAGTAAAGGTTATAAAGCCTATAAAGCCCTGCAAGGCAAAAAGTTCACCTTTGATCTCTTTGAGTTAACGTTTGAACATGTTCAGGGCGATCCTTTTGCCGCGCCCTCTCGCTTGTCTATAAAGATCGAACTTGACACAGCGGGCTTTGCAAAAGACCACTATGAAAACCCTGTAAGAAAACTGGCATTGGAAGACCATTTATTACGGGGTGTAAGCCGCCGAATTCAAAAGTGCCGGGGCAAGATAAATGGTTCAGGACGAAGCGGCGAAATAGCAGTGCAATCGCCGGGACAAAAAGTAATTCGCCGAAGCGGCCTGCAAATAAAAAAAGACCATGTAATCTTGACCCTGTTTGCCGGCTTACCGGGAGATGGGCGAAGTGTAATGGCTAAAGAATGTGTAAGGCTTTTCTCCGAGATCCTTCCCCCTGTCTGGGAGGAATGTCTGCTGGCAAAATCTCTCGACATGAAAAATGTTCAACAGGCTATAGAAACACTGGAAGACTATTCCAAACTGAGCCAGTTATTGATCGAGAATCATTGGGCCAGCTTTGTTGCCGATGGTTCGCTTCTTCCACGCGCATCGGGTGTCAGCGATCTGCCACTTGAAAACGGTGGAGTGTTATTCTCTGCACCCAATGACCTTAGCACAGAAGTTCATCTGCCTCATGCTGGAGCCGTCCGAGGTATGCCTGTCCCATTAGGCATTACACTGATTGTGGGTGGAGGATTCCACGGGAAAAGCACTCTATTGAAAGCCATTCAAGATGCCGTATACCCGCATGCAACAGGAGATGGAAGAGAACGAATCGCGACACTGCCAACCGCAGTAAAAATTCGGGCAGAAGACGGACGCTGTGTCCAGCCCATCAACATTTCCGGATTCATGGACAACTTGCCGCTCATTCCATCGACCGAAAACTTCTCCACAGTCTCAGCCAGTGGCTCTACCTCACAAGCAGTGAATATTATAGAAGCGGTTGAGTCGGAATCCTCACTCCTGCTTATGGATGAAGATACTTGCGCTACAAATTTCATGATCCGTGATGCCCGTATGCAGGCTTTGATCTCATCCGGGCAGGAACCCATCACGCCGCTTATAGACCGAATCGAAGAACTTTATAAGGACTTTGGAGTAAGCACCATTCTGGTTATGGGAGGAAGTGGGGATTACTTTGATATGGCAGACAACATCATTGCCATGAACTCCTTTAAACCTCAGTTGGTAACAGAAAAGGCTAAACAAATTGTTCAGGAAAACCCCGGTAGCCGCAAAATAGAAACCAGCAATCCCCTGCCAACAATACAATTTCGAAACAGAAGTTTAAATGGATTGAGTTTCAGCCGAGGCAGAAAAGACTGCGTGATTCAAACACAAGGACTGATCTCTCTTATCCTTGGGCGTACCGAAATTGATGTGCGTTATGTTGAGCATCTTGTAGAACCGGGACAATTGGAATTATGCGGATGGATTCTGAAACAATTTAAAGAGAGGCAAAAAAAATACCCTGGTGAGTCTAATTGGGAGGGAATAAAGCATATTATTGATAAGATTGAAAGCAGTGAACTGGAATCGGTTGCACCTTATAACAATGGCTTGTTTGCCTTACCCAGAGCTCAGGATGTTATGGCTGTCATGCACCGTTTACGTTGATTATCACCCAAACTAAAAACGACAAACTATGAAGCTTACTTCTTCTTCAGTTCAAGAGCAATATAGAGCCCCGCATCGGTAACTGTATATTTACCTTCCACCTTATCTTTCTTTTTCAGGTCGTTTAAAATATTAAGCCCAGTGGGTTTGGTGTCTTCGTTAATTATCACTGTGAATCTTTTTTTAGTCTCTGGATCTTTAATTCCCACCTTGTTTTTTTTGGCAAATATTTTTTTAACCACTCCGGAAAAAGGAACTGCATCCCCCGCCATTGCATTTCCAACAGCCAAGAAAAAAAACAAAACCAATATGAAAAAACTTAATCGAAAGGTCTTCATCATTGCGTGCTCCTGTTTATATATTCTTTTAATTATACCTATTTATGAAAAGGTTTGAATGAAACCAGAGGTTTTTGTTCCGGTAAAAGTAGCGGTTGTCCTTCCCTGAAAATTTTTTGCAGTCCAACGGGGTTGGTAGCCCAGATTCCTCTTTCCCGAATGTCTGGCTCAGAACCTTCAAAAACCAGATAACCGTATTTGCCGTAATGAGGCAGTTTGCGTATTAATCCAGGTACGCTTTCTTTGTTTCCTGCAATAACCCAGGTCATAGTTCCTTGTTGTTGGTCTGTCCTGGTAAGTGTGAACACAAAGCTGTGACCCTTCCATGCATAATAACGTTCACGCAACTTCACACCCTTCTCACCCATTTCAATTCCCACTTTTTTGAGTCGTACTTTAATAATTTTGCTCAATGGATGATTTTTCCCAAAAATCCATAAGCTGCCTTCGGGATTGGTATCATTTTCATTGTTCCTGAAAATCCGTTTGGCCACAGACGTGGCAAATTTCTGGTAATCATAGAAATCTTCTTCTGGCAAGAAAGCCGTTATTTGTTTTGCGCCATAAGTCTGACTCAAGCTGGATGGAGCTTCTTTAGCTCCCAATCGGCGGAATACATCATTAAACGGATCAAGTCGGATCGCTACAGGTTCAGCAGGCAACTTAAAATAAAAATCCTGCTTGTCAGTAAGAAGTTCCAGGTGATGAATCTCTGCAACCTGTGATTTGGTAGTCCATATGGCAACTGGAGTTTTCAACTTAAATACAGGATCTTTCTGTTCAACCGTCAATTTCAGGTCATATCGGTCCCCAGAAACGAGATAAGATGCGTGTTTCAATCGAATTTCCGGAGCCCCTTTTCGATGCACCCATTGCTGAAAAAACTCTTTCAAGCTCCGCCCTGATACCTCCTCAAAAGTCTTTCGCATGTCATCATAGCTGGCATATCGGTACTTGTAGGTCTCATAAAACCTTTTCAGACCATTTAGAAAGTTGCCATCATCTATTTCTTTACGAAGCATATGGAAAACCATCAATAACTTTGCATAACCGATTGCCTGAGAAGCCATGCTGTCCCGGTAACCAAATTCATTCAAGGGGAAATCATTTTCCTCGTTGACATAGTTTGAATATTTCATCATTTCCTGAAACCTGTATGAAGCCCCTTTCCCCTTCAGCTCCAGCAGAAGATGGTCGGCAAGATAAGCTGTCAATCCTTCTGACCAGTTACCATGCCCTTGGTCCGGAAAAACACCGTTGCCCCACCAGTTATGCAAGATTTCGTGAGGATAAGAACTATGCAAAATAAACGGGAAGCGTATGATTCTCGATCCCATAAACGTAAACGAAGGCATTCCATAACCGGTCTGTCGGGAATTTTCTATCAATGCAAATTTTTCATAAGGATAAGACCCAATCAACCGGGAATAAAAATCTATATAAGATTTTGCCGTTTGCAAATAGCGGTCAGCAAGTCTTTCATCTTCCTGCAGCAAATACGCATATAAAGGGAGACCATTATGTGTTGTTTCATAGATGTGGTACTTGTTGCCGATCAAATAGATCTCTTCTGTAGGAAAGCTGGATATCCAGGAAACAACCCTTCTAGTTCCTGATAACTGGTCACCAAGCCTTTTGCCCTGACTCACCGCATGCCAGGAAGCAGGCAGGGACACATTCATCTCAAATGTTACACTGGGAAAATCTCCCTCAATTTGAGGATAAAAATAACTCTCGCCGGAAAAAAACAACCCATCAGACTCTACCGGGTTATTATCATCAAGAGAAGGATCATGAAGGACACCGGAGTAACTCAACGTCAACGAGTCAGGGCAAGTAGTGGAATGGATCTTGACAAACTCTACCTTAAGAAAGCTGGACGATGTTTGCACCTGCCACCCTTCCGGAACCCAATCCAGTTTCAAAGCTGAATTAAGATAAAAAGCGGGGACATCGCACTCATTTGAAGAATAATTGAGCTGAATAGTGTCTTTGATATTAGCAAAACGGGTGGAAGGCTCCAGCTCTATTTGCAACTGGTGATGGATTGGCTCATCAGAAAAAGACCAGGCCTCATTTGAAGTCACTACCAATGCCAGCAGAACTGGAAATAGTTTAAAACAATGATTTAATTTCATGATTCATATTAATCATTCCAGTGAGCGCCACGCAATTGAACTGGTGAAGAAGTGTGTGATTCAAAGTAGATTCTTAACTCTTCCAATCCGCCAAAATAGTTGCCCGATGCAAAAAATTTTTCCCCCGGCCCTTTATAACGTCTGGAGAAAAGGCCAAATCTTTGTGCGGTTCGAATTGTATAATCCCTTTTAAAAATTTCCTGTTCCTGTACTGACGCTCCTCTCACATTAGGAACCTGATCCAACCTGGGACGGAGAAGGTTCAAAAAGCTCTCATCTGTCTCCCATTGCAAAGGAGGAAGAAGCGAAACAGAAGAAAACTCAAGCAAAGGTGTGTCATCCGTAATTTCATCAGCCCCCTCCAGATACGAAGAAAGACGCTTTCCCTCAGTAATGTAAAAGTCTGCGAAATCAAGAAAGGAGTTTACTTTCATTTCCCTGGCCATTTCATTGATTTCCACATTTTTCATCAACTCCTCAAAATGTTCTTTATCCAGTTTCACCGGATTGCGACTCCCTACCAGCATAACTATACGAGTGAGAAAGCTGTTCCACACCGAAAACTCGGGAAAAACCCCATTGAATGTATGAGTGATTGACCTTGCGTCTTCCGGTCCCACCAGATGCAAAGGCAACCATTGCACAAGCAAACCATCTTCTTTTAAACGGCTCAAAGCCAACTCATAAAATTCTCTGGAATACAAATTTACCACCCCTGCCTGCAAGGGTGACATGGGTTCCATAATAATCACATCATAAGTGAACTCCGTCCATTTCAAAAAGCTTCTTCCATCTTGAATGAACATTTTAATATTGGGACGGGTTAAAACATCGTGATTCCAATTTGAAAACCATTTCGAAAACTCAAGCACGTTTTTATCAATTTCAACGCCGTGAACTTCCGCCCCCGGAAACATAGAGGTTGTCCCAATGGTGTTGCCGGTTCCAAATCCAATCACTAAAACACGTTTTGGAGAAGGATGCAGAACCATAGGCACAAACCCCATTGCCTGCATATAAGTGCTACCTGAAAACAAACTGGAGACTGTGGCAGTGCTGAACCCATCCAGATAAATAGTACGCGCGCGACTTTCCTTATCCTCCACAACACTGATAGTGGAATATTCCCCCTCCTTATAATCCAGAAGCTTTATCCGATCTTCGGGAACATTTACTTCAAGCCTTGCAAAGTTACCTTTCCCGGCTTTTTGTGTCTCAATGTCCGGAACCAAAAATCCCTTACCCAGTATCAAAACAAATAATACAGAGCCCAGCATCATAAATGTGAAAGCTGGCTTAAATTCCCTGTCTCTTGACAGAATATAAACCCCAAACAAAATCAGTACTCCGTAGATTCCATATAAAGATAAGCGAATTCCCCATAGCGGTATGAAAACAAACGGAGTCAGAATCGTTCCCAACACCGCTCCAACGGTATTGATTGAATAAGTATTGCCAAGAACCTTCCCCACTCCATGAAGTCGCGAAGAGTAGAGATGATTGGCTAAAGGAAAAAGCAGGCCAAACCCAAAGGTCGGGAGAAATATCAGCGCAAAGGCAAACAAAGACCTGATCAAAATGATTCTTTCTGGAGAACTGTCCAGACTGTAAAAATAGTTATCAGCAATAGCAGTCCATTCTGTCAAGTTTGCCAACACAGGAAGAATGCCTATGCAAAAAACACTGATAGCAAGTTCAATCCCGACAAATTTGAGCACTCGGTAAGATCGGCCCACGAGCTTATTGGCCGTAAGACTGCCCAAAGCTATTCCCAATAAAAATGTAGCAAGGATAAGAGCAAAAGAATAAAGGGTGCTCCCCATCGGGAAAACAAGAATTCTCGTCCACAAAATCTCACTTGATAATGAAGCCATACCGGAATAGGCAAACATAACAAGAACCAGAAGTCCTATGGCTGGCGAAACCTCTTCCTCTACAGCCTCTTTCTTCTTCTCTCTTTTCTTAGTTTGAATATTAATCGGACCGGTTTCATCCACATAAAACGCATTCGACCTGCTATAACAGAGCATAAAAACCAAAACATTGAGCACTATCGCAAACCCTGTTGCACCCTGAACACCCCAAAGACGAATTGCAAAAAACTGGGTGAACAAACAACCACACACTGCGCCAAATGTATTGACTCCATATAATAATGAAATTTTGGTAAAAATCTTTTCGTTCTGGTTGCCAGTCGCCCAGAACCCTACTAAAGGAAGTGTCGCACCCATCAACAATGTTGCGGGTAACATCAGGAGAGTACTCAGTAAGAACTCCAGCAAATGCACAGTCAAATTAACCTGTCCGCTTGCCGGCAAAATCAGGGGATATAGTTTTTCCAGAAGGCCGAGCCCAAGAGGGAAACATAAAGCATAAAGACCGATTGAGCCCTCAAGTAAGCCATAAATACGAATCAATTTATCTGGCTCTAATCTTGCGGATTCGCTGGATAAAACCTTGCCCATTAACCAGGCGCCCCCAGCAAGACCCATCATGAATGCGCACAACACAGCACTCAGTGCATACAAACTGGCTCCAAATACCAGTGCCAGATGCCGAAACCAAATCAACTCATAAACCAGGCTGGCCGCACCGGAAGCAAAAAGGCACGCATAGGCAACCCATGAAATCCTGAATGAAGGGAAATTCGTCATAAGAAGGGAGATTTTCCCACAGCATCACCAATCCGTCAATTTAACGAACAAGTATTGCAACATGATTTCATGAGTGCTATTCTCCAAGAGATCCCCGGCCCACTTACGTGGAAGGCATAAAGTAATCACCTAATTAACGGCAGAAAGTAGTTTAAGTATTTAACATCTGCCTTAATCGGGCGTGACTCGGCCAAGCCGTAATGGCATTCTTAAAACCCTTTTACTTCTTTAAAGAAATCATGAAAAAAAGATTCAGCCTGATGGTTCCAGTTATTTTATCCATTTTCATACTTACCCTTCCAGCAATGGGTAAAGCGTCCGCACAATCATCTCCTCAATCCCTGAAAATTCCAGAGGTCGTGGCAAAAGTTAACGGTGTAGACATCCAGTCAAAATATATTGAGTTCAGGCTGAATCAGATTTTAAGAAACGTTAAACGGCCGCTGACTTTGCGAGAAAGAACGAGTATTGTGAAAGATCTGATAGAGAAAGAAATCGTACGTGAACTCATCCATCAGCAGGGTGAAAAAAAGAAACTGGAGGTAGACTCTGATTTAATCGAAAAAGAACTGGAAGCTCTTCGCAAGCCTTATGACAGCGATGAAGAATTTGATAAAGCACTGAAAGCCAGAAACATTACCCTGGAGGATTTAAAAGACTCCATGAAAGTAGACATCAATGCCCGGAAGTTGTTAAATGAACAAATCAAAGGCAAGATCGATATTGCTGATGAAGATGTAAAAAAATATTACGAAGACAACAAGCTGAAGTTTCATCGCCCTGAAGCCTATCATACCCGGCATATCCTTGCTGCAATCTTTCCCCCTGACATGTTGAAATCCACTCCTGTCGCAGAACTGCAAAGCAAAAGGGAAGAGCTGACCCGAAAAGCTGAAGAAAGAATAGACGTAATCCTTAAAGAGCTCAAGGAAGGTGCAAACTTTGAGGAACTGGCAAAGGAAAAGTCGGACGACGAAGCCAGCAGGAAAAGTGGCGGGGATCTGGATGTTATTTATAAAGGAGTTTTCGATCCTTCTTTTGACGAAGCCGTTTCAAAATTGAAGCCTGGTGAAATAAGTGGAAAAGTAGAAACCAGGTTCGGTTTCCATGTTATCAAGCTCATCGAAAAACACCCGCCTGAACAAGCGCCTTTTGAAGAAATGGAAAAGGCCATTCAAAAGCACCTGTTCATGGAAGAAGCCAAAGACCTGGTAGCCGCTTATGTAGAAAAGCTTAAGAAAGAAGCGAAGATTCAAACCTTCTTTCGTTAGCCCCTCAGAAACTAGTGTTGTCGATACTGTTTCAGGTGTTTAAGCACTTGTTCAAGCAGTTCCAACGGGATATGTTTTCCTGCCAGATTTTTTCTTGCTATGGTTCCCGCTTCCTGAAACCGAGCTTTTTCTTTCGCGTCAGGAAGAGCCACCCATTTCACATTATTTTTTTCTAAAACTTTATGTGCTTTTATGTTGTCCTTCTTAATTAGTTCAACCAGTTCCTGCAAACATTCTGCACCAATTTTTTTAAGCGCTTCCTGATAAGGTCGGGAAAGTTTGTCGAATTTCTTTTTAGAAATCAGAACTCCGCCTGTTGCATAGCCCATCCGCAATCGAGTCACGTGTTTTACCTTAGTGAACCATTGCAAAGCCAGAGCTCCCTGCGTGGACGCATAAACCGTATTTATCATTCCCGTTTGCAAAGAAAGCAAAACATCTGTTATGGAAAGAGGAATAGGCTGAACACCCAGCCCTTTATAAGCCTGCTCCACCAAAGGGTCGCCTTCCCACATCCAGGGTTTTGACTGCCGCAAGTCATCCACTGAAGTTATTGGTTGCTGGGAAAAAAAATGAACCCACCCTACGGGAACCCAGCCCAACAGCACATACCCTTTCTCTTCATACCGGGTTTTAAAATAATCATTCATTTTTTTATATACATGCTGGACTTCTTCATCGCTATCAAACAGAAATGGTAAGTCAAGAACCCTCACCTCCTTTAATATCTCACCGAGCCCAACCCCTGTGAAACCGGCACCGTGCAACTGACCAACCCTGATTTTGCGAATCACATCTTTTTCATCTCCAGACACGCCTCCGGGATAGAACCTGAATGCCACATTGCCATCGGTAGCTTTTTTGACCTTGTCCGAAAGTTTATGCATGGATTTCATCCAGGATGAACCCTCAGGAGCAAGCGTGGCAAATTTAATAATCTGTTTCTTACCAGCCTCAGCCGGATCATTCCCAATACAGACAAACAAAAAAGCTAAAATAACCAGAAGCCGATTTAGAAATTTAAAGGTGTTCTTAAAACAGTTCATCAACTTGCTCTAAAAGTTGAGCGGCTTTTTTACGAGCCACTTGATTTGCCAGACGCTGTTCAGGAAAAAGATCAATCGGAGCCTTTATAACAGCCTGTAATTGAGACTCAAACAACTCACGGTTCTGGTTCTGGACAGCATAGGTTTTAGCGAACAACAAACGCGCCAATAAATATTTATTTTCGGTTAATGCTAACGCTTGTTCAAAATGGTGACGGGATTTTTCCGGATTGCCACCAAGCATCTTGCTGCGCCCCCCATAAAATGCCCCCAGAAATATATGAGGTCCTGCATGATGGAAAGATGGATCCAGGTCGTGAACCTTGTTCATAAGTTTTTCCAAGCGGGGAATATCAGCAAAAGCTTCTACCGAGTCAAGGTTCTGCATCAACCAACTTCCCCAGCATTGCCCCATCCAGAACAAAGCTGGCTGATGAGAAACCTTGACTTCATCAAGAGCGAGCGAAAATTCATCTAATGAAAGATCCCTCCAATTTTCCCTGCCTGTCCTGAGAATAGTCGCATGCAGGGCATAATCCTTACCCCTTTTATATAGAGAAGATGCTCGTTTGGGTTCAGAATCTTCCAGAAAACTGAAGGCATAACTGCATAAACCTTCAGCGAGGTTTTCCAGTATCCAGATATTGTTGGGATCCTGTTTCAGTAGGCCTTCCATCATTTTCAAGCTTGCAGGAATCGCTTGCTCGGCAAGTTCCGGGTCCCGTTCCTCCTTCATGACCGCTACCTGGCTCTCAACGAGAGACAATGAGGCCTGAACAGCCATGCGACTTGGAGAGCATCCCGCCACTAAAAAACCCAAGAATAACAAAACAAAAGGTTTCATAAAGCAATCTTAGCAGAACGGCCCAATAACAGGCGACTAATATTTTGACATGAATTGGGCCATTTGCTACCATCCAAACGGGTTGTACTCTGCCAAGGGTGAAGGTTATCTGGCAATTGTGTTCGTTTGTTATTCAACAAGAACAACCCCATTTCCCGGTGACAAAAGAAGTGAGTACCCAAGAACAAAGTTCGAGTTGGATGAAAAAAATTCTTTTTGTGCTGGGCGGAATATTTGTAGTAGTGGGGATCATACGGCAATGGCCGCTGGCTGGAAAAACCTATATGGAATTTATTGAGGGAAAAGGTTATCTCGCCCTCATGCTGGGGCTGATCATGATAGTACTGGGTTTCTCGGTTCCCCTGCTGGTGGGGGATGAGGAAGAAGACTCTTAACAATAATTTAAAAGGTGAGCCATGAGTGATGAAGAGATAGAAGGAGAAGGGTTTACATTTAAAGATAGCCGTTCCTCACAACTATCTGAGGACGAAGCTCTTGATCAGGATGCCCAGAATGAGGAGAAACAAGCTCCATCCTCTCAGGAACAGACTCAACAACCGTTCAAAATCGACTTTTCCACTTTCATCATGTCGTTGACCTCATCGGCTTTTTACCATCTTGGCGATATCGCCGACCCTGAAACGGGTAAAACCGAAACCAACCTTCCTGCCGTGCAACAAACCATCGACATGCTGATCATGCTGAAAGAAAAAACTCAGGGCAATCTCAATGAAGAAGAAGGCAAACTGCTGGAACAACTCATCTATGAATTACAGATGAAATTTGTTGCCAAATCGAAAAAGTAAGCCCTGCTTTCTCCATGTCTCTCAATACGGATCGAAA
Source organism: uncultured Nitrospina sp. (assembly GCA_964344595.1). GTDB lineage: Bacteria > Nitrospinota > Nitrospinia > Nitrospinales > VA-1 > LS-NOB. Next base: position 52,948 of record CAYFNV010000011.1, on the reverse strand, counting down.
TGGAATGTTCATTTACGGTATGACCAGTACCGATGAACTGGGCGGATTCCTGAAGCACAAGTTTTCTGAACATCAAATCCAACAAGCTTACGAATATCTGGTAGAGGCTTCAGAAGGAGAAGCTCGCGAGACAAAAACATCACCTCTCAGGGTTTTCTGGAAACACCTCAAGAAAGTTTATAGCGAAGGCATTCCGCCTCTTCAATGTCACCGAGGGTGCGCCCATTGCTGCCATACTGGCGTGTCCTGCACCCAATTGGAATGGGACGGGATCCTGAAAAATGCTCAAGAAAACGGTATTGACCTCAACACGGTTATAGAGCGTTCACAAAGAACCATCAAAAAAGTGGAAGAGGTTCTTAAATCAAACAAAAACCTGGATCAGGTAGACTGGCACAGGCTGGTCATCAACCAACCCTGTCCTTTTCTCAATGAAGAAGGTGCCTGCGAAGTCTATGAAGACCGGCCTCTCGACTGCCGCATGGTGGTAGCGTTTCGAGGTGTCTGCGAATCAAAAAAGCTTGAACACGCCCAGCGCGGGGTGGTGGTGGAAGAAGCCGTTGGCGCTACAGTCATCGCAAAACTCCAGCACGATATGACTCCAAAAATCAAACGCCGAAAGTTTCGCGGCACACAACCTATCAAACTTCTGCAACACTGGCTGATTCTCTGGAAAGAGAAGAACCGCTAGGCGCGGGGCCAATGAGCAATAGCTTAATTGAGCGAACCAAAAGTTATCTCGGCTGTTAACACCTCTACAAGGAAATAATGCCCAGAATAGCCCAACTCATTGCACCCGGTAAAATTCAGATACAGGACAGTATCCACTTGAAGGCAGGACCCGGAGAAGCGGTCATTCAGGTCAAACACGCGGGAATCTGCGGCACCGACCTCGCATTATTTCAGGGGGACTACCCGGTACCCTTGCCACATGTCTGTGGACACGAGTTCGCTGGTATTGTCAACCAGGTTGGTGAAGGAGTGGATCACAAATGGATTGGTAAAACCGTCACCGCCGAAATAAATAATACCTGCGTTACGTATAACCGCAAATCCCTTTGCTCAGCATGTAGCAAAGGACTTTCCTCCCATTGCCTGGAACGGACAGTAACCGGGATCATCGAGCACAACGGCGCTTTTGCCGAAGAAGTAAATGTCGCCGCCGGAACCCTGCACGAGATCCCGGATTCGATCGACCCTTTAACAGCCACTCTCACCGAACCTCTTGCAGCAGCGTTACAAACCTTTGTCATGTCACCTGTAACCGGTGAAGAAAACCTTGTCGTGCTGGGACCCGGCAGGCTCGGAATCCTCGTTACCTTTGTTGCGGCATTAAAAGGCCTCAACGTTCTTGCCGTATCACGCAGTCAAAGCAAACAGCAAAGAGCTATGGACTATGGAGCCAAATGGGCTTGCTCGCCGGAAGAAGCAGAGTTCTTAATAAAAGAAAAGACCGAAGGACTCGGTGCCGATCTCGTTGTTGACACAACAGGCAACCCGGATGGCATCAGCCAGGCTTTGAAACTAGTGCGTCCGCGTGGAACCGTGTGTTGCAAAACCACCTGTGGACTGCCTGCTAAGGGACTCGACATAACAAAACTCGTGGTCGATGAAGTGCGACTGCAGGGTTCGCGATGTGGTCCGTTCGAACCCGCGCTGGAGATACTAAAAACCCATCATAAAAAACTCAGGTCGCTCATCACCTCCACCCGGTCGCTGAACGACACCCAGCAAGCGTTAGAATCGGCAAGCAAAGAAAATAAAGTGGTGATAAATATCTAATCGTCTCCCTCTTCCACGAAAGGGTAGTGAAACTCATTAAGCCGAGACAATTTTTAGATCGCCCAATTAAACTTTTGCAATTTTGCCTACGCCGAGTAGGCGCCGCCGCCGGGAGTGAGGATTCTTATCCGGTCTCCCGGCTGGATATCAAGCTGGCATTTGCCTCCCACATCATGGGTCGATCCATCTTGTTTGATGAGCAGGTTCTGGCCTTTTTCTCCCGGTGCGCCACCGTTTAATCCATAAGGAGCATAGATCCGGCGCTCTGAAAGGATGGCCGCTTTCATCGGAATCAGAAACTCCAGTTCACGGATCACTCCGTCACCACCGTTAAACTTTCCTCTTCCTCCTGAGGCTTTCCGGATTGAAAACTCACGCAAGAGAACCGGCGCACGTTGTTCCAGAATTTCCGGGTCTGTGATACGGGTATTGGTCATATGCGTGTGCACAGCGGACTGACCGTTCCAGCCGGGTCCCGCCCCAGCACCTCCGGCAATGGTTTCATAATAGGCAAACCGCTCGTTGCCAAAGGTGAAGTTGTTCATGCACCCCTGCGACGCAGCGCAAACGTTGAAGGCCTTGAAAACAACATCAACAATGCGTTGAGAAGTTAACACATTGCCTGCCGCCACAGCCGCATTATCGGAGGGTGCCAGTAGGGAACCTGGTGGTATCACAACTTCGATAGGATCAAGACAACCCTGATTCAACGGAATGTCGCTATCAATCAAGCAACGCAAACAATATAGAATTGCAGAGAGCGTCACGGCTCGCGGGGCATTAAGATTGTTGGGCAATTCTTGAGAGGTGCCTGTAAAATCAAATTTTGCCGATCCGGTTATATTATCAATATGTATTGAAAGTGTAATCCGACTGCCTTCATCCATGAAGTCTTCCGCTTGCAGGTTAACAAAGCTATCTCCAGAAAACTTTTTCAGCAAGTGTCGCACCGATATTGCGGCGTTATCGCACAGGTGTTTCATATAGGCCTGCACCACCCCCAAAGAATGCGTTTGCACCAGTTCGTTAAGCAGGGTGAGTCCTTTTCGATTTGCGGCGATTTGGGCTTTGAGATCGGACAAATTATCCGCCAGTGCGCGGGTTCCTGCCCTGGTCAATATTTTTGTGATTTTCTCTTCCTGAAACTCTCCGTTTCGCACCAGTTTGAAAGTTTTAATGCTGGCGCCCTCTTCTTCCAGGGATTTTGAAAAAGGCGGCATGGATCCGGGTGTGGTGCCACCAATATCGGCGTGGTGCCCCCTACTGGCAACGAAGAAGATCGGTTTCCCTTTCCTCACAACCGGAGTGATGACAGTGATATCCGGCAGGTGGCTGCCTCCAGTCGCGGGGTGGTTACTGACCCATACTTCATCGTTCGAAATCGGTTGGGGATTCAACTTTATCTGATGACGAATCGCTTCGCCCATCGAACCAAGATGCACCGGTTGATGGGGAGCGTTGGCGACAAGATCCCCTTCCGGCCCAAACACAGCGCATGAGAAATCCAACCGCTCCTTGATATTTGTAGAAACGGCGGTTCGTTGCAGAACACGTCCCATCTGCTCGGCGATGGACATGAAGCGAGAACCAAACAACGACAACTGCACGGCATCGAGTTCCGGTCCCACAGCACGAACAGGTAGAGACTTCACTTCTATTTCAACATCACCGTAACGGGTAATAGTGGCTATACAGGAAGGCTCAATCAGGATGGTGGACGTATCCTGAATAAGGATAGCAGGACCTTCTAATACCTGCCCCGCTTCAAGGCTCTGCAAAGCATAGACAGGTGTCTCGTACCAGCCGTCTGCAAAATAACAGGGCTGATGAGTAAGAGGAGTGGGGTTAGCATCCGTTTCAGACAGAGGAATTTGAAGGGGTGGTGGAGATTTGCCTTCTGCCCGCACTCGGATTGCTTCTACAAGAATTTTTCGGTTAGGTGGATTGAAACCAAACTCGTGCTGATGCATTTTTTTGAATGAAGCGTCTACATCACTCGATTCTTTCACCATAAAAGTCGTATCAGAACCTTCATAGCGCATATTCAGGTAACGTTGTACACTGATGGAAAAATTTCCTTTTAGCTTTAGTTCTGTGACGGCTTTTTCTTCAAGAGCCTGGAGCTTCGAGTCCAACCCTACCCGGGTTTCATGGCTAACAGGTTCTTCTTTATCCACCACGACATCAGCCAGTGCCATTCCATAAGCCGAGAGCACGCCTGCAAACCGGCTGATGAATACCCGGGTTATTCCCAGAACACGGGCCAGGGCACAGGCATGCTGACCTCCAGCTCCGCCGAAACAGGAAAGGACATGGTCACGGACATCGTGGCCACGAGCACCGGTGATTTCATGAATAGCACGGGCCATATTTTCATTGGCAACTTCAACATATCCATATGCGACTTCCTCCAACGACTTCGTTTTTCCTGTCGAGTTATGGATGTCCTCCATCAATTCACCAAATGCTTTCCTGGCAGCTGGTACAGATAAAGGCTGATCTTCATTCTCTCCAAAGACTGTGGGGAAGTATTGCGGTACAAGCCTTCCTAAAACCAGATTGGCGTCGGTTAAAGAGAGAGGCCCGCCATTCCCATAACAAACAGGTCCAGGCCAGGCACCGGAGGAAGAAGGGCCTACCTGAAACATTCCGTTTTCAAACAACAATCGCGATCCACCACCCGCGGCAACCGTATGAATATTTAATTGCGGAACAAGGTTGGGGAATCCTTCTGTCTCACTTTCATACTGCCATTCGTAGTTGCCATCAAACCGGGAAACATCTGTGGAGGTACCTCCCATATCGAACCCAATAACCGGTGTATCGCCTGTTGTCCGGGCATATCCAACCACGCCACCCGCAGGACCAGACAGGATGGCCCGGCTACCGGTGAAAGAGTCTGCCTCAACCAGTCCTCCATCAGACTGCATCAGAAACAAGTCCTGTTTTCCACATTCTTCTATAAAGTTTTCCAGATAATTATGAATATGGGGATTCAAGTATGCATCCAGGCAGACCGTGTTGCCCCGGTCGACCAGTCTCGCTCTTGGCATGACATCACTGGAAAGGGAGATATTTTTAAATCCATATTCTTTGGCTTCATTGAAAATCAGTCGCTCATGATCCGGAAAGATATAAGAATGCATTAAGGCTATGGCAACACTCTCTATGCCCTGCTCGCTTAAATTCTGAAGTTGCCTGCGAATAGTTTCAAGATCCGGAACCTGTAAAACTTTGACAGAAGATGACGATGGCTCCCGTTCAGGAATAACACGCTCATCAACCTCAACCACCTTTTCATAAAGAGGTTCCTGCTTTGCAATTTTCAGGTCAAAAATATTGGGACGATTTTGTTTTCCGATGCGAAGCAGGTCGCCAAATCCCTTGCTAATAATGAGAGCAACACGGGCTCCTTTCCTTTCCAGAAGCGCGTTAGTGGCAACAGTAGTTCCCATACGGATCCATTCAATGGTATCTGGCGTATAGGGCCCACCAGTCACTTCGCGAATGATTCTTCGAATGCCTTCCACTGAGGCATCGGAATAATGGGTCGGGTTTTCTGAAAGGAGTTTGAGAACTCTTGGACCTTTAGGCGTCTCAGCGTAAATATCGGTGAACGTTCCACCTCTATCTATGGAAAACCGGAACTTTTCAGAATCTGCCATGTCAACCTGCCAGACAAAAACCAGGTAGCAAATTCGTACTGTATTTGAAAGGGGATTTTAGTACAAGAAATTTCCAGCTTAATACCACAGGCGACTCGCTGGTCCGTTTCAGAGGAGATCTACTGCCAGGCCTTCGTAGGACAAGAACATTTTGAGGCCTTGTTTGGGAGCAACAAGCTTGAGGTATTTTTCCGTCTGTCTGAAAATATCCATCAATTTAAAATCACTATAGGTAGGCTCATGATGAAAAAACGCAATCTCTTTCACATTCGCCTCTACGGCCAAATCCACTCCGATGAAAGTTGAACTATGCCCCCAGTCTTCTTTCTCCAACCCTTCACTGAAAGTGTACATAGAGTCAAAGATTAACAAATCGGCATCGCGGAAGAATTCAACAGCAGGTTTTAAATCTGAAGAACCCAGTTTTTTATATTCAGCATCGGTAGCGTAGACCACTGACTTGCCCTTGTAATCGACCCTGTAAGCAAAGCACTGGCCGGGGTGATACATTCCCTTCCAGGTAATCTTAACATCTCCAATTGTATGCTCCGTCTTATCTTCCAAAATAACAAAATCTATATCCGAGGCATAAATGCTGAATGGGATGGGAAAGTACTCAGATTTTTGCTGACCTTCCAGGCGTTCCCTGATATCAGGAAGTGGACTATGGATTGTAAATTTGTTGCCTTTGATATAAAAAGGAACAAAAAATGGGACTCCCAGTATATGGTCCCAATGGGTATGTGAAAAGAATATGTTTGCCTTGCCCTGCCCACGCCCAAATTCAGTCGCCATCAACTCCAGTCCCAGCATTCTTATTCCGGAACCAGCATCGAAAATTAATTTTTCATCACCCACCTGCATGGATACGCAGGATGAGTTTCCACCAAAGGTTCCGCGAACTTCATGGGGTAAGGTTTGTACAAATGATTTGATAGAGTCATCATCAGACAAATTTTCAGGTTTTGCCGTCTGGAAAGCACGTACCAACTTTTCTTCTACCTCTTCATTGCCCAAAGGACTAGGAATAGACCCTCTGACTCCATGAAATTTCACATTAAAAGTAGACATACTCACCAACTAATTGGTTTTTCATATGTTTTGGATTAGCCGTGTATTATAGCATTCCAGCACAAAATGTAAATAGTTGTTTATCTGAACGTTATCCCATCAGAATCGATTCAGCTTCAGCGACACCATCCTTAGTTTTTCCTACAAAAACATCCAGCTCCTTATCAGATAAACCCAATATTTTCATTAAGTTAGAACTCATGGGTGGGATATATGGAGAAACGCCGTTACTGATCTCATGATTATTGGCTATTTGGTTGGCACAGTTTATAAAGCGAGAAATTCCGGTTGAGGTTGTACTGGCAGATAGAGGACCATGGTGCCTCCTGATTGAGGAAATCACTTGTTTTGAAACAGGCCACCATTTTTCAACAAACCGAGCCCCCAGTTCTGGATGCGAAATGCCAAAAGCCTCTAACTCCATTTCCTCTAAACCTATCTTTTTATCAATAATGTTTGATAAAAGTTCTTTGTATTCATCAGGAATTAAATAATCAAACACAAGAATTCCCACATCATGCATCAATCCAGAAAGGTAACTGGCTTCCAGCTCTTCCTTGCTCCCTCCCCCATGTAAGACCAAGGCTTTGGATAAATACGCAACCGCCAAAGAATGTTTCCAGAATTCAATATGATCAAAAGATTTGGGGTTTTTAAACGCTTTAGGCAACTCAAGAGTGTATGCTAAATCCAAGACCATTTTCAGTCCCAGTCGCATGATAGCCGCATTCAGGTCAACAACCTCATCACGACCTCCTCCAAAGAGAACACTATTGGAAAGTTTGATTAAACGTCCAGATAAGACAGGTTCTGTCCTAATCAAATCCGATATCTCTTCAATATCTGAGTCGGGGTTATTGATCCGGCCTTCCAAATTGATAAGAACATCGGATAAAGGAGGTAAATCTCCTTTAACTTCCAGTAACTTCAGGAGCTTTTCTTTCACGAGTCACATTCAAGTTGTTTGTAAAACCCACGTAATAATTATTCCTGTTGTATAAATTTGCCTGATTTGACCAATGCCAAACATTATCCACTTATTGCCTTATTCGTCAAGCCTTTATAGAATTACCTGCCCAACTCATTTTGAGAGTCATTCAACATAAATTTATGTTGACCGGTAATGACTCACCCCCTACAATGACCCACCAGAGAAGGTGTAAGGCTAAACATTTAAACCCCTTAAGATTTTCCAAACAACTGGTTTCCCCGATATGCAAGTTAGCCAGCCCTAGCCAAGCATAGCTTCTGGATTTAGTTCATAGAAAAACTGGGTGATGCTAGCATTTCATCATTCATATGGGTAATAAACCGAAACCAACCGTAATTTATAATTCAGAGAGATTATTTCGCAATGAAGCGACTTCCCATTTTGGACAAGTTAGACAAAGACCTTGAAGAAACTCAAAGAGAACTTCAAGTAGATATTCCCAAAGCTATTTTAACTGCTCGTGAGCATGGTGACCTGAGTGAAAACGCGGAATTTAAAGCCGCAAAGGAGCGTCAAATGTTCCTTGAGTCTCGGGTTTCACTTTTACAAAAGCGGATCAGCGATATCATGGCCATAAACGTTGACCAAATTCCTAAAGACCGTTCAGGACTAGGTAGTATGCTAAAACTAAAAGATTTGGACAGTGATCAGGAGGTTCAATTTCATTTGGTTTTTCCAGAAGAAGTAGATCCTGATAAGGGAAAAGTCTCCACCGCATCACCAATAGGAAGAGCCATGATGGGAAAACAAGAAGGCGATGATATTACGGTATCACTTCCTGACGGCGATAAGGAATATGAAATACTTGAAGTAATTACTATTCATGATATTTCTGAAGAGAACGACTCAGCATAAGCCTAATGCCCCTTATATCTTTCGCTAAAATTGAAGAAGAAGATCCTTTTTTTCTTGATATTGACAAGTGGCCCGATTGGAAGGCCCTATTCGGAAACAATCAACCACTGAAGCTTGAGATTGGTTTTGGAATGGGAAGTTTTCTAATAGAGATGTCAGCTCAGGAACCCAAGACCAATTTCATCGGAATGGACTTTTATCATAAAGGCATCCGCAAGTTAATGACGCGGATTAAAAAGCTTCAGTTGGAAAATATTCGGGTGGCCTATGGAGACGTTCGCTCCAAGATTCCCCTCCTGTTTAAGGATGGAGAATTGGAAACCGTATATATCAACTTCCCGGATCCATGGCCCAAAAAAAGGCATGTTAAAAGGAGATTGATCAAGCCTGAATTTGTTAAACTATTAGGACAAAAACTATCGCCGGAGGGGCAAATATACCTTGCGACTGATAGTGAGCCCTATGCCAATGAAATGCTGGAATATTTTAATGCAGACCCACTTTTTCAAAACCGTGATCCGGAAACAGGTTTTATGGAAAACCGTATAGGCTTGCCAAAAACAAAATATGAAAAAAACTTTATCAACGCTGGCCATAGAATCTATTATCTCGAATACTCACGGCTGGGTATCACTACTCCTACAACCTGAAGCCTCATCAACCAGAGGTAACACATATGCCCAAAGCACGCATTCTTATCGTTGATGACGAAAAAAACATAGTCAGCTCACTGACCGGTATTCTTGTAGATGAAGGCTATGATGTCGTCGAGACGGGAGATGGGGTAGAAGCATTAGAGATAATACAGACAGATCCTCCTGATCTTGTAATACTGGATATCTGGCTGCCCGGAATGGATGGCATAGAGGTATTAAAAACCGTTAAAACTTACAATCCTGAAATTGAAGTCCTGATCATGTCAGGCCACGGAACCATTGATACAGCTGTCAAGGCAACCAAACTGGGAGCCCAGGACTTTATAGAAAAACCTTTCTCAATGGACCGTATCACTCAGTCCATCACAGAAGTATTAAGCAATAAACGGGCTGCACCTAGAGTTGAAGAAAGACTTTCCTCTAAAGGACTTCCCCTTTGTTTCGAGTCCATTGTTGAAATAAAAAAGGCAGTAAAAGACTTTTCCAGAAATATGAAACCCGTTTTAGTGCATGGTGAAAGTGGAACTGGCAAAGAATTTATCGCCCAGGCTATTCACGGTCAAAGCAACAAAAGTGACCGCTCCTTTGTGAAAGTTAATTGCTCGTTTCGTCAGGCACGCGCAATTCACTCCCTGCTCTTCAAAAGGCCAAGTAAAAGTTCAAAAAACTCTAGTACTTCAAGCCCTGTCAGCGAGGAAAAAGTACTTTATCTCAGCAATATCGAATCGCTGAGCAAAGGCATTCAGGAAAAACTGGCCGAAGCTCTGCTTCCAAAAAGCTCACAATCAAACGATTCATATTTGGAGTTGATACCTATTCGTATTTTTGCCTCATCCACCAAAGACCTGGAAGCACTGTCCGCCAAAGGACAGTTTCACCCTGCATTACTTGATGTCTTCAAAGATTTCAGTTTGTTTGTTCCACCCTTGCGCGATTATGCCGAGAACATCCCGGCGATGGTAAAAGATTACCTGAATGAAATTCGGGAAACTCAGAACACTGTTGTCCCCGAAATTGGTGAGGACGCTTTGGCCGCACTATGCCGTTATAGCTGGCCTGGAAATGTAAAAGAACTTAGAACAGTTTTAAACAAGCTAATTCTTACAGGAGCCAACCAGAAAAAGATAACAGCCCAGGATCTACCTTCAGAGATATGGCAACCCAAAATTGATATCAAGAACATTGAACAGGTCGGCTCTCTTCAGGAAGCAGAGTTGATTTGGGAAAAGCATTTCATAATCCACCATCTCAAATGCAACAATTGGGACATAAAAAAAACCAGCAAAGCCCTTAGTACAGAAGAAAAACTACTGAACGAAAAAATAGAGCGACATTCTATTGAGATACCTGAACCTGATAAAATCAACAATGGATACCGACACCCTCAACGCACCCTTAAGCGCAGTGTGGTTTTGTGTGGCAGTGGTTTGCACTCAGGTATTAAAACAGGTTTGATCTTACAACCTATGCCTCCGGGAAGCGGGATTATATTTGGGGATATTTCTTCCGGCAAAACAATTCCTGCCCGACTGGAAAACGTCCAGTCTACAGATTATGCAACCCGTCTACAAAAAGGCCCGGCTTCTGTAGGAACTATAGAACATATTATGGCTGTCCTTCATATGTACAGGATAACCAACCTTCTCATCAAAATTGGCGATGAAGCTCCGGTAATGGATGGTTCTGCAAAAGATTTTTGTGACCTGATAGAGGATGGGGAATTTGAAGATCAGGAAGGCTATTATGAAGAAATTGTGATCGACAAAAATTATACTTTTGGAAATAAGGAAAAAGGTGGACCCTATATTTCAATTGAGCCCAGCGATAGTTTTAGCGTTAGCTACCACATGGACTACCCAGAACCAATAGGCATTCAGGATTATACTTTTGAGTTCACAGGGGATGAAAGCTTTAAAAAGGAAATTGCCCCAGCAAGAACCTTCGGCTTTATGGAAGAGGTTGCACAATTGACAAAGATGGGTTATGCAACGGGAGGCAAGCTTGACAACTTTATTCTGCTTGGTGACAAAAAAGTCTTAAACACCGAGCTCCGTTTCAAAGACGAGTTCCCCCGCCACAAGATTCTGGACATACTTGGAGATTTTTATCTGCTGGGCAAACCCATACGTGGCCGAATTAAAGCCTGCAAGTCAGGGCATACTCAAAATATAGGCCTTCTTCAAAATATCCAGAACAACCTGCTACAGAGAAATTAACCGAAACTACTCTTTAACCCCTGCCTGTCTAAGCTGTCTAACTACTGCGTGTTTGTCTAATTTGATGGCAACCTTGAGGGCTGTCCAACCATTCTTTGTCACCGGATTTGTTCTAGCACCCTTATCGAGAAAAAGCTGAGTGATTTGCGTATTCCCTCCCGCTGCGGCTACCATGAGAGCAGTCCAGCCTTTTTTACTACGCGCATGGATATCAGCCCCATGCCGAAGTAAAACTTCTACAGTGGGTAAATGACCTCTTTCTGCCGCAACCATTAAGGGTGTTGAACCATTGGCAATCCTGGCGTCCTTTTTCGCTCCATGTAGAATTAGCAGTTCCACAATTTCTTCATGCCCACCCGCAGAAGCACTAATTAATGAGGTAGCACCATTTCTACTTTTAGCATTTATTTCTGCATGATGCTCTATTAGAAGCTGGACCATCTCCATTTCTCCTTTTTCGGACGCAATCATTAAAGGTGTTGCACCACCTTTACTTGCCCCATTTACATCAGCTTTGTTTGCAAGTAAAACTTTTGCCGAAAGCGTACGCCCATATTTTGCGGCTCTCATTAATGCGGTCCAACCTCTCGAACTACGGGTTTCCACATCCGCTCCCAACTCCAGCAAAATTCTGACCGTATCCGCCAAATCCCTTTCAACAGCCAGGAACAACAAAGGATCTCCAAGAGGACCTCGTATATTCATGTTTGCTCCGCTTCCAACCAGTGTCCGAATAATATCCCCTCGGCCAGACAATACAGCTAATAAAATAGCAGTGGTTCCTTCCCGGTTTTGTGCATTTGGATCCGCGCCATTTTGCAACAAAATATGAACGGCTCCTGAATGTTGTTCCAGGGTTGAAATAATTAGTGGTGTTGCTCCATCGTTGAGGCGAATATCGACTTCTGCTCCATGTTTAATCAGAAACTTTAGGGCCGAAAGGTGACCATACCGGGCAGCTCTAGAAAGCGGGCTCCAACCAAGCATATTTTTTACGTTAACATCAGCACCCCCGGTAATGAGCAACTCCATGCAGCTCACATCTCCTATCGTAGCGCATAATAATAAGGCAGAATCATCATAGCGGTTCCGGGCGTTAACATTGGCCCCTCGTTTTAACAAAAAATTGATCAGGGTAGTATTCCTTTGCGAGGCCGCAACAATTAAGGCAGTGCTTCCTTTTTTAGTACGTGCTTCAATATTGGCCCCACGCTCAAGTAAAGACTTGGCATTTTCAACGCTCCCATCAAAAATGGATTGTAGAAATGCTTCGTCAATATCGGCAAAAGCAGAGCTCGTTCCTCCTGACAAGAATATAAAAAGAATTAAAGGAATATGTATGAATAAAGAGAAGTTTTTCATGAAACGCAAAAAATTGTATAGGCGTTTGGCAAACACAGATGCAATATTACTCTGAAAAAAATATAACCAACTTATTGAAATAATGGAAGCACTTCCTGAAAAGGACTCAAAATTTACGATTTACGGGAAGGGGCGGAATGAATTGAGAAAAAAAAGATCCGCCCGCCAGGGAGGTAGAACAGGCAGACGGATCGCAAAAAGGGGTGGAATGTAAATTCCAGTATTAAAGATCGCTTTTCCTATTAAGATATTCCCGAAAAAACCTTTTTTTTATTTCAAAGTTAATTTTTGTTCTCATAAACCAATGTTCGATTACGCCCAGAGTTTTTAGCTTCATAAAGAGCTTTATCTGCCCGGTCTATGAGATCATATAATTTCTTTCCCGGTTCGGCTATATCCATCGCAACTCCTAAACTGATCGTAATCTCATTTCCACAAATATTATTCTTATGCTCAAGCTTCAAGTCTTCAACTTTCTTTCTCAACTTTTCGGCAAGCTCATATCCCCCCTCCTTATTCGTATCGGGAAGAGTCAAGATAAACTCTTCTCCCCCATATCTTGCAGCCAGATCTGAGGGTCTTTTCATCGAACTCTTTATTATTTCCGCAACTGCTTTCAGACTTTCATCCCCCTTTTGATGACCATAAGTATCGTTATATGCTTTGAAGTAATCCAAATCAATCATTACAACTGTAAATGGTAGTTTATCGCGTTGTGCCCTTTTCCATTCTCTTTCAGAGTACTCTTCAAAAAATCGGCGATTGGAAATTCCTGTCAACCCATCAAGTATAGATATTTTTTTGAGCTCTTCTACCATCTCCAACAAGCGATTTTGAGTTCGCAACAATTCTTCCTCTACCGCTTTTACCACCATAATGTTCCGAGCAATACAAAGCGTTCCCAGAAAATTTTTTTTGACATCATTTTTAAAAACTTCCTCGTCCGAAACATCCCACAGGCCAAAAGCATCCAGCAGCACAGGAATCAATCTGGGCTCCTCATCAATAAGAGCTTCTTTGATGTGTACTTCCAGATTACTGGTTGCAAGTGGACCAACTGACTGGGTTGCTATTTTTGAAATCAAATCCTGGTCGTTTGAAGACACATCAATAAACTTGTCGATCGATTGCCCAATCAAATCTTTGGGGTCATAACCAAAGAACCGTATTGCGGGGTTGATAAATTCTACTTTTTGATCCGGTCCTAAACGAAATATGACATCTGACACCGTTTCGACAATTGTGCGATACGCTTTTTCACTCTCTGCCAATGCCTGTTCAGCCGCAAACACCTTTTTTTCAAAAGACCGAACCTGAATGGCGTTTTTTATACTTTTGACAAGATCCTCCCCATGAAGTTTACGCTTAGATAAAAAGTCTGATGCTCCCTTTTTCATCACTTCAGTGGCCACCTGCACATCATCTAATCCTGTCAGCAAAATTAAAGGGACATTTTCCTTGTCAACTATTCTTAATTTTTCCAAAACTTCCAAACCTGTAGCATCAGGCAGTTTATAATCAATCAACACACAATCTATTTTGGTTGATTTCATTTTCTCGACTGCGGATGAGCAATCCATTGCCTCATGGATAGACACGTTCATCCCCTCATCATCAAGCATGCGTTGAACGAGGTTTCGATCCGTCTCATCATCATCGATGATCAAAATGTCCAGTTTGCTCTCCATAAAATTTTATCCTTTAAATTAAAAACTCTGCTTAAGAAATCAGGGATTTTTACCTCACAACTTTGAATCATAGATCAGATTTCTCTCTTTTTCTTAACACTAACGTTACAATTCTGCCAGTTTTTGGCATCTATAGAAGGCTTAGGGGAAATATTCTCCATAGCTATATTAGTTTAACTACTTTAGAGGCATATTATTAACCATTTTTCTACACTTCACTTTCTTGGCAGGAAATGAGGTTTTATACATCTGATTTATTCATTAAATAATCGAAATCATTGATTTAAAACACTATTTAATGATAAGCTCAATAGAATGTTAGCACCCGTCCCCAATAAACCCAAATATCCTCATTAAATGATACCAGACAAATCCAAACTCGCTGTCTTGGTTTCAGGACGAGGCTCAAATTTACAAGCCATTATAGATAGTATTGAAAAAAAAAAGCTGCGCGCTGAAATTGCTCTCGTAGCAAGCAATGTAAAAGATGCCTACGCCTTGGAACGAGCCCAAAAGCATGGCATTGAGACACTTTTTCTAGACCCTAAAGCTTTTTCAAACAGAAACAGTTATGAGCAGAACCTGGTAAAACAAATTCAATCTAGATCCGTCAATCTGGTTTGTCTCGCGGGCTTTATGAGAGTTCTGGGAAAACATTTTATCGAAGCATTTGCAAATCGAATTATTAATATTCACCCTTCGTTACTTCCTGCATTTCCGGGGTTAAACGCACAGAAACAAGCCCTGGAATATGGCGTCCGGTATTCCGGATGCACCGTCCATTTCGTCAATGAAGAAGTAGATGGTGGAGCGATCATTTCGCAAGCGGTAGTCCCTGTTTTCGATGACGATAATGAAGCCTCTCTTTCAAAAAGAATTCTTGAGCAGGAACACACCATTTATCCCGAAGCCATTCGACTGATTATCGAAGAACAATTGACCTTTTCAGGAAGAAGGGTTCTGCAAAATAAATAGAAGGGAAACTCCTTTGGGCACCATACAAAAATTTTTCATCATTTTTTTCCTAACAATTCTGCCAGGAACTCTCTATGCTGAAACTTCTGAACAGCAGGCTTTGGACGCCATTCAAAGCCAGTATGAAAAAACAATAACTTTTGAAGCCCACTTCACACAAAAATCTTATGTCAAAATGATGAACCAAACTCAAAAAGTTGAGGGCCAGGTACAAATCAAGAAACCCGGAAAAATGAGATGGGTATATGGAGCTCCTGACACACAGATTCTAATCAGCAATAACAAAACCCTGTGGCTTTATATCCCAGAGGAAGAGCAGGCCACTAAAGTCCCTGTTGAAAGTATATATTCATCAAACACCCCAGCACTTTTTCTAGCAGGAAAAGGAAAACTGACTCAAGCCTTTAATGTTGAAAGTGTGACTGAGAAAGACCAAAATATCATCATCACCTTAATTCCCAAAACTTCAGAACAAAACCTGGAAAGGCTTGTCCTTCTGGCTAGTAAGAAAAACTACCAAATTTCAGGATCGACCGTGTATGATAAATTAGGAAACAAAACAGAAATCCATTTTGACCGGATTCGAGTAAATCAGAAGATTCCGGAAGAACAATTCCAGTTAAAAACTCCACCGGGAGTGGATATACTGGATTACACACAAAGCCATTAATTATATGTTTGAACTTTCACTACTATCTCTAGATACAGTCCTAAGTTTCGGGACCAAAATGCTCGCTTTTTTAGCGGGACTGGCAGCACTCATCTTCGTTCACGAACTGGGTCATTTTCTGGTCGCCCGAAAAGTGGGTGTTGTTGTGGAAAAGTTTTCTCTTGGTTTTGGGCCTAAAATAGCAAGTTTTACACGCGGTGACACCGAATATCTCCTTGCCTGGATCCCTCTTGGCGGATACGTAAAAATGAAAGGAGAAGAACTGGGGGAAGAAAATGCGAATGAGATAGGATCTTTTTCTGCGGCTCCTGTCACACATCGCCTGGCCATTGCCTTTGCGGGACCGCTTTTTAATATCCTCTTTGCTATAGCCATCTATTATGGCATTTATTTGGTTGGGGTTCCTGCTCTTGCTCCCGTTGTTGGTACTGTTAAAGAAGAGTCTCCAGCCCTTGTAGCAGGACTTCAAACTGGAGACCGGATTTTATCCATTGACGATGAAAAAATATTGTATTGGGAACAACTCCAGAAAATCGTTCATGACTCACCAGGGCGCTCACTAGATTTTCAGGTAGAAAGAAGCTCGGGAAATATTATCACAGTATCTATCACTCCCATCTCAGAACAAATTAGCGATCTTTTTGGTGACAAAGAAAATGTTGGTCTGATCGGCATAACCCCTCTCGTGCGAAATATTTTTTATGTAAAAGAAGATTCTCCGGCCGACCGTGCAGGAATTAAAAAAGGCGATACCCTGATCTCGGTAGACAATACGGTTATATATGGCTGGGGAGACCTGAAGACTGCAGCCATTGACAAACCCGGGAAAGAGTTGACTTTCAAAATTCTAAGAGATGGAACGGAGATCGTAACCAAACTGACACCCGAGCCCAAGATGATGAAAGATATTGAAGGCAAAAGCACAAAAGTTGGCATGCTCGGAATCGGAATGGCAGGTGAAATGGCGACAGAAAAATATGGCCTTGCGGGAGCTCTCAAAAGATCTATAGATGAAACCGGCAGATTGATTTATTTAATCGCCGTCAGCATCAAAAAAATGGTGATGGGTTCTATTCCTGCAGATTCAATTGGCGGACCTATCCTGATATTTCAGATATATGGGGAACAGGCTGAACAAGGACTCAATGAACTGATTCGATTGACAGCACTATTAAGTATTAATCTGGGATTGCTTAATTTGTTGCCGATTCCGGTGCTGGATGGTGGGCATATTTTCTTTTTTCTGATAGAAATTATAAAAGGAAAACCCATTAGTGAAAGGAATCGGGAATGGGCACAGCAGGTAGGAATTTTTATGCTTCTCAGTCTCATGGTATTTGCTTTTTATAATGACATTATGCGTATCATTACCTGAAACAATTTCTACTTATGCAAAGCATTGAGAGCCGTATCCGCGACCTCAAGGAAACCGCTGAGAAATTATCCATAAAAATTGAATTCGCCAACCTCAATGACCATGAGTTTGCTATTCAAAGTGGCTACTGCAAACTCAACGGGGAGAATCTGATTATATTGGATAAAAATCTTCCAGATGAGGAACACATAGCAGTAATTTTAAATACGTTGAAAAAGTTTAATCTCGATAACATCTATGTAGCGGACTGGATACGAGAAAAAATTGGCGCGGGTTAAGCCAACGGAGCACAATCATGACACTTCTTAACATAATTCTTCCTGAACAACGCCGGGGAAAACTAAAAGCCTTGTTGGAAAAAGATAAATTGGTTCGGGTACTTGAAGCACATAATGGATTAAGCGGTATTATCGCCAACACAGTTGAAGTGGTAGGAGAGTCAGATGGGCAAACCGTTGTTCGCCAATTTGATGCCATTTGGGAAAGCAGTCTCACCGATTCGGCTTCCAAAGGTCATCCCGATATAGAAGTTGTAACCTTTGACTCACGTCTCCAGAGCATCAATGAAATCCTTGCCGTCACCGACAAACCCATGATCGTTGATGGCGATACAGGAGGTGATGCAAACACCTTCGAATATACAGTTTCAAAACTTGAGCAGGCGGGAGTATCAGCAGTAATTATAGAAGACAAGGTTTTTCCCAAGCGCAATAGCCTGGAGTCAGGAGTCCAGCAAAATCTTCAAGACCCGGAAGTCTTTGCCCAAAAAATCCGCCGGGGCAAAAGTATTCAAAAAAGTAGTGAGTTTATGATTATCGCACGCATTGAAAGCCTCATCTCAGGAAAGCCGATGCAAGACGCGATCGATCGGGCCACACTATATCTCAAAGCTGGAGTTGACGGGATCATGATCCACTCCAAGTCAAAAAATCCAGATGAAATCCTGGAATTCGCAGATAAGTACAAGCTTATATTACAGGATCTCAATTTGAATAAACCATTAGTGTGTGTACCCACCACCTACAACATGATTACAGAGGATGAATTAGGAGCAGCTGGTTTCAACATCGTTATTTATGCCAATCATCTTTTAAGAAGTGCCTACCAGGCGATGACCGAAACCGCAAAAACCCTTCTTCGTAACCAACGGTCGATGGAGGCAGATCCTCTATGTGCACCAGTCAGGGAAATTTTTAAAACAGTAGGTTTTTTGGAGGTTAAAGAAAAAGATCAACAGGATGAAAAAACGACCAACATTCCGGTCATTATTCCTGCCGCAGGAGAAGACCCTGTTTTAAAAAATATTTTGAATGGAAAACCTAAAGCGATGCTGGAGATTTGCGGCAAGCCCCTTATCGAGCATCAGCTTGAAACACTGAGCAAATCAAACCTCGCTGATATCACAATCATAGCGGGATATGGGAAGGACAACCTGCTTGCAGAAGGCATTAACATTCTGGAAAACCCTGATTACCAAAAAGGGTCAGTACTCAATTCGTTAATGGTTGCCAAAGAAAAAATGGCTAATGGGTTCATCATGCTGTATTCAGACATCCTGATGGAAGACCATATCATAAGCAAGCTTACTGAATGCAAGGAAGATATAATTCTCGTTGCCGACAATTCCACTCAGTATCACAAACCAGAAGAAGGAAACATTCTCGACTACATTATCACCAAGAACCACTATAAACCCAAACGTCGGGAAATCCGTTTCACCAGTGAAAATACTGTTGCGAAGATCGGCAGCAAAATAAACCCTGAAACTGCAACTCACGAATTCATAGGTCTTGCCCGATTCAGCAAAACCGGTTCTGAGCAATTCCTGGAAACATATAGCGATGTCCTCAACAACTTTACCGGTCCCTTTCAAGAGTCAGGGGATATTTCCAATCTGACATTCACCGACCTCATTCAGGAAATGATCGACCGGGGGTTCGCCGTACACTATATGGAGATACATAAAGGCTGGTTGGAAATACATAATGAGGATCATATTGCCCTTGCTCAAAAATCCTTTAGCGCATAGAATCATCCATCCTGTTTGTCTGCATTAACCTTTCTGGAAACCAGTATGTTTTTTTCAAAACTTTTTATTCCAACGTTAAAAGAATCTCCTGCTGACGCAGAAGTCATCAGCCATAAGCTGATGGTACGTGCAGGTATGATCCGCCAGGTTGCCTCGGGTATTTATTCCATCCTTCCTTTGGGACTTCGGGTTTTAAGAAAGGTGGAAGATATCATCCGTGAAGAGATGAACCAAATAAACGGGCAGGAAGTTTTCCTGCCCAGCATTCAACCGGCTGAGTTGTGGATTGAAAGCAAGAGGTGGGATTTTTATGGTAAAGAATTGTTACGCATTAAAGACCGGCATGAAAGGGAATTCTGCTACGGCCCCACTCATGAGGAAGTCATCACTGACATAGTGAGAAAGGAAGTCAGATCCTATCGTCAACTACCAATACTGCTGTATCAGATTCAAACCAAGTTTCGGGATGAAGTTCGACCTCGTTTCGGTATCATGCGCGGACGAGAGTTTATGATGAAAGATGCCTACAGTTTTCACACTGATGAAGAAGATACCCAAAACACATATAAAGAGGTAGCACAGGCCTATAGCAATATTTTTAAAAAATGCGGTTTAGACTTCAAACAGGTTCAGGCTGATTCAGGTACTATCGGTGGAAGCTTTTCACATGAGTTTGCTGTTCTCGCTGACTCAGGTGAAGATGAGATCGGCTTTTGTGAATCCTGTGGATACGCCTCAAATCTTGAACTGGCAGAATCAAAACCACCTGCCCCATCAAACCCACCCGCAAGACAACAGGATATTAAAGAAGTGGATACACCCGGGCAGAAGTCCGTAGAAGAAGTGGCAAAATTTCTCAATCTTCCATCCCAAAAAATTGTGAAAACCATATTATTTGAAAATGAAGAAGGTTTGGTAGCAGGTTTGGTTCGCGGCGATCACGAGATCAACCCTGTCAAACTGAAAAATCTGATTGGTTGCGAATGGTTGCACCCTGCCGAAGAAGAAGTGCTCTCCAGATATCCAGAAATACATTGTGGTTATGTCGGTCCTGTGGGACTGGATCTTCCAGTCTATGCAGACAGTGAAATATCAACCCTTCACGATTTTGTCACGGGTGCAAACAAACCTGCCACTCACTTTACGGGTGTTCAAACAGAGCGGGATCTGAAAATCAAAGAATTCAGCGATATTAGAACCATCAAGGCCAATGACCCATGTCCACGTTGCGAAAATGGAAAATACCAGGTTAAGCGTGGAATAGAAGTCGGACACATATTCATACTTGGCACTAAGTATTCTTCAGCGATGAAAGCTGTTTATCTTGATCAACAAGGGAAAGAAAATGCAATGGTTATGGGTTGTTATGGAATTGGTGTTGGACGCACTGCCGCCGCTGCTATTGAGCAAAACCATGACGAAAGGGGAATTATCTGGCCCATCAACCTGGCACCTTTTCAGGTTATTATTATCCCGGTTAATTATTCCAGTGAAGAACTAAAAACCGCCTGTAACAATATATACGATCAACTTATAAAGATTGGCATAGAAACCTTACTTGATGACCGGTCAGATAGATTAGGGGTTAAATTAAAGGATGCAGACCTCATGGGAATCCCACTGCAAATCATTATTGGCCCCAAGAACCTCACTGCCGGACAAGTCGAAATCAAATTTCGCAAAACCAACGAATCAAACCTCTGTCCCTATCCCCAGGTCATTGAAGATATCCCTAATATTTTAAAAGGGTTATAAAAGCCTATTGGTCATGAATGCCCCAGTTTTCCCTTGAAATCCAGCTGTAAGTTCTAGTACAATCCCCAACTGACATCTAGGGTCCTGCACCGCGGGCTTTTAGCCCGCTTTTTTTTTACTTTTTTCAGGATCATACAATGCCCTCATGGACCGATCGAGAGTCATTGTTTACGTTGCCCTCAAAGAGGTTTAAATGGCAAAAACCCCTGTTTCGCAAACCGTTATGGGTTTGGTCGAACCGATCCTCATAACTGAAAAGCTGGAACTGGTGGATGTCGAATACAAGAAAGAAGGCAAGAACTGGGTTTTAAGGATATTTATCGACAAGGAAGGCGGTGTCACCTTAAATGACTGTCAGAAAGTCAGCCATTTGGCCGGCGACCTCATTGACGTTGAAGAAATTATCTCAAACCCCTATAGCTTGGAAGTCTCATCACCTGGCCTTGACAGGGTTTTAAAACGGAAAAAGGATTTTTTAAAATTTATAGGACGGGAAATCCGTCTGCACTGCCTTTCTCCGATAGAAAATAGAAGGAAATTTACCGGCACCTTAAAAGACTTTAAAGATCAAAATGTATACTTGGAAGTGGACGGAAAGGTTTTTGAAATTCCGTTAAAGCAGGTTGGCAAAGCAAATCTAGTCATTGAAATATAGGTAAGCCACAATGAGCATGGAAACTCTCAGCATTCTGGAGCAACTCAGTCGCGACAAAGGTATCGACAAGAACGTCTTGATCGATGCGTTGAAAGCCGCCGTCGAAGTTGCCGTGCGCAAACGGTATCCAACCGTAAAAGAGTTGCAAAGTGAATTCAATGAATCCACTGGAGAAGTTGAAATTTATGTAGAAAAAACTGTCGTTGAAGAAGTGGATCTTCCAGATGAACAGATAAGTTTGAAAGATGCCTCGGCACTGGCAGATGACATACATATTGGCGAACAAGTTCTGGTCCAGCAAGTTCTCGAAAACTATGGACGTATCGCTGCGCAACTTGCCAAACAGGTGATCGTACAAAAAGTCCGCGAAGCAGAAATTGACCTGATATACAACGAATTCATAGATAAAAAAGGCGAATTGATCAATGGTATGGTCCAAAGGATGGAACACGGTGACCTTATTGTTGACTTGGGAAAAGCCGAAGGTGTACTTCCACGAAGGGAACAGGTTTTCCGGGAGAACTTTAATCGAGGTGAACGAATTCGTGCATATGTTCTGGATGTACGGAAAACACCCAAGAACGCTCTAGTAATTCTTTCACGAACCCACACAGGTCTGATCAAGGGATTATTTGAAATGGAGGTTCCTGAAATCAGTGAGGGGATGGTGGAGGTAATGGGAGTGGTTCGCGAACCAAATGGTCGCACAAAAATTTCTGTTCGAACCAACGACCGGGAAATTGATGCGGTTGGCGCTTGTGTAGGCATGCGCGGTATGAGGGTTCAATCTATTGTTCAGGAACTGCGAGGTGAAAAAATAGATATTGTTGAATACTCAGATGACCCGGAAACCTATCTGAAAAATGCGTTGAGTCCGGCAAAAGTTTCAAGAATCATCATGAACCATGATGAAAAACAAATGACGGTCATTGTTGCAGATGATCAGATGTCTTTGGCCATAGGCAAGAAAGGGCAGAACGTGAGACTGGCCGCCAAGTTGGTGCGCTGGAAGGTTGATATAAAAGGTCCGTCTGATGCGATGGAAATGGGCGAGCACCACGCATTTTTGAGCCCTGGGGAATCCTCGACGGTAGACTTCCTGGATGATGTGAAAAATACCAAAGGTTTGGGTGAAAAGGTGATGACCATTCTTTTCACCAATGATCTTGTCACGTATGAAGAAGCACTGGAAAGGGGAGTGAAGGGATTAACTCAACTCGCAGGAATTGGCCCCAAAAAAGCTGAGGCTTTGATCCAACTGGCTGAAGAACAGAAAAAGTTATCACTGGAGCTGGCATCCGTAAAACATGCAAGCCCTGAAATTGAAGAACCTCTGGACTCAGAAGCCGCAGATAGCGAACCTGAAGAGCAGATTCAGGAAGAAGGTGTTTCAACTGAAACAGAGAGTAGTGAGGTAACAGTTGAAGAAGAGACGGAAGATGAGGAAGAAGATGTTCTTATTCAGGAGTTAACTGGACTAAGCCCTGAGGTTTTGAAATCTCTTGCTGACAACGGATTTGAAACAATTGCTGAGCTATCTGTCACCCCTCTGGAAGAGTTGACTGCCATGGAGGGTATTGATGAAGAAATGGGAAAATCTATCTTGGAACAGGCCAAGCAACGCCTGGAAAATCCTGAAAATGTTTAAAGTTCAAAACAGGAGGAAATTTGGCTAAGATTCGCATCAACAAACTGGCCTTGGAACTCAATATTCAGAACGACCAAATCATTGAGGCGCTTCAGAAGCGTGATATAGCTGTAAAAAACCATATGAGTTCCATTGATGAAGAAGCCACGCAATACATCCGCGATCTCTTCACGCCCAAAAAAGTAACGACTGCTACAACCAAAAAAAAGAAAGTCGTAAAAAAAGCCAAAGCAAAAATTAAAATCAAGGTTCCTTCCAAGGTAACAGTCACAACAGCAAAAACTCAGGCCAAGTCTACTGCCGCAAAAAAGGCTGAGAAAAAAACAGCCGTCAAAACAAAAAAAGCCACAAAAGCCAAAGCAAAGACTACAAAAAAAGTCAAAACTGCTGAAAAGACCAAGGAGAAGGTAGAAAGCAAAACAGGTAAAAAGCTTGGCCTCAAGATTGTTAAAAAAGAAGAGAAACCAAAACCTGTCGAGAAAAAACCTGTCCCGGCACCAAAAGAAAAACCTGCCCCGGCACCAAAAGAAAAACCTGTTGCAGAAGCGCCACCTCCAGTTGCTCCCCAGCCAGTTCCAGAACCCGTTGAAACTGAAGAAAGTTTCGAAGTTGTTCAAATTGGTGAAAACACACCTGTGAGAGACTTGGCAGAAAAACTAAAGTGTACCCCGAATGACGTCATAAAAGAACTTATGATCTTTGGTATCCTGGCCAATAAAAATCAGACTTTAAACTTTGAACTTGCGAGTAAAGTTGCTGATAAGCTCGGATTCGAAGTTGAACTGCATATTGAGAAGTCTGATTTGGACTTCTCTGAAGAGGAAGACGATAACTCCAAAGATCATGTTGCCCGAGCCCCGATTGTTACCATCATGGGACATGTTGACCACGGAAAAACATCTTTGCTGGACGCCATCCGAAAAACTGATGTGACTAAAATGGAAGCGGGTGGCATCACTCAGCATATTGGTGCTTATCAAGCCCGTGTCAAGGGTTCCGCAATCACCTTCCTTGATACGCCCGGGCACGAAGCCTTTACCGCTATGAGAGCCAGAGGTGCACAGGTAACAGATATTGTCGTTCTGGTTGTCGCCGCTGATGATGGAATCAAACCTCAAACTAAAGAGGCCGTTCATCATGCTGAGGCCGCTGGGGTTCCGATTCTTGTTGCCATCAACAAGATTGACAAGCCCGACGCAAAACCTGATGAAGTTAAAAAGCAATTAGCCGATCTGGGTCTTCTTCCTGAGGACTGGGGCGGACAAACAATTTACGTTGAAGTCTCTGCTTTAAATGGAACGGGTATTGACAATCTGCTGGAAAACCTGCTCATACAGGCAGAAATTATGGAACTGAAAGCCAATCCAAAACTTCGTGGCAAAGGGGTAGTAATAGAATCCAAACTGGATAAAGGACGTGGACCAATTGCCACCTTGATTATAGAAAGAGGCACTTTGAAAGTTGGTGAGCCTTTTATTGTTGGATGTTACTTTGGAAAAGTTCGAGCACTTATCGATGATAAGGGTAAAAAAATTAAAAAAGCTTATCCCTCAACCCCTGTAGAGGTTGTGGGTTTACCGGATGTTCCTCAACCTGGAGACCATTTCATGGTGGTTCGGGACGAGAAAAAAGCCCGACAACTTAGCAACCTGAGGCTGCAGGAACAACGAGAAATCCAATTGGCCAAATCCACGAGAATTACAATGGATGATTTGCATCAGCAGATCATTGAAGGCCAAATCAAAGAACTCAACCTGATTATCAAGGCAGACGTCCAGGGGTCGATTCATGCTGTTCAAGAAGCATTTGACAATCTAGGTGATAAAGAAGTTCGAATTAAATGTATTCACGATGCAGTAGGAGGTATCACGGAATCGGATGTTCTTCTAGCCAGTGCTTCTAACGCAATCATTATAGGTTTCAACGTGCGCCCTACAGACCAGGCCTCAAGGCTGGCTACTCGGGATAAAGTAGATATTCGCCTCTACAGCATTATTTACGATGCCATAAATGATATGAAACAAGCCCTTGAGGGTATGTTGGCACCAAAATTTAAAGAACGCATTATTGGCAAGGCCGAAATACGCGAGGTGTTTACGATACCAAAAGTGGGGACTATCGCTGGTTGTCATGTTCTATCCGGAAAGGTTGAACGCAATCTGGAAGCCCGCCTGATTCGCGATAATGTGGTGGTCTATCAGGGAAAAATTGCCTCCGTTAGAAGGTTTAAGGACGATGTCAAGGAAGTTGCCGCAGGCTACGATTGCGGTATTTCTATTGAAAAGTTTCAAGATGTGAAACAAGGTGACGTGATCGAACCGTTTGTTCTGGAGGAAACTGCAAACTAAAATGCGGTTTCCAGCATAGAAAAATGATCATTGGCTGTTGTTCCATAAAATTTTATTTGCACGGAAACAGATCATTAAAAGGTAAACGTCAGGTTGTCAGATCTATAAAAGACCGGCTCAAGAACAAATTCAATGTTTCGGTCGCAGAAGTTGGAGACCAGGACAATTGGCAAAGTCTTCATATTGGCATCACCGCTGTGGGATCTGACAGGCCATATATGGATGGGCTGTTGACAAAAGTGGTTGATGCAATTGACAGGATGAATCTTGCCGAAATCACTGATTGTAAAACCGAAACCATGAATCTTGGTTCCGAATGATTTTGAACAAAAAGGTATTTTCATGCGTTTCAAGCGTTCTCAAAGAATCCAGGAACTCCTGCTTGAAGAAATATCCAAGCTGATCCAGAGCGGTTTAAAAGATCCTCGTATAGGTTTTACTACTGTCACTAAGGTAGAGGTTTCTGATAACCTCAAACACGCGAAAATATTTGTCAGCGTAATGGGATCTGAGCAGGAAAAAATAGACACTCTGGACGGTCTTAAAAATGCTAAAGGCTTTATCCGTAATGCGTTGGGAAAAAACCTTTACTTAAAATACCTTCCTGAACTGGAGTTTCGCCGGGATGACAATGCCGACCATGTTGAAAAAATATCAAGGATACTCAATGAGTTGCACTCTGAACCAGGTGGTCAACCTCTATAAACCGGCTGGCCCCTCTTCTTTTTCCATGGTTAAATCGGTCAAGAAGATCCTGGGCGTCAAAAAAGCTGGACATATTGGAACTCTGGATCCAATGGCAGAAGGTGTTTTGCCTATCTGCCTGAACCAATCTACCCGGATTATTCAGTTTCTCAGCCCTTTATCCAAGCATTATCAATGTACTATGGTTCTGGGGACCGCTACAGACACTCAGGACTCTACTGGGAAGGTAGTTCTTGAAGGAAACCCTTCTAAAATAACAGAAACAGAGATTAGAGATCTGCTAAAAACCTTTACTGGGGAGCAGAAACAGGTTCCCCCGATGTACTCGGCAAAGAAAAACAAAGGAATTCCTCTTTACAAATTAGCCAGAAATGGTATTACTATCGAGAGGGAACCCGTCTCAGTTCATTTTTATTCCATTGATTTTATTAATATGGAAGAAAATC
This sequence comes from uncultured Nitrospina sp., assembly GCA_964344595.1. GTDB lineage: Bacteria > Nitrospinota > Nitrospinia > Nitrospinales > VA-1 > LS-NOB. The sequence continues at coordinate 26,056 of CAYFNV010000011.1, read as the reverse complement.
GGGTAGAATTTGAAGTACATTGCTCTGCGGGAACTTACATCCGTACCCTTTGCCATGATATTGGTCAAATGTTGGGTTGCGGTGCGCACATGTCAGGATTGATCCGAAAACGGGTAGGAGTGTTTGCAAAAAGCACTTCAATCACTCCTGAAGCGTTGGAAATAGCAAGCAAAAGTGGAAACCTGGCAGAAAAGCTTTTTACTGTGGAAAAAGCTTTAGAGTTTCTTCCTGAAATCCGTATCAAAGATGATTTTATGGAGCCTGTTGCCAACGGCAATGCTCTGCCAAAGTTTTCTTTAAAAGCTTGTCCAGAAGTGTTTGAGCCCGGAATGATGATGCGAGTGTGTAATGGCAGCAATAGAGTTCTTGCCATCGTTGAACCTCTTGTCAATCAAAACCGGTTGGAACAAATGGCACCAGAAGATATCGCGTTTAAATTAAAACGTGTTTTAATATAGTTTAAACATTTAAAATTTGAAGGAAAAAGATTGGAGTGTTTTCGCAGAGGCATTAGCATGAATAGTGTCTCTACTAAAACATTTTCCAATCGTTTTCCCATACTTAACGAGTTGGAGAAACAACATGGCATTGAACGCAGAACAAAAAAATACTGTGATTACTGATTACAAGCTTCATGAAAAAGACACGGGGTCTTCAGAAGTGCAGATTGCACTGCTGACTAAACGCGTCACCTATTTAACCGAACACTTCAAGACGCACTCCAAAGACCACCATTCCCGGCGCGGATTACTCAAGCTGGTGAGCCAGAGACGAAAACTTCTGGATCATCTTAGAAAAGAAGATATTAGCCGATATCAGAACATCATTTCAAAGCTTGGCATACGCAGATAATAGCGCCCAACCTTCCCTGAGTTCTCAGGACAAAAATATATTGGAGAATTATTAATGGAAAAAGTTGAAATAGATATAGATGGAAAAGTGATTTCACTTGAAGCCGGCGATCTGGCCCGGCAAGCTGGCGGCGCAGTCGTCGTCCGGCAAGGTGATACCATGGTGTTGGTAACTGCAACCATGGCAAAAGAAGCTAGAGAAGGAATAGATTTTTTTCCCCTGACTGTTGATTACAGAGAGAAAACTTATGCTGCCGGAAAAATTCCAGGCAGTTTTTTCAAACGAGAAGCGCGACCGGGTGACCTTGAAACCCTGATCTGTAGATTGATTGACAGGCCTATCAGGCCTTTGTTCCCAAAAGGTTTCAGGAATGAAACCCAGATCGTTGGAATTGTCATCTCGCATGACCAGGTACACTCACCTGATGTAAATGCCATCACCGGTGCCTCCGCAGCGTTGATGATATCTGACATTCCTTTTGAAACACCTGTTGCTGGAGCCCGCATTTCCCGGGTAAATGGTAAGCTGATCTTCAACCCTACTTACGATGAAACCGCAAATAGTGATCTGAATCTGATTATGGCGGGAACATCTGATGGAATAGTGATGGTTGAAGCCGGTGCCAACGAAGTGAGTGAGCAGGATATGATGGAAGCCCTGGAGTTTGGGCATGAAAGGATTAAAAAAGTAATTGAAATTCAGGTCAAGCTCCGTGAGCTTCTGGGTAAAGAAAAACTAGCTGTCGAAGAACCTGAAATTGATGAAGACCTGAAAAACAAAATTCATGCGCAAGCCGCAACCGGCCTGAATGAGGCCATGCAAATTGCTGGAAAACATGAGCGTAGTGATGCCATCAAAAAAATAAAAGAAGGGATTGTCGAAGGATTGTCTCCTGAAGAGCAGGAAGAGAAAGCAGGGGAAGTCAGTGAAATTTTCCACGACCTGGAGAAAGAGGTTGTGCGCAACCTTGTACTGGACAAACAGTATCGAGTAGATGGCAGAGGTCTGGGCGATGTCCGGCCCATCAGTATCATGGTTGGCTATCTACCACGTGTGCACGGTTCAGCTATATTCACCAGGGGTGAAACCCAGGCTCTTGTCACCACCACCATGGGAACATCGGTGGACGAACAACGACTGGATAGTCTGGAGTTCAAAGGTACCAAATCTTTTCTCCTGCATTACAATTTCCCTGCGTTTTGTACTGGCGAGGTCAAGTTTATTGGCGGTCCAGGAAGGCGTGAAATAGGCCACGGAATGCTTGCTGAACGATCACTGGTTCCTGTACTTCCTGGCAAGGAAAAGTTTCCTTACACAATCCGGGTAGTATCTGAAATTCTGGAATCCAATGGTTCTTCATCCATGGCTTCAGTATGTGGTGGATCGCTTTCGATGATGGACGCAGGTGTTCCCATCAAGGCTCCTGTTGCTGGCATCGCAATGGGACTGATCAAGGATGGTGACCGGGTTGCAATTCTTTCCGACATTCTTGGTTCCGAAGATCATCTTGGTGACATGGACTTTAAAGTAGCGGGAACCACCAACGGTATCACCGCTTTGCAAATGGACATCAAAATTGACGGCCTCGACCGTGAACTCATGGGTAAAGCGCTTGAGCAAGCCAAGGAAGGACGTATGCACATCCTCGGTGAAATGGAAAAAGCCCTGCAGACTCCGAGAGAGCAAATGTCCAAATACGCGCCAAGGATAGTGCAGATTACAGTTCCAAAAGATAAAATTCGCGATGTTATTGGACCTGGCGGAAAAGTCATCCGGGATATCATTGACAAAACCGGCGTCACGATCGACATCAATGATGATGGAATCGTATCAATCGCCTCCTCTGATGAAGAAGCCGCCAACAAGGCTATTGAGTATGTGCAAAACCTGATCCAGGAAGTTGAGATCGGGAAAATCTATCTCGGCAAGGTCAAAAAGATTGTTGATTTCGGAGCTTTTGTGGAAATCTTTCCCGGCACCGATGGACTGGTACATATTTCACAGGTATGCGATCGCAGAATCAAAAATGTCAGTGACGAAATTCAGGAAGGTGATGAAATCAGAGTCAAAGTCATTGATGTGGATCAGCAAGGCAAAGTAAAACTCAGCCGCAAGGAAGCCCTGCGCGAAGCAGTTCCTACTGTCTAATACATCAGCTAAGAATAAAAAGGGAAGGGCTACTGCCCTTCCTTTTTTTTTATGCGCTCAACAATAAAGACCTTCTCATAAGTCCACACGTCAGAAAAACAAGATGCTTCGACAAGCTCAGCATGACAATAACCATCTTTTGTCATTGCGAGGAGCCAGAGCGACGAAGCAATCCAGAACAAACCTGGATCGCCGCGCCACTTCGTGGCTCGCGATGACATTCTTCTTTAAAATAGCCAACCCTTTACCTCCACTCCAACCCGACACCATGAAGGTTGAGGAATTTATTGTTCAGCGTTTCTACCTTCCATTCCATATCTGTGCCAGATGGTTGGCCAGATATGTCAACGGTTCCAGTTAACAAATTGCCATTCTCAAACTCACCGGCATTGGACAACGTAACCTGGGTGAAGTTGGTTCCTCCATCTCGGCTGACATAGGCCTTGAGGTCGGTGTTCAAAGTGATGTCTGCCGCAAGATCTTCAGCCATCAACAGAATGTTGGCCCCTGTCGGTGCTGTCTCTGCCGTTTGAGAATTGGAGATCAGGGTCATGTTGTCCGCCGTACCCGAGGTAGATAAATCAGTTCCGTCATCCAACGTACCATTCTCAGTAAAGTTGCCGCCGGAACCCAGGTTGTTCTGCCACGTCGAGGTTGTGTTGTTGAGATAGATCAAAGGCTGGTTACCCGTTGGATTCGTGCCTGTCGGGCCCAGGTCAACAGGGTTGCCAAGAGCATCGATGAACTTTGCCCGGTTCGTTGCATTAGTAATGTCAAAATATTCGGTGTTGAACCAAAGCTGGCTCATTTCACCTTCAGAGATATCAGATACCAGTACGCGATTACCTACGTACCAGTCTGAAACTGTATAATCTATATTGGCGTCGGTAATCGTTTCAAAGTCTTCTTTGTCGACTCCATTTAAATATAGATGCGCTTTTGAGTTTCCCAAATCCCATGAAACAAGCAAATGAACCAATTCTCCCACTACCAATTCATTTTTAGAAGTTATGGTTAAAATATAAGCTCCTGTCGAACTTCTTAAAGTAAGTTCAAAACCAAGGTTGTTTTGCCTTAAGTAAAAATTATCGCTGGAGCTTGTTAAAATCCATTCGCTTCCACTATTAGCAGTAGGACGAAACCATAAAGAAAGGGTCCCTGTTTTTCCATCCGCAATACCTGTTAACCCGGCCCCCCTGCTCAAGTAGTCATTCGTTCCATCAAAAGTAACTGCGGGAATGGTAGTCGTGCCGGTGCGGGTCGCTTCATAGTAATCTTTGCTGGCATTATAATCTTCATTGGTGGATGCGGCAGCATCAACTCCGGTTACATCTGAAAAAGCGTCAACCGTTCCATCGGCCATTTTGGAAACAGAGAGATTAAGATTTTCTCCAATCCGGTAAGCGTTCAGTAAAACGTTACTGTTAAAAAGCTGGTCGCCTTCGGGCGGGTTGGCCCACAGAAGATTATTACTGCTGTCTGATGTCAGGTACTGTCCACTCGACCCCACCGGTAACCGGATTTCACCAGTACCGTTGTGGTACAACACATCTCCCTTGGTGGTCAGGGTTTCAGGTGCATTAATGGTCAGCGTCTCATTGGCCCCACCGTTTCCTTCAATAAGGGTGATACCCGTTCCTCCAACCAGTTTTCCATTTAGAAATCCCGGTGTCGTGTCATCGGATGACACCTTAACGTTTTCATCCGTATCCGTCGACGAAATGGTGAGGGTGGCATTGGGACCCGACGTCGCTGATAAACTGATATTCGATCCTTCCTGCATAGTCAATTGATCGGCTGAGGCCGTTACACTAAATACCAATATGGATGCCATAAACATCACAATTTGTTTTTTCATCTTCAAAACCTCCTTGAATATTAATTAAGAAACCAGCTTTAACAAGGGGATATTTGAAAAAAAAGTGAGAAAGGACAATACCCCAAACTAGGTGTTTTGTTGTCAGGAAATATTGCGAGCGATTCTACAACTGTTTTGGAAAACGAAAATTTTGAAAGTTATTGGAGATTATAGGAGGGATATGTCGACGAAAGAACAAAATACCAGATGCCGTGGCTAAAGTTCCAGGTTCCAGTCTTTGATCCTTGCAATGGAATCATGGTGGGTGAGGTCGAAGTGGATAGGGGTCACCGAAATATATTTTTTGCCCACCATCACACAGTCGGCCCCTTCTTCAACTTCGTCAAACCTCATTTCTCCTGCCATCCAGTAATAAGTGTTGTTTCTGGGGTCCACCCGCTGGTCAAACGACTCGACCACCCGTGACTTCCCTTGACGGGTGACTGCCACACCGGCAATCTCATTTTCCGGGACAGGAGGAACATTAACATTTAAAATAACGCCTTCAGGCAATCCTTTTTCCAGCACTTTTTTAACCAGCTTACGGGCAAATTTTGCAGCAGGCTTAAAATCCGGGTTTTCATATGTGTCCAGCGAAATTGCGATACCTGAAACCCCCATAACCATCGCTTCGGTCGCTGCTGAAACCGTACCTGAATAAAGTGCACAGATACCCAGATTCCCACCCAGGTTGACTCCGGAAACAACTATTCGAGGCGGTTCATCAAACAATACAGCAATGGCCAGCTTAACGCAGTCAGCAGGGGTACCATTAACAGCATATCCAATGAGTTTTCCATCCTCCTCAACCTTACGAACCTTGAGAGGCTGGGTCAAAGTGATGGCATGCCCCATGGCACTTTGCTCTGTCTCGGGAGCAACAATGATCACGTCATCATCCTGACTGAGTTCCCGATACAGAGTTCTCAGTCCATCGGCATTAAAACCATCGTCATTACACAGCAATATCATAGGGAATGAGTAGAGGTCGGATTGAAAAAAAAGGGGCGTCACCTGTCGGGAACGCCCCCAATTTTAATAAACTATCAGCCGACGTGACTGCTGATTAATTATGTTTATCGAAATATGCTTTAGAACCTGATGGGTCAGGCTTCATACCATCTTCGCCCTCTTTCCAGTTCGCTGGGCACACCTCACCATTATTCTCATGGAACTGTAAAGCATCAACCATTCTCAAAGCTTCATCAATATTTCTTCCCAGAGGCAGATTGTTGATGAGCTGATGTTGCACCACACCTTCCTTATCTATAAGGAATAGTCCACGAAAGGCAATCCCCGCGTCATGCATGACCCCGTAATCATAAGTAATTTTTTTATTCACATCCGCAACAAGAGGATAGGCTATGTCGCCAAGGCCACCTTGTTTTCGATCTGTATTTCTCCATGCCAGATGTGAAAAATGGCTGTCGATAGACACACCCAGCACCTCGGTATTGCGCTTCTTAAACTCATCCATACTGGTACTGAAAGCGATGATCTCCGTCGGGCAAACAAATGTAAAGTCTAATGGGTAGAAAAATAAAATGACATACTTTCCTCTATAGTCAGAAAGTTTGATTTCCTTAAAGCTGCCATCAGGCATCACAGCCTGAGCAGTGAAATCTGGTGCAGGCTTTGCAACTAAAGCGGACATATATAGCTCCTATAAATAGAATCAGTGTTTAATGAAAGGCTACTCTATCACAAATTTTATAAGTCATTCAATTACCATCAACAACTTTTGTTTGATGTTCTGGATAGTTTTTATCTGATTGGATCGCCCCTGTGTCTTGACACACTTGAGCACCCTATTTACAATAGTTTATGAGACATTCACTCAGGAAAAGCCTGTTTTAGAATTATCCACTAAAGTATATAAGTTATCCCGGTTCACTTCATGTGACCGCCTATATAAGTTTTTATGGAAATACTTTTTTTAGGAACTGGGACCTCAACCGGGGTTCCCTCTCTCTGTTGCGACTGCGAAGTTTGTCTGTCAGAAGACCCTAAGAACAAACGTTTGCGTTCATCGATTCTGGTCCGAAACAACAGTCATACTATTCTCGTAGATACTTCTACCGACCTTAGACAACAATGCCTGCTTTACGGAATTAGAAAGATAGACACTATCCTCTATACCCATCACCATGCAGACCATGTTCACGGAATTGATGAGCTTCGCAGCTTTAATTTTTTCAATAAAACCGCATTACCCGTTTATGGAAACGCCAATACACTTCGTCGCCTGAAAGAGAACTTCAGCTATATTTTTGGCGAAGCCGAGCAAATTGGAGGCGGAATTCCTCAATTGATTCCAACACAATTGGAAGATAAAACTTATGATTTCGGCGATATTCCAGTAACCCCTCTCGATATTGAACATGGGAAACTGATTATCAATGGATTCCGATTCCAGGACTGCGCTTACATCACCGACTGTAGCGGCATTCCAGACGCAACGTCCCAAAAATTAAAAGGATTGAAAGTTCTGATACTGAATGCTCTCGGGTTCAAACCGCACAGCACCCATTTTAATCTTAGCCAAGCCCTCGAAGCCGCCAAAGATATCAATGCAGAAAGAACCATACTGACCCATATTAATCATAAATTTGACCATGAAAAAGTAACTCGGGATTTGCCAGAAGGAGTGGAACTGGCACTGGATGGAATGAGGATTGCTCTCTAGCTCCTTAGCAGGAGACCTTTGCATAACCCCGAGATCCTTCGAGAGCCTCAGGATGACGGCCTAAAAACAGCTAATTTTTGTCATGCTGAGCTTGTCGAAGCATCTCAGTTTTCTAACGTGCAGACTTATGCAAAGGTCTGCCTTGGCAGGGGAGGCAATTGGGATTCTCGTCAGCCGAGCTAACTATTAGTCGCTTAACAGCACTATGACTTATTGCTGCCGGCAGCTCGCCAGTCAGTCGAGGTCGAAATCCCGAAGAGGTTTTTCGTCGGATTTATCCACATGCTTTTGCGATTCTTTGAAGATCTCATCAAGCACGCGACCCCGTTCTTTCTGATTTTCGCTGTGTTTTTGAAACAGGCTTTGCTGTTCCTTTTTTTTGTCCTCCAAGCCTTTCACCATATCTGTTAAGGAAGCAACAGGCTTAGGTTTTCTCTCTTCCCAGATTACAGCTCCTGTTTTGTTATCCACCGTCAATTTGGTCTCACAACAAGGGCAAACAACTTCTAATTTTTTTGATCCCATCACATAACTCGAAACAAAGTCATTAATAACTTGCCTCCATACTGGGAAGCCGTTAATAATTATATCAGATTTGCAAGTTTAGAATAAACTCCGAGAGAAAACATGAAAGGCTACTTTATTACAGGAACCGATACCGGTGTCGGGAAAACAGTGGTGACCGCTTGCCTAGCCACTTTGTTCAAAAGCCGGGGAGAAGATGTCGGAGTGATGAAGCCCATTGAGACTGGCGTGAATCCCAAATGTAGTTCTTCTGCCAACTCCGATGCCAAGTTTTTGATGGAAGTTACGGGTGTCCAGGACTCCCTGGAAGATGTCTGCCCTTATACGTTGAAATCAGCAGCCTCCCCCTATCAAGCCGCCAGGATTGAGGGGAGAGAACTCGACCCGGAAAAAATACTGGAACGATTCCGCACACTTCAGTCCCGACACACCATGATGCTGGTGGAGGGCATAGGTGGCCTTCTTGTACCGATAACCGGTGATTTTGATGTGGCCGACCTGGCTTTAAAAATGGACCTTCCACTTATAATTGTGAGCCGTGTTCGGTTAGGCACTTTGAACCATACCCTTTTGACTATCAAAGCCGCTCGCCAGCAGGGGTTGCAAATCGCCGGTGTAATTCTCAACTCAACTGACGAGGGGGAATGGGATGCCATTGAAGCTGAGCAGGGTTCCCTGATTGAAAAACTTTCTGATATACCCATTCTCGGCGTCTGTCCGCATATTCATGATATTAGCAGCGAAAAAGTCAATGAGAACCTTGGGTTAGTACAAAGGCAGTTCCACCACTTATAGTTATAAAATACAAAACCTTTATTCCAAATCTAGAGAGTCAACCTTTAAACTCGTAGCCTTTTTCGCGGTGGGTGATGATGTGTTGGGGAGATTGCGGTTTCTTCTCAAAATATTTTCGCAGGCGTGCCACGAAGTTATCCAGCGTGCGAGTTTCGGTTTGCGGGTCATAGCCCCATACCTTTTCCAATAACTCTTCACGTTTAACAATATTTCCTCTTTGTGATACCAGTAGTTTCATCAACAATGCTTCTTTCGCAGTCAGGTAAAACTCGCCCGAACAACCCTTGGCTTTACCACTCACAAAATTTATCCACATATCGCCAAACTGGAAAACTTCCTGATCATGCACCGGTTCCTTGTACCATTCCCAGCGTCGCAGGATTCCTTTTACCCTCAAAAGGAGTTCTGGTAAATGGAATGGCTTTGCCAAATAATCATCGGCCCCGGCGGCCAGACCCATCTCCCGGTCTTCATCGGTAGACTTGGCTGACAGCATCAAAATTGGAAAACGAACATCAGTATTACGAATCCGCTTAGCCACTTCCAGCCCACCCAGTTTTGGGAGCATAATATCCAGTATCATCAGGTCAAAATCTTCGTTGCCAAGAATCTCAACCGCTGACAGGCCGTTATCGACGACAGTAACCTGATATCCTTCTCTCTCCAGGTTGAATTGCAATCCTTTAGCAAGATGGGCTTCGTCTTCGACAACGAGAATTTTTTTTTCGTTATTTTGCATCACTCATCATGTTGGCGAGTCACTTCGACTTCACGACTGACCGGAAGCAAGACCGAAAAAGTAGAGCCTTTCCCCCTACCTGGACTTGTAACTTTCAGCCGACCTTTATGGTTTTTAACAATTTCACTCGAAATGAAGAGCCCCAACCCTGCCCCTTCAATATTCTGTGTATCCTCATTTTGAACCCGGTAAAACTTCCTGAAAATCTTTTTCATGTCTTTTTTCTCAAAACCAAAGCCTTGGTCTTCAAAGTCTACTGCCCAATACTTCCCGTTCTTATAGAGATGTATTTTCAGCGGCGAGCTAACCGGAGAATACCTGATTGCATTGCTGATAAGGTTGTTAAACACCATGCGCAGCGCCTTTGGGTCCAGGCTCAGCGTAGGGGAATCCTCCAGTTTTAAATCCACCAAACACTTCTTTTCTTCCAACTGGCGTTTGTGTCCCTTAACCACATCTGTAAGGAACTCTCCCAGGTTTACAGGAAGGAACTGCAAAGCCATGCTCGTAGGATCAGCCTTGCTCGATTGAAGGATATTCTCGATCAGCTCAGAAAGGCGTTTCGTATCCGATAGCATGGTTTCGACAAAATCTTTTCCCTCCTCATTAGAAACATTCTGGTATTTCAAAGTCTCCAGGTAAAGTTGAATAGAAGCGAGTGGAGATTTCAACTCATGCGAAACACTGGATACAAAATTGCTTTGCATCTGGTTCAAACGATTCTGTTTATTCCAATAAACAAATATGACATAAACACCGGCGAGGATCAGAAGCATGAGGAAACAACCCTCAAACAATATCAACCACTGAATTTCAACGGTGAATAAATCGGGGCGGATTCTCTGGGCAAACTCCTTGATAGCCAGATTATTTTCCAGATACCAGTTGATCCATACCGCCATTAGTATGATCCAGGCAACCTGAACCCCAATAAACACCATGATGGGATGGAACAAATTTCGCAGTTTACCCATTTAACATAACCCTATTAATTCCGATAACCCTGCATTTTATGCAACCCGCTGGTTTCTACCAATTTACCAAGCTAAAAACATGAATTGGAAACCTAATTATACCCCAGCAAATGATGGATACAACCCAGAGAGCGTAGATCTACAAGCCATATAACGCATTTTACGTTGCGCTTCATTCCAGGAAGGATATTACATAAGTTTTACATATATCTTTGATTGCTTCAGGTTAATATTAAGACGTTAAAGATCTTTTTAGCTAACATCAAGGGAGCATTTTCATGACCAGTGAGTCCGCTGAGAAATACCAGCTTAAATTCAATCCAATTGCCACAGCTGTTCTCACCATTGTACATCTGATGGCGTTATTCGCTTTTTTCCCGTTTGCATTTTCCTGGAGCGCTGTAGCAGTGATGTTTTTTCTGTATTGGATCACTGCGTCTCTGGGCATCTGCCTGGGCTATCACCGCTACCTTACTCACCGGGGATTCTCACTTCCCAAGTGGGTGGCTTACACTCTTGTTTTCTTTGGGACTCTGGCATGCCAGAACGGCCCTATCAAATGGGTTGGGCAACATCGCATCCATCACGCAGGATCAGACACTCCGGAAGACCCACACAGCGCCAAGAAGGGATTCTGGTGGGCTCATCTTAACTGGATGTTTTTTACTCATTCCAGGTTTGATGATGAACAAGTACTTCGCGACTACACAAAGGATTTTTGTGAAGACCCTTTTTATAAATTTCTCGACAAATATTTTGTTTTAGTACAAGTAGCCTTCGGTTTTATGTTGCTAGCCATCGGCGGGCTTCCCTGGGTAATTTGGGGTGTGTTTGTCAGGCTAGTGGTTGTTTACCATTCCACATGGCTGGTGAACAGCGCAGCACATTGTTTTGGCTATGTAACCTTTCCTCTCAAAGACGATCTCTCCACCAATTGCTGGTGGGTAGGGCTGTTAGCATGGGGAGAAGGCTGGCACAATAATCACCATGCGTTCCCTAAATCTGCCCGGCATGGTTTGCGGCCTTGGGAAATAGATATGACCTGGTGGGCACTATGCTTCCTGGAAAAACTAGGGCTCGCCAAAGATATTAAGGTTGCTCAGTTGATACCCAAACCGGAAAACTCATCAAAAGAAGCACCAGCTTTTACCGGAAAAATTGTCACTCAGACTGCATGACAGACTAAATAAAAAGTTTATATAAAGCCGCATCCTTTGGATGCGGCTTTTTTTATGCTTCTGCACATTTGTATGTTGTGAAAGGTATGACAAGACCTCGATAATTGCCCTTACTGTTAGCAGTCAAACTCCACATGGTAACCCGCATATTTACGTAAGTTGATCACTCTGTTTTCAAAGATCAGGTACTGACCTTTGATGCCTGTCAACCGGTCAGTGAATTCCGGTTTTTTATCGAGATTGTGACTAACTATTTTTTCAGGAACCGACTCAACAGGATAAATCAATTCTTCAACCTGTGTGTCTGCCACAGCATACTTTTTTAATTCTGATGGGAAAAGCACATGTGCCTTGTCACGGTAATTGAGTAAGTCTACCTCTTCTACCTCTCCCTTAAGCATTTTTCGCCAATTGGTTTTATCAGCAAATTCTTTTGCAATGGCCACTTCTATCTGGCCTGAAAGAATTCTTTCAGGGACTCTTGCTATGATCAATCCTTTCAAAGCACCCTGGTCGATCCAACGGTTAGGAATATTATAGTGCCGGGTGATACCTACCTTCACTCCACTGGTTAATGAGAGATATACAAAATGATCGATATTGCAATGCGTACGCCAGAATTCACGATCAGCCTCATTTCCTTTCTCATGCTGACAAAGCTCCGGACGAACAGAACACATTGCATTTTCCGGAAGATCTCGAGAACAAGGGAAACAATATCCCTGATCATAGGATTTGCGGGTCTTCCGCCCACATTCAATACAGGTTATTGTTCCTGTCCATTTCAAACTCAAGGTTCCGCCAATATGAGAATTTAAAGGAAAGGAATTTTTATCCAGATTTAAAAAATACTCGATAGGATTCTGAGCTTCCACGTCCATTTTACGGAGCTGACCCATAAGTTTCATAATATTCTCTAAAATTTAACGGCTGTTTTTCTCATGAGCTTTGAACAAAAAATAGTCCAACACCACCACCGCAAAAATAACCGTTGCCACAACAGTAATGGAATCGAAAACCAGAAAACTGACTAGAAATAACAGGAGATAAAGAAACACCCTTTGCAATTTGATTGGGTATGCGAGCGACATGGCACGATTATAGTCGACTCAACTGCGCACTGCAAAAATCAAAGAAAGAAATGTAACAGCCCTATTGAATTTATCCGTATATAAAAAAATAACTTCCCATATATCAACAGTTTTCATTACATACACATTAACCCGGCATAAGTCCTTTAAAAGTTAACAAAATTGAAACAATAGAAATACTGGCGTCTGCTTAAAGTTTAGTATAGAATTTACTGGGGGAGAACAAATGAAGCTTATATCATCCGTTAAAGGATAATTTAACGGACTACATTTTTTCCATTATGAGTTTAATAGACATTCATGATCTCGTAAACGAGAACGAGCCGCTTGCTTCTCTTCCCACCACTTTTTATGAATTGCAAAAAGTGGTTGCTGATCCCGCTTGCGATTTTGATGACATTGCAGAAATTATCAGTATTGACCCCTCCTTAACCTTGCGTCTCTTAAAAATTGTTAACAGCGCATTTTATGGGTTCCGCGGTGAAATTGACACAGTTACACACGCACTGGGTGTTATAGGGACCGAACAACTGATGCAGTTGGTTTTAGCAACAACAGTCGTGCAACAATTCAAAGGGATAGACATGATAAATATGGACTATTTCTGGAAGCATAGTGTTGCCTGTGGATTAGCTGCTCGAGCTATTCATCACATACGTGGTGAATATGATGGGGAAAGGATTTTTTTAGCAGGCCTGTTGCATGACATTGGCCGTTTGGTGATGTGCCTCAAGGTACCTGATCAACTGAGAACAGTTTTAGATTTTTCAAAAAAGAGCGGGGACAGATGGCACAAAGCTGAAGCAAAATTTTTTGGGTTTGACCATAGTGGTGTAGGTGGAGCTCTTCTCAGATCCTGGCATCTTCCTACAAGGTTACAGGAAGCCGTTGCACATCATCATTATCCTTCTTCAGCTCAAAATTTTCCCGATGAAGCCGCCATCATTCATTTGGCAGACATTATAAGTCACCAGCTTGTTTCAGACCCCGATGAAGGAAAAGACATTAATTACAATAAAAAAAGTGCGTGGGATGCGGTTCAGTTATCCGAAGAGTTGCATCTACAACAGATTATTGAAAAAGCAGAAGAACAATTAGAAGAAGTCAGCCAGATTTTTATTCAAACCACTTGACAAAGCGGCTATCCCTTCTGAAAAAGACCCTTTTTTACCTTTTAAAAAAAATAACTAAAGGTATATGTCAAGAAGAATTTTACAGAGATTAATTTTAAAGCTTGAATTGTTTAAGAACATAAGGGACACTATAAAGGTTAAGAGTGACAGTGATCTTTTGAACTCCCAAGAACAAGGAGAAGCTTAATGGATGACTTAACAATTTCTAAAGGTTGGTTTCAAGACAAGGGTGATGACACCCCGGAAATAAAAAAGAAGTTCTGTGAGCACAGGGCCAACACTGTCACCCTGGACTACGAAGTCGGGATTGAGTATTGCTCTTTCTGCGGTGCTTTAGCTCACTACAATCCAGACTTGGATGCTCTGGAATGGACTCTACCGGAGCACCTGCAAAAACAAAATTACAACTAGCTCGGGATTTTCATATCCCATATAAGAAAACCCCTCGGCCTTAAGGCTAGGGGGTTTTTGTTTTTTATTCAGGTTATGGCAAAAAGACTACAAATATTTTGTAACAAAACATGGAAATCGCTGCTGTAAACGGAATGGTTGAGATCCAGGAAACCCCTATCATTTTGATAATATCCAGGTTCAGCGTTGGTAAACCTCTGGCCAACCCGACTCCTATCACTGACCCCACCAGAGTATGAGTGGTGGAAATGGGCAAACCCATTTTAGAGCAAATCAAAACTACTGTTGCAGCACCAAATTCAGCAGCAAATCCTCGTGAAGGTGTGATTTCTGTTATTTTTTCTCCAATAGTGGCCATGACTCTGGCTCCCCAGATCATCAAGCCGAATACGATGAAACCGCCTCCCAGTCCTAATACCCAAGTCGGCATGGCAACTTTCATATGGACATGTCCATCTTTGAGAATTGCCACCACGGCCGCTAAAGGACCCACCGCATTAGCAACATCGTTGGAGCCATGGGCAAATGCCACATAAAACGCAGTCAAGATCTGTAGATATTTAAAAACGTGTTCTGTTTCATGAAATTGCTTTTGCAGATCCCAAGTGGTGCTATACGGTATTTTTTTCGCTAAGATTTTTGTAACTACAAAAGCCAAACTTCCCACTATAAGAGATATTACTAGAGCCTGGAAAAAGGAAAGATTAAGGTGAAGGTTTTTCAGGCCTTTATAAACCATGGCGTTGGATAGGATCACAAATACAAAAAACACCATGTAGGGAAGCAGGTTTTTGGCATGAATCAGAGGAGTTCGTTTACTGAAAACGCTTTTACTTATATATTTGAACACCAGAAACGCAACCAAGCCACCCATAACCGGTGAAACCACCCAGCTCAAAACCACTTGGCCGACTTTTCCCCAGTTAATTACATCCATACCTCCTGCGATAATGCCAAACCCTACAACACCTCCCACAATTGAGTGAGTTGTTGAAACCGGCCAACCCAGATAACTGGCAATATGCAACCAGAGAGCGGCAGCAACCAAGGCAGAAATCATGCCGTAAATTAAATGATAAGGGGCCGCCTCAAAGATGGTTGGGTCGAGCATACCCTTTCGAATGGTATCAGAGACATGTCCACCGACAAAAAATGCTCCGATAAACTCAGCCACCGCCGCAATCATAATAGCCTGACGGAACGTAAGGGTTTTTGAACCCACACTTGTACCCATTGCGTTGGCAACATCATTCGCACCTATATTGCAGGCCATGTAGATACAAGCAATTACCGCAAATGAAAAAAGGAAGGTATCTAAACCCAAAGCAGGCTCCTTGCCGAAGATGAAACTAGATTAGAGGGAAATATTATTATTGAGAAAGGAATATCCTGAGAGTTTTACCAATTTGCTCTGTTTTATCTGCAACCGCTCCAAGTTTTTTGATCACTTCGTTCCAAAGCAACAAGTCAGCAGAACCCAGATCATTACCTATTCCAAAAAGCTTTTGGGCCGCTTCAAACTGTTTACGGTCTGCCTCCCATTCAGCTGTACCAAGCTTCTGGGTAGCCTTTTCTACTTTTTCAGCTTCGGCTCCGCCGAATGATGCTTCCAATAAAGCTTCCAACTCGGAAATCAAGTCGCAACCCATGTGCGCGGTATCAACTACGTGGTTCACCAACCCATACAAAGTAGACTTGATTTCTTCAGGAGTATCCAGATTTTTGATACGCAATAAAACCGCCAAATCTTCCACCGCATCTGCAATATCATCCTGCGCAGACAGAAGATGCATAAAATCTTTTTTATCAACGGGCAGAAACATGCTTTGGCGCATATGGGTACGAATATCATCCTTGATCATGTCTGCCTCATGCTCCAGTTTCATGATCAATTCTGAAATTTTTTGAACTGAGTCATAGTCCTTATTAGCCAGAGCATCGAACAAAGGCTTGATTTGCTCAACACAGGCACGAACCTTATCCATATGGCTCGCAAGAGGCTTGAACGGGGATTTAGAAAACATTGAAAGGATGGATCTCATTTGACCTCCTTGGTCATAAAGGTTTAGCAGGCTAAACTTATTCTATTTACCAGAAAGTTGCAACTCTTCATTATGAGGAATAAAGGGTAAACTTGAACCACAGTTCAATTAACACCCAAAATTTCTTAAAAAACTGGAAAAACTAAATACAAATCTTCAACCCTTTAGTTCATCTGCCCATGATCGCCAACCAATCTTCAAGGCGTTGAATCTGAAGGTAGGAGTTTGACTGACGGACATGCCCCATTTCTCCAGATGGCTTACCACCATAATTATGGCCAGGATATAACATAATATGGTCTTCAATCTTGGATAAACGCCGCGTTAGGGTATGAAATAATTCTTCACTGTTGCCACCCGGCAAATCTACTCGACCACATCCCTGTAAAAAAAGCGTGTCACCAGCAATAAGGCTATCTGCAACACGGAAACACTGGGAACCAGGCGTATGTCCGGGAGTATGCAAAAAACTAATCTCTATGGAACCTATCGTAAGTTTGTCCTCCCCATCAACCTGCTTCATATCGGAACTGGAAATTCCCGTAACCTGTCTTAATCCATCTGCTTCATGCTTGTTTACATAAACAGGTACAGGGTGTTTTTCCATAAGTTCAGCAAGCCCGGTTATTTCGATACCAAAAATCTCTCCTCCAACATGATCAGGGTGATAATGAGTCACCAGGGCACCTGTCAGCTTCATACCATCTTCTTCTACTATTTTCAGCACCCCATCAATATCCCATGCCGGGTCAACCACAACACATTCGCGGGTTTCTGCATCCCCGATCAAATATAGAAAATTGGCTATTGAACGCGCCGAAGGGTCCTGGGTTCCCAAATCAATTCCCGATAATAACTGTTTAAAATAAACCGGACTGTTTTCTGGCAAGGCTTACCCCCATTATTTTGTTGTTAATGTTTTATTCAACAAATTTGCAAGTCGAACTCCTGCTTGCGCCAGCCGGAGTTTAATAATCTCCCGGCCTTTTTCAATATAAGGCTTAGTGATTCCTTCCTTTTCTACCATATAGGCTACATTTAAAGCCAGGTTTCTGGACTCGTTTGCCCAGTCATTAACGGTTGACTGGTTCCAGGTTAATATCTCTGTAGCAAGGATCTTGCCGTTCAAGTTTTCCGCATAGTTTATAAGAGATTCGCTCCAATCGATCAGCCCTCCATCCCACAAATAATGCAGGCTGACGATTTTTCCTTTATAAAGAAATCGAAGTGTCCCACCACCACGGTCTTTCTTATTTCCCAAATGCAGAGGTTGATGTACATCCCCCACAAAATGCACCAGATACTTCAGTGCGTCTTTTTTTTGCGGTGAGGAGGCTGACTGATCCTCTAAAATACCTGAGAACTCCTTGATTTTCTCTGTGACACATTCCATGGCCGGGCAATCCCTTGTTACGTCATAAGTCAACTTACCTTCTTCGATATTTGTATAATGCCAGGGGTTTTGTTCTTTTTTCTTTTTCCTTACAACGTCCGCCCAGGTTGCAACATCTGCCAGGCTCTTTATGTTAAACTTTTGAAGGATTCTTTTTTTAACTTCCGGTTGTAAATGGTCTTCGGCAATATAACCAATAACCCGATGCCCTTGTGGCCCCCATGCAGCGGAATCATGAGCATTTAAAACCAGTAATATTGAAGCCAGCCAGAACTGAAACCTAACACCAAAGTTTTTCCGATTTCTCAACATATTTGATAATCCAATTTCAGGCGGACCAAAATTGAGCAAAGTCGTTTCAATTTATCATACAGCGCGGTTTTGGATACTTATTTCTTTTTTAACTATGCTTTTAGGTATTCCCGCTATAGTCATGGGGTTTTTGGACAAGAGCGGAAATCGCTCTCACATAATTTCAAGATACTGGTGCAGACTTCTTTGCAAATGGAACGGTGTAAAGGTAGAAATTGTCGGACTCAATAATATCCTTATTGACCGGCCTCAAATTTTCGTTTCGAACCATCAGGGCTATTTCGATATTTTCGCCTTATCAGGGTATCTTCCAGTACAAATCAGATGGGTCGCTAAATCCAGCCTGTTTAAGATTCCATTCTTAGGTGGGGCAATGAATGCATCGGGTTATATCCCTGTAGAAAGAGATGACCGCAAGAAAGCCTATGAGGCATTTAACAAAACTTTGGAAAAAATCAAAGAAGGATGCTCAATCATTATTTTTCCTGAAGGAACACGCTCTGAGGATGGTGAGATTGGCCCTTTTAAAAAGGGTAGCAACTTAATAGCCAGCCGGTCCAAGAAACCCATGCTTCCGGTCACTATTATAGGAAGCAGAGATATCATAAAAAAAGGGACTGCCAGCATCAGCCCGGGCCCAATAAAAATAGTCATTTCACAACCAGTAGAACCAAGCACTGACAAAAAAGAAAATGAGGAGCTTTTGCAATCCATTCGAGAGACCATCATAAACAACCAGCAGCAATACTCCACCCACTTGTGATATTTTACCTCTGCCTTCATGCCTCGAAGGGGTAAGCCGTGGAGTCAGCTACCAGACGTAGGGCCAACGAGCAATATCCTTTTAGGCTGGCAATTGTTATATCGGCTTAAAGAGCTATTTCAGATTTCCAGCGAAGGTTCTCCGATCAGGCCCGCTTTTCTTTTTGAATGAATTCCCAGACCTGGGCGGGGTGGTCTCGCAAGTCTTCCAGGTCACGCCAGATGGCACGGATCATACCGGTTTTATCTATGACAAAAGTGGTGCGGTCAATGTATTTAACCATCTCGCCCAAGTCCTCTTCTTCTTTGATAACTCCGTATAGTTCCGTAACTTTTTTGTGTTCATCCGCCAATAAAGTGAAGCCAAACTGGAAGACCTCGATGAATTGCTGGTGTGAGTTCACACCATTCCAACTACACCCTAACACTTCCACCTCACGGGTTTTGAATTTCCGGTTCCATTCATTGAACCCAACCATGAGCCGTGTATCTTCAGGACTGCTGTCCTGCCTGTAAAATGCCAGAACCACCCATTTTTTGTCCTCAAAGTCCTTCAGGCTGACCGTTACCTTTTCTTCAGCAGATGGACTGGACGCACCTGCTTTATAACCATAGCAGGCAGGTAATTGAAAATTTGGGGCACGGTCTCCAACCTCTAAATCATCAGGCATATAAATCCTTTGGTTGATAATTTACAAAACAGACCTGCATAACAGGACCAAAAAAAACAGGGCTTGGGGAAAACTCCCTCAAGCCCGCAATTGTATGAGGGAGCACAGCAAACTCAGCCAACATTTGCCAGCCAAAACGGCTTTTGTCCACTTGTGCACTCCCAGATCCCCTTCCCGGGGGTATTAATCACCAAACGCGGCTTTAATCAGAGGTTCCACTTCACCCTTTGCTTCCATCTCATCAAGGATATCAGTATCACCATAAAACTTGCCATCAATAAAAACCTTGGGAAGTGTCGGCCAATTGGTCATTTTGTTCAAGGCTTCACGTTTTTCCATATTCTCAAGCACATTAATCACTTCAAAGGGATAACCATATTTATTGAAAAACTGGATGGTTTCCACAGTGAACCCGCATTGTGGTGCGGTTTTAGTACCTTTTCCATAAATAAGGATTTTATTTTCGGCAATTTCTTCTTTAATTTGATCTTCAATACCAGACATTACAAACTCCTTTTAATATATCAACACTTGTAAAAATTATAAAATTGAGAGGCTACTATGAGTAACTCAGGGGGTGGCCGTTTTAACTTCCGCCGCATGGAGCCGACCATCTTTCATTGCCGGGTCCAGAGCTTCCATAACCATGCGATGACGATCCATGATCCCCACATCTTCAAAAGCTTTTGAGGTAACGTGAATGATGAAATGATCTTTCATCCCCGTTTTGTCCAAGGCGTTAACTTCCGCATCAGGCATAGAAGCCTGAACCAATCCTATTAAATCCGGAATACTGATCATCCTTATATGTATCTCCATTAAGGGTTGAAACAACCTATTTGGTATTTGATTCTATTTTTGCCAAAAAGATTTAATCTTTTCAAGCTTTTTTACTTGATTTACCCCAACAACCCCCTATATCAAAAAAACTAATACCATTGATTCTAAAAGATCTTTGGTTGTATACCTCGAAACCTCACCACATTTGACGCAATATGTAAAAATTAAGTATAATTGTAGAATCTTTAGCAACCAGATGTTATCTAATATAAGTAATTAGAATCATTTAAGAAAGAAACCGGAGGCATTCATGGCTGTTGATGTTGACTTTGTAAAAATCACTCCTAAAGCGAGTGAAGAGGTTGTTAAACTTGTTAAAGCAGAAAATAACCCTGATATAGGACTACGCCTGGGAGTGAAAGGCGGTGGATGTTCCGGATTGTCTTACGACTTGCAGTTTACTCCGCAAGAAGATGGAGATACAGTTATCCCGCATAAAGGGTTTAACGTCTTTATGGATGCCAAAAGCATGATCTATTTAAAAGGCATGCAACTGGACTATCAGGATGGTTTGCAAGGCAAAGGATTTGTATTCGTTAATCCTAACGCAACTTCAACCTGTGGTTGCGGAGAGTCTTTTTCAATCACCTGACATACTTTAACTCACCTGTTTTAATCATAACCCTACCCTTATTTTCGGGAAGGGTTTAATACACGCATCCCTTTAAGTGGATGCGTTTTTTTTACTCATGAACCACACTCATTTATTTCAAACCGAAGTTGAGCAGGTGAGAAACCAATGCGGTTATTTCATGCTGGAAGACTGGTGCCTGATTTCAGCCAAAGGCCAGGACACCTTTTCTTTTCTACAAACCCAGACCACCAATGATGTGTTGCAGTTAGAAGTCGGTCAAGGTCAGAACAGTGCCATCACTGATCGACAGGCACGACTGATCGCGAACTTCTCCATTCACCGAGTTGGAGAACAAGAAGCTCTCATTCTGGTAGAAACCTCCCTAAAAGAAATATTACTGAACCATTTAGAGAGCTTCCATTTCCGAGAAGAAGTTGAGTTCAACGCTTTACCCTTTGAACTTTTGACTCTGCAAGGCCCTAAAAGCTCTTTAATTTTGAAAAATGTTTTTGTGGACCAATCTCTTCCCGACAAACCCAACGAAGTCGCCCAGCTTACCCTTGGCAAACATCAGGTTATCCTTATTATAAAAAGCCTGACTGGAGAAGAAGGTCAAATTCTTTGTTTTCCAAGTGAATTGAAAGAAAAGCTAACCGAACTCATTTTGAACAATGATCCTTCACCCATTAAAGTCAACAAAACAGCCCGCGAAGTTCTTCGCATAGAAGCAGGAATTCCCGTTTACGACATAGATATGGATAAAAAAAACATTCTGCCCGAAACCGGGCTGGAGCATACCTCCGTCAGTTATAACAAAGGGTGCTATATCGGACAGGAGGTAATTGCCAGAATCAAGACTTACGGAGCTCCAAATACGGCTTTGATGGGCCTGACTGTTGAGGGAGTGGTTACCCCTCCAATCAACGGCACTATAAGGCTTGAAGATAAAAAAATTGGAGTTGTAAAAAGCTCCATACGCTCCGTCACTCTTGATAAAATAATCGCTCTGGCCTATCTGCAAAAAGATCACAGAAGCCCAGATATAGAACTTGAAGTAACGATTGACAACAAACTTTTTAAGGTTAAAACCTGTTTGCTGCCTTTCTACCAATCCCATACCCGTAAAGACCACTCTAATAAACTCCTTCATCGGGCTTTACAAATCTACAAAGAGCAAGATGACCTTGATCACCCCATCACCCTGCTCCGGGAATCTATTGAACTTGATCCAAAAAATGCTGAAGCCTATGAAGCGTTGGGAGTTTTTTTGTCAAAACAGGACAAGCTGGATGAAGCCATCGCCTTGATGAAACGACTGGCAGAAATCAATCCCCAGGAAATCATGGCTCATACTAATCTCTCTGTCTATTACATGAAACAGGGAAGAATTGAGGAAGCGGAAAAAGAGAAAGCTGAAGCGACAGCACTGCAATTTGAACAGGCCATTGAAAAAAACATGGCTAAGAAGTTGAAGAAAAAAGAAGAAGAACAAAAAAAGAAAGAAATGGAAGAGCGAGTAGGAATGTTCAAACAAGTGCTTGAAATTGATCCGTCAGACCAGGTAGCAAACTTCGGCCTGGGGTCCATCTATTTGGAAACAGGCCGGTACGAAGAAGGGCTTAAACCCTTAAAAACTGTCATTGAGGCCTATGAGGATTATTCTGCCGCTTACCTGTTACTTGGGAAAACCTGGGAAAAGCTCGAAAACAAAGAGGAAGCTATCAAGATATACAAACAAGGAATCGCAGTAGCCTCTAAGAAAGGCGATCTAATGCCTCTTAAAGAAATGCAAAGCCGCATGAGTCAACTTTTACAAACTTCCCCCTGACCCTGTATAAAACCCCAAAGATCAAATCCGGGTTTCAATACTCCTCTGTCTATAACTTTCTGGTTTATTGTCACTCCGTGATCCATCAAAAACCAGAATCGCAAAAGGATTTTTTCTTCAGGAGTGACATAGGCATCCTCCCAAAGAGTAACAGAAGGCTTATCTGCTATTTCCTTGTACACTTTAGAGGAAATTTGCAGCCGTTTTTTCTTCAAAAACGATTCATAGCCTTTTATAAGATCAGGCTTAAATTCTTTCCTGCTTATTTTGATTAACTCAGAAACGCTGGGGACCGCTTCTTCATGATATTGAAAAAACTTCAACTTATAGTACTGATGTATGGTTTCCAGACGAAAATAACAGTGCAACTCTGAAACCGTTTCTCCGTAAACCTTTTCAAGATAATTTCGAATCAGCTTTTTCCCCTCCTGAAGCAGAATTTTATTTAATCGGCCCCTTTCAAATAAATGAATCCGCACTGTACTTAAGTGCTTTACGCACTGGTTCTCGATTTCATTTTTCATTTTTACTGAACCTGGGGGAATTCGATACCATGCGATTTCGTCTTGAGCAACTTGCAAAGCCAGTTTGAAAGCTTCCTGAATCTGGTGGCTATTGGAACGCTTTGCCTGTCGAGCAATGATATAGGAGTTTTTTTCAGAAAACCCCAGTTCCAGAAGTCCATCCTGGAAAATTTTGCGGTTCCCCATCAGGAAACCTCCGCGCTCACGTATATGATCTTTCGCCTTCTCAACACCCCTCAAAGCAAGGCTGACATCACGTGGCATTAAAGCCAAATTCATGCTGTTAGCAAATCCGTGAATTTCTTCCAGGGTCTTGTAGTTCAATTTATCTATGAAAAGAAACTTCTGTATATTTGGCTCACTGAAGTTACATTCTTCAAAAATTCTTATCTTCTTGTACTTCACCTCTTCCCAGTACTTGCGAGTCCCCTCTTTTTTCTTAAACTGAGACTCTATTTCCGACTTGGCCTTGAAAAAATAACTCCTCAACAAGAACCACTGTTTTTTTAAAGTAGATTCAATAATCCATGAATATTTGGGAGTTAATACTGTAAGCTTGGAATCTTCCAAAAGCTTTATTTCACCGGTCGCCAAAATATAATCTAATAGCTCCAGATGCCGTTCAAGCAGGAAGGGGTTTGTCTGCTCCACAAACTTTCTAAAAACAGTTTTATACCGCCAATTATCGAAGGCTACGCCTTCATTTTCCCCTTTTTTCTCCTGCAGCCTTTTTCGAATCAGGCGGGAACCACTCTTTTCTAACCCTGCAAAAAGCTTGTCGCGGGCAGAAATATCCCTGATTTTAATTTGCTTGAGACGGTTTACAATAGCGGGGATTCTAGAAAAAAGTTCCTGGTCAATTTCTGTATAGGAACGGGCAGGGGAACAATAAACATCCGCAATCAGATCATCAATATAATCCAGAGAAGTAGAAACTTTTTTGATCAGATTCTTATAAAGGTCGAAATTGAGGGTTTTATCGCCTTTTTTGCAATCACGTATATCGTTTAAATATTTCTTTGCCTGTCTAGTTTCTTCGGGCTGTGAGTAGGGATCATTGATCACACTCAAAAACATGTTTTCTGCATCCTGCAACTCTCGCCTGGCAAGAAGCTCCAACCCCTGACTCATTGTGTCGTAGATAAACATTTCTATCCCCGGAGGTACTTGATAAGACAAAAATAAGATGCTAATTCAACCGGGAGAGATTTTTAAAATAACTAAAAATAACCACTAACCGTGGGGGTAATGTACAATAGCTTTGTTTGCAAGCAGACGTTATCTCGGCTTAATGAATCCTTACTCACTGCCCCTGCGGCTAGCAGCCACTAGCCGTGTAGACAGAGTGTAATAGCTTTTCAGGTTAGCAATGGTTTGTTCGACTTGAGTAGCCATAGCAATTTTCCAGCAGAGGTTCTCCGCCAACTAGCCGTGGAGGCAGAGTGTAATAGCTTTTCAGGCTAGCAATGGTTTGTTCGACTTGAATAGCCATAGCAATTTTCCAGCGGAGGTTCTCCGCCCACTAGCCGTGGAGGCAGAGTGTAATAGCTTTTCAGGTTAGCAATGGTTTGTTCGACTTGAATAGCCATAGCAATTTTCCAGCAGAGGTTCTCCGCCAACTAGCGGTAGGGGCAAATATAGAAGAACCTGTTTAAACTAAAACTCTGCACAAAAAAGCCCGGAGAATGAGCATGGGCGACTCATCTCCGGGCATTAAGAAATTTAAGCAGGTATTGCAATAACTTGCTTATCGTTATCGCGGCTCACACTCAGAGGGTGCGTTAGCGATCAAATCATTTTCCATACTATAAGACAAAGACCTGTATTCAGGCTCTTCAACCTTGACGGGCTTGATATCCAGCAACAGGTTCTCGTTCTTCAGGAAAATAGCGAGAATATCAACTATATCCTTATAGAGTCCCCGCTCTGCCTTTCGTGAGGTAAAGATACAAAACAATGGACCCCACCTGCCAATATGATTGCGAATAAATTTTTTCATGCTGCTGGTCAAGACATTAATATTTCTTTCTTCATGTCCGTTTTGAATTCCAAAAGCAGCTCTAAAACACATGAAAAACATAAACGCCAGCTCGATGGAAATATGGTCCACCCTTTCTCTGGTTCGATTGCGAGGCTGTTCAAACCCGAAGGTCTCATAAAAACCACCCAACTGAATCAGAACATCGGTTTGAGACTGAATACCTCCCTCAGTACCATACTGCATTTCGTAAGGAGGGCATTCCATGGAAACCGCATGCCCAAAAACCCTGACATATTCCTGCTGAACCTGTTTGATGGTCATTTTTGGCAAATACTTGCTAAAGCCATCAATAATAGATTTGACATGATTCCAGTCCTCTTCGTCTACCAGTGCAATATCCATGGGCTCAAGCAAAGACTTGGGCCGGAAAAACTTTCGGTTCCAGGGATAGCTGAAAGCGCTGGAAAGAATATCGTATATTCGTCCTCTGGCTAATTGCAGTGATATTCTTTCTTCTTTCAGTTCCTCCAGAGAACCCGTTTGCCCAAGTACCGCGAGCATTGGATCACCAGATTTCGCATGAGTTACATTGCCCATATTAATCTCCTTGTTGCGTATTAACCGGGCTCCAGGAGGGGCCAACCGGCCCGCCCCGAAAACCGGATTGATTCACGCTTCTAAAACAGAGCGCTATGCTCCTTAGATTGCACCCGGATGTTCTTCGGGCCGTACATAGAAA
>CAYFNV010000010.1:0-96676 GCA_964344595.1 uncultured Nitrospina sp. | reverse complement strand
AATAAAATAACGAATTATAACTTATACAAAAACCTATACTTATGCAAAGGTCTCTCGTAGAAGGGGGGGGCAAGTCAATTTATAGTCAAAAGTAGATTTGACTTCATCCATCAAGAGAAATGATCCGCTTGCATATAGAACGCACCTGGATGCTGGATTTCGATATTAATCTTTCTTGAGAGCAAATCTCTTGCCACAAGATAAGATTCTCTACAGACTTCCTGGCTTACTGGCTCCAAGGAGTGTAGCCAGTTGTTTCTAGCTTTCCTCGCTATTTCCAATTTTTTGTAAAGTTCATATGGTATGATTTTCGCAAGCTCAAAAATTTCGATTTTAAGAAACGCATCATATTTCGCAGAAGAGGTGAGTAATTTTAATCTTTTTGAATTCAAAGTTTTTTCTCCCAAAGATCCAATCTCTTGATTTGTTTGCTGAATATACTTTTCCCATTCATAGTTGATAAGACTCTCTGCGACAGACCAGCTTAGAATCAAAGATTCTGCAAAGTCGGCCTTCTGAATTGCAAATACAGCCTTATTGAGAAGAGCCAGAAGTTGCCAATTCTTTTGAGGCTCATTTACTTTAAACATTACCTCAAGAGCATCATTCAATACTTGAGAAGGCAGCTTTGCACGAAAAGACTTGTCAGTGTTTGTAAGATCTCCAATCGTTTTCGACATTAAATGAGGAGCCATTTCAATTTTCAAAAATTCCTGTTGATTCAGCATTGGAGATGGTTGTCGAATGGCTATCTCCTTCAAGCTTGAACTACTATCATCTGACCAACGCCAAAGGTCAGACACCACTACTGCCTGATTTATACTTTGAAACCTACCATTATAGTGTTTATATGTTTGGTCATAGATCAAAAAAAGTAGTGCATTAAAAAATGAGAGCACCGGTTGCGTTGCATCAATTGGCAACAAATTTCCAACCTTAAAGCTTGATAACTTTATGTTCAACAGTTTCTCTGGAAAAGAAACTACCACACACCCTTGTCGCTGTATACAAACTTGCACACCGTTGGCAAAATGTGCCTCAAAAACAATTGCCAAAATTTCTTTTGGAGAAATGGATTCTGCATCAACTATCTCGTTATCGCTAACAACCCAAACGGGCGGTTCAAGAAAGAAGCCAAGAATTAGTTTATCTTTCATTTTCTCTCAAAAAGTAGTTAGCGTCACCGCCCCCATTCCCCGGCCACGTGGTGGGCTAGACCATGCCGATGGCGGTGTGTTGCATTTGGCGTCGTTGTTCTTCGGTGACTTCGAGTTGCGGGAGATGGTTGGACCCATATTTATCGATGTAGAGGAAGATGTATTCCCGAACACAGGTGCGCAAGTCCCACTTGGTGTTGTGGTTGCGTTCGAATTCATCGAACACGTTCATCGCATCCTGGATACTGAGTCCGTCTTTGGTGGTGAAATAGTAATCGAGCGCGAGATCCCATTCCGGGTTTTTGTAATAGGTCAGGCCGTATTTTTCCGGTTCGAAAGCAATTGGACTGTACTTGCCTAAAACGAATGTCATGAATCCCAGGGAATGGATGTGAGCCGCGTTTTTCTCAACGAAGGCTTTGCTGTCCCCCGCCTCTTCTTCCGTTTCGCCGGGGAAACCGAAGAATCCCATCAGGTGATTCCAGATTCCCGCTTCGGACGACATGCGCAGGTTGGTTTCGATGGCATCGAGCTTCGTGGCTTTGTCCATGAGTTTCAGCACACGCTGGTTGCCCGACTCGTAACCGAAGTGCAGGTATTTGCAACCCGATTCGGCGACATCTTTCCAGACCTGTTCTTCCAAAAGGGACTCTTCAAACCGCATATGCGTGGTCCACGCTATGTCAAGCTTGTCATCTATCAGGCGGCGCGAAAGTTTCTGGAACAGAGCCGGGGGATAGGACTCGTCGGTGAAATGGAAAAACCGGGTGCCGTATTTTTCTTTCAGGTGTTTGATCTCGCCGATGATCTGGTCCACCTGCTTAGTGCGGAACCCTTCAACGTATCCTTGAAAATGGTCGCAGAAGGTACACCGCCCCCAATAACATCCCCTTGTCGCGAGATAGGGCAGGATGAGATTGGGCACAAAATATTTTTCCAGCGGCAACCCGTCAAAGTCCGGCGGCGGCAGTTCGGCCAACATTTCGGAACAGACCTCCTTGTTGGTGTGGATTCCGTTTTCGTCTTTATAGATGAGGTTGGGCAGTTGGGATAAATCCTTGCTGCCGCTTTTCACCGCTTCGGTCAGTTTCAGGTAAGCCGACTCCCCTTCATACACCACGGCGGTGTCGAACCATTGCCATAGTCCTTGCATATCAGGCAGGGTGTCTCGGATACGGGTGATGATGTTGCCGCCCAGGGTGATATGCGTTCCCGGGAACTCTTCTTTAATCATTTTGCAGAAGGTGAACGTGGCGATGAGTTGTTTCTGCTGCACCACCGAGATGCCGACCATCATTGGACGTTCGCGTTCCATCACCGGACGGATCAACATGCTGTAAACATCACGGTAAATATTGATCTGGTCGTCATCAACCGCTTCAAGAATTTCTGAAGACATGAACGGTTTGTAAACGATATCGGTCTCAATGGGAGGAAAACAGATTTGCGCCGGGTAATACCCGAGCGAGATCAACGCCATGACCTGGTGCAGGCAGTTTGTGGCCCACTCCAACTGGTCGATATCGTAAAACGCTTTGCCGCGCAAAATTCCTTTAGCCCGTTCGACATCGGCAGAAAACTGCTGGAACAGTTCCGGCGTGCAGGTGACGAGCCGTTGCATCAGTTCCTGCTCTTCTTCATCGAGCGCGCGTTTCTGTTCAACTTCCTGCAGGAACTGCCGTTCGTTAGCAATACGTTGCGACACATGCTCTAAAAACCGGGGACTGAAGAACAGGTCATACATCTCGACGTTGACATCGAGTTGTGAAACCTCATGCCCTGCCGGACGCAACACCGAAGCCAGTGACGGCAGGCTCAGGTAAGGCTCGGAGGGCAACCAGTCTGGTGGAAATATGAGTAACGATTTCATAAGATTCTACTTCTCAAGTCAACTATCAAACTACTTGAGATCCTTCGTTAACACTCAGGATGACACTTTTAAGTTTTATTGTCATGCTGAGCCTGTCGAAGCATCTTGCCTCTCCTGCCAAGGGGTCACGCACGACACAAAGCCTTTTCCTCTTCTTCTTCCGTTGGAGGTTTACCATTCAGCGATTCTTTGCCGAACCTGTCGAGATAGAGCAGAAAATGTTCTCTCGGCAGAGTTCCCCACAGTTGCAGGGACTGAAAAAGCTCTTCCGCCATGCTGATGCATTGTTTGTTCATTTCTCCGGCTTCTTCACGGGACATGCCTTCGGTCGCAACAAAGTCGAGGTTCATGGCAATGTTCCGATCCGGATCTTCGATGATGCGCTCGATGGAAAACTTTTCCGGGTACTGGTAGCAACTGGAGTCCCTGTTTAGCAGGAATACGCCCGGACCGAAGGAATGGATCGATTCGAGATTGTCACGCAGGAAGTCGATGGTCTCCTGAGCTTCAAGACGGGTTTCGGTGGGGAACCCGAAAAACAGGAACGAATGGTTCCAGATACCCGCTTTATGGCTTTTCATCAGGACGTCCCGTTCCACCTCTTTGGTGGTTCCCTTGTCGATGAGTGCCAATACCCGGTCGTTGGCGCTTTCCAGTCCGAACATCAGGAACTTGAATCCGGCCTTTTTCATTTTGGCGAACAATTCCTCATCCATGACCTTTTCAAATTTCAGCAATGCGAGAGAGCAGATTTCTATTCCGCGCTCGATCATCAGTTCCGACACATCGTTGAGCGAGTGCGGCGACACCGCTTCATCGGAAAAGGTGAAATATTTCGTGTTGTATTTTTTCATCAACGCTTCCAGCTCATCCACCATGCCGTGGGTTTTCTGTTTGCCGTAGCGGTGTCCATAAACAAAGCTGTGCGTGCAGAACGTGCACTTGCCCCAGTAACAACCTCGGCTCTGTAAAACAGGAATGATCGGGTAAGGAGAAAGATAGTTGTTCATAGGCAGACCGTCAAAGGTCGGCCCGGGCAACTCTTCGAACCGGAGTTCCACACGTTCTTTGTTCTGAATTACTTCCCGTCCCTGCAGATGAACCAGGTTAGGAACGGTGGATAATGAATCCCCTGCCTTGAGCGCGGTGAGGAGCCTATGCAGGGGTTCTTCTCCTTCAAAGGTGACGATGCTGTGACAGAAGTCATCAAAAAATTCCGGGTGACCCAGCAACTGTCCGGCGTTAACGCTGAATATGGGTCCCCCCAAGGTAATATGCAGGTGCGGAAACTTTTCTTTAAGCAGCCGGGCCAAAGTCAACCCGGGGATGATTTGTGAGATGCCTATAATGGAAATACCCACAACGTCATAACCTGACCAGTCTTCTCCGGGAATCAAATTGTTCTCGTATAAATAGATGAAGGGATTTGTTTCTTTATCCCGAGTGGTTTCATGCGCCCTGTGGGTGGACTCTTCGGCCCTCGTACCGCTTTCAAAAGTCGACAGGCTCAAAACAGCCGGAGCATGTGCATCGGAAACCAGTTTCAGTGCCGATTTGATCACCATATCCGCCTGCTGATAGGACTGGAAATCGAAAAACCGTTCCGGCGTTCTAAGTACCGATTTTGCCTCATCAACCCCTGTGATGATGCGGTCGGAAAACCTTAATCCCATAGCCAAAACATCCATGTGGGATTTCTCTTTAATCGAAAGAGATCCTTGACTTTTAAGGGATTTCAGTTTTTCAACCATAAGGCTTTCGGCTTTTCGCAAAAGTGGCGCCGACAAAAAATGGTCGTAGGATGCTATATTGAAATCTCTTTGATCCACATCCCACCCCTTGGCCCGCAGATAGGAAGTGAGATAGGGCGTACTTAAATACGGCTGAGTGGGATACCACTGCGCCGGAAAAACCAATAAAGTCTTCATGATGGTGCTAATTGTACCATTTTAAAGATGTTAAGCCCAACGAGATAATATTTGACATCAATTTTTAATAATTGACATCAATTTCACGCAAAGTATAATTGCCCGCTTATAACATATTTAAAGCTTTTCCCCTGCCAGCAATAGAACTGGGGCAGGAAAAGCCATCCTTTTAACTGGGTTTTTCCCAATCGCAAAAAGGGCATTAATCCTTGTTCCCCCATATTGTCTTGTTGAATTTGGGGTTACATTGGGAGTTTCATGAAGTTTTTCGCCAACAAGAGGTTTGAACATGTTGAAAAAAAATCTTAAAGCTTTAATCGCTATAAATATTTTGTTGTGGGGAGTGCTTTGTACCATCCCGGCAATAGCAAACACGGTTAAAGCTACTGAAACTGAAGTTTCATTGGTCGATGGCATAGCCGTTGATAAAAAAGGAAATATTTATATCGCAATGCGCGATAACAATATCATCAGTCGTGTAGACACCAAGGGTAATATGACCCGTTTTGCCGGTTCAGGAGAAGCTGGATACAGCGGAGATGGTGGCAAGGCTACCGACGCAAAATTAAAAATGCCCGCCGGTTTAACTTTCGACAAAAAAGGAAATCTATATATCGCCGACCGGGAAAACCACCGGGTTCGAAAAGTGGACACTCGCGGCACCATCACCACAATAGCTGGCAATGGAACAGCCGGGTTTAGTGGAGACGGCGGAAAAGCAACCGAAGCCATGCTTAAACATCCTTCCGGAGTCGCAGTCGATGATAAAGGAAACGTTTATATCTCTGATCGCTCCAATGAAAGAGTCCGGGTTGTGAACAAAAAGGGGATCATCTCTACCTATGCAGGCAATGGCATTGACGGATACAAAGGTGATTCCGGTCCGGCTACCAAAGGGCAATTATCGAAACCTTTCGGACTGGCCCTGGACAAAAGAGGAAACCTCTTCATCGCTGACCGTAAGAGCAACCGGGTTAGAATGGTTACTCCCCAGGGCATCCTCCATACAGTGGCTGGAGATGGCGGCTTCTTTTTCTCAGGAGATAACGGACCCGCCTATCGCGCCAGTGTCGCAGGACCAACAGGTGTGGCGGTGGATAAAGACGGTACCCTTTATATCGCTGACCGAAACAATAACAGGATCCGCGCAGTAGACACCCAGGGGATGATCCGAACCGTGGCAGGAACTGGCAGACAGGATTACAACGGTGATTCAGAGGTAGCCCGTGACACCAATTTGCATCTTCCTTTCGGTGTGGCCCTGGACCCGGATGGAAATCTGCTGGTTATCGACCGGTCGCATTACCGCATTCGCAAGATAGATCCCCGCCGTGGCAGTGTGAAAACGGTTGCAGGAAACGGATTGAAGATGTTTGCTGGCGATGGCGGCCCAGCTACCGGGGCAACATTGAGCTTTCCCCAAGGACTCATCGTAGACAAAAATGACAATCTGCTGGTTTCTGATAAGGGGCACAATCGCATTCGCCGGATTTCACCAGATGGAATCATCCAAACCATTGCAGGTAACGGAATACGAGGCAATATCGGTGATGACCTTCCCGCTATGGAAGCTTCTATTTACGCAGCAGCAATCCTGAAGATGAACAAGAAGGGCGAACTCTACATTGTAAGTCCAAGTGGATTCACAAGCCTTATCCGCAAAATTGATTCGAACAACATCATGCGGAGAGTTTTGGGAACATCGGATGAACATTATCTGGATGCTATCGCTAAAAGTAAATACAAAGGCAGGGTTCAAACTGGAGAACTGGCGATCATCACCACTTTTTCAGACATTGCCTTTGACAATAAAGGAAATATGTTTGTATCTGACCGGCTCAATCACCAAATCCGCAAGGTCTCTGCCTCAGGCGAAATCACAACGATCGCTGGTACCGGTGAGTCGGCCCATTATGGAGACGGCGGACCTGCCACTGAAGCTGCGTTCCGTGATCCCAGTGCCCTGACTACCGATAAAGAAGGGAACTTGTATATCGCTGATGGCGCCAATAACATGATCCGCAAAATAGACACCAAAGGGATTGTCACGACGATTGCCGGAAACGGCAAGCACGAGAACTCTGGAGATGGAGGCCCCGCATTGGAAGCGGGAATCCGTAATATGGATTACCTGGCCATGAGTCCGAGTGGAGAACTGCACATCGTTGGCATAAACTCCTATATGGTTAGAAAAATCACCAAGGATGGGAAAATAGTGCGGGTCGCAGGGTCTGGCTACCAAGGATACTTTGGCGATGGAGGCCCGGCCACCAAAGCCATGTTCAAAAGCCCCGCATCGATCGCATTCGACTCAAAAGGCAATTTGTATATTTCTGATATGGGGAACAACACGATCCGCAA
The DNA here is from genome assembly GCA_964344595.1 of uncultured Nitrospina sp. GTDB lineage: Bacteria > Nitrospinota > Nitrospinia > Nitrospinales > VA-1 > LS-NOB. Next base: position 89,360 of record CAYFNV010000010.1, on the reverse strand, counting down.
AGTAGATAGTAAAGGTATCATCTCTACTTATGCGGGATCTGGTACTTTCGGCTGGGCACAAGATGGAGAGACAGTAGAAATTTATCTGCAATATTTTCCTTAGATCAAGGAAAGAAACTATTTGCTCTTCACTATAAAAAATTATGCATCGGGCTCTTGAAAAAGAACCGTGTTCATTTTTTGAAGTTCTTAAATTTATATTTTTCGGAGATTTTCAATGCAAAAACGCAACTTCGTTACAGGTTTGATTTTAATACTTTCGCTGGTTTTCAGCAGTCAGGCTTTCGCGGCTGATACTGATGGACTTGCAGGTATTCTCGAAAAAATAGACAAACTGGCCTGCACCAAACCCGAAAAGCTTCCACAATATTACGCTAAAAATCTGGTCATCATCGTGGATGATAAACGCGCCTTGCTGGAAAACAGGATCAAGGACTACCGGCAAATGTTGTCCGATTTCAGGGAAATGCAATGTCGGACCCAAAGACAGGTTCTCGCCGGAACTGTTGGTAAAGACGTCAGCTATATTCTGGCTGATGAAATCATCAGCATCACCTCCAAATCGAACGATACCGACGAAAGGCAGCACAGTGTATGCAGCTATTCGTTTACCCGCGAAGGCACAGACTGGAAGGTATCTCTTGAGCATTGCTCCAGCTTGCCGGACTACAGCATTGGCCCCCAAGACGATGCCCTGTACTATTTCCATAATCCGATTTATTAAACACGTATCTCGTTTTTTGGATGACTCTCAAGATATGCCCCCGGCGATCACGCCGGGGGAAAATTTAAATAAACTAATCCCTTACCAAATTTACCACCCTGCAAAGCTTTTGCTCAATGATTCTTGCCAAATGGCTTGAAATAAAAACTTCAACCCTCTAACATATCCGGCATGAAGAAACCGGAAGAGAAAATCATCGCCCATGTTGACCCGGATCTTAGTGACCTGATACCCGGATATCTGCAAAACCGCCACAAAGATATAAATTCTATTAACGAAGCACTTAAAAATTCAAATTTTGATAAAATCCGCTCACTGGGTCATTCCATGCGAGGTTCAGGTGGTGGCTACGGTTTCATGCCTATCAGCAAAATCGGCGAAGCCATTGAGGAAGCCGCAAAGTTAAAAGACATCAGCCAGATTAAAAAACAATTGGCTGTGCTTTCTGACTTTCTTGAGCGGGTGACTCTGGTTTATGATTGATCCAGTCTATTTAAAAGTAATATTTTCAACTTCACCCTTATTACCATCACCCATCAAACTGTGTTGAAATTTCTCAAGGGACTTGTAGTTTTATTTCTGGCCTTTTCAGGGGTCTGTTCGGTTTTCGCCGAGGAAAATGATTGGACGTTCAAAAGATTCCTGCAACCTTTCTCTACAGAATCTTCCAACACATCGGACACAACACCAGATATTAAAAAGGTCCAAGTTACTGCTACCTTGCCTGATTACCCCTGGATCAAAGTTTCTGAATACAGGAACCGAAAGGTAGAACTTTGCATCACCTGTCACGATGGAATAGCCAATGTCAGCCCTTCCCATCCCCCTGACTTTGGTTGCTCTGTTTGCCATGGTGGCGAACCGGAATCAGTGGATAAAGATCAGGCTCATGCAACTTTGATATATGACCCCGAAGCAGGAACGGGCAAACGCAATCCTTCAAGCCTGAGTGTGGTGGAAAAATCGTGCGGGCAGTTATACTGCCATGCAGGCCACGCAGATGAAAACAGAAACCATGTAAAGCGTGTCAGGAAATCCATGATGAACACAATGGCAGGAGTGATTTCTGGTTTGAGATATCAATGGGCTGGCCAGAGTCGAAAAACAGCACGCTATGGCACTCTTGACATTGCCGACACTGACGGGTCCATTCCAAAGTCTCAAGGTGCATTGGAAAAGCTGGAAGAACTCCCTTTCTTTTCTTCCCCAACACTTCCTAAATCCATTTTAAAACAGGAGAAGCTGGTTCCCGTGTCGAAACATCCTGCGGACCATCTTCTTCGAAAAAAATGTTTTCAATGCCATATTGATTCACCACCTGCCAAGGGCCAATACCGCTCTCAAGGTTGTGCCGCCTGCCACTTTGAGTATTCAGCATCCGGGCTTTATGAGGGTAACGACCCCACTATTTCTCGTACCGAACCTGGGCACGCAAGGTTTCACAAAATGCGTGTTATTCCTTCACGTGCCATTTGCGTTCAATGCCACAGGGCATTTACTTTACAAACCCTGGGCATGGAGCCTCATGAGAAATTGAACGCCCTGAAAGAGATAGATGATAACGCAGTCAATGAGATGGAGGCTGTTGACGATATAGGCGATCAGGAAAAAATCCCTTCAGCTATCAATGCCAATGACACCATGGAAAACCCAGTCGAACATGATGTCACACCATCAACGAACAAAGATCTTGGGGTGGCGAAAAAAGGTTTTTCCTTTTATGCCGGGAAAGGCAAAGTCATCAAGGATGTCCACACTGCAAAAGGAATGGATTGTACAGATTGTCATACACAGCTTGATATAATGGGAGACGGAAACATTTATTCCAAACAACATGAAGCCGTTGAGATCCGTTGCGAGACATGCCACGGAGACAGCCGCACCTATCCGTTAATTTCACAAATCACTGAGCCCAGTGACCCGTTAATCCGGATCAGCAAACATTATAAAGGTGGTTCGAACAGGGTGGATGACTGGATGGCGGTTACGGCGACCAGCCGTAAAATGAGCAACGTAAAAGTTCAGGATGGACTTATGGTCACCGTAGAAAAACAAACTGGTAAAGTTCATGAAATTCCACTGGTGAAAGATTATCTTGATGCCCATTCCATTCCCCAACACCAGTCCCGGCTGGAATGTACTGCCTGCCACGCACGCTGGGTTGTACGTTGCCCGGGATGCCATCAGAATATCGGCCCGGATTCATCAACAACCCCCGAATCCCATCCTCTGGATATAGGAGAACCTGCATTGATGATTGGCCCCCGAGGCAAGGTAGCCCCCATGCTGACACAGCAGGAAAGACAACTGACAATTCTTGATGAAAAGGGAAACCCTATTCCCTTATTGGAGAAAATGGGAGATGAAAGAGGCCATTATCGCAAGTGGGAGTTCACCAATCCTCATGGCACTTCCGGATCAAATCTGGCTTATGCCTTGAATCCGCACTCTATTCAAAAAAAAACCCGGTCTTGTACCAGTTGCCATTTGTCTCCTGAAACTTTAGGATTAGGGGCAGGCGATCTAAAAATAGGCAAAAGTTTCACCGGGAAAGATGATTTTGTCGATCCCTTGAAGCAAACAGATAAAATATTGAAAGCATCACAGTTTGATCCACAAGCTAAAACTTCCATGCGGGGTGAACCCCTTGCTGGAACCAGTCAACCAAAAGCCCGAACCTTTAATCAGGAAGAAATAGTCAGGATATTAAGGGTAGGAAATTGTATTCCCTGCCATGACCGGTATGAGGATCCCATCTATCAGAATATCAACCAAAGTTACGCCTTTGCACGTACAATGGAACACCGTCGATTGCGGAAAAAAATATTAAACTTGAGGCAACCCGTTGAATGAACCGTTTTTCTAAAATTTCTGTACTGCTGATTCTAGCGGTAAGTTTTTGCTCCTTTCCTTTTCTATCTTCAGGGCAGGACTTGGAACAAAATAATACATCGGGATTTTTCGATTATGAAGAAAATGAAAAGACCCCCCCACCCCATGAAGCTGATAACAAACCAACGGGACTGCTCGATTTTTTCATTCAACCTGAAGAGAGCGCAAAACCTGAAACCGAAGAGATATTGGAATCAGATATAGTCAATAATCCAGCGCAAGCAGACGACTCTAAAGACATGGTTCAGGTACCTAAAGCAATCTCTAAAAAAGATTTTGATGCCACCGACTTTAACGACCCTTTCTACCGGGTTCGTGGCTTTCAGAAAAAATCAGAAAATATTTTAAAACCTGGAATCACTCTGGACGGAGTCCAGTTTCAGAACTATGGCCAAACAGAAAAATTTATTGAGCGATTCTACCGTGAGTCTGGGTTTTCCATGGACAAGGTATTCGGTAAAATCAAATACCTGGAAAAAAGAGGTGGTTGCTACACCTGCCACCAGGGCATTGAACAAATAAGTTCCAACCACAAGATGTCCTGTGTCAGATGCCATGGAGGAAACCGAAGAGCTTCATCCCTGCCGAGAGCCCATAGAGGGCTTGTGGCGAATCCTTCATCCCTAGAGAACGCTCCCAGGTTTTGCGGCAAGTGTCATGAAAACCATGTTAAAAAAATTGGCCGTTCGGTGATGGCCACCGCTAAACGCATGATAAACATCACACGTTCTGGCTGGGGTGCTCAACTAGTGGATGAGCACCCCTATTCTTTGTACCCTGGTGAGCAAGAGCAACCCTATCCCCCATCGGGCGAGGGGCACGAAGTCGACGGTTTTCTTAAAACAAAATGTCTGAGATGCCATTTGGATGCACCTGGCCCGCACCGCCCAGGAGACTACCGTTCAACAGGATGTTCTGCCTGCCATATGGTCTATACCAACGATGGAATTTCTTTATCGCATGACCGGGCAATCCAGGCTTTACAAGATAAAGAGAAGGTACAAAACCGGTTTGGTCGAAAGTTTGCCAGCAAAGCCATGAGCAATCGCCGGGGTTACCCACTGCTTCATAAATTCACCAACGCCATACCCAGTGTCCAATGCGAGCATTGCCATAACAATAATGGTGTTGGTGATGAGTTTGAAGGTTTGTTTGCCAAACCTTCCCGGCCTCGGTCTGTTCCCAAATCCATCAACGATGAGAAACCAGTTCTATATGGAAAAGAACATGAATTCCTTGTTCCAGATATCCATCGTGAAAAAGGCATGCATTGTATCGACTGCCACATTGGTGATGAAATGAAACCAGAAGTTGAACCAGAAGCTTTGCGTTCTGCTGTTCAAATACGTTGTACTGACTGCCATGGAACTCAATCGAAATCACCTGAAGGATTATTGTTGATCGAATCAGATACCAGAACCAAACAGTTGTTAAAGAAAGCTAATTTGAATCCCAACCTGAAAAGAAAAATCCGTGTGGGAGACACAGTTCTTGTGAACTCCAGCTTTTCTCCCATGACACATATCAAGCAGGAAAAAGACCAATGGGTTCTAATTTCCAAAGTAACAGGTAAGAAACACAAAATTCCTCTCCTGAAAGATATTGAACCGTCAATTGCTCATCAGATCCCCAAGCATATGGATGAAGTGGAATGCTCGGCATGCCATGCCAGATGGTCAGCAGGAGAATGGGGAATGCATCTTATTCGTGAAAATATCTTTTCACCAGAAAAATGGAGAGACTGGAATCTGGCAGACCCGGATTTACAGGAACTGCTCTCAGGAGACGAATCTTCCCCACAGGGTATGATCAACTGGCTATCTGCTAAATCCCGCCAAGGTAATATAGAAGGAGATCGTCTGCCGGGGTTTTGGTGGACAGTATTTACAGATGCCGGATGGTCAGACCTGATATTAGGCAAAAATAATCGTGGAAAATATTCGGTACTAAAACCCCGCTATCAGTATTTTATAACTGACCGGACCAGTCCTTTGGGGCTGCCAACCAAACGTGCCGAACCTCCGGTAACTCTGGATGAGGGAACAGGAATGATCTGGACAACCCATTCGCCACACACAATTCGCAAAACAGTCCGTGGGTGTGAATCCTGTCATCAAAATGAACTTACTGCGGGATTGGGAGATCCGTTACGGCAAAGCGTTAAATATGCGACTGCATTTTTTGAAGAACTGCGTTTAACCAACCAGGTCCTTCCACAGTTCCAGCTCAAACAGGGAGTAACACAAAGTGGAGAACCTCTACAAACTGCTTATCCCATGGATGAAGTTCGATTTCTCAATGAGCAAGAAATTTCTGCGTTGCAGGAAAAAACAGACCGATATCGTTCTTTACGTTTCCTGAACTTACGTGAGTTAAGTTTTCCGCGTTTGCTCTCCAGACACGAGTTTCCCTATGACACAAGGCATCTTGCACGCGAAAATAAAATGGAACCACCTCCATTAAAAGATGATCTTTATTATGATGTGAGTAAAAACCAGTTTGTAACGGTTACACCGGAAGTACCTTTTGTTGAAACCACACCACGGGAAACCGTTGAGCAAAACCCTGAAGTCCAGGAACCCAGGATTATAGAACCAGGGGCACCGGAACCTGCTCAGCAAAAGAAAATCATAGAATTTCTGTACGATCTTTTTCAGGATGGTGAAACCGGTAACGTTAGAGATGATGAATCAACTATTAACTCTGCACCATGAAAACCCTCACTATTATTTTTGGATTCTTTTTGATTTTTTTGGAGTATGCCGGCGCAGCACCTCTTGAGGAAAAAAACTGCGGTTCCTGTCACCGGTTAAGCACTGAACAAACTGCAAACAGTTTTTCAGCTCCTGACCTGCATTTTGCAGGTAACAAGTTTCAAAAAAAATGGTTAAAACAATTCTTGAAGAATCCTGAAGTTGTTAGACCTGCCGGGTTCATTAACGCCCCCGGTTTTTTACAAGGTGCCGAACTGTCTGCTCACCAGTCTTTTCAGGAAGAGGATGCCAATGCACTGGCAGAAAGCCTTATGGGCTTGAAAATTTCAAAACCCGCACCAGTTAATCAGGAGCCTCTTTCAAAGGGACAACGTGCAAAAATCAAATACCAGTTTGAAAGGACATTCGGGTGCATATCCTGCCATCAAAGCTTGAACCTTGCAGGAAAAATTCGTGGAGGCATATCTGGCCCATCATTGGTCAATGCAGGCAACCGACTACAAGCCGAATGGGTTGCGGACTGGCTGAGATCTCCTGAAGCTTATACAGCAAAAGGGCGTATGCCACGTTACAAAATGGACCCGGACGCTTTGGACCAATTCACTCGATTCATCATGACACTTAAAAAAGAAGATATTAAATAAACTAATGGCAGCAAGTCGCAAATTTTTTCTAATTGGAATAATTCTTTTATCATTAATTGTGACCGCATGTGGACAAGATAAAAAGACCACGTCTGCAAACAAACCTCCCACTCAGCAAGAGCCGACTAAAGTTATCACTCAAACACCAAAACATGAGCCAGTGCAGGTTACAAATGAAACACGCCAAACGTATCAGTGGTACTGCGCACAATGTCATGGCGTAGAAGGCAAAGGCAATGGTATCAACGCTAAGTTTCTCACAGTTCCGCCTCGCAACCACACTAAAGCCGAATATCTCGAAACTCGAACCGATGAGCAGCTTTATGAAGCCATCAAGTTTGGCGGGCTTTCGGTTGGACGGGCTCCTTGTATGCCTGCATGGGGACACACTCTTGATGAAGGCACAATCCAATCGCTGGTCCGGTACATACGCGAGTTGTGCCAATGTGAAGCCTTGTAGCAAGAGAACGATACCTCCTACAGTTCGAAGGTTGGCCCCTGCATAGTGGTTTGCTATAATCATATCCTGTAATTATAAGGAACCTCTCCTCCCGCAAAATTAATTAACAAGAGATCCCATTATGATCGAAGTGATACCATTCCACGGACTGCTGTATAACACCAAAATCACAGGACCTTTGATAGAAGTGACGGCTCCTCCTTATGATGTGATTTCTCCTACTCTTCAGGAGTCTCTTTACCAGAAGAATCCGCATAATGTTGTACGACTGATTTTAGGCAAAGAGTTTTCCACCGACTCTGAAATGGACAATCGCTATACACGTTCCGCATCTACATTCAGGCAGTGGCTCGAAGAAGGAGTATTAGTTCGCGACTCACAACCAGGGTTTTACGTGTACAGCCAGGAATATGAGTTTGAGGGGCTGCAATTCTGTCGAACAGGTTTTTTTGCCAGGGTCAAGGCCGAACCGTTTAGTGAAGGGAATATTCTGCCACATGAGTTCACGCTATCCAAAGCTAAAACCGATCGCACTCGATTACTCAATGCCTGCCATGCAAATTTCAGCCCTATTTTTGGATTGTATTCAGATCCCGAAGGAAATATTGATAACCTGCTCAGTGACGAAGAAACACTTGCGCCTTTATCTGTAATCGATGATGGCAGTGTAGTCCATCGTATATGGCGTTTGAACAATCCAGCAGTTTGTCAGAAAATTTCGAATCACATCCGCGATAAAAAAATATATATCGCAGATGGACACCACCGTTATGAAACAGCATTAGCCTTTGCAGAAACAAATCAAGGGAAGGTAAAAGACAGCTCACACGTCATGATGTTCCTGACAAATCTGGATTCGGACTCCATGTCGATCTTCCCGATTCATCGTGTTGTGAAAAGCCCAGAGCCATTTGAGCGGGAATCTTTCCTTAATAAAGCCGCTGAATATTTTGATATCAGCAATTGGTCTGGCCCAATTAATGGAGCGGAAATTAAGTCCAGTTTGAAAGAAATGGGCAATTCCCAAATAACATTCTGCGCTTATATGGGAAAAGATCACGCATACACATTAAAAGTGAAGGACTTGAAAAACGTTATTCCTTTTTTAGACGATAATGAACCTGAAGAAATGCAGGTTCTTGATGTAGCGCAACTCCACGCCCTCCTTTTCAGACATATCCTGAAGATTGATACCCGGGAAAAATCCGGACAACAATATGTTTCTTATAAGGTGAACTCAGAAGAAGCGATGGGAATGGTTGATAACGGCGATTACAATCTGGCATTTTTCATGAACCCCACTCTGATTGAACACGTGCGGCGTTTGGCGGAAAATGGCGTGCGTCTTCCGCAAAAAGCCACCTTTTTCTATCCCAAACTTTTATCGGGGCTGGTCATTAATAAATTTGGACTATGAAAATAATTTCTGCAAAGTTCATGGTCGGGGCCGTTTCAGAAAAGCAGTACCCAAAAGGTGAATACCCTGAATTCGCTTTTGTCGGTCGTTCCAATGTCGGCAAATCTTCCCTGATTAAATCTTTGCTCAACCGGAAGAAAATGGTGCGCGTCAGCTCTTCTCCCGGGAAGACCCGGGAAATAAATTTCTTCAATATCAATGATGCTATGATGTTTGTTGACCTTCCCGGATACGGATTTGCCAGGGTTACTCCTGCCTTGCAAAAAAAATGGAAAACCATGATAGATAAATACCTGACCCGGCGCGAAACTCTCACTGCCATTATATTCATCGTTGATATTCGGCGAAAACCCACTGAGTTAGACCTAAGTTTAAAAGAGTGGCTGGAAGATCTGGACAGGGATTATATTCTTGTAATCACAAAGGCCGATAAGCTTTCAGCTTCAGAACGTAGTAAACAGGTTAAAATAATTAAAACTGCTTTTATGGGAAAAAACGCGCTGGATTTTACCGTCTATTCAAGCACAAAACATACAGGAAGGAAAGAACTATGGGCGCAGTTGCAAAGACTGGCTCGAGAAGAAAAAACCCCCTTTCCTGAATAGGAAAGAGGGTAGTAATATTTAAAATAGGAAACCAGCATCAACAGCAAAACTGTCTAGCTTATGTTGATAGCTTCGTAGCAACTGGTAAAAACTCTTTGCACTCTTTTAAAAGCTAAAGCTAGATGAGAGCATGTTGAGTGGAATTATCCCCAGAGTTCATCAGGGACTTCCAGACGATCAACTTTTTTACCCTGGGCAATGTGTGAGTCAAGAATTTCATCCACATCTTCTGGTTTAACCTTCTGGTACCAGACTCCATCCGGGTAAACAATAACAACAGGGCCCACTCCACAAGGACCAAGACATCCGGTATTAGCAACCATGCATTTGCCAAACAGCCCTTTTTGTTCCACACCCATTGCAATTTTTTCAAAAATTGCGTTGGAGCCGCTTTCTCCACAAGAACCTCTTGGATGTCCCGGAGGTCGGCTGTTGGTGCATACTAAAATATGATAACTTGGTTTCGGCATCGAAAATCTCCGTACAGGTTAGTTAAAAATCTGGATGCTACATTAGATGTCTGACAAAGGAAATAGTTTTTTTTAAATATGGAAGTTTTTAACACAAATTCGAAAAAGGAACATGAATCACCTCAGGGTAGATTTGACGGGGCTTATTTAAAATCCTGGTTGGAGCCTCTCGTCAAAAAACCTGTATCACGCTTTGAGTTTTTCACACTTAAGGGCGATGCATCGGATAGAAGCTATTTCCGGGTTAACTATACCCTCCAAAACTCACAAGAATCATCGATCATCGTCATGCAATTGAAGGAGCCGGATGTTGAAAAAGAACCGGACTTCAACCGTATGCAAAAATTCCTGATTCACCAGGGCATGCCGGTTCCTGAAATTTTATTTTACGATGCCAATCGCGGGCTTATTTTCCTTGAGGATGGTGGAGATATTCATCTGGAAGATATTGCCCACCGTTCCCCGGGTAAAATCATTTTCTGGTACAAAAAAGCCATTGAACTTATTGTGACCATGCAGACTCACGTTACGAAAAACATGCGACCCTATTGTCCCGCCTACACTTTGAAGTTTGATGTTGAAAAGCTGATGTGGGAAATGGACTTTATGATAAAACATTATATTCAAGGGTATTTGAAACGCGGACTAAAACAGGATGAAATATCAAAAATTCGGACAGCCCTTTTAGATATATGCAAACCCCTGGCTGAAGAAAAACATTTTTTCGTTCATCGGGATTTTCATTCAAGGAACCTGATGATAAGGGATAAAAACCTTCTACTCCTTGATTTCCAAGACGCCAGAATGGGACCGCGTCAATATGACCTTGCATCCCTTCTGAAAGACTCTTATGTAGTGTTGAAAGAAGAAACCAGAAATGAACTGCTGAATTATTACCTTGAGCTCATGGAAAAGGAAGAAGGGCAACCTGTTTCTCGCTCCCATTTCCTGAGTATTTTTGATTTGATGTCGATCCAAAGAAATTTGAAAGCTATTGGGACCTTTGCATTTCAATACATGGAACATAAAAATGAACGGTACCTGGAATATTTATCTCCTACTTTGCAGTATATCCGGAGCACCATTGACTCACGTCCGGATTTGGAAACACTGGGAAAGTCTTTGAAACAGGCTATACCAGCACTTACCCAGAATAATAAGGTTACTCGGTCATGATGATATTAAAAAAATACGTACTATTCATGTTCATAAAAATCTATCTGCTTACCGTATCAGGTTTGATAGGGATTTATTTGATCATTGATTTTTTTGAGCGAGTGGATGAGTTTATGGCCAAGAACTCTCCCATGAGTGATCTTATTACTTATTATGTTTACAAAATACCTTTCATTGCCGGATATATGGCACCTCAAGCTGTAATGCTGGCTACTGTCATCACGCTCGCATCACTTGCAAGGCAAAACGAGTTCACAGCTATGAAGGCTTGTGGTATCAGTGTCACCGGTATAACATTTCCTATAATAGGCGCATCCGTTGTTATTGCTATTTTAACTCTTGCTAACAGCGAATTTGTTGCACCCAAAACCAACCAGAAAACGAATTATATTTTTCTCCATAAAATTCGAAACAAGCAAAGCTACAGGAGAATCCCCAAGAACGATTTATGGCTTAAAGCAAAAGACCATTCAATTTGGAGTGTAGATACTTTTGATGTAGAAAAATCAACTCTTCATGGAGTCATCATTTTGATGCCAGATGATGGTTTTGGAATCAAGCAAAGGATTGATGCTGCCAGTGCAGTGTGGTCGGTAGATAAATGGTACTTCATTGATGGCTATTTTCGCCAGTTTAACAAGGATGGGCTTATATCTACAGAATACTTTGAGAGCCGTTCGTTTTCGACATCTGAAACACCGAAAGATTTCGCGCGTATGAGAAAAAGAGCCGATGAAATGAGTTTGAGAGAAATGTATAAAACTATTCAAATTCATGCCCGGGAAGGCAAGGACACCACTCAGAAGTGGATCGACTTGCATCGGAATCTTTCTTATCCTTTCATCAGCATTGTTTTAGCCTTACTGGCTATTCCTTTATCACTGAGATCCAGCAGACATGGGGGACTATTATTTTGTGTCGGGATTAACCTGGCCATGGGTTTTGTTTTTTCTTTCCTCTACGCCCTAAGTATATCTCTGGGACGTGGCGGGACATTTGATCCACTTATGGCAGCATGGGGTCCGAATATGTTGTTCACAGCACTTGGGTTTTATTTATTACTTACCATGGACAGCGAAAAGGCTTTTCCTATTTAAATTGAATGAATAAAATTGCATCCATTGATATTGGCTCCAACACCGTTCGATTTCTGATTCTGGAGTTTGACAAGAGCCAGAATTTTCAGATTGTTTCTTCACGAAGAGTGATCACCCGCCTTGGAGAGGGAATGGACACCCAAGGTAAATTAGAATATCTGCAACCCTTTCGGCGTTATTAACATTCCAGAAAGATTGCAAGAAGCATGGCAACCCCCCGCTACATGCTGTGGCTACAAGCGCCGTACGGGAAGCCTCAAACGGCAAGGAGTTTGTTCGTCTCGCTCAAGAAGAGACAGGTATCGAAATTGAAATTATTCCCTGGGAGGAAGAAGCCCGCCTCACACTTGAAGGAGTTTTCTGGAAAATATCTCATGAAAACCGAAGAACACTCACTTTTGATATTGGGGGAGGCAGTACTGAGTTCATCCTTTCTGAAGGCAAAAAGATTGTTGGCTTTTGCAGCAGTCCATTAGGGGTTGTTCGGCTGACAGAAAAATTTATTCATAAGCATCCGGTAGATAATGCCGAATATGAAAGCTTGGTCTTGCATTTGAGAAAAGAATTAAAATCGATCAAGGAAAAACTATCAACCTTTATTCCAGAAGTCTTGATCGGCACAGCCGGGACGGTCACAACCTTAGCCGCCTTGAATGAAAATATTTACCCATATGATCCAGATAAAATACACGGCACCTTATTACCTCAGCAAGATATTGAAAGATTAATTCAAGAATTAAAAAATAAATCTCTTGATGAGAGGCTGAAGTTAAAACCCCTCGAAAAAGGGAGAGAGGATTTGATCATTGCTGGAACAGTGATCGTCCTTGAAACCATGCGGGCATTTCAATGTGATCCTCTGTTGGTCAGTGAATATAGTCTGAGGGAGGGAATCATTCTGAAAACCCTGAAAGCTCTGGAAACAAAAACTTCCTGACTCCAGCCCCATTTCCTCATAAAACCCTGACTAAAAAGAGCTTGAGAGCCGATTGAATTTGACTTCAAAGAACATTTCAGATATGGTTTTTCTTCACCATGGCTACTAACAAGAATTCAACAAAAAAACTGGTTTCCATCAAGAGACCCCAAAAATCTTCAGGACATCCCATGAAAGGCCGGGATATTCTGGTTAAAGCTCTTGAGAATGAGGGCGTCAAAGTTATTTTTGGCTATCCCGGTGGAGCTTCAATGGAAATCCATCAGGGATTAACCTTGACCAATAAAATCCGTATGGTCCTGCCTCGCCACGAACAAGGTGGCTCCTTTGCAGCAGGGGGCTATGCTCGGGCCACAGGAGATGTTGGAGTCTGCCTGGCAACATCAGGTCCAGGAGCCACCAACCTGATTACCGGAATCATCGATGCCAAGATGGACTCCATTCCTCTTATTGCTATTACCGGTCAGGTACCCAGCAAAGTTTTAGGTAGTGACGCGTTTCAGGAAACAGACATCATGGGGGCAACGTTTCCCCTGGTCAAGCACAGCTATATGATTCAGAATGTTTCAGAAATTCCTAGAATCATCCATGAAGCATTCCATATTGCACGGACTGGCAGACCCGGACCTGTTCTGGTAGATCTTCCCAAAGATATTCAACAGCAGGAAGGCATTGCTGATTTTGACGTTTCTTTTGATTGCCCGAGCTACAGGCCAAACCTAAAACCTTCGATCTTGCAATGTAAAAAAGCTGCTCACGCGATTCAAACGGCAAAACGCCCATTGATATATGCAGGGGGCGGCATTGTAAGTAGTGGTGCCTCAGCGGACCTGCGAGCATTTGTTAAAAAAACAGGAATTCCCGTTACCACTACAGTAATGGGTTTAGGGTCTTTTCCTTCTAACGATCCGCTTTCTTTGCGTATGCTGGGAATGCATGGCGCCGTTTATGCCAACATCGCTATCAACCATGCCGATCTTGTTATTGCCATGGGTGTACGTTTTGATGATCGTGTTACTGGAAAACTTGCAGAGTTCTGCAAAGATGCACAGTTTATTCATGTTGATATCGACCCATCAGAAATCAACAAAAATATTCTCGTGGATATTCCTATTCAGGGAGACGTCAAACAGACCTTGAAAGTTCTTCAAGGTTATGTTGAACCCAAGAAAGATATTAAACCCTGGATTAAACAGATAAAGGATTGGAAAAAAGAATTCCCGCTGGAGTTTGAACTTAAAAAGGGCGAAGTTGTTCCAGAATCTGTAATCAGTGATATCAACAAACTCGCAGATAAAGACGCAATTTTTTCTGTTGGTGTCGGCCAGCACCAGATGTGGGCTGCCCAGTTTCTGGATTTTGACAAACCCAATCACTGGTTGTGTTCTTCTGGGTTAGGCGCGATGGGATATGGACTGCCCGCGGCTATGGGAGCGCAGGTTGCTTTCCCCAAAAAGCAGGTTATCAATATTGAAGGAGACGGAAGCTTCCTGATGAACATCCAGGAACTGCAAACCTTGAAAATAGAAAATATCCCGGTAAAAAACATTGTTCTCAATAATGCCCACCTGGGAATGGTGGCTCAATGGGAAGACCGTTTTTACAAATCTATTCGCGGACATACCTACATTGGCGATGCTAACTTTGCCGAAGTTGCACACGCGTTTGGTATCAAGTCTGAAAGCATTTCTGACCCAAAAGAAGTTGTTCCTGCCCTCAAGCGAATGCTGAAACATAAAGGGCCTTACGTTCTTGATGTCAAGTATCCATACAATGACAAAAGCCATGGTCACGTTATGCCAATGATTCCAGCAAATCATTCTTATCTGGACACATGTTTGGATGCTTCCACCTCGCTACGGGATTACTGGAAAAAGAAAGGACTGCTGGACGACTAACCATGGCTGGTTCGTTGGCCCAAGAGATCGTTGCTCGCCAAACACAGTGATAGCACACCTCCTGTGAAAGAATCCCCTATGCAAAACCAAAATCGTGAAGCATTGAATCCATTCCTGCTGATGGGACCCGTGCTACTGGCAATGTTTCTTTTTTCCTGGTCCATTTTTCATTCCGACCTTTCCAAAAGGGAAGCGCGTGAAGGAGTCCCCATCGTCAACATGATGCGTGGTGGAAATCTTTGGCTGCCCCAAATCAATTCGGAACAACTACGCACCAAACCCCCGTTGTTTTATTGGTCAGGACTTTTATCCTCAAAGTTTCTCGGCGGAGTAGATGAAATCTCCCTGCGAATCCCTTCAGTTTTAGCAGGTACGGGAACAGTTTTCCTCACCACTTATTTAGGTATGCGCCAGTTCACCCCTGTCATCGGCTGCATTGCGGGATTAATCATAGCCACATGTTGGAGATTTGCTTATCTAGGAAGCCACGCCCGAATCGATATGCTCTTTGCTTTTTTCATCACACTTGCTTTTGTTGCGATGTGGGAACTGGCACGTAATGAGAAACAGGGAATTTCACTCAAATGGCTGGCTGGTATTGCAATTGGTCTGGCAGTTTTGACTAAGGGGCCGTTAGGGTTACTGTTTCCCGTGCTCGCGATATTTTTTTTCAGTCGGGTTTTTAAATTTAATGTTCCATGGATACATCTTTTCTTATTACCGTTTTCAATGGCGGGACTCTGGCTGATATTTGGTCTTATTGACGGGGGAAATGAGTTTGCCACGATGATTCACCAAGAAACCATTGGAAGGATTTCGGGAAATACAGATATACAAATTCATCGCAAACCCTTTTTCTATTATTTTCCTCAAATTCTTGGCGGCATGGCTCCATGGAGTTTGTTCCTCCCTTTCGCAATCTGGTATGGAATAAAACACCTGCCCCATAATGTTCCATGGAAATTTTGCGCCATATCTTTGGCAACTCTTTTCATATTTCTTTCTTTGTTCCCGGGAAAGAGAGGAGACTATCTCCTGCCACTTTACCCCATGGGCGCAATTATTCTAGCTGTATTCTTTTCACAATTTGGTACCGCAAGAACTGACATCAGATTGAGCATGTCCATCCCCACATGGACCATAATGGGAATGATGATAATACTTTCACTGTTGCTTGCCCTTGGAACTCTTCTTCCCGATTTGAATTTTGATTCCTTTTCGGCCTTTCTAAATTCGCGGGATCGTTGGACGGCCCAGATGCTTTATGACAAACATCGACCAGCGGGTCTTTTCCTTGCGACAGGCGCGTTAGGTATGTTAATTTTTTCGAAATATCTTAAAGAGGCTCTTTCTAAAACTTCGGGAATAAATTTGACCGGACTGATAGCGGGGTGGGCTCTTCTGCTGTATCTCACGATTCACGGACCGGTGGCAAGAGTTGTTAACGAATATAGTTCGTTTCGACCTTTCGCTGAAGAAATCAGAAAACTCTATAATAACCGGCCTCTTTTCAGCCGTTCTAAAGCCCGTGAAGATCTTCTATACTACCTGGACTTGCCGGTAACTAATCTGGCTCAGGAAGTAACCGGACCTGATGCTTTACTGATTATTAAGAAAGAACATGGTTCAGACTGGTTGAAAAATTTTCCCAGGCAAAAAGTTATTTTAGAGATGAACGCGTCTTTCGAGCCTTATCAACTAATAGGAAAACCCTGATACCCTTAACCTGTACATATTCTTGCCTCTCACTGAAACGACAAAAACCAAACTGGACACGTGGATTCAACGGATAATAAGGGTGGATCTCGTTATCCTTTTTTTGCTTTTTCTTAATGGCCATTTTGAAATACCTTTTCCCCTTCCGGGGAAAAAGCTGAACAATCCTCTTGCCCTTCTGTTAATTTTGTTATTCCTGCGTGGAATGTTAAATCCCCAGTTTCGAAATCATCAACTGGAAAAACTGGAAAAACTACTCACCACCTATCCTGATAGAATTTATTTTTTTGTTTTTTTGTTCACCATAGAAATCGGGTTGCAAATAATGTGGTTTGCCTACCCCCTTGATTTTCTGTGGAACTTGAATGCCGAACAGGGTTATGGCACCCAGTTTTCTGTTATCCAACTCTATCTTCTGGGACTCGTAGTGATGATGACCGCATGGGCTGATTGCGGTACGGATGCAGAATGGAAAGAAAAACTCCCATGGTATCTAGTCGCTAGTGTTTATTTTTATATAGGGCTAGATGATTGTGTTGGCATCCACGAAAACCTGATTTTCTGGAGCCAGAACATTATTCCCGAGTCAACAACTTTCCACTTCATCCACGAATGGTTATGGTTTTATGGTCCGGTTGCTCTGGTGGTGGTGATTTTTCTCAGCCGGTTCTTTTTAAAAAAATTTTTATACTCGCCGGGAATCATCGTCACAATGTTTGTGGCCTTGATGTTCTGGATCTCAGTCCTTCTACTCGAAGGCCTGGCGAAAAATATTGTTGATCCATTAGGAGTAGACTATGGCCGCATTCTGATCGGAATCGAGGAGGGATCTGAAATGATCGGGGCAACCCTTTTCATGCTGGGATTCAGCAAACATCTCAAAAACATTCTGGAAGGAAAAAAAGCTCTCACAAACTCCAGAACATGAGTGAATAACAACAAAACTATAGCTCGTTCCCACGCTTAGTGGTCAGGCTGTATTCAAGATAGGCGCGTCGTATATTCGCGTCCAGCCATTCCAGTTTTTTCCAGCTTCTATATTGCTCCATCAAAACCGGTCGAATCGCATCCTGAGTTTCCTTAAGGGACTTCCCCTCTTTCAAATTCTTTAGAACCATTCCTTTAAGTTTTAGCAGGTAATGCTTCATCGCTATAAGCACTGGCTTGCCGCCCGGGTTGCCATGGCCGGGAATATAAATTTCCGCATCAAAATCACCAAGTAAATTCATCGCTGAAATCCAATCCTCCAGATACGCGTCCCCCATGTGAGGAATTCTTCCCGTCGTGACCAAATCACCAGTGATAAGGGTTCTCAGCTGATCAATATAGATGAACAAATCACCATCGGTATGCCCCCGCACATGGAGCAACCTTAAGCTGTATCCGCCTACAAATAACTCCATTTCGTCTTTAAAGACCATATTAGGTGGAGTGATATCTATCTCGTCCAGTCCGGGAATGTTCCTGGACCTGAAAGCTTCTAAATGGTCTTTGCCGGATTCTCCAAACAAGTTCTTACGAACACTCTCATGAGCGATGATGGCTCCACTATCTTTAAAAACCTGATTGCCAAAAGTGTGGTCACCGTGATAATGCGTGTTGATGGTGTAAAGGATGGGAAGGTTTGTCTGTTTGCGAATTTCTGCCAATACTTTTTCAGCTTCATCAGGGGTCACCCGGGTATCCACCACAATCACTCCATCGCGGGTAACAAGAAATGTCGTGTTCGAGTCTACCCCGTCACCATTCACAACTGTGAAAAGGTTCTTCCACACTTCAACGGTTTTAAACCCTTCCGCATTGCAAATGCCGGTCAAAACACTGACGAACACCCATGTAGCGAAAAACCATTTAAATTCTTTTACTGCCATACACCCTCCCCTGTTAAACAATAATATGCCCATGAGTTTTATGAAAATCCTTAATATCTCTGGAAACGAGGCGCATGGTAGCATTCCCTCCCTTTACAGGCAAGTAGGGTCTGAAACGTCCATTTTCTTTGACTTAACGCACTTGCAACACATGGGCCCAACCAGTTCGAAACTGTCAAGTTTTGCCGCAATTGTCTCCCATCCCATTTCTATTCCTTTAACCCATTGAATTTTTGTGGTATTTTATGATTCATGGAAGCATTGAACAAAAAGAAATACGATTTTCTCTTGTATCTACTTGAGGAAGGCGATGCGATGGTGTGTCTTGACGCCCGGCTTCCTGAAGTGGATGTCCCCGCGAGCCATAAGGACAATTCGTCTTTGAACCTGATCTTCAACCTGAATTTCAAAAGGCCGATTGAAATTACAGAAGACGGCATTTTTGCTTCGCTGGCCTTCAACGGTCGACCGCATCAATGCACGATTCCTTTTGAAACCGTGTGGGCTATCTATGATCCCAAAATGAAGAACGGCCAGGTGTGGGAAGAAAGCATACCCAAAGACATGAACCTTGCCGACCAAGCCATGGCGGCTCGGCCAGAAAAACCCGTTACAAAATTGAAGTCCGTGAAGTCAGGCGGCAAACCTTCCGAACTACCAAAAACAGAGGGCAAACGTGACCGCAGTCACCTGCGCGTCATCAAATAATTCGATCCTTTACAAAGAATTGAGGATGGATTACAATCTGCCTCTGCTCGGTACATCTCAAGAACACAAAAACTATGGTGGGCGTAGCTCAGTTGGTAGAGCTCTGGATTGTGGCTCCAGCGGTCGCGGGTTCAAATCCCGTCGCTCACCCCATTTTCCCTCCTCGGCGCAGAGCCAATATTGCCTTTCTGAATTAGATCTTCATCCTGACCAAGGTCGAAGGATCTGCTCAACATTGGCATTCGTACCTAGAATGAATAGGTCCAGATTATCTACTATCGAATTCCAGCAATCCTTACACTCCAATTTTTTTGTTGCTTTTCGAATCAAACCTACCTACTAGCTCCATTTCCTCATGCACCAAAATATGGAACATCTTTTAATACTTATAATTCAATAACATTAGTAAATTCAACGAGTTTTTTTATTGATTACTTCAACAGTTTTACAAGTTTTTAACATTACTTTGATACTTTTTACTTCTATTACATCTATAATTTATGTAATAATAAATATAGCTTCTCCCCATAAAACTGCTATAGAAAAAATTTTTCTATGCGATCTAATCAGGCTTGCTGGATTGTAAAATTCAAGTTTTAAGTTTTTTTCATAAATAGCTAGGGAGGTATTATGAAAATATCAATCCCAACAGAGGCTATAGGCTCTATACCCCGCCCAGTAAATCTTATAGAGGCTTATGAAAAATATAATACTGGCGATATTAGTATTGAAGAACTTGACAATTTAGCTCTTGAGGCAACCATTGATACTATCCGAAGATTTGAGGAAACAAAATCGCCCTGTATCTCCGATGGAGAACAATTAAAGTTTGCCGGTTTCGCGTCTTATTGCTTTCATGGTGCCAGCAATCTAAAACCCGGTGAGGTTGCCCTTGAATTTTCTGATGGCCATAAACGAATTATTCCTTATCTAACGAAAGGGCCTTTCAAATATCAAATATCTGCTGATGTTTTCCTGCAACGAGCTTTGAAATACACCACGGTTCCGGTGAAACAAGCAGTTATTTCACCCGCAATGATAAGCTTTGCCTATCCTAACGAAGGAATTCCAAATTACAATAGACGAGAGTTTATTAAAGATCTCCTTTCCGAGCATGTTGGCGAATTAAAACGCTGCATAAAATTAGGAGCCCACACTGTTCAAATTGATTTTACTGAAGGCAGGTTCTCCTTAAAGCTTGATCCGACAGGGGAACTTCTCTTAAATATGGTGGAATTAATCAACAGCGGATTAGAAAATTTTTCTCAGGAAGAGCTTAAAAAAATTGGTCTTCACACATGCCCAGGAAGTGATAAAGACACAACTCACAGCCAAGATGTAGATTACAAAGATCTTCTACCCACCCTTTTTAAAATTAATGCTGGTAAATTCTATGTGGCTATGGCGGGAGAAAAAAGTCCAGAGGACGCATTACGTTTGATAAAAACGCTCTTACGCCCAGGTATTCGCGTATTCATTGGAGTGATAAACCCTATCGATCCAAACATTGAATCACCAGAAATAGTAAAGCAAAGAGTTTTACAAGCTGCAAAGTTTATTCCGATAGACCAACTTGGCACCACAGATGATTGCGGTTTTTCCCCCTTCGTTGATGATTTGTCAACATCACGTGATATTGCATTTGCAAAAATTGAAGCCCGAATAAAAGGAACGCGTTTGGCAGAAATTGAATTAGGAGGTTAGAGGTAGATCGGAGATTCGCTTTTTCTCCTGAACCTCAAATTAAATAAATTTCTAATTTTAGAAATATTAATTGAACTCATTCTATATGTTGCATTTAAGAAAAACCAGACCAGACTCTAAGCAGGATGATTTGATAGAAGATTTAAAAAACCGATTAATACATTATGAGCAGGAGAACAAGGAGCTTCAATTTCAAGTTGCCCAAATGCAGGAGCACAATAAGCGAATTAAACAGGTTCGGGGAATGGCTCATGCGGTAAGCTGGGAAACAAACATACTTACTGGACGTTTAATTATTTCAGGTACAGATGACAACTCTATTTTACCTCCTCAATACCATTCCTTAACTTTTGATGATTTAATTGAACATATCCATTCCGATGACCGTATTAAATTTAAAACTACCTATGAACAATCTTTAAAAGACGGCAAATCGTTTGAAATAACTCACCGCATTATATCTGCTTCAGGAGAAGAAAGAATTGTAGCCCATTATTGCATGAACTTCATGGCGACCAATGGTATGCCATTTAAATCCACTGGTTTAATTCAAGATGTAACAGATAGAATCCTAAATGAAGAAAAATTAAAATCCTTTGCAAAGGAGTTGGAAAGAAGCAATTTTGAACTCCAGGAATTTGCCTCAATAGCATCCCACGACTTGCAAGAGCCTCTTCGGAAAATATGCACTTTTGGTGACCGATTAAAGCAAAAGAGCCAAAATATAGATAAGGAAACCATTAGTTATATTGACAGAATACAATCTGCCACAATTCGCATGAAAGAGTTGATAGAAGATCTCCTTTGTTATTCAAGGGTGACAACTCGACCAGCACCCTTTAGACACGTTAAACTAAAAAATATAATAAAAGACTCTTTACTAAACCTGGAAGACAGACTGGCTGAAACCAAAGGAAAAGTTAATATTGATGGTGCCCTGACACTAGATGCAGATTCATTTCAAATGCGTCAATTATTTCAGAATTTAATTGGAAATTCTTTGAAGTATCATAAAGTTGGAGTTTCACCTGTCATTAATATCCATAGTCAACATTCAGGGAATGAAAAAGCAATTATCACAATAGAAGATAATGGAATTGGATTTAACGAAAAGTATTCACAAAACATTTTCCAACCCTTTCAGCGATTACATGGGAAAAGTGACTATGATGGTACTGGCATAGGATTAGCTATTTGCAAAAAAATTGTTGTTCGCCACAAAGGAACAATTTCTGTAAAAAGCACTCCTGGAAAAGGCTCCAAATTTATTGTCACTCTTCCAGTAAAGCAAACTTGAAACACAATTTTTGATACAAGGCCTTACTATCCATTGGATCCACCTGAACCTTTATGAATGACGGCATGTTGTGGTAAAACAGGATTGAACTATATAAGGAAAAAATTATGAATAGAAAAATTCATTGCTTATCAATGATTTCAGTTTGCCTTTTTATCGTCTCCTGCGCAGGAACCAATATCCAGATACAAACTGTAAAGAGCTCAATAGACAAGGAACGCTCCTGCGACCTTCCTATCAACCCCTCCAATATGCTGGCACTTTTGATTTCTTATAAACCAACCATGAGATATCTCACCAATGCTGATGATGCCTGCCGTTTCGCTTTTGCAGACAGGCTCAAAAAAGAAGTTAAATCTTCTTTTTTTATGACGGATGGTTGTGAGAAGGTAACCCTTCAGGACATAGAAGATGCCCTTCACAGACCTGAAGTTCTCAATGAAAGATTAAATTATTTAACTGCAGGTTAAATTCTAATTTCTTAATGAAAAAGGGTCTGCCCGTTCTACCCCTACGAGACATGAGTTCATAGATTAGGACATAGCACGGGTATGGCGTCATGGGTTGGTCTTGCAATGAGTTTACTGTACTTGAAGCGCCTTTTTAATACTTTTATTATTATATATTCTCTCAATCGTATTCTGAACTTCAGGCGTTTTGGAGGATATCTGTGTTGATCCCCCTTTCTTGAAACGAAAATCACAATGGTGACAACCATCCGCAAGGGTTTGTGTCCTGATAAGTCCCCAGCCCAACGCCTCACTCAATGCAATGTCTGACATACAAATGAAAGGAGCGAACTCCTCTCCACCATTCTTTATTACAAAGTTTAAATTGCCGCACTGAAGGTAATTGATACCATAATCAAAACCTTTTTCTTCACCTATAAGATATTCAATCTCAAAGTCGCCTAAATGAGCCTTTTCCTATTTTCCAGCTCGCCTCTTTACAATTGCCATCACTATAGGGGAAAACATAATATATTTCAGTAACCACCGTTTCCATATCGGCATTTTAGTCAATTTTAAGCGAATGGCCTCGTTGCACAATTCCCATGCTTCTTCAACTGTCCTGCCAAGTTTCTTCATTACCTTATAGACCGCAAGTTCCCGGGCAGTGATGAGTAGAAAAGCGTTGAACGGTTTACCACGAATCCCCTGAATATATGGAATCTTCGGGATAAGCTTCTCATACTCCTGAAGGACTCCTGTCGCCAAAGTGCCAGCGAGAAGCTTACCAAAGCGCAAGACCATGAAATTTTCCATCAAGGATACGATCTGATTGAACTCTTTCAGCAATTCTTCTTTTTGACCAATGTAATGACCTATTATTTGCTGAGACATTTTTCTACGCTCAATGTATTGGACTTTCTACTTATCTAGACCTCATTGGAATGGGTTTTATTCCCCCTTTGAACAATGAAGGGTAAACAGAGAGCTCAAGTCCATTATGACTGTAGTTCTGGTTCCCTACCTTTATTCATTCTTTTTCCAGAACCACTCACTCCACCTCTAACCTTCCTGAAAGGCAGCATGTTGTGGTAAAACATGAGTGGACTATAGGAAGGAGAAAAATATGAACCCATTCTGTTTTCGCCATTTCCTGTTTTTTTGGATGCTGGTCATAGGTTTCACACAACCTGGTCTGGCCTGGGCAGAAAAACACTATATCGACCTGACCCACCCTTTCGATCACTCAACCATTTACTGGCCGACCAGCCGTCCATTTCAACTGGATGAAGTTCATAAAGGCAAAACGGATTCCGGGTTCTGGTACGAAGCCAACAATTTCAGCGGAGCCGAACATGGGGGCACGCACATAGACGCCCCGTCACATTTCGCTAAAGGTCGGTGGCGTGTTGACGAGATTCCTTTAAACCGCCTAATCGCACAGGGGGTTATGGTAGATGTAAGCCACAAAGCCAAGGGCAACCCCGATTACCTGATCACTGAAAATGATTTTCTGGAATGGGAAAAAGTTCATGGAACGATTCCTGAAGGGGCTATCGTTCTGGTCCGAACCGGTTGGGAAAACTTCTGGCCGGACAAAAAGAAATATCTGGGATCAGACAAACCGGGAGATACGGCTCATTTGCATTTTCCAGGTTTCGGTGCAGATGCCGCCCGGTTCTTAAGTCATAAGAGGAAGGTCGGCAGTATCGGTCTGGACACAGCCAGCCTGGATTTCGGACAGTCTAAAAATTTTGAATCTCACCAGATTTTTGGTGAAGCCAACGTATCGGGATTCGAAAACCTCCACCATTTGACAAAGCTTCCTCCAACAGGGTTTCGCGTCATTGCATTGCCTATGAAAATTGGTGGTGGAAGTGGTGGTCCTCTGCGGATAGTGGCTGAAATCGAATAAATGAGAAACCAACTAACAACTATCATTTCTTTTCATTTAAAATTGTCCGTCCATTCAAATTTGAATCTCTACTTTTGCCGATACCTGCCAACACAGCCTATCCCAAATCCTTAATAAATCGGCAATTAAAATTCGCCAGGCCTGGATAGAGAAAATTTACCTATTACTTGGTATTGAATATTTCCCCCACCAATTTTTATATTGTTAACTATATCTATAAAAAACTCTGGTCTGCTTTTTAGCATCCAGCAATTTTCTTTTATGCATTTATAACTCAGGCTCCTTGTGCCCATAAATAAGATATGATTTGGAAATCAATATTTTTGATGACTATTATCGACTTGTTGATAATTGTGATCTCAACCTTGTCTGCGATATTCCTATATAGGTTCAGAAAGCAAACGGGTCTATCGAGCAGGGTTACCAAAGGCCCATGGCTTATAGTTGCAGGAATTTCTTTTGTAGGTCTGTTTTATTTTTTTGATTTGTTGGTTATGTTCGTATTTCCATTATGGACAGGACCCGATAAGGCCATGGAAATTATGGCAGACTTGCATTTAAACCTCAGGTGGGTCGTTATGCCGATCTCCATGCTTTGCATTCTTCTTGGGTTTATGATTCATGCCAGGACAAATATTAATATTATACAAGAGTTAAACAAGGCTAAATTGGCCTTGAATCGTAGCGACCGGGATCTGGAAGACTTTGCCTTTATCGCTTCCCATGACTTGCAGGAGCCTCTAAGAAAAATCTCCATATTTGGCGAAAAATTATCAAACAATTTGAATGAATCTGAAGATAAAAACAAAGTCTATTTGAATAAAATTCTAAATTCTTCCGAGAGAATGAAAAATTTTATTAACGATCTTCTGGAATATTCAAAGTTGGACAGCCCGAATAAATCTTTTCAAACTTTCGAACTCGAGAAAGTAATGAACACTGTTTTAGAGGACCTGGAAAACCAAATTAAAATTAATGAAGTTAAAATTACTGCCCCATCGTTGCCAACAATTTGTGGAGATCCCATCTTATTTAGAATGATTTTTAATAATCTTATATCGAACGCCATAAAGTACCGCCGGCCAGATGTAACTCCTGCAATAAATATTGAAAGTTCTTTTATCCAGGATAAAAAACTAATGATAATTAAAGTTCAGGATAATGGAATAGGAATTAATAATGAACATCTAAAAAAAATCTTTAAACCTTTTGAAAGGTTACATAGACAAAGCGCTTATGGAGGAACCGGAATCGGTTTAGCCATTTGCGAAAAAATAATGCATCGGCATGGAGGCACTATTCAGGTAGAAAGTGAACCTCAAAAGGGCAGTAATTTCATATTATCTTTGCCACAAAAATAAGCCTTTGGTGATTTACTGGACATAATATAGATATTATCCCTTATGTTGATATAAGGAACACCAAAACAACCACCAATAATTTTTGTACTTATTCCATCGATTCCAAGTTCCACAGCTTCAGTCCACTAAAAAAGGGGCTGCGGTAAATACCGCAACCCCTTTAGCACTAATTATGGCTTGAATCCCACTGGCCAGGTTGGATACGCTCCTGGTAATTCTTTATACTGCAAGCAAAAATTTTTCTCTCTAGTTCAGGCCTGGAGCCCTAACTAAAGATTTGGCGTTTCCTCCTTTTCCCCTTTTTTAAGAGTTTTTTTATTTTTTTACGTAATTCTTTTTTATATCTTTTTTTATCAGTTTGGCTGACTGGTTTCAAAACAGGGAATTTGTTTTTTTCATTCACCTCAGTTGGAATATAGCTCAATATTTCCATCGCTGCGTTACCCTTAAAAAGAGCATCCACACTGGAACTTTTAGCTTGAACCCCAACCGCTTTGGAGTGAGCCAGTCCAGCCGAATTAAATAACCAGAATATGGTAACCAGACAAACCAGAACGTTTAATTTAACCTTTCTCATTCTATATCCATGCAGAAACTTTGTTATCTTCCTTCGAGATGCATCCCGATTACAGAAACATATGAGTGCTCTTGAAGGAATATTTACTTAAATTTAGTGGAGTTACATTAGAAAATGGTTAGGAAAACGTTGGGATTTGGTTGGGATTGTGCCGGAATTATCTTCGATGTTTAACAGGGATTGGCTGGAAAAGATGCTAGGAAGGGCTTCAAAGCACTAAAAAGCCCCGGGCAAAAGGGTTACCCGGGGCCGGTGTTTAGATTTTGACGAACATAACATTATGAAAAGGAGAGCCTTCTAATCCCAATTATCATAATTTTCATCATCATCGTCGAACGCCAAATATTCATGGGTTGATCCTTTATTATCAGCATTATCAGCCATTGTATTGGATTTGACAGCCATTCCACTGCAACCTGAAACAACTATGAAAGCCAATACCAACGCGATCATACCCAGCTGCCTTAGAACATCCATATCGCACCTCCAGAGTTAAAGGAAATGTATATATAGATTAATTATAACACTGTTAAATTTATCAATACCAAATCCTAACAAAAGACATCTGGGTGCTTTGCGGAATAAAAAACGCTGGGTTGTGCGGCTAAATACTGCAAAAGGGATAAAAAAAGGTATTAAAACTGTAAAATCCCTCTAAAATAAAAGGGTTGATGCAATGCAGGAAAGTAAAAAATTGTAAGAATTAATTTTTATTAATGAACTCCAGATCAAAGCCCCACCCAATGGGCGAGGTCATATCTCCATCGAGCTTAGATTAATCATAGACAAGATGGTTGGTCATGGGTTCGGTTGTGCCCAGGAGGAACCAGCGAAAATCCATCTGAGTATAAATTCTAAGTTTATTCAGACTGTCCCATGTGGGTAAAGACCGGTCTGTTTCCAACAAATTCAACTCTCCGGCCTCGATAGAAGTCAAATTTGCCAAATCATAGATGGATAAATTTTCCGATTCCCGCCAAAACTTTAGTCTTTGCCCTAAAGTATCCATAACTTTTGCCTTTCCCTGTAAAGAAGTAAAGTTTACTAACACTTTTAATATCGGCTTGTACTTTGAGTTTTGAGTTAGGATTTATTTTGAATAGTAATAGGTAATCTATTACTGACATTCCTTTCCCAATAAAAAAATTTATCCTTGGGAAGAATCTTCAAAATATTAAAAAGATCTAGTCGACTATTGACAATAAGTTATGATTTTCTAATAGTTTCTTTTTTTCCTTCATTTTTTCTTCCTTTTGACAGGATGTCCAAAACCATTCAACCGCGGGCTTTCTGCATCCGGTGTGACCATCCCTTCAGCACGAAACAATGAAGATCTTTCTTTTATAAATTTTCTTGATAAAAAACTGTCAAGGTTAACTACATATATAATCTTAGGTTGAATCCAATATCTGGTATAAAAAGCAGGATAAATACAATCCTCTTATTTCTTAAAGGAAATTTTTAATTATGGCAGAAAACAGTCTAATAGGCATTGTTGGAGTTGGGCGCATGGGGGCTAATATGGCCCGGCATCTTAAAGAAAAAGGTTTTGTCATCTCTGCGGTTC
The DNA here is from genome assembly GCA_964344595.1 of uncultured Nitrospina sp. Lineage (GTDB taxonomy): Bacteria > Nitrospinota > Nitrospinia > Nitrospinales > VA-1 > LS-NOB. The sequence goes on along the minus strand of CAYFNV010000010.1, from coordinate 61,161 downwards.
AGGATCGCCACGCTCCAGTTGCGGAATCCTTAGCGAAGGAACTTTCCTGCGAGTCGGCTTCATCGCCGGCGCGCGTTGCAGAAATCAGCGAAGTTGTGCTAACAGTAGTAACGGATGACGAAGCAATGGATGAGATCTATTCGGAGACAAATCCTTCAAGCCTGCTTTGTCATGCAAAGGATCGATTGTTCATCAACTTCGCCACCGTCAGCCCTGAAGCACACATTAAAGCGGAAACTCGCGTCGAAACCAAAGGAGGGACCAACCTTGAAGCGTTGATGGCGAGCAGCATAACGCAAGCGCGCGAAGGCACACTCTATCTTATGTGTGGTGGAAAAAAATCTGTCTTTGAACAAGCTCAAACAATACTTGCGGCTATGAGCTCTAAACGTCTCTATATTGGTCCTGCTGGTGACGCAGCAAAAGTCAAAGCACTCGTAAATATGGTCATGAATTGCAACACCGCCGCATTGGCAGAAGGGTTGGGACTTGGAGACGCTCTTGGACTGGACCTGACAATGCTACGCGAGGTATTTGGCCAAACCGGCGCGGCTTCGCGCGTTCTTGAAACTGACGGCGAAGACATGCAAATTCGGGATCATGAATGCTATTTCTCCGCCGAGCACGCAGCCAAAGATTCTGGAATCGCCCTTGACTTGGCTGAGTCCGCAGGATTAAAGTTGCCGTTAGCGCAAGCCACCTTCGCTCAATATCAACGCCTCATTGAAGCGGGTAAAGGAGAACTTGACAAGTCTGGTGTGGCAGAATTGGTATTTAAAGGTAGAATGAAATAATAAGGAGAACAAAATGCCACTTGAAGATGAATTGGGAGATATTTTACAAAAGGCCCGGGACGGCAAATCATGGTCGCGGGCAGATCTTGTTCGGGAAACAGATCTTCCGGATGATGACCTTCAACGGATAGAAAGTTATCAACTAACACCGAAGGACTCAGATATTTTAAAGCTTGCACAGGCTTTAAATTTGGATGGACCTGCCTTGATCGATATTGCCCAGGAACGCTGGGAACCCGATAAACCCGCTGATGATCCGCATTTTGATTTGGTCTGCCTGAATGTATTCATGGGAGAATATCCCGTAAATTGTTACATAATACGATGTAAAGCAACCGGAGAAAGCGCAGTGGTGGACACTGGAGCGAATCCAAAAAAAATTATCAGTAAGGCCCGCGAGATGGACATTAGGCCCAGCATGGTTCTATTAACTCACGCCCATCCCGATCATGCAGGTGGCCTTGGAGAGCTTAGCAGCGCCTTTGATTGCCCCACCTATATTGACCGCAAAGAGCCCAAGCCCAGAGGAAGCAGCAATTTCAAAATTGTCAAAGATGGCGATGAAGTGACTCTGGGCAAATTAAAAATACAATGCATAGAAACCCCCGGTCATACAACAGGAGGGGTTTCTTACCTGATAAACCAAACTTTAATTTCAGGGGATGTGATTTTTGCAGGTTCCATGGGACGTGCAAATTCCTCATGGGAAGATCTTTTCAATTCCATCACCAAGAAAGTATTACGCTTACCCGATGCTACAGGCATTCATCCAGGCCATGGACCTGCGACCACCGTGAGACAGGAGAAAGATCACAATCCGTTTTTCAAAGGACAAATGAAATAAAATCAGAAAAATTAAAAATGATCTTGAACAGGACAAATCGTTACTTGATTATAACTACCTTTTCAAGTTATCAACACTTCCCCGACCGTTGGAACTCACCTTCAGTATTCACAAAAAGTTTCAATCCCTTCAAGACACATGAGCATTGACTAGTAGGAAGAGAACCGAAATAAACACGGTTTTAAACAATGCATCAGAAGCCATTTATTTTTAAACTCAATTCAATAGCATCTTTCAGAAATGAAATTTTTATTATAGGAACGGTTTACACGGGACATGCACCAGGCATTCAGGTTCCGCAAAAAGTTCGATAAGGAATATCTGTTTCCGGTGCTGGCTCGGCATAGGCTTCTTTTCCTTCAATTTCATCAAAAGGATGGTTCAAAACAGATAGCAGTTCTGAAAAAGGAGTCATATCTTGATAAACAGTGGCGGCCGAAAGGGCTTCCTCTACTTTATGGTTACGAGGGATATAAATCGGGTTGACCCTGTCCATCATCTCTGCGATAGCTTCTTCTACACCCTCTTCCTGCTCAAGGCGTTTACGCCAACGCTGTTCCCAGGCATCAAAGACACCCGGGTCTTTGAACAGGAGTCGCACAGCTTCGCTTTCACCACATAAAACCCGGGAGAGACGGCGGAAAACAAGGGTGAAATCCGCTTGCCCCTCTGCCATCACCTTCAGCAAATCGTTAACCAGTTGTATGTCTGCTGGGTCTTCGGTCGACAAACCGATCTTGGACCGCATTCCTGACAACCAGTAAGATTCATAGAGAGGCAGAATGCTTTCGATCACATCGGTTAACATTTCTATGGATCTCTTCTGGTCAGGATCGACAAAAGGAATTAGTGTTTCTGCCAACCTGGTAAGGTTCCAGATCAGGATCTGGGGTTGGTTCGCATAGGCATAACGTCCGTGATGGTCTATCGAACTGAACTTCGTACCCGGCGAATACCTGTCCATAAAAGCACAGGGGCCATAATCAATGGTTTCTCCAGAGATGGTCATGTTATCAGTGTTCATCACCCCATGGATAAAACCAATGCACATCCATCGAGCCACCAAGGCGGCCTGGGCATCGGCAACTGCCGCGAAGAATGCCAGATAAGAATTATCCGCATTGGCTATGTCCGGGTAGTGCCTCTTGATTGAATAATCGGCAAGTTTACGTACTTTATCTTCATCCCCACGCACAGCACCATACTCAAAAGTTCCAACACGAATGTGACTGGCCGCAACACGGGTAAGGACAGCACCAGCGAGGAGAGTTTCCCTATAAACATTATTCCCTGTTGCAACGGCGGCCAAGGCACGTGTAGTAGGTATGCCAAGGGCATGCATTCCCTCACCTACCAGGTATTCGCGTAACACCGGGCCAATTGCCGCCTTACCATCTCCACCTCGAGAGAACGGGGTACGCCCCGACCCTTTCAACTGAATATCCCGGCGTTGTTGCCGGATGTCGATCACCTCACCGAGCAAAAGTGCTCGTCCATCTCCTAATTGCGGTGAGAATCCCCCAAACTGGTGTCCAGCATAAGCCTGGGCAATAGGCTCTGAACCCCGGGGAATAACATTACCGCAAAAAATCTCCAAACCTGCTTCAGAATCAAATGCTACCGGATCAAGTCCAAGTTCTTCGGCAAGGGCACGGTTGAACTGCAACAGTTGCGGAGCAACAGCAGGCTCTGCATTGCAATATTTGAAAAAACCGTCAAGGGTTCGAGCGAAGCTATTATCGAAATCAAAATGAGGACCCATTGTCCCGGCTTTCATTACCACATTTACTCTCCCGACATTGCCAGATATAAAGTTCCTCCACCTTTACAAGAAGGATTAATTCTTTTGATGTCAATTCGCGAAAATAGGATTGATATTTTTTAAAACAATTATTTTTATTACTCCAGTAGCTTTATTTGCACCTCAGGAATATTTGTAAAGGGAGTGCAATGCCGCTAACTGGTCACGTTGCAGATGATATTAGTGAAGAGGAATTGAAAAAATTGCTTGAGGCTTTTTGATCGTAGTGGGTTTTCTGGGACTCAGGTTACCGAATGGGAACCTGGAGATAGACCTGCTTTTAAACTATAAAGCATGCCAATTTACATTCCGACCTCTTCCCAGGAATTAGCGGAAAGTTTTATCTGTGAAATCGGCTTCTCAGAGGTTAGTTTTTACAGCTACTTTTCTTAAAACGGCCCATTTGAGCTGTTGTGATGCAAAGTTGTCCGCCCTTTCCCGGCAACCAATCTTTCTGGGAATATCGTACCGACCAAACGTATACTGTATAGAGAGAAGACTTGCTGGCTTTGACCGCTGCTTTATGGTTCCATGCATAAAAATTATCTGGAACCCCCCTCCATCCAATAATGATGTTTTGATCATCAATTTTGTACCACGCTACACTTTCGATAGTATCCAGAAACTTGACTCTACTACCCAAACTCTCTTGACTCGCCCCTGCTAAAACCGGTAGAAACCAAAGGGTAAGAAATATAGCTCCAACCTTAATTTTTTTAGAAAATTTCATGGGAATGCCTAACTGCTGACAGTCATAATTAAAAGGAATTTTAGTTTCCTTCAATTTAACAACTTGCAACCATGCTCTAACAAAAAAAATAACCGCTGGAATTTAATTCTATAAACATAAACAAATAAATGATTTAAAAATAAAATCTGGCAAATTTATTATTTATATACACTTTTACTATAAATTAGAAAATCCGTCAAGCATGAATTTTACCATGGGGATAATTGTTGTGTTTTCAAACTTTTATACTCTACTCATACTATGGGTAAAAAGAGCAATTAACCGTTTTTATCAGCTTCTATGTTAATGGATCATGAGAGGGTGTTGGAATTGCAAAAAAATCTGACGATTGAAAATTAAAACAGTCCAGGGCTGTTTGAGACATTTAGAGATAATTAAATTATTTTCAATAAATTGCTGTGAACAAATTAAAAGTACTTAAAATTTCATTTATATATCCTTCTATACATCGGTTGATAGTAATTTAAAATTTTCTTGTTCCTTTCCAATCAATTTACAAGTAGAATGTCTTTCATTAGAAAAACTCATTAAGGAAGCATCCACGCTAATTCCAAAAAAACTACAATTTATGTTGTGGCTTCAGTGACTGCGGGTTTTAGCCCTTTGGGGAATGGAGTTTAGTTGGCATTATCAAAAAATCCCGTTGCTCACCCTGAATTTTTATTAAAAATGCGCCCGTAGCTCAGCTGGATAGAGTTCCGGACTTCGAATCCGTAGGTCGCAGGTTCGAATCCTGCCGGGCGTGCCATTTTAAGCTCCAAGACTCAAACAGGGGGGGCACCTGTTAGAATTAGGCAGCTATCGTATAGAGCCAGCGGAAAAAGCTCTGGCTCATGAATGCTTTGACTTGGGCAACTAAGTAAAGATAAGGAGATTGCAATGTTTAAATTAAAAACAAGATACTTCATAGTTTTGGCTTCGGCTATTATGCTGTTCTTAAGTCAGAATGCCTTGGCGGCAACCGCAATGGACTCCATAGGCACCGGTAGTACTGGTAGTTATTCCCATGGGGAGCCAAAAGCAGAAGGCAGTAAAAGCAAAACATTGCCTCACCATATTTCTGGAAGCAAAAGACATTACAAGTCTGAAGGAAGCGGGTCAAAATCCTATTCCCACCACAAAAAAGGGCATAGCTATAGCAAGCATAAAAGCCATAGCGGACATGGGGGGCACAGCAAATGCCCATTCACTCATTTGTTGCGCTTTAAGGACAAGCTCGGTTTGACCGACTCACAAATCGCAGAAATCAAACGACTCCGGTTCGAATACGGAAAACAAAGCATCCGCAACAAGGCCGAACACAAAATTGCGCATATGGAATTTGACAGGCACATTCATGCTGAAAAAGTTGATGAGCAGGCCATCCTTTCAGCAGCAGAAAAAATCGCAGCAACCAAAACGCAAAAAATAATGAACATGGCGAAAGCAAAAATTGCTTTGCTTAATCTGTTGACAGATGAGCAACGGAAGAAAGCCCATGCCATGCACTCGGCTCATTCTCCCCATTGAGGGATGATGAATAAAAACTTTCGGGGCGTAGCGCAGCCTGGCTAGCGCACCTGCTTTGGGAGCAGGGGGTCGGAGGTTCGAATCCTCTCGCCCCGACCATTAAAACAAAGGGTTACCGGAAAAACCGGTAGCCCTTTTTATTTTTATGTTAAAAAACTGCTAAGACTGAAGACGAACCGGTGTACAAATTTTTTGGGTGGGGCTTTTAAGTATTCAATGTAATAGTGATGAGCGTTGAGTAGGAAGGCTAAGAATTAACTGCTCATTGAATGACCAATTCCATAAAGTCCTGCTTCATTTTTAAGCTTTCTTTTGATAGGGAATGTTTGGATTCCCAAATCGCTAAATTTAAGTGTCTAATTTATATAGTCTTTTTTGAGACCTCTTCTTTTTTTCAGGTTGGCGTAAATTTTGCTTATCCCCTAAGCTGGGCTGAATAAAAGATCTGTTTCCATTGTTATGAGTTGAGTACCCTGATTTCAACAGTAACCTTATGCACAGGCGTCCAGTGGGTTTATGCCTCCGGCTAAATTAAACGAAAAAGAATTGAACATAGAATGGGAAGCTCAGCTGGACTTGAAATTTTCCAAGTCCAATGAAAGAACCATACTGAGCCATCGCAAACATTATGGTCCTTTGCAGGTACAAAAACCATTTTATCCAGAGACAAATGGAGCCTGTCACGTATATATATTGCACCCTCCCGGCGGAGTGGTTGGTGGCGACCATTTAACTATTTGTGTGGATGTAAACTCAAATGCCCATGCTTTGATTACAACTCCGGCGGCGGGAAAGTTTTACCGTAGCGCAGGACAAGTGGCCAGACAGGAACAGAATATTAAAGTTGCACCAAAAGGGATCTTGGACTGGCTCCCTTCTGAAAATATTTTATTCTCCGGTGCCAAGGCACAGATACAAACTAAAGTTGAACTCTCTCACAATAGTAATTTTATAGGCTGGGAAATCTCTTGTTTGGGACGACCTGCTTCGAGCGAAGTTTTTAGTCAGGGTGCGTTAGATCAGCGTTTTGAAATTTGGCGGGATGGCAAACCGTTACGGATTGAACGTCTAAAGATAATAGGAGGTGACCAGGCTCTTCGTGCTAAGTGGGGGCTAAATGGTTTTCCTGTGATTGGAAGCATGGTTTGCATAACCGACATAACAGGTTTATTAGATTCTTTGAGAAAAACAGTAAAAGTTTTTATCGATCAAGAATTATTTTCGGTATCTCAAATTGATGGAGCTATCCTCTGTTATTTTTTGGGGAATAGTGCGGAGAGAGCTAGAAACTGTTTTATTAATGCCTGGAAAATTTTGCGCCAGGAAGTGATCGGTCATGAAGCCGTTGAACCAAGAATTTGGAAAACTTGACATGACTAAGTAATAGATTTTTTTTCAATGTTTGAGGAAAGGAAGATATGGAGCTTTCTCCTAGAGAAAAAGACAAGTTGATGATATTTACCGCAGGGCTATTGGCAGAAAAAAGGTTAGGCCGCGGAGTAAAACTTAATTATCCGGAAGCCATCGCCTATATTTCGGCTGCCATTTTAGAAGCCGCTCGAGATGGTAAAAGTGTTGCAGAACTTATGAGCTATGGAACAACCTTGCTAAAACGTGAAGACGTTATGGAGGGAATTCCGGAAATGATCCATGAAGTTCAGGTGGAAGCCACTTTCCCTGATGGCACCAAGTTGGTGACCGTTCACAACCCGATTCCATAAATGGAGAATGCAGATGATTCCCGGTGAATTAAAAGTAAAAGATGGAAATATTATCCTCAATAAAAATATGGGAACAATAAAAATATCTGTCTCCAATTCTGGAGACAGGCCCATTCAGGTAGGATCGCATTATCATTTTTTTGAAACAAATGAGGCTTTGAAGTTTAATCGTGAAGAGACAAAAGGTTTTCGCCTCAATATTGCTGCTGGGACAGCTATAAGATTTGAACCGGGTCAAAAACGTGAAGTTGAATTGGTTACCTACTCAGGTTCCAGGGAGGTTTATGGATTCAATGGAAAAATAATGGGACATTTGGAGAATAAATAATGAGTCATATCAGTAGAAAAGCTTACGCCGATATGTACGGCCCCACTACCGGTGACCGTGTACGTCTAGGGGATACAGATCTGTGGATTGAAGTGGAGCAAGATAAGACATCTTACGGAGAGGAGGTTAAGTTTGGTGGAGGCAAGGTCATTCGGGATGGAATGGGGCAAAGCCAAAGGACTTCCCAAGAATCTGTAGATGTTGTTATTACCAATGCTTTGATCCTAGATCATTGGGGAATCGTCAAGGCTGACATTGGAATCAAATCTGGTCGGATTGTCGGAATCGGAAAAGCAGGGAACCCTGACATACAACCTGAAGTTGACATCATAATTGGCCCTGGAACGGAAGCGATTGCTGGGGAAGGGCTTATAACTACTGCGGGAGCTCTGGATTCTCATATTCATTTTATTTGCCCTCAACAGGTAAATGAAGCACTCATGTCTGGAGTGACTACCATGCTGGGCGGTGGAACAGGTCCAGCAGCAGGAACCAATGCAACAACTTGTACACCAGGGCCTTGGAATATACAGCGCATGTATCAGGCGGTTGAAGAGCTGCCAATGAATTTTGGGTTTTTGGGCAAGGGTAATTCCAGCTTGCCCGCCGCTCTTGAAGAGCAGGTCCGTGCAGGGGCAATGGGATTAAAGTTGCACGAGGACTGGGGGACGACCCCCGCATCAATCGATAATTGTTTGACTGTTGCAGACAATTTTGATGTGCAAGTTGCCATTCATACCGATACTTTGAATGAATCCGGTTTTGTCGAAAATACTTTGGCAGCTTTTAAAGGTCGCGCTATTCATACCTACCACACCGAAGGTGCTGGTGGTGGGCATGCTCCAGATATTATAAAAGCCTGTGGTGAGGCTAATGTACTCCCTTCATCGACAAACCCTACTAGACCTTATACAGTTAACACTATTGATGAACATTTGGATATGCTCATGGTATGTCATCATCTCGATCCAAAAATTCCTGAAGACGTTGCTTTTGCTGAATCACGTATAAGGCGGGAAACCATTGCCGCAGAAGATATCCTCCATGATTTGGGAGCCTTCAGCATGATTGCTTCCGATTCTCAGGCTATGGGAAGAGTTGGAGAAGTGATCTGCCGAACCTGGCAAACTGCTCACAAAATGAAAGTGCAACGTGGTCCGTTAAGTCCGGATTCTTCTGATAACGATAATTTTCGTGCTAAACGGTATGTTGCCAAATACACTATAAACCCTGCTATCACTCATGGTATCAACCACGAGATCGGTTCCGTCGAAGTGGGCAAGCTTGCGGATATTGTATTGTGGAAACCCGCTTTTTTCGGTACCAAACCAGCCCTGATTATTAAGGGAGGAATGATTGTAGCCGCTCCCATGGGAGATCCGAATGCTTCAATTCCAACTCCACAACCCGTTCACTATCGTCCAATGTTTGGGGCACTTGGTGGAGCACGGAGTGAAACCTGTGTGAGCTTTGTTTCTAAAGCCGCTTATGAAGATGGAATAAGCGAGAAACTTCGATTGAATAAACGATTAGTTTCAGTTCGAGATACTCGCTCTATCACCAAAAAAAACCTCATTCATAATAATTATCTACCAAAAATAGAAGTGGATTCGCAAACCTATGAAGTTCGAGCTGATGGTGAAACTTTAACTTGCGAGCCAGCAAGCGAATTGCCTCTAGCACAACGTTATTTTCTATTTTAGTTGAGGACTCAATTAATTGCTAACAATCACAGAAAAACTAAAGGTCCCAGCTGTCGCTTCGAAAAGCCTAACCTTGCCATTTGAAAAAAGGCAAAAGAGTCGTTTGCGAGTTTCTTTGGATGATAATCAGGAAGCTGCCTTGATGCTGGAACGAGGAAGTGTTTTGCGTCAAGGTGATTTATTGCGGGCGGAAAATGGATTAATTGTTGAAGTTCGTGCCGCAGACGAGGAAGTCGCTTCTGTTTCCACAAAAGACAACCTGCTTTTTTCCCGCGCTTGTTATCACTTGGGAAACCGTCACGTTCCCCTTCAAATAGGGAAAGGCTGGTTACGTTTTCAAAGAGACCATGTGCTGGAGGAAATGGTTCGATCCCTTGGACTTTCCGTAAAACATGAATTGTTACCTTTTGAACCGGAAGGAGGAGCCTATGGCAGGCATTCCAGGCACTCGCATTCCCACTAAATATGAATTCCAGTAATTCAACTTTAAAGTTAATGCAATTATGCAGCCCAATGCTTCCTGTTGGTGCTTATGCCTATTCACAAGGTTTGGAGTATGCAGTTTCTTCAGGTTGGGTGAAAGATGACACAACAACTTCAATGTGGGTTCTGGGTCTCATGAAAAATTCCCTAACCTATCTGGATGTTCCTCTATTATCCCGTTTACACGAATCATGGTCGGACAATAACAAAACAAAGGTCCTCTATTGGAATGATTACTTATATGCGAGCCGTGATTCAGGAGAGCTTCAAGTGGAAGAAAAACAATTGGCCCATGCGTTGGCCCGATTATTGGGAGACTTGGGTGTTTCAGAAGCTATTGAGTGGAAAGATAACCCCAGAGCATGCTTTCTATCTCTGTATTCTTTAGGGGCATGGTATTGGAAGATTCCACTCAATGAAGCTTCTTTGGGTTATTTATGGATGTGGGCTGAAAACCAGGTGTTGGCGGCAATTAAACTGGTGCCATTGGGGCAAACCAGCGGTCAGAAACTATTGTCTTCGGCCATTGAGATTATTCCCGAATTGGTATCAACAGGATTAACATTAAATGATAACGAAATCGGTTATACAGCACCAGGCCAGGGAATAGCCAGTGCATTTCATGAAACTCAATACTCTCGATTATTTCGATCTTAAAGAATTGCATATGACAAACAAACAAGTATTGCGCGTGGGAATTGGAGGACCTGTAGGTTCTGGAAAGACGGCATTAGTCTATGCTATTTGTAAGAAAATGAGAGATAAATATCAAATCGCTGTTGTGACAAATGATATTTATACCAAAGAAGATGCAGAATTTTTAATCCGAAACGAGGCTTTAGAAAAAGGAAGGATCCTTGGAGTTGAAACGGGGGGATGTCCTCATACCGCTATTCGTGAAGATGCTTCCATGAACTTGTCCGCGATTGATGAACTGAATCGAAACTTTCCAGACTTGGATATGGTTATTGTGGAAAGTGGAGGTGATAACCTTGCGGCAACTTTCAGTCCTGAGCTTTCAGATTTAACTATTTATGTGATTGATGTGGCTGCTGGAGATAAAATTCCCCGAAAAGGAGGGCCTGGCATAACCAAGTCTGATTTACTGGTTATTAATAAAATTGATCTGGCACCTCATGTGGGTGCTTCCCTGGACATAATGGAGCGGGATGCTAAAAAGATGCGTGGTGACAAGCCGTTCACCTTTACAAACTTAATAAATGGTAATGGAACGGATCAGATAGAAAAGTTTATTGTAAACCAAGGATTATTATGAACCCCATTCCAGCACTTTAAGAGTATTCTAAAATATGCATTTAATTCGCCATTATATAATTGCAATGAAGTTTTTGTTTGTTTTGCTTCTTGCCACCTTTGGGGTCGCAGAAAGCGCAGATTCACAAAAGCATAGCATTAAGATCAGCCTAAGCTATAAGCCAAAGTCGCATGCAAACTTGGATTTTAAGAAATTTAAATTGAACCATCCCATAAAAATTTCACATCAAGCAATTATTAACCACCTGGTTTCTCTCAGATATAAAGGGGCATTCTTGGGAAACAAGGAAGAACCGATTTTTTCCAAACCAGAAATCAGAAAATTAGCCCCTTTACTTATGAAAAAATTTGCAGATGTAAATCAAGAAGAAATTATTCATATTGAGCTAAAAAGAAGAGGAATGGTTACATCTGGCGATATTTTTTCTTTCAGAAAATATTTAAACTGGCGATTTGATTCGATAAATGGGGAAACTTTTTTTCGAAAAAATGATGTCCGTAGGTGGAGTGTTTATGCCTGGAAGCTTATTCCTCAAAAAGGTCAGCTTTATTTTAAGTCCGGTGCTGAAAATGGGAAACGTCTTCAGAGAAACTGGATAGTCGCCAACCTGCAACTCTCTATTCCAGAGACAAAAAGTGGAGCCGCCAAAAGCTTTAAAACTGATTCTTCTACCAGTAATTTCAACCCCACATTGGAGAAAAAGCTAGAGCATCTAAAATACCTTTATGACAAAGAACTCATTGACGATGAAGAGTATAAAAACCAACAAGAGAGACTATTCGATGATTTGCTTTAAATGGATCGTTTTTTCTGGTTGATTTGTGCCAAGGGCAAAATTCTAAACCATTAATCCATCCCGCCTTCAAGCTGCCTCTATATTATTAATACTTCAAAATGAGCTCAAATTGGGGCGCAGGTGATAACCCAAAAAGCTCAATAGTTAAGCATTGTTTTAAACTTTGCTACAAAACACAGCATTCAATCTCTTGAGGTTTGATACGAAAGTCAAGTTAACCCCTCCCGCAGGCCTTTAAAATAATACTTTGGGTCGAAAAGTTTAAAAAGGAATAACTATTGCTATATAGCCAAGGAATTATGTCTAACCAAAAATTTTAAAATGGAGGGTTGGTTGTAGGAGGACCAGACTTGAAAGAACTGATAGATTTAATAAATGAGTTAGCGAAAACTATGTTTACCGGAAAGTTGACCATAAATTTCCACAAAGGAAATGTAGGAAACGTTCAGGTAACCAAAACAATAAAAAGTACAGATTTTAAAAAACAAATAGAGTAAAAATCTGATTTTTAAATTTCCATAGTGTTAAAAGTCATATTCTTTTTTTGGACCACCGCCAAGCAGCGATGCCATAAAACTCCATATTATTTTGAATTTAATTTGGAATTAACCCGTTAGTTACTAATTTGGACCACCGCTTCCCTGCGATGCCATTTTAATCCACTTACTATTTAGATCGATTGAGAGAGGAGGCGTCAATGTTTTTAGGTTTTAATCGTAAACAATTTACTGCTTCGGCAGTGTTTTTGCTGGGCTTGGGCGTTCCAGCTTTGGCTTTTGCTTTTGCAGCTGCAAAGGTAAAAATTGATGATACGAAATGGTTCAGTATTGGTCTTGGTGTTAGAAGTTCCTTTGTTATCACAGAAGGTGGGGCTCCTAATGGGACAGATACTTCTTCCGATTTTAGCTTAGATAATATGAGGCTCTATACTGCTGGCCAAGTACATGAAAACATCACCCTTGAATTTAATACTGAACTTTCTAATGGAAACAGTACCGCGTCTCTGAATTCAGACCAATCTGTACGTGTTCTGGATGCAGTAGCTAAATTTTCTGTTAAAGGGTTTGATGTCTGGGCAGGCAGGTTCCTTCCCCCAAGTGACAGGTCCAACCTGGATGGTCCTTATTTTCTTAATGTCTTTGATTTTCCCGTTGTTCAAGCTTACCCAGCCATTTTTGCCGGCCGCGACAACGGCGTGGCAATTATGAAAGAGTATGGAGGAGGAAAGTTTAAATGGTCTTATGGATTGTTTGAGGGAAGGACAAATTCGACTAATTCCAACACTAACCCTGATCAGGCTGACAACCTTCTTCATGCCGCCCGGATTACTTACAATTTTTGGGATCCGGAGCCCGGTTACTACACGACCAGTTCTTACCATGGAGCGAAAGATGTGTTGGCTGTGGCCTTTGTTATTCAACATGAGGAGGATGGAGCAGGCACATCAACCACTGCAGGGGACTTTACCGGATGGAATGTGGATGCTCTTATGGAGAAAAAACTCGGGAATGGGGGTGTTGTTAGTCTGGAGGGTGCTTACTACGATTATGATTTGGATGACAAAACAGATGCCTCACTGACTCAGGGTGAAGGTTATTTGGCTCTGGCCAGTTATTTGCTCCCTCAGAAAATGGGTTGGGGCAAGTTTCAACCTTACGTTCGATATCAGCATTTTGCCCGGGACAATATTACTGGAGATGGTGGAAATCGCACGGTTACAGAGGGTGGAATGAATTACATTATCGATGGGCAGGACGCAAAAATTACTATGTCCTATTCTGCTGATCGAAATGGTTCGAATGCGGACACCAAAAATACTTTCAGGATTGGTATGCAATTCCAATTGTAGCGGATGATTTTTTTGTGATGTTAGACGAATTATTATTTTTAGAATTATATATAAGGACAATTGAAAATGATTAATATCAATTTAAATAAAATGAAGTTGTTTTTCATAGCTGTCATATTTTTTGTATCCAGCGTAACAGCGCAGGCAGCGGATACTATTAAAGTTGGAATTTTGCACTCTCTTTCCGGAACCATGGCAATCAGTGAAACATCACTGAAAGATGTGGCTCTGATGGCGATTGAGGAGATAAATGCTAAAGGTGGTGTTTTGGGTAAGAAACTTGAACCCGTGGTTGTTGACCCTGCCTCCGACTGGCCCTTATTTGCGGAAAAAGCAAGGGAGTTGATACAAAAACAAAAGGTCGCGGTTACTTTTGGTTGTTGGACTTCTGTTTCACGAAAATCAGTCCTTCCGGTTTTTGAAGAGTTGAACGGATTGTTGTTTTATCCTGTTCAATATGAAGGCGAAGAATCTTCTTATAACGTGTTCTATACGGGTGCAGCCCCCAACCAGCAAGCCATTCCAGCCGTCGAATATTTGATGAGTGAAGATGGTGGTGGTGCCAAACGTTTTGTCTTGTTGGGAACCGATTATGTATATCCTAGAACCACCAACAAAATCCTAAACTATTTCCTGAAATCCAAAGGGGTGTCTGAAAAGGATATTATGGAAAGCTACACCCCGTTTGGGCACAGCGACTACCAAACCATTGTGGCCAATATCAAGAAGTTTGCTGCAGGTAAACCGACTGCGGTTATTTCCACCATCAACGGAGACTCCAATGTTCCGTTTTATAAGGAACTTGCTAATCAGGGACTCAAAGCTGAGGACATTCCGGTGGTTGCATTTTCTGTCGGGGAAGAGGAGTTGCGTGGAATCAATACAAAACCTTTGGTAGGTCATTTAGCAGCATGGAATTATTTTATGTCCATTGATACACCAGAAAATAAGGCATTCATTAAAAAATGGAACGCGTATGTGAAAAAGAACAAACTTCCTGGTGGAGCCAAGCGTGTGACTAATGATCCTATGGAAGCAACTTATATCGGAATCAAAATGTGGGCACAAGCAGCTGAACAAGCTGGAACAACAAATATTGATGCTGTTCGCCAGGCTATTGGCGGACAAACGGTTCACTCTCCATCCGGTTTTGAAATCACCATGGATGCCAAGAATCATCATTTGCATAAACCCGTTGTTATCGGTGAAATTCAGGAAAATGGTCAGTTTGACGTGGTTTGGAAAACCGATGGTCCTATCCGTGCACAAGCCTGGAGTCCTTTCATTCCAGACAGTGCTGAAAAAGTTGCCGACTGGACTTACCCCTGGGTATGTGGAAATTGCAAAAAAGCTAAGTTTTAATTTTTTATTGATAGATCCTTCTCCGGCTCCATTCGAATTTTAATCTCCTCCAGGATTAGTTTGTGGAGCTTGGGGAAGGGATATCTATAGTTTTATAGTGTAAAAAATCCATCCTCTCATGGGTGGAATTTTTCTTTTGTGAAAGTTTTTTATATGAACCAGGCCTCCCTGCCAGCTAAGTCCCAAATACTGAAACCTACCCAAAGTATTTGCAAAGTCATTGCACGGTTTTTGAGAGTTTTTGTGTTTTTAATTGTAGGGATTCTTTCATTTTCTATAGTTGAAGCCAATGATTTTGAATCAGCGATAAAGGATTTAGGGAACAAAAGTCGCTCCAAAATTAAAATAGCTGTGAAACGTCTGGGTAACATGGGCAACCTCAAAGCACTCCCTGCCTTGGAGGCATTAAAGAATAAACGCCTGAAAGTCAGCGAAGAGGGTGTGCTTATTATACTTAATGAAGCTGGGGACCAGGGTCGCGATGCATTGAATGGAAACTCTGTTGACTTAAGTTCTCTAACCCTCCGAAAACCCAGAATCAATAATTCGGTTCGAAGGGCTTTAACAATGGCTATAGGAAAACTGAAATTAACATCAAATTCTCCCGAGGTTCGTTTGAAGGCAGCAGGTGAACTGCTGAAAAGACCCTCAGGTGAGTTAGTAGATTTAGTAGAGAAAGCCTTGGATAAAGAGAGCGATGAAGATGTTCGCAAAGTATTCATGTTGGTTTTAGCAAAAGAAGGATTAAAAAGTGATGATAAAAATAAACGCCTCCAATCCATAAAAACTATTAATGAGTTTGGGAATAATGATTTTAAAGCAGATTTGGAGGCATTACTGGAAAAGGATGATGCTAGTGAGTATTTAGAAAGTGACCCTGAAATTCGCGCAAGTGTTGTTAGGGCAATTTCAAAGATTGAGAATCGTCAGTTTTTCATTAATCAGGCTGCAAATTTTTTTTATGGCTTGAGTCTGGGAAGTATTTTACTTCTTGCCGCTTTAGGGCTGGCTATAACTTTTGGGCTCATGGGTATTATTAATATGGCTCATGGAGAAATGTTAATGCTAGGGGCGTATTCTACTTTTTTGGTGCAAAACCTTTTCAAGGAATATTTTCCGGAGATTTTTGATTGGTATTTGGTCGTGGCAATACCCATAGCATTTATTGTGACCGCAATTATCGGAATTATTTTCGAAAGAACTATCATTCGGCATCTTTACGGACGTCCACTAGAAACTCTTTTGGCAACCTGGGGAATCAGTTTAATTTTAATTCAAAGTGTCAGGCTTCTGTTTGGAGCGCAGAATGTAGAAGTGGCTAACCCCTCTTATCTTTCTGAAGGAGTCGAAGTATTTCATGGGGTTGTTCTTCCTTACAATCGAATAGCTATCATCCTGTTCGTTGTATTTGTTGTGGTTTCAGTTTGGATGCTGCTTCAAAAAACTTCACTGGGTTTACAAGTGCGTGCTGTAACTCAAAATAGAGGAATGGCTTCCTGCATGGGAATATCAACCCATAAGATCGATATGTATACATTTGGTCTGGGATCTGGTGTGGCAGGCTTGGGGGGGCTGGCCTTGTCGCAGATTGGTAATGTTGGCCCTGAATTGGGGCAGTTATATATCGTCGATTCTTTCATGGTTGTTGTTACCGGCGGCGTTGGAAAAATTGCCGGTACTGTTGCGGGCGCATTGGGCTTGGGGATCCTGAATAAATTCCTGGAACCAGTTGCAGGCGCAGTATTGGGAAAAATTATAGTTTTGATTCTTATTGTTATTTTAATTCAAAAACGACCACAGGGCCTATTTGCTCCAAAAGGTCGCATGATCGAAAACTAGGTCAATGATTAAAAAATTTATTCAATTACATTCCTTTAGGGGATGGATTTTTATTTTTACTTTATTAGCCCTATCTACGGTACTTCTTCCTCTTTCTAACTTATTAGTTCCTGAAGAATCTTTTTTTCATGTTCCAGATTATATGTTTGCCCTGATGGGTAAATATTTATGCTATGCGCTGGTAGCTTTAGCTATGGATTTGATCTGGGGCTATACAGGTATTCTAAGTTTAGGGCATGGAGTTTTCTTCTCTATGGGAGGATATGCTATGGGTATGTATCTGATGAGGAGTGTTGGGAAAGAGGGTGTTTATAAAAGTGACCTTCCAGACTTTATGGTCTTTTTGGATTGGAAAGAATTGCCATGGTATTGGTATGGATTCGATTACTTTGTTTTTACTTTGCTGGTTATTCTGATTTTGCCTGCCCTGTTCGCTTTTATCTTCGGGTATTTTGCTTTCAAATCACGAATTAAAGGTGTCTATTTTGCCATCATTACCCAGGCCATGACCTTTGCTCTCATGCTTTTATTTTTTCGAAATGAAACGGGTTTCGGCGGCAATAATGGTCTCACCGATTTTAAACGAATTTTGGGGTATTCGTTGCAAGAGTCATCGACCAAAATGAGTTTATATATCATTACTGCAATCGTATTATTTTTGAGCTACATCATTTCTCGATACATAGTTCAATCCAAATTAGGTCGAGTGCTGACTGCAATTCGTGATGCTGAAAGTCGGGTAATGTTTTCAGGATACAATACGATTCACTACAAACTATTTATCTGGACTCTCTCTGCATTTTTGTGCGGGATCGCTGGAGCCCTCTACGTCCCCCAAGTTGGGATTATCAACCCCAGTGAAATGCAACCTTCTAATTCGATTGAAATGGCAATCTGGGTAGCCGTTGGCGGTCGTGGAACTTTGAGTGGAGCACTGGTTGGTGCTGGAATGATTAATGGAGCAAAAAGCTGGTTTACCGTGACGGCCCCAGACTATTGGCTTTATTTTTTAGGCGCCTTATTTATTGTTGTGACCTTATTTTTCCCAAAAGGGTTTGCGGGAATTTTTGCCCGATTCAATTCAAAAGAAAGGTTGAGGGAGTCTGCTTAATGTCTGGAGTTCATATCAAAGATGATTCAATTGATACAACTCACGGTTGTATTCTTTATTTAGAAAATATTACTGTAAGCTTTGATGGGTTCAAAGCGCTTAATGATTTAAATCTTTACATTGATGATGGCGAATTGAGATGCATTATAGGTCCCAATGGCGCTGGCAAAACCACCATGATGGATGTAATTACTGGGAAAACACGCCCGAATCATGGCACCGTGTTTTTTGGTCAAAACCACGACCTCACTAAAATGACGGAATATGAAATATCACATGTAGGAATAGGCCGTAAGTTTCAAAAACCAACGGTTTTTCTCAATCATACTGTTTTTGAAAACCTGGAATTGGCACTGCATACCAAAAAGAATGTTTGGCAATCCCTATCCAAACCCTTAACAGGTGAGCAAAAAGAAACTATTAAAGAAGGTTTGGAAACAATTGGGTTGCAAGAGCAAAAAAATCTTCGGGCTGGGTTGCTCTCTCATGGTCAAAAACAATGGCTCGAAATTGGAATGCTGCTGGTTCAAGACCCACGACTCCTGTTGATTGATGAGCCTGTCGCGGGAATGACACATCAGGAAACTGAACACACCGCAGAGCTGTTAAAATCACTTGCAGGAAAACACTCAATTGTGGTGGTCGAGCACGAAATGGATTTTATTCGCTCTATAGCAAATAGAGTGACGGTTTTACATGAGGGGCATGTATTGGCTGAAGGAAAAATGGAAGATGTACAGAACGACCCGAAAGTCATTGAAGTTTATTTAGGGAGTTAGGAGTGCTAAAAGTTCAAGAGTTGAATCAATTTTATGGAGAAAGCCACACCCTTTGGGATGTGAACCTCAATGTTCTTCCTGGAACTTGTACCTGTTTGATGGGGAGAAATGGAGTCGGAAAGACAACATTGCTTAAAGCAATTATGGGGATTTTGCCGGTAACCTCCGGTTCTATCAAATTAGAGGATTGCGATCTTGCAAATCAACCTGCTGAAATAAGAGCCCAACAGGGGATAGGTTATGTGCCTCAGGGTCGGGAAATTTTTACTCAATTAAGTGTTGAAGAGAATCTCCGTGTAGGTCTTCTGGCTCGTAGTGATGGGTTACGCGAAATTCCCGAGTTTATATTTGAAATATTTCCTGTGTTAAAACAAATGCTCAGTCGGAGGGGGGGAGATCTTTCTGGGGGTCAGCAACAGCAATTAGCAATAGGAAGGGCTTTAATTCTCAACCCTAAACTCTTAATTTTAGATGAGCCTACAGAAGGCATTCAGCCAAATATTGTGCATGAAATAGGAGATATAATCATTCGCCTAAATCAGGAAAAAGGTTTGACCATCTTGCTTGTAGAACAAAAGTTGCCATTTGCACGTCGGGTGGCACAACAGTTTTGCATTCTGGATAAAGGCCGAAATGTAGCTACGGATGCTATGGAAAACCTGGGAGAGGAAATCATAAATAGTTATTTGACGGTCTAAATAAAAGAACAAATATGATGAATACTCCACGAGTTATTCAGAAAATATATGGGTTTAAAAAAAGGTGTCTTCCACATTCAACGTTTAAAAAAAATCCCCTCTAACACTTTTATTCTACTGCTTACTTGTCCGCTTGTTCTTGTGGACAAACATATGTCTCAAAAGACGCAAGTCCTCCCAAAGATCGTGTGTGTAACCTGGCTCTTCATAGGCTTGAGATATTTGCTCTCGAAAATATTGTTCCCCAAAATCATAAAAGGCAATTATAACAATGCTAGCAATTTGATGCTCATTTCCCCCACTCTTCTTTATACGATCCTTAACTTCTCCGTGCTCAGGTGGTCATACAGCTGGCTGGTCACATCCTTTTACCCGCGGCCAGGCCTGCTACGCTTTACATCCACCTCTGCTTGAATCCAGACCACTACAAAAGTCATGTCTCAGATCATGGAACCGGAAATTTTCCATACCTGCCTCCCTGCATGCCTTCTTGAACTGTACACTTAAATAGGAACGCTTAAAGCAAGTGCCATCCTTCAATTAAAGCTAAGACATAATCATTACGAAAATTCTCTTATTTTTTTAAACTTATCCAAATATTTTGCCCCTCCGTATATTTTCCAAGGGATTGCTTGAGTTATGAATCAACATACTGTCAATTATTTTTTACTTTTATCTGTTACAAGAGCTTAACTACAGTGTCACAGATCAGCATTTTTTTATGAGATGTTTATTTTTATCTTGAAATGTAAAATCGAAACCTTGAAGCTTAAATATATACATAAAGATATTTCTTAACGAGAGTTGCCTTCCATTCGTTTTCAGGTAACTTTTGAAAATAAAAATTTTCGCTTAATACATCATTATAAATACGAGGTCAAATACATGCAAAACTTCTCAGTGAAGCAAAAAGTTTATGGAGCGGTTGCAATATTACTTGTGGTCGTTGTGGTGTCTGGAATCATGATTACCAATGCAATTAATGCATCAAAAGAGAACCTGGAAACCTATAACGCATTGGGACGTCAAAGAATGCTCTCTCAAGCAATGGGCAAGGCTGGGCTAGGTTACGCAATGGCTAAAAGCAGGAAAAAGACCATTGAACAGCAAATATCTGATTTAGACAGATACATTACAAAAATGCGCGGAACCTATGCTAAGTCAATTATTGGCACAGCAAAAAAAGCAGGGTTAGGCATCAGCATGAATCCTTCAGAGGAACCGCATCCTGCAGTTCCATTTCCAGCTACTTTTACCAGGATGACCAATGAGAAGTTTGGTAAGGGAAGAGATTTTGGAATTGACATTATTTCTGATGACCCTATCAATCCTAATCAGGGTTTAAAAACAGAACTGGACAAACAAGCCAATACATACCTGAAAGAAAATCCCGACAAAGTTTTTAACAAAGTTTTTGAGGAAGATGGAAAACTCTATATTGGATTATATACAGCAGATAAGGCTGTTGTTCCTGTTTGTGCTTCGTGCCATTCTGCAATGAAAAATGGCAAAACTTTTAACGTTGGGGATATTCTGGGAATACGTTCTTACAAACTGGTATTTTCCTCAGAGATTGCACTGGGTAAAGCTGAACTTAATGCAACTGTTGCTGAGTACAATTCTGCCAAGAAGATTTTTTCTGAAACCCTGAATGCAGTGCAAAAAGGCGGTAAGTATCCTCTTGACCTCAAGATGAAAAACTACCGAACCATTGAGGCTGCAACAGAGCCCAGCACTCAAAAGAAGATTGCTGAGGTAAGAATGCAGCTTGATGGCTATACGTCCGCTGTTGATACACTGATCAATGCAGAAGTAAACTCAATTCCCTACAGACAATCTCAGCAAGAAATCTTAACCGGTTCAAATAAGTTGAGAAAGGTAAGTAATGACCTGGTCAATGTATGGGGCAAACTTGTTGAGGCAGAGCAGAATAGCATCCAGAATTTAATCACTATTTCGAGTGTGCTGAACTTATCAATTTTAATAGGTGTTGCGCTATTTTTGGGTAAGTCTGTCATTCAACCTGTAGAAAATATTTCCAGGACATTATCGGGAACTTCTGAAGGGAACTTAAATCAATCTAAACTTGCTGTACACTCCAATGATGAAATAGGTGTCTTGAGTCGATCTTGTAATGTGTTGATGGAGAGATTACAAGGCTTTATTAGTTCATCGAAAGATATTTTATCTGGAAACCTGGAAATAGATTTATCTCACCAGAAGGGAGACTTCAAAAATTCTTTGGAAGGTATGCTGTCCCAGTCAAGGGATAAGTTAAAAGCTGAAGAGGAACAAGCAAGAACTGAGAAGGAGCAAGAAGTCCTAAAACAGAAACAGGCAGAGCAGGAAAGAAAGGAAATCGAAGAAAAAGCCCAACGAGAAAGGGAACAGGCCGAAAAAGATCAAAGAGAGGCCCGTGAACTACAAGCTAAAGTGGATTCAATGCTTGCGGTTGTCAATTCTGCTGAACAAGGTGATCTCACTCAAGAGATTTCCGTCAGTGGTTCAGATGCCATCGGCAAAATGGGCGAAGGATTGAAAAAATTCTTCACTGGACTACGAAAAGACATAGGAGACATAGGTCACAATGCTGAATCTGTCAGTGCTGCCGCAGAAGAGCTCACAGCTACCAGCACAACTATGTCTGCTAACGCAGAAGAAACTTCTGCACAAGCAGGTGTGGTAGCCGCTACAAGTGAAGAGGTGGGCAAGAACGTACAAACGGTTGCTACAGGCTCAGAAGAGATGACAGCAAGTATCGGTGAAATCTCAAAAAATGCCACTCAAGCTGCCACGATTTCCAATGAAGCTGTTGAAATTGCCAAAAGAACTAATAACACCATAACTACTCTGGGCGAAAGCTCACAGGAAATTGGTGAAGTAGTAAAAGTTATCACCTCAATAGCAGAACAAACCAATTTGCTGGCTTTAAATGCGACGATCGAAGCTGCCCGGGCTGGGGAAGCCGGTAAAGGGTTTGCCGTAGTAGCTAATGAGGTCAAGGAACTGGCTAATCAAACTGCGAAAGCTACTGAGGAGATAAGCGGTAAGGTCCAGACAATTCAGTCGAATACGGGCAACGCCGTTCAAGCAATTGAAGAAATCAGTAATGTTATTAATAGTATCAATGATATTTCTAATACCATTGCTAGCGCAGTAGAAGAGCAAAGTGCAACAACGAATGAAATGTCTCGAAATGTTGCAGATGCCGCAACAGGAGTCTCTGAAATTGCCGAAAATATTACTGGAGTTTCAACAGCGGCAACAGAAACTACTCAGGGCTCTAGCCAAACTAAAGATGCTGCAGACGAGCTTTCAAAACTTGCTGCCGATTTGCAGGGACTTGTTAGCAAATTTAAAATCTAGATTATTACAAAAACTTTTCCAACAGGGCCCATCTCTTTTTTGCGGGATGGGATTTGTTGTTTGCTTACATCAGATTATTTCCGGAACTGAACTGATTAAACGAACTTCAGCAAAAGCTTATTATCAGTTTGAAATGGAAAACCACTTTAGAATCAAAGTTTTATGAGAATTCTCGAATTCAGATTTCGGAGCAGGGTTTTAAGTTTCGAAACTCCGCCCACCACTCACAGTATAGCCAGCAGGGAAATCCTGTATCATCCTTACAAACGCCAGAAAGATAAACACTGAAAATGTCCCTACAAATATACACAATTTTGGTATAAAATTAACAATTTCATTAACATTTTTTGTTGAAATCTATTGTTAACGCATTGACTTGGAGGAGTTATGACCAGGGTCACAACAATTTCAATATCCTTAACTATGTTCTTGTTTTTTTCAATTCTATACATTGCACCTACGGCGCAAGCACAAAGTTGTGATGAGATAGCAAAATCAATGAAACGTGAGGGAAGTGAAATTAATAAAATTCAAAAACAGATGACAAACTCAATAGAAAACTCATATTTTGAACCCAGCAAGTATGAGAAGAAGGTTGATGAAGACAAAAAGCTCATGGACAGGCATAATCGCCACTTCAACATTCTCATTCATAACCTGGAACGCCGAATTATCAGCATGAAAGGTTTACTAAAGAATGCTAAACAGCAGGCCAATAATTGTCAGGATAAAATAAGAGCGTTTTCAAATAAGGTCAATTCTGTTTTCGAGATTCATGCAAAAATGGAACAGGCAATAGCCAACACGAAAACTACCGAGCGCGAGTTTAAGGATCTTATTAAAAGCCTGAATTAGTAAGCAAGTGTCCACTGCAAGATCGACCTCGATGGTATAAAGAAATAGAGACCTTCATTTTGGCTATAATAAAGGACTTAACGGAAATCCGTTAAGTCCTTTCTGTTTGTGGAAATATTACGTGCAATAAGCTACATTTGTGTTTACAAATTTTGCAAAAACTTTTCTAAACTAGAAAAAAGGAGAATCCACATTGATCTGCCTGTTGGCTTGTGGAAAACTGCTACGCAGTTTACACACAGGGTCAACAGGCTCTACCACGGCAAGGATTTATATTTAAAAATCCTTTTGCAGCTGTCTTTGCGAGGAACCAAAGGTGACGAAGCAATCCAGAAAGAAACTGGATCGCCGCATTCCCTTCGGTCATTCGCGATGACATCCGGAAGTCAGCTCAAAATCATTTTACAAACTTTGCACATGCAAATGGTAACTATCCCATATTACGAAGGACAGCTGAACTTTGTGTAAAACCCAACAGTACCCCTAACAGATTCGGGGCAATTGTTCTCCACTTAACATATCTAGAGTCCTATGGGTACCTATCTTTGTTTTCAGAATCACTGATTGTAGATTTTCTTTTTTTACGGCCCCAATGATTCTGACTTGATTTCCCAAACTATCCTTTTGCAGGATTTCCAATGCTCGTTCAGCATCCTCTGCCTTAACTATCGCTATAAATCTTCCTTCATTGGCAACATAAAAAGGGTCCAATCCTAAAATCTCGCAAGCACCTTTAACGCTTTCACTCACCTCTACCCTATCCTCGGCAATTTCTATAGAAAATCCTGCGTCCTGTGCTATCTCGATTAAAGCTGTAGCCAGTCCACCACGCGTCAGGTCTCGCATACAGTGGATTTCTATATTGTCACCGATCAAGTTTTGCACAAGGTGTGATAATGAAGCGCAATCGCTCGCAATTTGTTCTTGAAGCCCAAAGCCTTCCCGGGCTGCCATGATAGCCATTCCGTGCCTTCCCACATCTCCACTCAGCAAAACCGCATCACCTGGTTGAATACTTTCTGGATGAATTTTCAAACCATGATTGATCAGCCCTACTCCTGTTGTGTTTATAAAAACTCCATCCCCTTTACCCTTATCCACAACTTTTGTATCACCGGTCACAATTTTGATACCAGCATGGTCGGCAGATTTTTTCATAGTCTGCACAACCGTCCAGAGCGTTTCCATGGGAAGGCCTTCTTCCAGAATAAACCCTGCGGTTAGGTAAAGTGGAATGGCACCACACATGGCAAGATCGTTTATGGTTCCATTGACCGCAAGACTTCCAATATCTCCTCCGGGAAAGATGAGGGGATGCACAACATAAGAATCTGTGGTGAGGGCAAGTTTTCCAGATGGTCTTTCAACCACTGCGCCATCATGCTTTGTTTCAAGCTCTGTGCTATCAAAGGCTGGTCGAAAAATTCTTTCTAAAAGTTGGTGAGAGAGCTTACCACCTCCTCCATGAGCTAGAGTAATGGTAGAAGATGAGCCTATTGGAAGTGGACAACTCAATGCATCAGTAGAAAATTTTTTGCCACTCTCATTCATGACTGAACCGATTGATAACGATAATAAGCAGCGCATGCTCCTTCGGTCGAAACCATCGTAGCACCAAGAGGAGATTCTGGTGTGCATGACTTTCCAAATGCCGGACATTCATCGGGTTTTTTAATCCCCTGCAATATAAGTCCGCTTA
Source organism: uncultured Nitrospina sp. (assembly GCA_964344595.1). Classification (GTDB taxonomy): domain Bacteria; phylum Nitrospinota; class Nitrospinia; order Nitrospinales; family VA-1; genus LS-NOB. The sequence continues at coordinate 35,597 of CAYFNV010000010.1, read as the reverse complement.
TGCACTCTGTTGATCTTTCCAGACTTTGGACTTTATACGGAAATTTATTTTCCGCATCTAACTGGGTATATGCCGATCTCAAGCCCAGACCACTTTGAGCAATTTCTCCAATTCCCCTCCATTGCCTGTTAACAACCTGGAACACCTCGCGAACAATTTTTTGTGCAGATAAATTTCCTTCCTTTCTAACAGAGCGGGAATATTGATTCTCGACTTGAGCGCGCCCTTCTTCCAATTGTTTGATGCACATGAAAATGCCTTGCAAAATATCCAAAGGTTCAAATCCAGTCACTACAATTGGAATATGATATTCCTTCGAAATGGGAACATACTCCTGATACCCCATAATTGTGCAGACATGCCCGGCGGCCAAAAACCCCTGAACGCGGTTTTCTGAACTTTTCAAAATGGATCGAATCGCAGGAGGCACAATGACCTGGGATACCAGAAACGATATATTTTTTATGTTCTCTTTATTGGACCTATATATAGCCATTGCATTGGCAGGAGCAGTCGTTTCAAATCCTATTGCAAAAAAAACCACTTCCTTTTGAGGGTTCTCCTGAGCAATTTTCAGCGCATCCATAGGTGAATAGACAATTCGCAGGTCCCCTCCCTTAGACTTCACAGTTAACAGATCTTCCTGGGAACCCGGGACACGCAACATATCTCCGAATGAACAAAAAATCATATTCGGTTGGGATGCAATATGAACTGCTTTGTCAATCAAAGCAACAGGTGTGACACAAACAGGGCATCCTGGCCCATGAAGCAAAGAGATTTTTTCTGGGAGTAAATCCTGCAAATTATATTTAGCGATAGAATGCGTTTGGCCCCCGCATATTTCCATCAAGGTCCACGGTTGGGTTGTGGCTTTGCTTATTCCTTTAGCAATCAGCTCGGTTTCCTTATAATTTCGATACTCGTCGACATATTTCATTTAAACTTGTCTCCACCAAGATCCTCTAACTGGTTTAAAGAGTCAAATGTCCGTTGAGCCTGTTCTTCATCAAGAAGACTTATGGCAAACCCTGCATGAACGATCACATAATTATCAACTTTTGCTTCAGGTACGTAGGCCAAATTGACCTCTTTAGAAATTTCTCCAAATCTGACTTGTCCTGTTCTCATTAAAGGGTCACCTGCTGAAATGCTTATTATTTTACCGGGCACCGCTAAACACATTGGATACCTCCTTCCTTCTCTCAATCCAGGAAGCAGCAAATATTTGCCCTAATGAAAGTCCCCCATCATTTGGAGGAATTTTTTGATGCCAAAAAGGTTTGAATCCTGCACTTCTCAACCGGCAAACCACCTGCTCGGTCAAGTATTTATTCTGAAAGCAACCGCCGGATAAAACCACCTGCTCTTCTCCAATTTGTTTTGCTAAAGAGACAATGGACTCTGCCAGTCCATTATGAAATTTTGTCGCAATGATATTTAAACTGCATTTTTCTGAAATATCTTTCAGCAAATTCCGGACGAGTGGGGCTACATCTAATTTATATTGCAAATTAAGGTCATAAACTTCAGGTAAGTTTTTATTTGCCGAAAAGTTCGATGTTTCACTCTCATATTCTATTAAGTCAACCGGATAAGAATTTTTAGAATGAGAACCTTGCGTCAAAAACTCAAGCTCCATAGCCGCCTGACCTTCAAAAGAGTTTATATGTCTGACTCCTGTCATGGAAGCAACTGCATCAAATAGCCGTCCACAGCTTGAGGTCATGGGAGAATTTAAGCCCTTGTTAAGCATGGTCTTTAAAACAGCTATTTCTTCAGACGTAAACGATGCAAGGATTTCTGGCTGACTAAAAACGGTTTCCCCTAAGATCTGATAGCAAAGACCCAGAGCACTACGTCGAGACTCTCTTATCGCCGCATTCCCTCCCGGTAACGGGAAAGGGCTGAAACAGGCAACTCGGTGTATCATGTCAGAAGTAATATGGAAAAACTCTCCGCCCCATACAGTTCCATCCAGGCCATACCCCGACCCATCCCAGGCTATACCTAACAGTGGACCTTCCAGATCATGCTCTGCCATACACGAGAACACATGTGCGACATGATGCTGGATCGGAGTATGGACACCTATTCTTTTTTCAGCCCATTGAGTCGAAAAGTAATCGGGGTGAAAATCGCATACGGCAGAATTGGGTTTGAAATCGTATAGACCAGACAATGACTGCAGAGTATACTCGAAAGCCGAGACTGCCTGCACGTTATCCAAATCACCTATATGTTGACTGGTAAAAACAGCCTGCTCCTTTCCAAGCGCAACGGTGTTTTTGAGATGACCACCTGTCGCAACCAAAGGTAAAATTGGGGATTTCAACGATATTAATGAAGGTGAGTAACCCCGGGCACTGCGCAAAACTTGTTCAAAACCTGAAACCACTCGAACGATAGAATCATCAACATGCCTGACAACAGGTCTATTATTAATAAGGAAACAATCAGCTATTCCTTTCAACCTGACCAAGGCTTCTTCTTCATCAATACAAATTGTTTCGCCGGATATATTTCCACTTGTCGCGACGACTGGAAAATCCAGCATGCTCACTAAGATATGATGCAACGGAGTCGAAGGAAGCATCACACCCAAGTAAGGGTTTAAAGGTGCCACTTCAGAAGATATCCTGTCCGCCGTCGAGCTTGCATCCAGCTTGCGTTTTAATAAAATTATTGGCGATTTCGGCGATAGTAAAATACTTTCTTCCATGGAGGACACTTCGCATACATTCTTCACACTGGATAAAGAAGGAAACATTAAAGCAAGAGGTTTTTCCTCGCGGTACTTTCTGGAGCGGAGTATTCGGACAGCCTGATCATCACATGCATTGACCATCAAGTGAAAACCACCTACACCTTTGCAGGCTATGATCGATCCATTTTTCAAAGCACTCACTGCATTTTCTAAAGCACTTTCTCTTTTTGACAAACAATTTCCAGAAGAATCCCAAAACTCCAAATGCGGTCCGCAAACCGAGCAGGCATTGGGTTGTGCGTGAAATCGGCGGTCTTGCGGGTCTTCAAATTCACCCTGGCAGTCTTCGCACATTTGAAATCTTTTCATCGAAGTATTCTGGCGATCATAGGGCAGGTCTTCGATGATACTGAATCTGGGACCACAATGAGTACAATTGGTGAAAGGATATAAATACCGACGATTGGATGGATCAAATATTTCATTGAGGCAGTCGGGGCAGGTTGCGATATCCGGCAAAACCGGTGTTGATTTATTCCCCGAAATTTTGCTGTCCCTTATTGAGAATTTTTCATAGCCAACCGGTTCGAAATAGGATGATTTGAGTTCTTTCAATTCTGAATTAGGCGGACTTTCCTCCTGCAAACGTTTTAAAAATTGTTCAAGGAGAAACTGTTCTCCTTCTACCTCAATCGAAACACCGTCAGGAGTATTCTGTACCCAGCCAGTCAATTCAAACTCTTCTGCCAGTTGGTAAACAAAAGGCCGGAACCCAACCCCCTGCAACAATCCCCTTAGAGACAGACGAACTCTATTAATAGTCTTTGAAATGTCCTTCAAGTTATTCGTCTTCAACTTCTACGCTGTCCAAAATAATTTCCTGGGCCCGTGGATCATTCAAGTCCTTTGACTCTTCAATATCCAATTGTGCCTGCTCCGCACAACTCCCTTTAGCCGCTTGAACGAAATGTTCCCTGAAATGTTCCGCAGAAATATGTGAAATTGCTCCGAGCCTGACTTTTACGCGAACGATAACACTTCCAGGTTGCTCTTGACCAATAGCGTTGATCTTGCGCATTAAATCAGCCATTAAAGATTGCTCGTGCATGCACCCTCTTTAAGATAAAGATGAAACAAATTGTGAAATTTCCTCTACTATCAACTCCATCGTTGACTCAACACCGGGAGATAGAACCTCACCGGGTTCAAAGTTTTTTCCTTCAATACCATATAATTTAAGCTGCTCGGGAAGCTGATCTAACGCTCGTGCCAATTCAATAGCTTCTCCAACACCAAAGTTATGGCTTGAGCATGAAAAATATTTCGATGGAATTGATTCCTTCGTAGCGTCCAGTCGATGAATACTCCCAGGAATAGCACCTGACGATACCGCATCAATGATCAAAACATTGTTAAAACCTTTCCAGGCTTCCATGAGAACCGTACCCTCACCATTTTGCTCCATCACCCTAAGACGATCAGATTTCAGTCTCTTGAGCTTGCGAGCAACCAGAATTCCCATTGCATCATCACATCTATACAGGTTTCCGATGCCTATGATTAAAATTGACGGTGTATTTTCAGATACGTTCAATGTCCAACTTTAAAAAGTGTGTCGCACACGATATGCACGGATCATAATTACGAATAGCCTGTTCACATTGCCATGTCAGTTTATCCTGAGGCAAATCCATATATTTTGGAACAAAATGCCACAGGTCATTTTCTATGGTTTTCTGGTTCTGAGAAGTTGGCGGGACAATTTTAGCATCCAGAATTTTTCCACCCTCATCTATTTTATAACGATGATATAACATTCCACGCGGCGCTTCCGTGCAGGCAAACCCTTCGCCCAGACAAGGAGTTACTTCTTCAAACGGGCGGTCCGGCTCCTGATAAGAGTCAATAATCCGCAAAGCTTCATCGAAGGCATAAAGGACTTCAATACTTCTAATGATAATGCTTTTGAAAGGGTTTCTGCATTTCCCTTTCAGGCCAACTTCTTCTGCAGCCTGCCGGGCAATAGGTGAGAGCCGGTCAAAATTAAGGTTGAACCGGGCCATGGGTCCCACAAAATATGCGCCGCCACTCTTAAAGACTGAATGCAAAGCATTAGAGTGTTCAACATGCTCCTCTTCAAAGTAATTTTCATAGTCCGCCACATCTATATCCAGACCTTTGTTGGAAACCACCCGCCCCTCGTTGAAAGGATATTCATCAGGGTGACTCAACGCCACAAAATCATAGTCCTGTTCAAAATCCTGAAATGGAAATTTGGCAGTCCACTGCACGGTCTCCACTGCCGCATCTCGGGCCCATTTTAAATTTTCACTCAACACACTTAATTCTTTTTTGGAAAAAACCTTATAAAAGCCACCGATCCGGACGTTGATAGGATGAATCTCCCTCCCTCCCAGCAGCGTCACAATTTCATTGCCCACCTTTTTCATCCTTAATCCACGTTCAACGATGGTCTTATGATCCTTTGCCATGCGAATGGCATCTTCATATCCCAGGAAATCGGGCGCATGCAACATGTAAATATGAAGAACATGACTTTCGATCCATTCACCACAATAGAGCAAGCGACGCAATTCACGTAAAGGGCCTTCTAACTTCATGCCTAACGCGTTTTCCATTGCATGCACTGCACTCATCTGGTAGGCCACCGGGCAAATTCCGCAAATTCTTGCAGTAATGTCAGGAGCTTCCCTGAAATCACGATCTCTTAAAAAAGCCTCAAAGAACCGGGGAGGCTCGAAGATTTTCAGTTTCACATCGCTGACTTTTTCATCTTCAATTTTTATATGAAGAGCCCCTTCCCCTTCAACCCTGGCAAGGTAATCGACTTTAATGGTTCTGGTTTTCTTTTTCATTTACCTGACTCACATTACGAAAGGCTTCTGATCCCGCATTGAAGTTTCTAAATGCCAGCACTATTTCGTCACTGGTTTTGCCGCTGTTTTTTAACCAACTGGAAAGAGAATCTGTATTGGAATTTTCTTTTGGCCCGAAACAGCCATAACATCCCCGATTATAGGTTGGACAAAGGGCTCCACAACCCTCATGTGTAACGGGCCCCAGGCACATTGTGCCCTTACCCACCATCACGCAAACCGTTCCTCTTCTCTTACATTCTATACACGTGCAGTGTGACGGGGTATTGGGCTTTCGGTTGCTCAGGAATGCACTAATAACCTCTACCAATTGCATTTTATTGATAGGACAACCCCTCAACTCAAAGTCGACTTTTACATGATCTGAAATGGGAGTAGATTGATCCAGGGTAGAAATAAATTCGGGGCTGGCATAAACAATAGAAATAAACTCTTCAATATCCTTGAAGTTTCGTAGAGCTTGAACTCCTCCGGCAGTGGCGCAGGCCCCAATGGTTATAAGTGTCTTGGAAAGGCGCCGGATCTCCTGGATACGTTCAAGGTCATGAGGAGTTGTTATCGAACCCTCGACTAAAGACAAATCATAGGGACCTTTCATGACTGCCCGGGAAGCTTCTGGAAAGTTTGCAATTTCAATCTCCTGAGAAACAGCAAGAAGTTCATCTTCACAATCCAAAAGGCTCAACTGACACCCATCGCAGGAAGCAAATTTCCATACCGCGACTTTTGGTTTTAGTGAGTCCGCCATGCTCAAAGCTCCCGTGTTGAAATTAACTGCTTGATTCGATCATAACGAAATACGGGACCATCTTTACAAATGAAAGCTGGGCCAAACTGGCAATGACCGCAAAACCCTACTGCGCATTTCATATTACGTTCCATTGTAATATAGTTTTTTTCCTCGCCTAATCCGTTATGCACCAGTTCCAGAACCGAAAACTTCATCATGATTTCAGGACCACAAATCATGGCAATGCAATTTGACGGATCAAAAGAGACCCTTGAAACCAGCGATGTAACAACTCCCACATTTCCTCTCCAGCCCCGGCCTCCAGTATCAATAGTTACCTTGACCTGAATTCCATTTTTTTTCTTCCAGCTTTCAAGCTCTGGAAGGAACAATAAATCTTTTTTTGTTCGTGATCCATAGAGCAGAGCAATATTATTATATTGGTCACGTCTGGCAATCAAAGCATGCACTGCCGGTCGTAATGGAGCTAGTCCGATCCCTCCCGCCATGATGACAATATCTTTGCCTTGTGCCTCCTCTATAGGCCAGGAGTTGCCAAAGGGACCCCGAAGGCCTACCTTTTGACCAGGTTCTAAACTATTAAGAGCATGGGTCACCTTGCCGACATCACGAATGGTGTGAAGATAGCGGGCTTTGCCATTTGATGAACCACTAATCGAAATGGGAACTTCACCAACTCCAAATGCATACAACATATTAAACTGGCCGGGAGCAAAATCCAGTTCTCCTTCCGGGTTTTCCGGTTGCAAATCCAGTGTCATGGTATCGTGAGACTCCGGGGTTATATCCTTAACCCTAAAAGGACGAGGAACCATTGGGTCATTATGAGTGAAGAGTTCCATTCCTTTATCTAGTCTCTTTTCCCGTATACATCGACCAGTTGCAGACGTGTGGCTTCCATGGTCCTTCCAATAACCGGAAGCAGACGCTTTAACAATTCATAACCCAGGTTTGTGTCTTTTTCACATTTCTCCCTGAGGCATTTTCCATCCAGAGCTATCGCACGGGTCAACTCAGTAGCCTGCGCATCAAAGTGCCAGCGAAAAGGATCCACCAGCCAAGCCCAGCCGAGGATCTCACCTTCGTTAACCGTTTGGACCGTCATCGATGTTTTACCCGGAGGACAAACCTCTAAAGCCACTTTCCCCTGGCGAATGATATAAAACTGGTTGGCTTCCTCACCGTGTCGATAAATAAATTGGCCGGCATCAAACTTGACGTTTGCAGCGCAACCTGTGATCAACTTAAGGTAAGGCTCTTCAAGGTCTTCAAAAAAGGGATGCTTGGTCAGAATGGATTCAAGAGTTTTCATATTACTCCTCGTTTCCTGAAAAATTTCCGGATTGATGGGATTCTGATTCACGAATCACACCCACCTCCTTTGTCAGGTCAATACCTACCGGGCACCAGGTGATACACCGCCCGCAGCCTACGCAACCAGAGGTGTCAAATTGATCCTGCCAGCTCGCCAGTTTATGAGTCATCCATTGCCGGTACCTGGATTTAGTAGAGTTACGAACCGTCCCTCCATGCATATGTGAAAAGTCCATCGTAAAGCATGAATCCCATTTCTGCCAACGCTCAGCATGATCTCCGGTGATGTCTGTGACATCTTCGACAGTCGAGCAAAAACATGTCGGGCACACCATAGTGCAGTTTGCGCAGGATAAGCATCGTTCCGCGACTTTGTTCCAGACAGAATGTTCCAGATTCTCGTAAAGCAACTCCTTGATTTTATCCGTTTCCATAGAACGACCCATTTGCCGAGTTGTATTCTCAACAATCTCTTCCGCCCTTCTCTGGTCTTCTTTTCCTGCCAACCCAACTTTCAATTTACTGAAAACCTCTTCGCCGGATTGGCTTCCTGTGCTTAGTAGAAAGTTGTGGCTTTGATCATCCAGAATTTCAGTAAGCACCAGGTCGTAGCCCTTTTCTACCCTTGGTCCGGTTTGCATGGATACACAAAAGCAAGTGTTACCAGCCTGTCCACAATTGACGGCTACAAACAGGGCGTTCTCTCTGAGAGACTGATAATGCGTATCGGTATTAGGCCCCTGTAAAAACACTTTATCCTGAATAGCTATCGCATGTAATTCACAGGAGCGAACCCCTAGAAAAGCATACTTTACGTCTTTGGGTTTTTCCGGAGTTATGTCGAAGCTCGAACCGGATTTCCGGGCTTGCCACAACCTTCTTTCAGGAGGATGCAGGAACTGTTTCCAGGAGTGTGGACCAAGCACATAACCAAACAAGGCTTTATCAGCCCTTCTTTTAATACGATAAGTACCGCCCTCCTGTTCATCGGTCCAACCTGCTGGAAAATCATTTATGGATAAAATATTGCTATAGACAATGGCCTCATCACGAATAGTGGGACCAATGACCTGATATCCCATGTCAATGAGTATTTTGATAAGATGGTCAAGACCTTCTTTATCGATCATTCCAGATTTATTCATAACATTATGAAAATGTTTAAGAGCTATCTATAACTTCGTAAGTTTCTGGCCCACAGTATAAGGCTTTGATTAGATCTAAACGAGGTGTTTTAACTTTTCAGGATATGAGTACCCGTTTTACCTTCCAAAGCCAATTGCAAGCTAAACAAGTTGGCAATGACAACCTTTTCTCCACCACCTTTTAAAAAGCTCAATGCCGCCTCTACTTTAGGTTTCATACTTCCCTCCGCAAACTCTCCGGAAAGAAGATATTTTTCCATAGTTTCAGCATTAACCTCATGGATCGGTTCCGGTTGAGAGGAGTTAAAGCTCAAATAAACATGTTCAACTCCGGTAAGAATCACCAGGCAGTCCACTTCCAATTCATTTGCTAAAAGGGCACTGGTATGGTCTTTATCAATCACAGCTTCAACACCAACCAGTTCACCTTCAGAATTCCGGATTACAGGAATACCTCCACCTCCACCGCCAACAACTATATATCCACTGTCCAGTAATTTAGAAAAAAGATCCTTTTCGATAACTTCTAACGGTTTAGGAGATGCAACAAGCCGCCGGAAACCACGTCCAGCGTCTTCTCCCATTTGCCAACCTCTATCGCGAATTAGCTTCTCCGCATCTTGTGAAGAATAGAAAACACCGATGGGTTTTGTAGGATTTTTAAATGCCGGATCCATTTCGTCTACCAGAACCTGGGTAATGATAGCAGAAGATCTCTTACTTATCCCTTGCTCCTGGCAGACGTTATCAAACACATTTTGTAAAATATAGCCAATCCTGCCCTGACTGTCAGCAACGCATACATCCAGAGTTACCTGTCGAGGAAATTCATTCCGGGTCAATTCCTGCTGAAGAAAAATTTGTCCAACCTGAGGTCCGTTGCCATGAGTCAGCACCATTTTTTGATAACCAGATTTCAGCAACTCCACCACCTGAACCATACTTTTTCTTGCAATGACAAATTCTTCGTTCTGATGAGCGTGATCCTGATCCACAACGTTAAGAGCATTACCTCCAAAAGAGATGAGCAAGCTCGGTTTGTTGTCCTTTTCGTTCATCAAATTAACCCGAATTCAAACTGAATTTTTTATAAAAGGCTTTAAAACCGCTTTCAGGTCTGGAGTGCTCATTTCTTCAAGTTCGTAGGTTACCCGCACCGACGGTTTTTCAATATTTATGACTCGAGCAAGGTCAATGGGTGTCCCAATGATAACGCAGTCACAGTCAGCCTCATTAATGGTCTTCTCCAGGTCTCTGATTTGTTCTTTTCCATATCCCATTGCCGGAAGAAGATTGCCAATGTCCGGATAGTTTTCAAATGTTTCTTTGAGTGTCCCTGCCAACCAGGGTCGTGGATCTATGATCTCTTTAGCACCATATTTTTTTGCTGCCAATATTCCCGCGCCAAACTTCATGCCACCATGTGTCAGGGTCGGACCGTCCTCCACCACTAATACCCTCTGGTCTGCAATCTTTTCACCCTGCACAACACAAATGGGAGAATTCGCCTTGATCACTTCTGCATGTGGATTGCAAGCCTGTATACTCTCTTTTATCAGACTAACAGCAAAATCATCAGCAGTATCCATTTTATTGACAATAATGACATCAGCCCTTTTAAAATTTACTTCTCCCGGATAATAGGATCGCTCGTCTCCAGCTCGGTGTGGATCAACCACCACTATTTCCAAATCCGGCCGATAAAAAGAGAAATCATTATTGCCACCATCCCAGATAATAATATCCGCCTCTTTTTCTGCTTCCCTCAAGATTGACTCATAATCCACACCGGCAAAAATTGGACACCCCATAGCTAAATAAGGTTCATACTCTTCCATTTCTTCAATGGTGCAATTTTGTTCTTGCAGGTCAGCAAAAGTAGCAAACCTCTGCACCCTCTGTTTTTCCAGATTGCCGTAAGGCATGGGATGCCGGATTACACCAATTTTTTTTCCAGCACCCTGCAGAATCCGGGCTATTTTCCGGGAGGTTTGGGACTTTCCACAACCCGTTCGAACCGCACATACTGAGATCACTTTCTTTTTAGAATGAATCATGGAGCCCGAAACGCTGAACAGCCAGAAGTCAGCACCTGCAGACACTACACTTGATGCCTGATGCATAACATACTCATGGGAAATATCACTATATGCGAAAACCACAGCATCAATGGATCTCTCAAGTACTAAATCAAGCAAGCGGTTTTCAGACACAATTGGAATGCCTTGAGGATACAACTCTCCCGCCAAACTTGCAGGGTAAGTTTTGTTATCGATCCCTGGAATTTGCGTTGCCGTGAACGCAACTACTTCATAGTCCGCTTTATTTTTGAAACGGGTATTGAAGGTATGAAAATCCCTTCCGCCCGCTCCCATAATAATGATTTTTTTTCGTTTCATAAGCTCAGGGTTAACAGGAGAATCCTTTTTCTCCCAAAACAAATTTAACTGTCTCGCAAATCAAGTCTGAATTCACAACACTAGTATTGAACGCCAGATCAAATTCCGAATCACTTAACACTTTAAAATAAGTATTGAGGAATGCCTCCCTTTCCTTATCCATTTCCCTGACAAGTTTCTCAGCTTCTTTCAAAGACAGGTTCCTGAGCTCCATTATATTTTTGACTCTATCATCAAAAGGGGCTGTTAATTTTATTCTGAGCCCTTCCTCCTTTTCCCTTAATATATAATTTGCACCTCTTCCCAGAAGGATAGCATTCTCATTCATCACTATAGCTTTCATCAACCTTGTGATGCGCAAAACATAATCCTTTTGTAAAATCGCACCAGTATGAATCAGGTAGTTGACCCAGCTATCCATCTGAGATTGCTTTGTTTCATCCAGAGTTTCCAGGAAATTCCTATTCAGTTCCTCCCTTTCAGCAATATGGTTGATCAGATCTTTCCCATAAACACGCCAGCCAAGTGTGCTCTCCAGTTGTGGAATAATCTTCTCCTCGTGGCAGCCAAAGTCCCTGACGATAGCGATAAAATGGTGGACCTCTGTCTGGCTTTTCTTAACCTGTTTACGTTTATCGTTCCACTCTTTAATTTTTTCAGCAATGATTTGTTCGGCAATAGACTCCGGGATTACGTTCGACATAAATCACCTGTAAGCAAAAGGTTACATATGGGCTCTAAAAGTCATCGCTTCTTTCAAGCGTTCTTTAGCCATAATTGTCGCCGCAGCATGCGGAAATTGTTTTTGTTTCATGCTTCTATCCAGAACCTCCTTCGTATTCCGGCTAATCGTTGATTCTATTCTTTCAAAAGCCTGTTTCTCACCCATTCCCTGATATTCTGTTGCGGCACAAATCACTCCACCACCATTAGCGATAACATCTGGAACAATGACAATGCCTCGATCACCCATTATTTCAGCAGCCTCGTGAGTGATGGGAATATTGGCTCCTTCCAAAACCAGTTTAGTTTTCAACCAATGCTGGTTGTCCACCGTATAAATATCAGGCCGTGCAGCAGGTATGAAAATATCTGACTCTAATTGTAACAGGGCCTCATTCGTTAATGGTTTTCCTAGTGCTGAATCCTTAACTAACCCTCCAGACTTTACAAACTCAGTGAGTGCCATAACATTGATCCCATCAGGGTCATGAATAGCGCCTTCTGAGTCACATGTGGCAACGATAGTTGCTCCTCGTTCCGTTAAGAACCTGGCTGCTGCTTTTCCAACATTTCCAAAACCTTGAATAATAATCCGGGCATTTTTCAATGGAAGCTCAAGGACTTCACTGGCAACATCCGCCGCAACCGCCAAGCCAAATCCTGTAGTACCAAGTTCATCCAGCGGCAATCCACCCAGCACATGCGGCAGGCCTACAGCCCTTCCTATCTCATCATAAATATAGGCCATACAGGTTTCATCGGTACCCATATCCGGACCAGGAATGTAATCTGATAGATGCTTTATTGCCTGAGCAAACTCCCTGACCAGCACCTCTTTGTTAGATACAGAGGAGCTTTCTAATATCGCCGACTTGGCTCCTCCATGCGGTAGTTCATTCAATGCGTTCTTCAAGGTCATTGCCCTCGCCAGACGGAAGACCTCGCGGGTATCCACATCCGATGCCATGCGGCAGCCTCCCACAGCTGGCCCCAAAGAAAGGTTGTCAATTACAACTATTGCCTTGAGCCCGGATTTAGGTTCATAAATATGAACAATTTTTTCTGGTCCTAAATCATCAGAAAAGCTATCGATAAAATGAGTGCTCATGACCCTCACCTTCCTTTCATGGCAAAATTTTCATCTCTGCTTTAGCATCCAAAACAACCAGTGAATCCGAATACAATCTGACTGGATTGAAATCGAGAGAGACAAGTCCGCTTTCTACTTCAACCCATTTTGTTATCCATTGTATAAACCCCAACAAACTGTTAAGGGACAGTGGATTTTGTCCCCTTACTCCCTGAATTATTTCGCCAGCTTTTGTCCTCAAAATTCCTGCAAGAATATCTTCATCTGTAGCAGGAAGCAGAATACGTTCGATATCCTTATAAACTTCTACATATTTTCCACCGGTTCCAAAAACAAGCATCGGGCCAAACGTAGCATCCCGGCACATACCTACCATTAAGTCCAATCCGGGTGGCATTTGCTCTTCAACCCAAATGTGACCCGGTCGGATCGTATCCATGGTTTTCCATTTGTCTACCAGGTCCTGTTTATCCTTCACGTCAAGCTCAATTCCATGCAATTCTGTTTTATGTAGCAGATCAGGAGCAACCACCTTTAGCACCAATGGGAAACCAATTTTTTCTACAACCTGATCAAGATCTTCGGGCCGAGTTACCCGGAAACTTGCAGGAACAGGTATTTCACTTTCCCTCAAAAAACGTTTGATGAGCATTTCGTCCACCGGGGGAGATAACCATCCCTGATTAACTGGCAATGGATAAAAGTCCCTTTTCTTTAACACAGGAATTTCTTTCACCTTCTTTGCTCTCAATTGAGAAAGAAGGTTTACTGCCCAGGCGGCTTCTTCTCCGCTGGAGAAAACAGGAATCTCTTCATTTGCAACAGCCCTGCTAATGGGTGAAAACAAATTCTTTCCGTATGCTCCTATGATTACCGGAAGATTTTTGGGCAAAACCCTATGCAAATCCTTAGCAATATCAGCATTGATTCCTTCAGTCCCTCCCAGAACAACCAGCAACAGGCAATCGTAGAATTCAGGTTTAAAGATTTTCTCTATAACCAAAACACACTGCTCATTAGTACCCGAACCTGTCAGGTCAACAGGGTTCTGAAATGAGTAATATCCCGGTAGAATATTTTTTAATTCTTTCTGGATTGGTAAAGGAGTTTCAACCACATCGCAGTTTCCTTCTTCCAGAAGATCTGTCAGCAAGACCCCCATGCCACCACCATTTGAAATAACCAGAACACGGTTTCCTTTTGCAACAAGTCCGCTTTGAAAAACCTGAAGTGCGTTGATCAGTTCATTCAAACCCTTTACTTCCATCACCCCGGCTTGTCGGCAGACTGCCTGAAATACCGGATACTCACCAGCCAGAGAAGCGGAGTGTGCCTGTGTAGCCCGGTCACCCCTTTCTCCTTTACCTCCTTTATAAATGATCACAGGTTTTACAACCGATGCTTTTCGTATTACTTCATAAAATCTCTGACCATCTTGAACACTTTCCAGATATATGCCGATGGACTTGACATTTGGATCATAGGTGAAAGACTCAAGTGCCTCACACTCCCCCACATCAATACGGTTTCCAAAGTTAACAGCACGATGTACCCCAATATTACGACTTGCTAGTTGATCAAGAATTGCTGAAAGAAACGCTCCACTTTGAGAAATCACGGCAACCGAACCCGTTCCCGGAAATCGAATTTCATCAGCAGAAAGAAAAAAACTATTAAATTTGTCAGCGGAACTAAAAGTACCGAGGCAGTTAGGTCCTAAAATGTGCACCCCAAATTTCTTTGCCTTATCCTGCAAGCTGTTTTGTAGTAATTTACCTTCAGGTCCTGATTCGGAAAAACCGCCACTAACCACTATCAGGTGGAATATTCCCTGACCTGCAAGAGGTTCAATCAACTCTCCGACTCGTTCTGCAGAAATTGCGACAATGGCCAGATCGATGTCAGGCGTCAACTCGCATACAGATCGTACACACTTACATGAGCTCACTGGCTCACCAGCAGGGTGCACAGCAATTATTTGCCCTTCATACCCCTGAGCAATCATACTATCTATAATTCGCTTCCCCTGGTTACCAGACTTTACTCCCGCACCAATCACCGCAACTCCCTTTGGTGAGAAAAAGGGCTCCATAACCTTTTCCGCAGAAGAAAACCGGGTGTTCATTGTGGCGATCTCATTCATATTGCCTCCAGTAATCATCGACCCTTTGCTGAATGTGTCCGATGATTTCGTCCTGCCGGTGCGGCTCAAACAAATGTTGGAATCTTTTTTGTAGTTCAAGAAATTTTTCTACCGGCAATCGTTTACGAGGACGCACAGTATGTACCACTTCTCCTTCAAAATATTCTTTAACCGGGAAAATACCCGTATCGACAGCAAGCTTGGCAATCAATTGCATTTGCTTTGGCTCAAAACCCCATCCTGTTGGGCAAGGCGACATGCAAATGAACATGCGCGGCCCTTTCAATCCATTGGCACGGGCAAATTTGTTTGACAAGTCAATGGGCTCTCTTGGAGATACCGTAGCAAGATAAACCGGCTTCTGCGCTTTCCAGATTTCAAACAAGTCTTTTTTATTCATTTCTGTGCCTGCAACATGCGAATCAGAACTCGGTGAGGTCTGAGTTTCGCTGCCATAAGGAGAAGCCGCAGATAGCTGAAAACCAGTGTTGCCATAAGCCTCGTTGTCATAGCAGAAGTAGATAAAGTCCAAATTGCGGTGTATCGCAGCCGAAGTAGCCCCGAATCCTATATCATTGGAAGAACCATCACCGGCAACTACTATCACATTGAGGTTTTCCTTCTCCTCCAATCCTCGATAACGAAGGCGAATATCCAGAGCATCTCGAACACCTTGCGCCGCAGGAACCGATCCTCCCATGGTTGTATAAAGCCAGGAACCTTTTAGTGGAGTGAATGGATAAATAGAGAGTAATGTAAAACATCCTGCGGCGTTACAAACCAGAAAGTCATCGCCCAGTTCTTTCAATCCCAACCTCAATCCTTCCAGCCCTCCACATCCTGCGCAAAGCCCTGAACCCGGAGCAATTGCTTCATGAGGGTGAAGGTCTTTAATTTTTTTATGTGTCGGGGTTATTACTTTCATGATGTTGCCCCTTTAAATTTTGCTATCTGTTGAAGCCTGTTAAATCCGCTCACATCACTTTCACCATACAAGTAAAGAGGTGACTTCAAATCAGTTCTATCCAAATGATTGATGATGGCCATAAAATCCTGATCTTCCATATCTTTCCCGCCAAGTCCGCCGATGACTGAAAGAATTTTTTCCGGTCTGTCTTTCTGGTCATAAAGGGAAGTGACAATTTCTGGATAAGTGATCCCTCCCATGCCTGGAGCCAGGTTTTGATCAATCACAGCAACTTTGGCGTGACCCGCAAGGGCAGAAGCAATCGCTTTGCCCGGGAAAGGCCTGAAAAGCCTCAATTTCAAAAGTCCAGCTTTAATACCTTGCTGGCGAAGCTTAATCACTGCCGATTTTCCTTTGGTGGCAAAGGAGTTGCTCATCACAAAAACATACTCTGCATCATCGAGATGAAACATCTCAACGGGTTCGTAGAATCGTCCAAAGTGATCACCAAACTCCTGAGCCACCCTATTGAAACAATTCTCTGCATTCCGACAGGCCAGCTCCTGCTGGAGTTTAAAACTGGTATATGTTGCGCCACCAAAAACCGCTGACGCCCTGGCCATTGGTTGCGAAGCCTGGAACACGGGTTGTGACGTCATGAACATCGGTAAAAAGCTCCGCACTTCCTCCTCGTCCGGAATCAAAACCGGTTCACGGGTGAACGACAAATAAAACCCATCCAGATTTACAAGGACCGGCAGGCAAACATCTCCATCTTCGGCAATCCGGTAACCCATCAGGATAAAATCAAACACCTCCTGACAGGTTTCAGCATGCAGTTGGACCAGACCAGAATCCCTGGTGCTCAAGACATCGTTATGGTCCGGTTCAAGAGTAATAGGAGTAGCCAGAGCTCGTGATACATTGACAATAACCATCGGCGTGCGCCAGCCCGCTATAGTGTGAAGAGATTCCATTCCATGCAGAATGCCCTGGCTGGAAGAAGCTGTAAAAACACGTACCCCGGTAGCACCCGCAGAACCTGCCGCCATGAACATGGAGTGCTCAGAATCCATATTGGTGAATTTCCCCTGCAAGGTTCCATCGGCAAACCATTTGGCCAGAGTTTCAATAATTTCTGTTTGAGGGGTGATGGGAAATGCCGGAACATACTCTACCCCTGCCATACGGGCTCCCCAAGCCGCCGCTTTATTACCTGTCAGCATTATTTTTTTTGCCGTTTTCATGGAAAGGTTCCCGTTTCTCTAACTGTGTTAATAAAATGACCGGGGCATTCCTGAGCACAGATCAGGCATCCTTTGCAATGGTCATAATCAATATCTGGTCTTCCTTCAGGTGTAATACCTATGACCCCATCCGGGCAACGTGCATAACAAATCATGCAATTATTGCAATGCTCGTAATCAATTTCAGGCCTCTCCACCCTCCAGTTTCCGGTTTTTCTCAAAGCCATATTTCCCGGATCCAGAATAATAGGCGCGCCATCAGTAACAGGCAGATATTGAGGAATAATCTGCGTTTTGGAGGTCAAGGGTTTACTTTCTTTCTCTGCAATGGCCACTGGCTTTATGATTGAAAAAATTTCCCGTGCCAGATCCAGATTGCCCTTCAGTACTTTGGAAGATACTCCAGACAGTTCGTTCTCAACAGCTTGCAATAGATCTTCCAATCCAATGACTCCTAACAGTCTGGCTCCCACTGCTGAAAGCGCAGAGCTGTAAATTGTTGGAGTCCCTAAATGCTGGAGACACAAATCTGTCAAATTGACGACTGTTGCCGAAAAGTTTTTTGCCAATGATTTGGGCAAACTATTGGAGTTGACAAAAATAATAGTGGAAGGTTCTGCTCCACAAAGAGGGGCTGACTGAAGATCATTAAGAAGGGTTTCATCCCCAATCAATATTATATCGGGTATTAATATTGGACCCCGCTCAAGAATAGGGTCTTTAGAAATGCGAGTGAAAGAAATAACCGGAGCACCTCTTCTCTCTGCTCCATATAAGGGAAAATCCTGAGCCTGGAAACCAGAATAAAAACTCGCACTACCTAAAACCTGGCTAGCGGTTTTTATCCCTTGCCCACCACGACCATGTATGCGTATTCGCCACATATAGTCCTCGCTCAGTAAATATGCGTATTTACCCTCTATATATAAGACACCACCTAAAAAGAAATATTCCCTATATCAATTGTGTGGCCGTATATTAAAATTTTCCACACTTGTCTATTGATTTTCCACCTCCTTCCTTGAAAAAATTTTTCTGGAACGGCTTTCCAGTTTCTCAGCCTCATCAGAACGATCCATTTTTTTGAGCAAAAATGCATAATGTTCGAGAATATTCCCAACAAGCACATGATCCTCACCAAGGGAGTCTTCCAGAATTTTTAAGGCCTGCTTTAACAAAGCCTCTGCTTCTTGGTATTTACCTCGAACACGATAATTTGCCGCCAGGTTATTCAGATTTAAAGCTCTGTTAGGATGGGTAGCCCCAAACACCTTTTCATCAATTTCCAGAGTTCGTTTGATTACCTGTTCCGCCTCGGAATATTTGGATTGAATTCTATAAATCTCCGCCAGTTGTCCAAGGCTGAAATACAGGCGATGATCATTGAGAGAAAATTTCTCGGCTAATTCAAGTGCCTTTACAAAATGTTTTTCAGCCTCAGTATGATGACCTTCATGAAATGCCTTGACACCTTTTTTATTATGACTTTCCCAGGTTTCCGGCGGATTCAAATAGTTTAAGACAAAAAGAAGTGAGCCAACTATCGCTACAATAAAAGCAAGAACCTTTGTTCTAGTCATTGGAGGCAACATTGATAGTATGCATGCTGGAAGTGGGGAGGCTCATGATATCCCAATTTTTAAATTTTAAAATATCAAGCCTGTAGACACTTTTGAATTATATGGAATAAGACGCTGAAGGGGAATATATTTGTATTAGATGTACCTTTATTTATTAAGTACGATAAAAATACCAAGGAAATGTTGGCCGAGATTTTTTAGAAGCTTATTGATCATGTATAAAATCCTGGATAAAAAACAATTAGCCCCGCAAGTTTTTCGGTATCTCTTGCACGCGCCGGATATTGCCAAAAAGGCACTTCCCGGACAATTTGTCATCATTCGTTTAGATGAAACAGGAGAACGGATCCCGATCACCATTTCAGACTCAGTTCCGGCTCAGGGAACACTAACTTTTTATGTTCAGGCAGTTGGGAAAACATCTATCGAAATGAGCCTCTTGAACACCGGTGATTTTATTTTAGACGTTGTCGGACCACTGGGAAACCCATCTCATATTGATAATTTTGGAACCGTTGTGTTGGTAGGGGGAGGATTTGGCATTGCCGCCATTCACCCAATTTCCCGGGCCTTAACCAGGGCAGGAAATAAAACCATTGCAATACTAGGCGCTCGAACGAAAAAGCTCGTGATTCTCGAAAAAAAAATGTTAAAAGCTTCTACCCTTGTTCATGTTGCCACTGATGATGGAAGTTATGGAACACAAGGGCTTGTTACTGATGTGCTGAGAGAAATGATAGATCAAAAGGAACCGATTGACCGCGTCATAGCCATTGGTCCTTTAGTAATGATGAAAGCCGTGGCAGATTTGACACTCCCTCACAAGATAACTACCCATGTAAGCATGAATCCCATAATGATTGATGGGACAGGAATGTGTGGCGCCTGTCGAGTAACGGTAAATGGAGAAATGAAATTCGCATGTGTCGATGGGCCGGAATTTGATGGCCATGCTGTTGATTTTGAAGGATTGCTCAATAGACTGAGCACCTACATCCCGGAAGAAACGAATGCCAAACAGAAATACTTAGAAGATACCGAAGGCAAATGCAAGATTGCTACGATATCCCAAATATATGGCTGAAAAAGACACAAAACGAAATAAGTCTACGCGCACTCAGGCTCCGGAACATCCACCTGAAGAAAGGAAGAAAAACTTTCAGGAGGTGAGTCTTGGTTACACCCCCGCTATGGCCCAGCTTGAAGCGTCTCGTTGTATCCAATGCAAAAAACCCAAGTGCGTGATCGGTTGCCCTGTGAGAGTAAACATCCCTGACTTTATAGATCAGGTGGCAGCGGGAAACTTTCTTGAAGCGGCCCGCATTATTAAAGAATCAAACCCGCTTCCCGCTGTTACAGGCCGGGTATGCCCGCAAGAAGACCAATGCGAAAAACATTGTGTGGTAGGAATCAAGGGAGAACCCCTTGCAATAGGTAAACTTGAAAGGTTTGTCGCAGATTACGAACGCACCCACAGCGAAGCAAAAACTATTGCAACGATGCCTTCCACCGGAAAGAAAGTTGCCATCATTGGGGCGGGTCCCGCAGGGTTGGCTGCTGCAACCGATCTTGCCAGGCTGGGACATGAAGTTGTTATCTTTGAAGCCTTGCATAAACCCGGTGGTGTTTTGTTTTACGGTATCCCTGAATTTCGCCTGCCTAAAGAAATCCTTGAAGCAGAACTGGATTACCTCAAGCGACTGGGAGTCGAAATCAAAGTCAATTATGTGATTGGAAAAATCAAAACTCTTGACGAGTTGATGGATGAGGATGGGTTCAACGCTATTTTCATTGGTACCGGTGCGGGACTTCCTTATTTTCTTGGCATACCCGGAGAAAACCTCAACGGCGTTTATTCGGCCAATGAATTTCTAACGCGTATCAACTTGATGCACGCATGGGAATTTCCGGTGTTCGACACACCTATACATAACCATAAAACCTATGCTGTGATTGGTGGGGGTAACACCGCTCTGGATACAGCCCGCACAGCACTTCGCCTGTCTACAACCGAAAAAGTAATGGTGATATATCGGCGCACACGCAATGAGCTTCCTGCCCGATTAGAAGAAATAAAGCATGCGGAAGAAGAAGGTATAGAATTTCATTATCTGGCCAGCCCGATAGAAATAAAAGACACCGATGGATGGGTTTCCGAGATCATCTGCCAAAAGATGGAATTAGGCGCTCCGGATGACTCAGGACGCAAACGGCCACAACCCGTAAAAGACAGCGTCTTCTCTTTGACAACCGATGCGGTGATCATTGCTCTAGGCAGTGGAGTGAATCCTTTAATCGCAAAAAGTTCTTCAGATCTACAAACTGATGACCATGGACATATTGAACTAGCAGACCCGGATATAAATTTAACATCACGCCCCGGTGTATTTGCCGGAGGAGATATTGTTACAGGAGCCGCAACAGTGATCTCCGCCATGGGTGCGGGGAAAAAAGCAGCCGAAGGCATTCACCACTACATTATGAATATCTAATAGATGAACCTTTCAACCGATCATGCAGACATTACACCTTCCCAAGAAGAAGCTTGGCACACTAAACCAAAGGAAGAGTTATTTTTAAACCTTGGCTCCGACTCAAAAGGCCTGTCAACTCAAGAGGTACAATCGCGTCTTAAAATCTATGGAGCCAACAAACTACCACGAGCTGAACCACCCCCATGGTGGGAAATCGCCATTCGACAGTTTCAAAGTCCTTTTGTCTATATATTAGCCGTCGCGGCCCTCGTATCACTCGCTATTGGAGAATTGATAGATGCCGGCTTCATCATTGGTGTACTGTGCCTGAACGCCACCATTGGCGGGATTCAAGAATGGAAGGCCGAAAAAAGTGCTCAGGCCTTGCAAAAACTTTTGCAGATTAGCGCTACTGTGGAGCGTGATGGACGAGTATTTGAGGTCAATGCGGAAGAGGTGGTACCTGGAGATATCGTTTGGCTGGAATCTGGAAACAGGATACCGGCAGACCTGCGTTTATTAATGGCTCACGGATTGGAAATTGATGAATCTTTATTAACAGGGGAGTCTTTACCTGTTTTAAAGGATCCATCATGGAAAGGAGATTCTTCCGCACCTGTCGCAGATAGAATTAATACAGGATATGCCGGCTCCATTATAATTCGAGGACGTGGTCGGGGCATCATCACTTCAACCGGTATGAAAACCGAAATCGGACGTCTGGCTAAGGCCATGATGGAAGCAGGGTCAGGAAAACCACCACTGATTATCCGCATGGAACAGTTCAGCCAAACTCTAGCCTGGGTAGTCATGGTAGCTATCTTCGTTGTAGGTTTTCTGGGAATCCTGTTTCAAGGCTACGGCATATTAGACATGTTCATGTTTGGAGTTGCATTGGCCGTGGCTGTGATTCCCGAGGGTCTTCCTGTTGCCCTAACAGTTGCCCTGGCTATAGGGACCAAACGCATGTCCGAATGCGGTGTTATTGTCCGGCGTCTGGCGGCAGTAGAGGGGCTGGGAAGTTGCACCATGATCGCAAGCGACAAAACCGGGACGCTGACCTGTAATGAGCTGACGGTAAAAGAAATTTATCTGCCAAACGGGTCGGCATGCCAAGTCAGTGGGCAGGGCTTTGCCCCAAATGGAAAAATAATTTTCAATGAACGCGATGTAATTTCCATAAATGAAATTGAAGGATTGGAGGCAATAATAAATGCCGCAGTGCTGTGCAATGAAAGTGACCTTCATTCCCATGATGGCAAGTGGTCACATCGTGGAGATCCTACAGATATTGCTCTCCTTAGTTTGGGACAAAAAATAACTGTCAGCCATGAGGAGCTGTTATCAAACTATCCAAGAATAAATCAGATCCCATTTGAACCGGAATACCAGTTCTCAGCCTCATTTCATCAATTTCCCACTGGAGAAATCCGCACCTTTGTTAAAGGCTCACCTGAACAAGTTCTCTCAATGTGCAGGGTAGAAACTGATACGGCTAAAACAATCCACCATGCTGTTGAGCAAATGGCAGCAAAAGGGTATCGTGTGCTGGCTTTCGCCCATGGGGGTGCACCGAAAAACCTGGACTCGCACCACCCTCCCGCAGAGCCGACAGAGCTGGAATTCCTTGGCCTGACTGGAATGATAGATCCTCTCAGGGAAGAAGTTTTTGAAGCCATTACGTCCTGTCGGGAAGCTGGGGTTGATGTTGCAATCATCACCGGTGACCACCCGATCACAGCATTAACAATCGCAAAAGAGCTTGGGTTGGAGTTGACCATGGAACAATTGGTCACCGGAACCCAATTGCAAAACAAATCTCCAGAAGAAATGCAGGAGATTGTTAAATCCGCTCGCGTGTTTGCTCGTGTAGCACCATACCAGAAACTTGAGTTGGTGAACGCTATGCGTGCCGAAGGTCACTTTGTTGCTGTTACCGGCGATGGGGTGAATGATGCTCCGGCACTGAGAACAGCAAATATTGGTGCCGCCATGGGACGTTCTGGAACAGATGTAGCACGAGAAGCCGCCGAACTGGTTATCAGTGACGATAATTTTGCAACGATTGTCAAAGGAGTGAGACAAGGACGAATCGCTTATGAAAATATTCGAAAAGTCATCTTCATGTTAATTTCAACCGGCGCAGCAGAAGTTGTTGTAGTCACCCTGGCTGTTGCCGCAGGTTTTCCCTTACCCCTAACACCGGTCCAATTATTATGGATGAACCTGGTGACACAGGGTATTCAAGATGTATCAATGGGTTTCGAACCTGGAGAAGGTGATGAGTTAAAACGAAAGCCACGTGACGTTGGAGAACCGATCTTTAACCATTTGATGATCGAGCGTTCAGCCATTGCTGCTGTGTGGATCGGAGGCTTGGCATTTATTCTATTTCAACAACTGCTACAGTCTGGGATGGCATTGGAATCGGCGAGAAATGTGTTGCTGTTATTCATTGTTTTATTTGTGAACATTCATATGTTCAATTGCCGGTCTGAAACCAAATCGGCCTTTAAAACCCCTTTGTTTCAAAACCCAGTTTTATTGTTTGGGGTATTGGGGGCATTTCTCAGCCATGTTCTCGCCATGTATCTTCCGATTGGACAACTGATTCTTAAGACCCAACCTGTTGATGGAAAAATCTGGCTATTGGTTGTGAGCCTGGCACTAACCAGTCTTGTATTGATGGAGTGGCACAAGCTGTGGTGGAACAAGCGTCAGAAAAGAAAGCAGCTTTGGTCTTAAAAAATCATCAGGATAAAGATAATGATTAAGGTTAGATTTATCTAATAACTTTCTCAAATTGTGACAAAAAATTTATATTTGCAGATTTAAAGTGTCCTTATAATATCTAGGTATACGGAAAGGTCTGTTTTTTCTTTTAGCAAGGCGGTTTCAATTTTAACAGCCTTGAAATATATTTTATTTTACCAATTGATTTGCAAATACAGTTTTCATTTGCAGGTTTTGCTAAAAAATACGAAGTGGTTAGTATCAGTTTAATTGAAATAATATTTTAAGAAACTTGCTTTAAAAACAACTTTCAACAATAGTTGTTCTGACATGACAGGGCAACCTTCCCAAATGACTGACGACAGTTCATATATCAAGGAGTTTCTGGAAGAAATCAACGAAACTCTTAACCGGTTAGACCGCCAGTTTGTGGCTCTGGAACAAAATCCTTCCAATAAAGACTGCCTTACCGAAATTTTTCGAGACCTACACACCATCAAGGGGAGTTGCGGTTTACTAGGACTCACAAAGCTGGAATCAATCACCCACTCAGGTGAAAACCTGTTGGGAAAACTACGGGATGGGATATTGGACCTCAAACCGGTCATGATTACCAACCTATTAAAAATGATGGACGCTGTATGGAAAACAGTCGATTCACTTAAAAAAAGTGGGAAGGAGGGAGATGCTGACTATTCCGCTCTGATAAATACTCTGACCTCACTGGAAAAAGGGGAACTCCCTCCTGAGCAATTAGTAAATGATGATCTTGATAAGGAAGGTACCGGTTCTCAGCCGGAAATGGATTCCTCTATCATTGATGAGTTCCTGGAAGAAGCCAATGAAATTCTAAACATGCTGAACCAGCAGATTGTTGAATTGGAAAAAAATCCCCAGAGCCTGGATCTCTTATCCAGCCTGCTTCGCTCCTTTCATACCCTTAAAGGAAGTTCAGGTTATATGGGTTTCAAAAAAATAGAAATGCTCACCCATTCTATGGAAAACCTGCTGATCTCCTTAAAAAATAGTGAAACCAAAGCAGAAACTCCTTTCTTTGACTGTCTGCTCAAAATGATGGATACGTTACGGAAAATTCTGGACAATTTAAAAACAACTAAAAATGAAGGTCCTCAATCTATTGACGTACTGATATCAGAAATGGCCAGCTTGCAGGGAAACACTTCTTCCACAACTGATATCATTAAAGAGCCTCCTCCCAATGAAGAAAAAGCTCCACCACCCGATTCAAAAGAAGGTGGATCTGAAGGCGCAAATATAAGAGTGAACGTTGAACTTCTGGATTCTTTGATGAATCTGGTGGGAGAAATCGTTCTGGCCCGTAACCAGTTCTCGCGCATCATCAATGAAAAAAATGATTCATCTATTTTAGGTACTTCTCAGAGTCTAAGCCGGGTGACCACCGACCTCCAGGAAGCAGTGATGAAAGCGCGGATGCAACCGATTAAAAATGTATGGGGTAAACTTCCCCGTATGGTTCGCGATCTTTCCATGAGTTGTGGAAACAAAATCCGTCTTGAAATGGAAGGACAGGAGTCGGGCCTTGATAAATCTCTGATCACAGCAATTCAGGACCCCTTGATGAACATAATAAGAAATTCAATCATGCATGGCATAGAGACTCCCGAAGAACGTAAAAAACTGGGGAAACCCGAAGAAGGGGTCATCCAGCTACGTGCTAATAATCAAAACGGGCAAATACATATAGAAGTTCAGGATGATGGTCGAGGGATAAATTTTCAAGAGGCCAAAATCCAGGCTGTAAGTGAGAAACGCATCACCCATGAACAAGAGGAATTGTTGAGCGACAGAGACTGCGGGAAACTTCTGTTCATGAGGGGTTTTTCCTTGACCAAGCACAGCCTGATGAAGCCAACAAAAGGCAATGGCTTGGCCAATACCCGTGCATTGATTGAGAATATTGGTGGCGCAGTTGATATTGAAGTTCAACCTGAAATAAGCACCACCTTGAAAATAAAAATTCCATTAACTCTTGCTATCATTCCCACATTGATCGTTTCAAATGGTTCAAACCGTTTCGCAATTCCTCAGGTAAATATAAAGGAATTAATATGGTTGGAAGAAGGTCAAAACCTTAATCAAACTGAGGAAATAGCAGGAAGTCAATTCTACCGTTTACGGGGGAATATATTACCTCTGGTCCATCTCAACAATATCCTTGGGAATGACCGGCCTGAAAATCTTACTGATTTGAAAATAGTTGTTCTCCAGGCAGATGAAAGTCAAATTGGCCTGGTAGTAGAACAAATTCATAATACCGAGGAAGTCGTTGTTAAAACCCTGGAAAACCTTGTAAAAAATTTAAATGTATTTTCCGGAGCCACTATACTGGGGGATGGGGAAATCGTTCTCATTCTGGATGTGATGGGACTGGCCAAAAGTGCAATGATGATCTCGAATGATAATATAAAAAATGAAATGATTAAATCTGTATCAACATCTCATGCTGATGATGAAACAGAAGAGCCCATGCTGATTGTAAGCCTTGGAAACGACCAAAAAATGGCAATACGGCTTGCAGATGTAGCTCGTTTGGAAGAATTATCCAGATCCAATATTGAGCAGTCAGGGGCTCTACAAGTAATTCAATATCGCAATGAAATAATGCCCCTAATAAACATCCCCGAGCAATTTAATAAGTCGTTTCAACTCACTGAAAAAATTAAAGTCGTTGTTCATACCCATGAGGGAAAAACCTTTGGTCTCATGGTTGAAAATATACTGGATATTGTTCAAAGTACTATAAACAAAAAACGCCAAATAAAAGGCTCAAATTTACTCGGAACCATTATCACCAACAGCTCGGTGGTAGACACAATCCATGTGGATAATATGGTAAAAAATTTTTTAAAAACAAACTAATAAATTAAGCTTTTTACCCTATAATAAAAGCTTACCTTAA
Organism: uncultured Nitrospina sp.; assembly: GCA_964344595.1. Classification (GTDB taxonomy): domain Bacteria; phylum Nitrospinota; class Nitrospinia; order Nitrospinales; family VA-1; genus LS-NOB. The sequence goes on along the minus strand of CAYFNV010000010.1, from coordinate 8,546 downwards.
TCGAAATTGTCTATTTACACCAACAGAGCATTTGCGCCCCACTTACCCCAATGGTATCCCATTGAGTTTTAAGGAGTTTTTTCTATGGCATTGATATTAATTGTTGAAGATTCATCCTTTCAAAGAAAAATAATCACTAAAATTCTTGAAAATGCCGGGCATGAGGCAATTAGTGCTGAAAATGGAAAAAAGGGACTGGAAGCTTTAGAAAACAACTCTCCGGATTGTATTCTTTGTGATCTTCTTATGCCTGAAATGGATGGTTTCGCGTTTATGGAAATACTTAAAGAAAAGAATGTCCAGACCCCGGTTATCAACCTAACTTCAAATATTCAGGAAACTGTAAAACAAAGATGCGTGGACCTGGGAGCCAAAGGTTTTCTCAATAAGCCTGCACAAGAAGCACAAATTCTAGAAGTTCTTGATACTATTTTAGTTTGAAGGAGAGTCTTTTAATGAATGTTAGCGAAGAACATCTGGATGCTATTAAGGAGCTTTTTAATATAGGTGTAGGTCGTGCCGCCAATACTCTAAGCACCATGCTCGACAGTTTTATCCAACTGGATGTCCCCAGCGTAGAAATTTTTTCTAATCCCGATTATTTGGAAATAAAAAAAAAATTCAATCTGGATGAAGTTTCAACAGTCGTAATGGACTATGAAAGTACTTTTTCCGGTTCAGTTTTTTTAATGATTCCCCCGAAAAGTGCTTCAATACTTGTTTCTGTTCTGGTCGATGAAGAACCCGGCCCAACCAGCCTGGACCCGGTAAGGGCAGGAACCTTGTGTGAAGTTGGGAATATGGTTATCAACAGTCTGATGGGTTCTATTTCCAACATACTGCAAGAGACCGTAAATTACTCCTTGCCCGAATACAAGGAAAGCACATTTGAGAAAGTTCTCCAGGAAAAATCCCAGTCGAAAGATGTCTCGATCTGTATTGCCCACACAAATATGAAGATCAAGGAACTGGAAGTTCAAGGAAATCTCATCATTGTATTTAAAGTTGGTCATTTGAAAAAAATATTAGCTGCAATTGATGATCTATAATAATGAGACAACATACATCCCCAAAAACGAGCTTCTCATTTGTTGACCACATTCCTGAAGGAATATTTATCATAAAAAAAGACTGGAGAGTTCTGGCATGGAACAATTGTCTTGAAAAATGGTCCGGAATAAAAAGCAATGAGATCATAGGGAAACCCATAATTCAATACTTACCTCACCTTGAGAAGCCACAATACGCAGACCGGCTTGCAGATATATTTCTAAATGGTCCACCTGTTGTTCTATCTTCTCAATTGCATAAGAATATCATTCCGTGCCCCTTAGAAGAAGGTTCCCTGAGAATCCTGCATACCATCGTCACATCTTATAAAGCTCCTGACGACAATGAAACATATGCCCTGTTCACCATCCAGGATGTCACTGACCACACATTCCGGATTAACGAATATAACTCGCTTCATAAAAAATTGATGGATGAAATCCAACAACGTAAGGAAGCGGAAATCAGACTGCTCAAGGCAAAAGAGGAAGCAGAAAAAGCAAATAATGCCAAATCCAGTTTCCTATCTCAAATGAGCCATGAGCTTCGCACACCTCTAAATTCTATTTTGGGTTTTACCCAGTTGTTGCGAGTCGACTCGGAAAACCCCTTAAACAAACAGCAATTAGAAAATGTTAACAAGGTACTTTCTGCAGGGGATCATCTGCTGGAACTGGTCAATGAAATGCTTGACCTGGCCAAAATTGAGTCTGGGAAAATTTATTTCAAAATGGCGCCTGTACTTGTTCGAGAGGTCCTGCTTGAAGTCATTACACTTAGCCAACCCGCTGCAGATAAAAATGAAATCACGATAAATATTGATGGACCGCTACAAACGGACATTTTTATTAATGCAGACTATCTCCGCATTAAACAAATTCTTTTAAACCTTCTCTCAAACGCTATCAAGTTCAACAAGCCAAAAGGTACTGTCAATGTCCTCTTTTCCAGTGAAGCCAATGGAAAAGTAAAAATCCGAGTGGAAGATACTGGAATAGGAATCTCCGAGGAAAATTTATCTCGCCTCTTCGACCCCTTTGAACGGTTTGATGCAGAACGCACATCCATTCAGGGTACAGGAATTGGCCTGACAATTTCACAAAAGCTGGTAAAAGCAATGAACGGAAATATCGAGGTGAAAAGTACTTTAGGTAAGGGCACTACATTCGTCTTGGAGTTTATGACTTGTAGTGACTCATTGCTTAAAAATCTAACTGAAAAAGCTCCGAATACACCCTCCATAAAGTCAAATTCTGATATTAAAAAAATTCTTTATATTGAAGATATCCAAACAAATGTTGATTTGGTCAAACAAATAATATCGAACTGTCCAGGATATCAGCTTGATTTTTCTTTAAGTCCTATAAAAGGGATAGAAATGGCCCTCAACAACCCACCAGATCTGATTTTGATGGATATTAATATGCCAGAAATGAGTGGTCTGACAGCTTTTGGCAAACTTGCCGAAAAAAATGAGACGAAAACTATTCCTGTTGTTGCTCTCACCGCTGACGCTATGGGACCAGATGTAAAAAAAGCCATGGATATGGGTTTCCATTCCTATATCACCAAACCCATTAATGTGGTTAATTTTCTGAAATCTATTGAATCCATTCTGGCATGAACTAATCATTCAGCCTCACCCCATCTCCAATTTACTTGGTTTCTTAGACCACACGTTTTGTTCTAATATTTTCTGCTTCCTCTCACCAGATAAAATTGGACGGAATAATCATTAACTAAAAAATATCAAACTATATGAGAGGGTATAAGTTCTGGGGAGAACAAATTATGCATAAAGCCACGGATGAGTCCAAAGACAAGGTTAAACATTTCATCAACCCGCCTGTTATTCACATCAATGCCAGGATGTCAGTCCTTGACGCTTGCAAGAGGATGAAGAAACATAAGGTAGGATCTATTCTGGTTTCCGAAGGGAAGCATTTTGTAGGGATCTTCACAGACGCGGATTTGTTAACAAAAGTGGTGGCTCAAAATGAGTGGCCCCAAAAAACTCTCGTTACCAAAGTAATGACCAAAGAAATGATTTATATTGACTCTGAATCCACCATGGTGGCGGCCTTTCTAAAAATGCAAAATCATAATGTCCGCCATCTGGTTGTCAAAGAAGAACACGATATAGTCGGAGTTATTTCAATAAAGGATGTAGCAAAATTTTATGTCCACAAATTCAGCGAACACTGAAGGGGGATTTCAAAAACCTTTATTTTTATCCCCGGTTTTTTAATCCCTGCACCTCATTCATAACTTCCTGTCGAGTTAATATCCCTTTTTGCTCCAGTAAAGCAATAAGAGCAGAAACTTGAAAAATATTTTCCTGAACAGCTTCCTCCTCACTCATAACATCCTTATCAAGGTTTTCAGACATTCTTCCCCTCCCCGCTATACAAGCTATCTGGTTAAATAATACATTCCTGCCAAAAAATATCCATTCGGCAAACAAGTTTTTTAAGGGATTATAATTGAAAACTCAGGAATCTTCCACTTGGTATAGATCCACCTTTTTTCAACAGATCTATTCTGTTTTGCCCAAAAAAATGCCCCTACCGAAGCAGGGGCTTGGTCTCAATCGAAATTGAGGTTTCCTGGAAGAATTTCTTTTATTGCGGGAAGCTTCCAAGCTTAGGTCTGTCACACACTTTGAAACTTAAACTATTTTGGACATCCTGTCAATAAAATATTAGAATGTCGGAACTTACCCCCAAAAGAAACAAGGAGTTGGATATGACTTACACGCTGGGGCTGGACCTCGGACCTAATTCTATTGGCTGGGCCTGTATAGACAAAAAAGAAGGAAATGTTTTGGGTCTTGGAAGCAGGATATTTCCGGAAGGTGTCAACAATTTTAACCAAAGCAAGGAAGTATCAAAAAATGAAACCCGCAGGCTGGCCCGTCAATCCCGCCGCCAACACGCACGCAAATGCCAGCGCAGGGATAAACTGAAAAATATCCTGCGGTCATTGAACATGTTCCCGGAAAAACCTGAAGAGGAACCGGCATTTTTCCAGCCTGATCACGAAAATCCTGCAAGCACTATTTACCGCCTGCGCAAAAAGGGGCTGGATGAAAAACTTACCAAACACGAATTTGGCCGAGTGCTCTACCACCTAAACCAGCGCAGGGGATTTAAAAGCAGTCTCAAATCCGGGCAGGCCAAAGACGACAACAAAATCATCGAGTCCACCAACGAACTCGAAAAGAAAATGGCGGAAGAAAATTGCCGCACGCTGGGGGAATTTCTGGCAAACAAAAACCCCATGGAAGAACGTCTGCGAGGACGCTACACCCTTCGCGCCATGTACGCCAAAGAGTTCGACCTGCTCTGGAAACAACAAAAAAAGTTCTATCCCGAACTGACGGATGAAGTAAGAAACATTATCAGGGATGAAACCATTTTTCACCAGCGACCATTAAAGTCCGTTTCCCACCTCATAGGCAAATGCTCTTTGGAACCGGAAAAAAGGCGATGCCATAAATACAGCCTCGACTTTCAACGGTTCAGGGTTCTGGAGCAGGTGAACCGGCTGCAGTTCATCGACCCTGATGGTGTGATCCACAACTTCTGCCGCAAACTTAATGAGAGCACTGGAAATCATGATGAACTCTTGCCAGAAGAAAAGGAAAAACGCCAGAGCCTCATCGATGAATTATGGAAAAAAGAAGATAGAAAATTTGACCAGATAAAAAAACTGTTAAACCTGCCTCCCGATACTCAATGCAATCTTGAGAAAGGAGGAGAAAAAAAGTTGATTGGCAACCGTTCGGGCACCCGGCTTTCAAGGGTGTTTGGAAAATCCTGGTGGAAAAAGCCAACCGAAGAAAGGGACCTCATTCAACAGGTTATCTTCCAGGCCGATGACCCGGACTGGTTGGAAAACTACGCCCAGAACAAATGGGGCCTCACTTCGGAACAAGCCGAAAAACTGGCTCGTAAAACCAGTTTTGAGCAGGGTTGCGCCCATTTCTCAAAAAAAGCCATCCGCAAACTCACTCCTTATCTAGAAAAAGGATTCAACCTGACGGATGCCAAAGAAAAAGCCGGTTATACCAATGAGGTCAATCATGAAAACTTCAAAGACTTCATGAAAAATCTGCGTAACCCCATCGTCTCGCAAACCCTGCACGAACTGGCAAGGCTGGTTAAAAAAATAGAGAACACTTTTGGCAAACCCGGTGAAGTGAGAGTTGAGTTGACCCGCGATTTGAAACTGCCTGCCAAAAAACGCAGGGAAATCCATTTTGACAATTTGGGGAGAAAAGATTTGCACCAGGAAATAGCTGAAAAACTCAACGCCCAGGGCATTGATCCAAATCATGACAGCATTTTAAAACACAAACTCTGGGATGAGTGCAAGCATCAGTGTCCTTATACCGGGAAACCCATTTCTTTTGATGCCCTGTTCAGAAACCCGGTTTTTCAGATTGAACACATCATCCCCTATTCACGGAGCCTCGATGACTCTTTCACCAACAAAACTTTATGCCGTGTTGAAGAAAACATACGTAAAGGCAATAAATCCCCCTATGAATTTTATGAGGGCACAGAACAATACGAACAAATTCTTCAACGCATCAAAGTCCTTCCCTACACCAAGCAGAAAAAATTCCGCCAAAAGGAAATCAGTGATGACTTTATTTCCCGGCAATTGAACGACACCGCATACATAAGCCGAATGTCACAACAATTGCTGGCATTAATGGGATATAAAACTAGAGTTGCCAAAGGTCAGGCTACTGCTGAATTACGCCATTTATGGGGTCTCAACAATCTTCTGTCTAAAAATGGAGGTGGGCCAGCACTCAAAAACCGGGATGACCACCGCCACCATGCCCTCGATGCTGTTGTTATCGCCATGACCGACAACGGTATACTAGGGAAGCTTAGCAGCTATAACAAATACGAACGCTCTCCCTCCCGCGAACGGTTTCCAAAACCCTGGTCCACATTCCGGGAAGATGTTGAACCGCATATAAAAAGTCTGTTGGTGTCGTACCGCGTGAGCAAACGGGTTCGCGGTGGACTGCACGAAGAAACACTTTATGGCAAAACAGAACGCCAGGACGATAAAGGTCAAACCCTTTACGCGGTCAGAAAATCACTTGAAGATTTGCAACCAGCCATGGTCGCAAAAATCGCCGACAAAACCGTGCGCGAGATCGTCAAAGAAAGACTGCGAAGCCTGGGGGTAGACCCGGAACAAAAAAAGTTCACGATCCCCAAAAATGCGTTCAAAGACAACCCTCTTTATATGAAGTCCCTTAAAGGAAAAAAAATACCCATCAAAAAAGTACGCATTCACCAACCCTTTAATAACATGATAGTTTTTCCAAAAAATACAAAGACAGCTGTCGTTCCGGGTAACAATCATCATGTTGTCTTATATAGTTATGTAAACGACAAGGGAGAGAAAAAGCAGGAAGGGCAAGTCTGCACATTGTTTGAAGCGGTGCAGAGGTTGCTTAACAAGGAACCCGTTATCCGCCGTGATCTGGGTGAGGACAAAGAGTTTGTTTGCTCACTGGCCATCAACGAAATGGTTCTGCTAGACGTGGATGAAGACAAAATAGACTGGAAAAACCCGGACTATCTTGCATTGAGTTCGCACCTCTATCGGGTGCAAATAATTTCCAATCAGATAACCCTTCGCCATCATCTGGTTGCCAGATTAAAAAACGATGAAGGCAAAGAACCAGGAGTGTTCCGACCAACTCTTGCAAGCTTCAAAGGAATAAAAATAACCATCGATCGCCTTGGGAGGATTCGTAAAGCCAATGATTAAAAGAACGATAGCCATAGAAAATCCCAGCCGGTTGAGCGTAAAACACGAACAACTGGTCATCGAACAAGACGGAGCCCTTGCCGGTAAGATACCGGTTGAGGACATCGGCGTGCTCCTCATCGATAACCCTGCTGTGCTCTACACGCACGGATGTTTGACAACCCTGCTTGAAAACAACGCCGCCGTCATCCTCTCCGGTAAAAACCACCACCCGGCAGGACTACTTTTACCTTTGGAAACAAACTCAGTGCAGTCCGAACGTTTCCAGAAACAAATTGAGGCCTCGTTGCCGTTAAAGAAAAACATGTGGAAACAGACAGTCCAGTCGAAAATAAAAAACCAGGCCAACCTCCTGAAGGAGACCGGCGGCGAAACCACCAGGTTGAAAGAGCTTGCGAAAAATGTCAAAGCCGGTGACCAGGGCAACCATGAATCCCAGGCATCGCGTTATTACTGGCCACGATTATTAGGTAAAGATTTCCGGAGAGAACGGTTTGGCAAGGCCCCCAACAACCTGTTGAACTACGGCTACATGGTTTTGAGAGCGGCTGTGGCCCGGTCACTGGTCAGTTCAGGCCTTCTGCCCACACTTGGCATACACCATCACAACCGATATAACGCTTATTGCCTGGCAGATGACATCATGGAACCTTTCAGGCCTTTTGTTGATAAAGTGGTTCATCAACTCTTCCGGGAAGAAGAAACTTGCGAAACCCTGACGAAAGAAATGAAGCAGGAGCTTTTGCAGGTTTTGACAACCGATGTCCACTTTGAAAAAGAAACAAGACCCTTGTCGGTTGGCCTGCACCAGACTACCGCATCCGTTTATAGGTGTTTCGCAGGAGAGCAGAAGAAAATTGATTATCCCCTATTATGACTGTTTTCAGTAAATACAAATCTATGTGGATCATGGTATTATTCGATTTGCCGACCGAAGACGCTAAAGCGAAAAAATCCTACGCGCGTTTTCGCAAAGGGCTCCTGAAAAACGGTTTCGACATGATGCAGTATTCGGTGTACATCCGCCACTGTGCGAGCGGAGAAAGCGCGGACGTCCATTCACAACGGGTCAAGTCCATGCTTCCGGAAAAAGGCATGGTGAGCATCATAACAATCACCGATAAACAGTTTGGAGATATCAAGAATTACTGGGGCCGACGCAGAAAAAAAACGGAACCCCCACCCCTGCAACTGGAGATGTTTTGATGAAAAAAAGCCTTCCTCCCCGGATACTCCAAGGTCAAAAGGCCATTTTTCTACACACCTGAGCAGGGCTTTTGCCCTTAAATTCGTTGAGTTACAGACAAGGTAGTGTAACAGACCTAAACTTGAGAGCAACTCACAACAGTTCTTTAATAAATCTTTAAAAGCCTTCAAGTGTAACAGACCTAAACTTGAGAGCAACTCACAACTCTAACTAATAAGTAAAGGAGAAAAGGAATAGTGTAACAGACCTAAACTTGAGAGCAACTCACAACATCACTCTTAGCGATTAATTCATAAGTTGAAGTGTAACAGACCTAAACTTGAGAGCAACTCACAACTTACATCTCCTTCTTTATCGAAATGGACCAGTGTAACAGACCTAAACTTGAGAGCAACTCACAACCCCATTAGTAACCCGTTGGTTTTGTGATTTAGTGTAACAGACCTAAACTTGAGAGCAACTCACAACTTCCGGATCTGTCAAAGCC
>CAYFNV010000009.1:0-97106 GCA_964344595.1 uncultured Nitrospina sp. | reverse complement strand
AAATAACGAATTATAACTTATACAAAAACCTATACTTATGCAAAGGTCTCCCCAATAAAGGGCTAAAAAGGATATCATCCATATCTTTTTTGTTTGACATTTGATGCTGGTTTCATAATAATGCACGAGCCTTATAACGATTAGAGAGGAGGGGATGAATCTTGACTAAAGACGAATTAATCAATGCGGTAATCAAAAGTTGTAAAGACGATGGCCTGACCAAGAGATTGGCCGGAGACGTGATCGATGCAACCTTCGAAGCTATTTCTAAAGGGATCAAAAAAGAAAAACGGTTCGCCTATCCCAGCTTTGGAACCTTTACGGTTAGAAACCGGAAGGCAAGAAAAGGTCGTAATCCTCAAACGGGTGAGGAAATTAAAATTAAGGCCAGTAAAACTGTTGGCTTTAAACCTGCTCCTACTTTGAAAAACTCCCTATAGCTTTTTCGTCCCAAATTAAAAACCGCTCACTTTTTAGTGAGCGGTTTTTTGTTTTGTTATTCAATCAAAACTATTTATAAGCTTCAGGGCGACATCAATTCGCTCGCAAAACCATGTAGCTTAAGCTGTTGAAGCATCCATGTTGCATTTTCAGCTTTTTTGAAGGCTCCTACCACCACTCTGAAATTGGTACCCATCGTCTCATTTTCGGATATCAGCAACAAACCTGATAATCCCGATTTTCGTAATGATTCTAATATAGTCCTTGCTTCTGGCAAGGAACTCGTTTCACCAACTTGCAAAGTATATGGATAGGGAATCGCTGTCGAGTGGCTGCCATAAGCTTTTTTCCTTAGCAATCGAACCACTCTATGAGCCTGATTCCAATCAGCAAATCGTCCCACATATACTCGATAAATGAATGTCTTCATCGACACCCTGACTGGAGCCCAGTAAGCATCAAATCCATTTTCCCTCAACCGATTAGTTAAAGAGAGCGCTGAAGATTTTTGGGAGTGGCTGGAAACGTGAATGATAAAAGAAAGTGGTAATGCTGAATTAATGCTTGTCCCCAGGTTTGCCTCATTTGCCATATCTTGATCCTCTGAGTTTGAGGACGATTTATGGAATTTTTCTCCCAATATTTTCCAACCTGAAGCAGAGTGATCCCACTGAAGCTCTTTCAGACCTCGACTCTTCAATTTTTCAGAAGAAAACGCCTGATCAAAAAACACAATTGGCATCCCTTCTTTCAAAACCACAAACTTTGAAGATGTTTCAACCCTTGGTTTTGGATATCTGGCCAACATTCTTTTTTTACTGATCATGAATGGGTTTCCATCCTCCAAAACCTTGTAATATGAAAGATGGTTTTCTATGTCCATATTTTCCCATGTTGTCTGCCAACCATTAACCTGTTCAAATAGTTCGTTAAAGTTTTCCATTCTTTCAGAAGGCAATGGTATTTGAGTCGTTGAAGCTTCTTCCCTGATATTAGCTGCGCTTTTTGTCAGCTTCCATTCCATTTCCTGGTCTTTCAAAATGTTCTTTGCCGTCTGAAGGTCAATCTTAGAAACATATTTTTCCAGGTTTGTCAGATCCAGCTTGACTCCAGCCTGAAGACCATGGATATTCCCAAATATGAATTTGTCAATATTACGCATCCAAATAGCAACCGCAATTTGGGCCGGGTGATAATTGCCAAGATTGTGCTTTCTTACAAATGAAAACAACCCCTCCCCTTTTTGCAACACATACACCTCTCTTGAGGTCGGTTTTTTTTGCACAAGTTCTGTTTTTTCTTTCTCTTTTACATTCAAGCCAGTATTTTTTATTGATTTTGGTTCCTGGATTGATTCTGGAATAGATCTTGGACTTGCCCAGATTACTCCAGAAAGACGCCTTCTATGCACCACCTCAGCCATTATAGGAGTTGGAGCAATAGGTTCAGTAGACAAAGCTTGGGCTTGGACAGTGGAAGCTTTATCATCTTGTGACTCAGCGTCTTGAGCTTTAACAGGTACTGGTTTTTCCAGGTTTTCAACTATAACCTCACTCTCAACAACGTTCTGTTTCTGTCCAGACTGTGGCCCCTGAGTAACACCAGGCTCTGGCTTACTCTGAGGAATTTCTTTAGGTGGGGATTTCTTTTTTTTACCACGGACATTCAAAGCCAGACTTTGTTGAAAATCTACCGTCACCAAAAAATTTTCCAGTAGCGTACCTCCATTGTGAGAGGCCCGAACCACAAGGTTGAACGAAGGAAAAAACAAAGGTTTATTGGAGCGGATATGAACGGTGGCTTTTAACTCTTCTTCTCGTTGAACAGAGCCCAGGATCAACTCATCAATAATATCCTGCCTTTCGAGCCCAACTTTGGTGTAATCATCCACATTCCCCAACCCCACTTCCAAAGGCCCGTCAAAATCCAATTCAATTTCAAAGGAGCCATCAAATTTTTCACCAAACTGGCTTCTAACATCGAGTTCCCCAATAGAAAAAGCAAAACCTTCAGATGCCATAATCCATAGCATCGAAAACAGAAAAACCCCAAATTTAAAAAAAAGTTTCACCTCAAGATCTCATACTTTCCTACCAGCCAATTTTGGCTCCGGTAAACAAATGTTTGGGGCTTCATCCATGCTTTTGCAAAAGCATCACCCTTTGACTACATATTAATCGGATTATTCTGAATTTCAAAAAGGGAATTTTTGAATCTTTTCAGGAAGGAAATCAACCTCTGCGTTTTCTGCTTAACTCTTTTCTCTCAAACTTCTTGAACTTTCCCCGGTTCGCATCCTCCGGCATTCGGGTCTTACGTTCGTGCTGATTATTCATCCAGTTTTTTTCAATGTAGTGGCAGGATCTGCATTCACGCGCTCTTTTAAAAGCCGGACGTTTATAGAGATTCCTGACTTGTGAAACATGTAGAGGTGGGTCAAAGTCTTTGTGAATATGACAGCTTTGGCAATACTCACCAATTACCTTGTTGGCTTTCCCCGGGCGAAGATCGCCCCTAAACGCCTTCTCAACTTCCTTATTGGTACAGCCCCAAATGGGTAAGCATAACAAAAGTAACACTAGCAAGCATTTTGCAAAGCCAAAAGCTCCCCAAGTTAAAACTCTCGAGGATATAAATTCCTTAGACGCATCCATAGAAACCAATAAATCAAACCGGATTTAGAGCGTTCCTGCAAACTCTTAGTGCATGACCGCTCTAAATAGGTTGGAAACGGATTTTTCTGTAGTTTTTAAGAACTTTTCTGGAGTAGCGATTTTTAGGGAGATAACCTTTACGAAGAAATCGGCTCAACCGAGATGGCCCTTGATTATAAGCTTCCAAAGCCAAGGTTAGATCCCCAAATCGGGTCACCATCTTGTTCAGATAATAAGCCCCTAAAGCTATATTTTTCTTGGGGTCATACAGTGTGGGAGTCCCTTTCCATTTCAATTGGGTTTCTGATGCCAGAGCAACTGCCGTAGCTGGCTTTAATTGCATCAAACCATGTGCCCCCTGATTTGACTTAGCCCAATTATAAAAAGAACTTTCAGTAATGATCAAAGCAGTAAGAAATAGCGGATCATACCCATATTTCCTGCTTTCAAACAAAATCCACTCAGGAATCTGCACCAAACTGGTTGCATCCAGCCCTGTGTTATAATCAGAAATGACCAAGCGTATCTTTTCCAGAATTCGATTGTTATAGGCCAACTCATTTTGAACACGCATTTCTTTTGCCCTATTGAATACTCCTTCCTCCACTTGGCTTACTGCGGAAAAGAATGGCGATAATCCACTAACGTATTGGGGAGTTTTGCCCGTAAAGAACCCTGTAAACGCTAAAACCAGAAATAGCGGTATTATAATTTGTTGTGCTTTGTAAGAGGTCATATTTTAACTTATCGGCTTTTAGCCTTTTGAAAGTAAACTTATTTATCAGGAAAAAGAAGTGAATACGGCAAAAGGCCGGAAAGCCTTATATAGACGGGTGTTAACCCCCGGGTCTCTTTCAACCCTTAACTGATTATAATAAAGTTGCTGTACCTTGTCAATTTAGCTTCCTCCCGAATTTGCTGGAAAACACAGTGAGGAAGCATTAGGCGTTTACTTTTCTTTGCAGAAAAAATATAATGATCCATAAATATTTGATTTTTATAAGGTTATGAAGCTATCCTGCCCGAGCTGTCAATCCAGTTTTGATGTTGATCTGCCTAATCTGACTGCAGATGGAACTCAGGTTAACTGTTCTCATTGCCAGCACAGTTTTTTAGTGACTCCTGAAGCAAGTCCCGTTGGGTCCTCAGAATCGCTCCTTCCTGATAACCCAGAGGGCCAACAAGAATCCAGCGATCAAGCTGAGGACAATCTAGATGACATGCTGGATCAATTAATAGATCAGGAAACTAATACCACTAATGATGAAGAGGGCCCTGAACTCGACAATATGCTCGATGACCTCATCGAGGGCGACATAGCACCCAGCACTGAAAACAATGCCGAAGACACATCAGAGCCCGAGCTCGATAATATGCTCGATGATCTCATTGGGGGCGACACAGCACCCAGTACTGAAAACAATGCCGAAGACACATCAGAACCCGAGCTCGATAATATGCTCGATGACCTCATCGAGGGCGACATAGCACCCAGCACTGAAAACAATGCCGAAGACACATCAGAACCCGAGCTCGATAATATGCTCGATGATCTCATTGGGGGCGACACAGCACCCAGCACTGAAAACAATGCCGAAGACACATCAGAGCCCGAGCTCGACAATATGCTCGATGATCTCATCGAGGGCGACATAGCACCCAGCACTGAAAACAATGCCGAAGACACATCAGAACCCGAGCTCGATAATATGCTTGATGATCTCATCGATGACACACAAACCTCAAACGAGGAGGGTACCGAAGAAACTCCGTTAGAATTAAATGATGGGGAGGAATCGGAACTTGAAACTATGGCCGATGACGCTATTAACGATAATGCCACACCGGATACATCAAAAACAGACGAAGATACTAATTCTGAAGAAGATTTAGACGGACTTCTTGACGATATTCTTAATGATGATGAAGAAACCAAAGAAGAAACACCGGCGGCTCCACCAGAAGTTGAAGCTGATACACCAGAAGAGGAAAAAAATGTAGATGATATTTTAGGAGATATGCTCCCGGAGTCCGAAACTGAAGAGTCAGACTCTGAGACAGATACAAACGAAGAGACTGCAGAAAAGACTGCTGAGGAGGTCGAAGAGACAGAAGACAACTCTTCTCCCACTGAAGATCTTCCCCCTCCTGAAGAAATGAGTGAAGAAGAAATGTGGGCAGAGGCTTTTGCCGATCAGGAAGCCACCGAAGAAAGTGCCCAGGAAACAGCTGAAGTTGCAGGAGAAGAAGAAAAGAGCGAAGAAGATATGTGGGCAGAGGCTTTTGCCGACCAGGAAGCCACCGAAGAAAGTGCCCAGGAAACAGCTGAAGCTGCAGGAGAAGAAGAAGAAAAGAGCGAAGAAGATATGTGGGCAGAGGCTTTTGCCGACCAGGAAGCCACCGAAGAAAGTGCCCAGGAAACAGCTGAAGCTGCAGGAGAAGAAGACGAGGAGGGCGAAGAGGATGACGATGAGGACGAAGAAGGTGAAGAAGATGACGAAGAAGACGAAGAGGGCGAGGAGGACGAAGAGGGCGAAGAGGATGCTGCAGCTGAATTAGGCATCTCTGAAGATGACTATGCAGATGATGATGAAGAATATGGAGATGAGGATTATGATGAAGACGATGAGGATGAGGAAGAGCGAATAAAAATTGGCCCCATTTCTGTTCCAGCCATCCGTTCTGGAAAACTAATGCTTGCAGGCGGTGTATTGGGATTATTAGTCACCGCCGGAGGAGCTTACTTCGCCTGGCAGACCTTTGCGCCCCCTGAGCTAACCGAAGTTGCTAAACCCGAGGCTGAAGTTCCCGATGGCCTGACCCCAAAACCGGACAAAGAACAAGTACCCGCTACCCAAGAGGAAACAGCAGAAACAAAAGGGAAGCAGGACGCAACACCCGAACCGTCTGAAAAACCTGCAAAACCATCAATTCCAGGGGAAACCGGTGAAGATACAAAATCCAAAATCGCACAGGAACTGGCTAAATCTGAAACTCTTTCAGAGTCTTCAGAGTCAGTGGAGGTAGTGAAAGAAGATTCTGAGGGCCTGCTTGCCGCATTGTCTCCTGAAGCAAAAATGGTTAAATTCTCTACCATCATGCCCGTTGCCTTTGATGTGAATGATATTAAAGTTCTCAGTTTCACTCTGGAAATCACCTTTACAGATGAAGCCAGTGCACAGGTCATGCAAAGTGCTCTCCCTTTATTTGAAGAAACAACTGTGAAAACTGTGGAAAGATTCCTGGCAAAAAAATTCTATAACGATATTCTTTATGTAAAGGAAAAACTGGAAAAAAGACTTCAAACTGCATATAACAAAAAAATCGACAGCGATGGTCGAGTCAAAAAAATAAAATTTGAGGATTTTTTGATTCAGTAAGCAAAAGGCTTAGCGGTCCCAATCCTTAATCCTCTAATAAATTTTTTCCTCCCGGGCAAGACATTCCTTGATTTTCCACAATAACGGTTGAATTCCCTCGCCAGTCAAGGATGAAATCGAAAAGAATTCTGGATTCAGCTCCGTCATGGATGCCTGTAGAGCAATAATATTATTTTGTGCTTGAGGATCATCAATCTTGGTAGCCACCAGGATTTGTGATTTTTGTGCCAGTGCCAGACTAAAACGTTCAAGTTCTGATTGAAGCATATGAAAGCGGCTAATAATAGCCTCACCATCCGGATCTGAAAAATCTATTAAATGAAGAAGCAAACGGGTACGCTCGATATGTTTTAAAAACTGGTGGCCAAGTCCCTTCCCTGTATGCGCTCCTTCTATCACCCCAGGAATATCTGCTGCGACAAAAGACTCCCCTTCCTCCAATCTCACAACTCCCAAATTAGGAACAAGAGTAGTAAAAGGATAGTCGGCAATCTTGGGTCGAGCATTTGAGATCTTTGAAATGAGAGTGGACTTACCCGCATTCGGAAACCCTATGATACCCACATCAGCTAGAAGTTTGAGCTCCAGAAAAAGGCTTCTGGTCTTGCCGGGCCAGCCTGGCTCAAATTTCCTGGGTGCACGCTGGGTAGAAGACTGGAAGCGCAGGTTTCCTCGCCCACCATTACCACCTTTGGCAGCAATAAATTTTTGATTAGGCTTATTGAGATCAATCAGCAACTCCCCCGAATCCATATCTTTGACTAAAGTTCCCGGCGGAAGACGTATTAGCAAAGGTTTTCCACTTTTCCCTGTCATTTGCTGACCACGGCCAGGTTTCCCATGTTCAGCCTGATAAATCTTCTGGTATCTTAAATCTATCAATGTAGAAAGGTTAGGATCGGCTTCAAGCACAACATCCCCGCCTTTGCCACCATCTCCACCATCAGGTCCTCCCAGAGGGATATATTTCTCCCTTCGAAAACTACTACAGCCGTCTCCACCATTGCCCGCCTGCACAGTTATGGATACTTGATCAATAAACATAGAAGAAAACCCACGTTAAATAGAAACTTTGCCTTCCGGGTCTGGAAATAAACAGATACCTTTAAAGCTATCAGGTAGTAATTTGAAGGGGTATGAAAACACCACAGGCGAATTCGTGGATATATCTGGGAACTCACCTCCCCTACAAGGGGAATAGCAGACGGTATTTAGATAGGTTCAGTTTTGTGGGTAGACGCTGATCTTTTGCGTTTTGCGATTACGATGTTCAAACTTGACCACACCTGCAATTTTGGAAAAAATTGTATAATCACTTCCCAAGCCCACATTCGCACCTGGATGGAAGTGGGTACCACGCTGGCGAACAAGTATTTCCCCTGCTTTGACAGACTGACCTCCAAACCGCTTAACACCCAGTCTTTGTCCCCGACTGTCACGACCGTTTGATGTGCTGCCCTGTCCTTTTTTATGTGCCATGATTTCCTTTTGGTTTATGGAGCGGTAATCCCGGTTACTTTCAAGCGTGTCAATAACTGACGATGTCCATTCTTACGCCGGTAATTTTTTCTCCGATGTTTCTTGAAAACAATAATTTTCTTACTCTTTAATTGTTCAGTAACCTCACAAGTTACCGAGCAACCTTTTACATAGGGTGTTCCAACTTTGACCGAATCACCTTCTCCACAAATAAGAACCTTATCCAGATTAATGGTATCTCCAACATCACCATCAAGCTTTTCCACTTGGATGACATCACCTTCTGATATTTTATATTGTTTGCCACCCGTTTTAACAACTGCAATCATTTTCAACTTACTCCTTAATCAAACATATAAGAGTTTCCCACTTGGAAACCATTCGCTTTCTAGCATTGGATAAAACAGCTATCATAGGCAAAAAAGACAATCTTGTCAAGAAAACGACCATCGACAGAAAGGCTTATCTCCTGTAAGCTTGGATTCATGAATTAACGTATTATAGATAAACAGCCATGATTAACCCAGCTTACAGGAAACTCGCATGTCTTTGAAAGACAAAGATAAATGGAACAGCAAATACGAGTCTGATGAATACATAACCGGAAAGGAGCCAAGCGACTGGCTGAAAAAAAATGCTTGTCTATTGGTCAAAAAAGGTAAAGCCCTGGACATCGCTGGAGGAGAAGGAAGAAATTCCGTTTTTGTCTCGACCATGGGTTATGAGGTAACTTGCATAGACATATCAGAGAATGGACTGCGGAAGGCCCAGTCTCTTGCACAGGAAAAAAACACTAAGATTACAACTGTTCTCGCCGATCTGGATAATAACTCTTTCAAAAATAATGAATATGATCTTGTTCTTTGCTTCAACTTTCTAGATCGAAAATTGTTTTCAATGATCCGCGACACACTGAAGTCAGGAGGTTTGCTTTTCTATGAAACCTTTACCCAGGATTATTTGAAGTACAGCAATTTTAAAAAAGAATGGGTTTTAGAGGAAAACGAATTGCTTCGTGAATTTGAAGATTTTCGTATATTGAGATATCAAGAAGTGGATGAAAATCCAAAAGCATTTGCTTCTCTGGTCGCACAAAAACCATAACTAAACACCAGAGTTTTTTCGGCGCTCATGAAAAATCACAGATACCTAGCCTCAATCTTGATCCTGGTTTTCTTTTCAGCCATGGTTTCGGGTTGCGCATCAACTCCAGAGAAAAAACTCAAAGCTAAAGGTTTCACACTCTCGTACAAAAAAAAATCGCTGGCAGGATTAGCCCTCGAAAAAATGCATCTTGCTCACCCCCTGAAGATATCGGAACCAGAGGTCAGAGGTCATTTGGGATCATTTAAATATGAAGAGCTAACTCTATTCGGCAATAAAAAACCTGTTTTTCTCCCGCAAGATATAGATCGTATTTCTCGCCTGCTCACAAAAGCTATCCAACACGCTCCAAAAAACAAGATCGTACATTATGAAGTTGAGACACCCAAGGGAACCACATCAGGAGAGGTCTTTGCCAGCAAGAAGCACATTCATTGGCGATTTAATACCATAAAGGGAATGAAGTTTACTGGTCAGGCTCGCACAGGCTGGGGAAATGTCAGTTGGAGAATGGTTCCTCAATCAAAGCAAAAGTACCATTCTGAAAAAAGGTTATTGGGAAAGGTACCTCATGAAAACTGGATCGTGACAAACATCGCTCCCATAAAAATAAACATGAGAGCCCAGAAAAACAACACTGGCGATACTAACAATAATATAAAGGCACCCTCAAGAAACCCGGGGAGCAGTCCATCCACAAAAACACTTGATCCTGTTCTTAAAGAAAAACTTCAACTCCTAAAAGACCTCCATGAGAAAAAACTGATTGACGACATGGAGTATGATCAGAAAAGGAAAGAGTTGCTCGATACCTATCTTTAATTCTCACTGGCCATGGGGAATAACCATCAACAATAATTTTTTTTCTGGCAGGAATTTGTCTCGACTGGAAACACATTTATCTTGCCAGAGCTAAGAAAAGAATCATGAAAAGCTGCTCACCCTTCTTTGTTTTTGTCGGAATGGCTGGAAAGAATCTCATCGACTTTATCCATGAGGTCATTTCGTTCCTGATTGGTCGTGTCAATCTTCCTTTTAGTTTTAACAATTGTTGCGTCCGGAAGATCCGTTCTTCGGGCCTCATCCTCTAAATGCCAAAGCATTATATTTCGAACAGACAGTTCACTCACAGCATCACCCAGGTTCTTGATAGCATCTGAAGAGGAAACATTGGTGTTGGTGTACAACTTGATTTTTTCGTCACGAATGCGGACTTCTCCTCTTAAAGCTGCGCCCAAAAAGATATCAATCTCATCCATTAGTTCTTGTCTCTGCCTGTCTGCCAGATCTCTTTTGGCTTTTAGTTCCTGGAGTTTTGAAGGAGATAATTCTTTATCCTCCAAAGCTTCATCCAAATGCCAGATACGCAAGTTTTTTATTGAAATTTTATCAACCAGACTACCCAAGGTTTCAGCCATAAAATATTATCCGATTTTAGTTCTTGTATAAAATGTTCTTAAAACGTTGTCAAAGCTAACACACTCAATGATTGGCTTCAATATTGACACTTGATCTTCCCTAACAATAAAAAACGGTTAAAAACTTTTAAATTGCATTCACTATTTCTTATCTGCCAACATCTAGCTTGAATTTTTCACGATACAGCTCAACCCATCTCTCACGGTCAATAGCACAGATTCCACTCGTTGGTCCTCAATAATTCTCTTATTGAACTGGTCGATTGCTATGTCTGACTCGTCCTTTGGGTCAAGCACCCTACCGCTCCAAAGTACATTGTCTACTGCAATCAATCCACCTTCCCGGATCATTGGGAAAATGGCTTCATAATAATTGTAGTAATTCACTTTATCCGCATCAATGAAAGCCATGTCAAATGAACCTGATATTTTTTTGATGGATTCCAGTGCGGGGCCTTCCATCAGAATAATTTTTTTCCCATGCGGACTTTCAGAAAAATATTTTCTCGCAAAAGTTATCGCTACTGGGTCCATTTCACAAGTCACCAGAGTCCCATCTTCCGGCAAAGCTTCTGCCATTGACAGAGCACTATACCCACCAAACGTACCAATCTCCAAAATCCGGCGGGCTCCAACCAGGCGTGCAAGGAGCTTTAACAACCGTGCCTCCAATCTGCCTGTTGTCATCTGAGGAATTTCCAGCTTTTCGTATGTTTCCTCTTCAAGTCTTTTTAACAGCTCTCCTTCCTCACTGGTATGGTTGAAAGCATATTCCTCTATTTTTTCATCAATGAAATCCATGAATCCTCCCGCATATTCCATAAAGATGCGCTTTTAATACTGAATGATACCCTCATCAAGGCTACGCCATGTATACCATGTTCCAACCGTTTGATAAGGTTGCCATTTTTTACCTAAAGCAAGCACTTTAACTGGAGTGGGCAGTGCCCTCATATTGTAGAGCTGTTGCACACCTGCTCTTAGACCCAAATCCCCAACAGGTAAAACATCCATTCTGTTCAAGGAAAATATCAGGAACATTTCTGCCGTCCATCTACCAACACCATATACACTTGTCAATTGCTGGATAATTTCTTCATTATCCTGATAGGCCATACGGTGGGGGCGAACCGTTCCATCAAGAAATTTTGTACTTAGGTCTTTCAAATATTTCACCTTTTGAGCCGACAAACCCACCTCTCGCAACCTTTGTTCCGGCAGACTCTGAACTTTCTCTGGTGTAGGCCGTGAGTTGGTAAATAGTCCCTGGAAACGATGGCAAATGGATTCTGCAGCTTTCGTTGAAATCTGTTGTCCCACAATAGCTTTGCACAATACCTGAAAATAATTCCTGTTCCGCTTAAGTTTGAAAGGACCCATCCGGCGGATAACACCTGCCATTACGGCATCTCTCGCATCAAAATGTTTAAGAATGGTTTTTTTGCCAGGAATCAACATGCCGTTCATCCTCTCCAGTCTACCTGAAACGCCCGGACACTTTTAAGATTCGAAGAAGCTTTTAGTTGATCTACGGCCCTGTCACTAATCCTGTTTTGGTAAAGATCAAGAGTGATCAAACGGGGAAACGAACGCGAACGACAAAGCTCATCGACAGCACTATCTTGAAGCCCGTTTCCGGCAAGAGACAAAAGTGTCAGATTCTGGAAGTTTTCAGATTCACACAAAGCCTTGACTCCCTCCAGTCCCAAACCTGTATTTTGCAGGTATAGTTCTCGAAGCTCTCGCAACTTGGATTTTCCAGCGAGTATTATTGCACCTGCAGGCCCTATCGGGTTATGGTTGAGATAAAGCAATTGTAGCTGGGCAAGCGTGTCCGATTCTATAAACGCTTTCAATCCTTCAAGGCCAATTTGGTTACTCTGAAGAAAAAGTTTCTGTAATTTGCTCAATGAAGAGGAAGCAGCAATGGATTGTGCCGAGAAATTCGTGAGTTTGTTATGAGCAAGGGAAAGAACCAACAGTTTTTTTAACTGAGGCGAATTTGCCAGCACCTCAACACCCTCGTTGCCAAATTCATTTTTATCCAGCCAGAGCTCTTTAACTTTGCAGATTCCGTCATAGGACAAAAGGTCCTCAATTTCTTCAATCAGCACTTCTTTGTCATTGAGGTCTAACTTATAGATCGCCTTATCACTACTTTCAAGTTCCGCGCTGGTTTCAGCCTCACTCCAAACCATGGCTGTGGAATCATCCGGCTCATCCGCGAGAACCGTTAAACTGTTTTTAACCAAACTCTCAAAATATGGACTCATCATTTCAGCCATCCCTGCTTTTTAAAAAAAGCAATGATTTCTTTTGCTGTTGCTCCAGGTCTCTGACTCGTAGTATCGCAAATAAAGTCTGCGGCTGACTGGTACTTTTCATGTCTTTCGGCAAGGATTTTTTTTTGTTCTTCCTCAAAACTAATTCCTTTTTTCAGGCTTGGCCGGTTGCGGTCTTTCTTTATTCTTCTAATGATTGCATCGAGGCTAGCTGTAAGCAAAACACATCTTCCATCTCTTTTGAGAAGGGCTATGTTATTGTCATCAAGCACCACTCCCCCACCGCAATCAATAACACTGTCCCGAGCTTCTTCAACCACCTGGCAGACAACATCACATTCCAATTTGCGGAACCCGGCCCAGCCTTGTTGCTCAACAATTACCGGGATGGGCTTTCCTGCAGTTTGAACTATCAAGTCATCCATCCGATACAGTTTTCTACCCAGTTCTTCAGAAATAATTTTAGAAATCACCGATTTTCCGGTTCCTCTGTAACCCAGCATAACAATATTCAACGACCAGCATCCTGTATAGGGGTTGACTTCATAAGCCTTCAATATGGGTTTTGACAGAACCCAGCCTTTTATAAGCTTTGTTTTCAATAACCCAGAAAGAGTAAAGCAATATTTCTACCGATGCAAACGAAACCTCATTGATAAAATGATGAATGCTTATTTATGTTAATTACCTCCCTGTGTTATAATTAATCTTCTCTTGAGAACCCGCTTTTCACATTCTCTTGAACCAACCACTCAGCAGGGAAGGGGCAAATTGTGAAGAAATTAATTTTTTTAACGCTAATCACGTTTTTTATCCAAGCTTCTGGGGTCTGGGCTGAAGACGATCCAGAAACAAAAAGAATCAGGGGTCTTTGTGAAGAAGGAAATTCAACCGCTTGTTTTAAAATGGGCGAACGCTATCGAATTATAGAAAGGGACAACAAAACCGCCCAGAAATTTTATGTTAAAGCCTGCGATGCGGGTTATATGACAGGTTGCACCAATGGCGGAATTCTAACTCTCATGAGAGGAACCCCTTATAGCAAAGAATTCAAACAGGCACGAAAAATGTTCACCAAGGCTTGTGATGCTGGCGAAGACCCGGCTTGTTACAACCTGGGAACCCTGAATTACAAAGAAGGGCGCCAGAAAAAGGCTTTGCAATATTATTTAAAAGCCTGCGATATGGGCAACAAACCTGGTTGTGCAAGACACAAGAGGTTATCCCGTTAAGCAAGATGCAAGATAAGTTAAAAAACTGGGAAGAGCTTTGCAACGATGGAGAAAACTATGGCGGGGAAGGAAAAAAACTTTCCCCTAAAGAAAAAATACTCTTTGAAAATATCAAGGACAAAAAAGTCCTTAAAATACAGGATGCCTATCTGTTTTCCAAGACAGGAAAAATAGAAGAAGACCACGGCATAAACCTCGCCGAATTGATCGCCAACTTCCCTTTTATCAAAAGTATTTCAAGCCTGATTATTACTCACAATCAACTTGGACCGAATGGAGTAAAAATTCTCACAGAATCTCCATACCTGCCAAAAATCAGTGATCTGCATTTAGGTTCCAACAACTTGGGTGACGAAGGAGCAATAATCATCTCCCAATCCGAAATCTTTTCAGAGCTGGTGACCTTGAATCTGGAATGTAACGGAATCACAGAAATAGGAGCGAAGGCCCTGGCACAATCACCTGTACTAAAAAAAGTTGAATATTTGAATCTGGTAGACAATCGCGCAGGTGATGAGGGTGCCTTAGCTATTGCAGACTCAGACAGCCTCAGCAATCTGACATACCTTCACCTTGGAGGCAACCGGGTTAAATCTGAAGAAGCAAAAGAAGCATTAAAAAATTCTCCCAAACTCACCAGGTTGGAAAAGCTTAAAGTTTTCTGAACTCAAAATTCACAGGCGAAACAATACACCCATTTGGGTTTTTCATCAGATGGAGTTAGGATCATCAGGTCTCAGTAGTTCCGGACGGGAGAAATTTACCAAGCCTGCATCGTTTTCAACACCTTCCTTGAGGACAAGAGTTTGCAAGCTTGTCAGGGTTTTGCTTTCATGGATAGATTGCGCTCCATCATTTCCGAAATAGTTTCTTCCAGCATAAAGGTGTGTCAAGCCAGACAGAGAGGTAGACTCCCCCAAAGCTTTTGCACCTTCATCCCCAAACATGTTTTGCGAGAGTCTCAAAACTTTCAGAGCTTTCCATTTCGGAGCCAAGGCAAGCTCCTGTATTGCTTCATTATTCAACTTATTAGCCGAAAGATTTAACTCCTGTAACTGGTCCATAAGGTTTCCCTGCACCATTTCTTTCAAGCCCTCTAAATCAATATAGCTGCGTTCCAAAATCAGTGTCTTCAAACCTGTAAAGAACGTTTTTTCCCCAAGTGCTTTGGCAGTTTCGTTACCAACCTCATTCCACCCTGCGTCCAGTAATTCCAAATCAGGAAAATTTTTTGAGCGCATAAAGTCTGCTACTGAAGTATCGGTGAGACGATTATCTGAGATAACCAGTTTTCTTAAAGATTTCAGTTTTACCTGGTCAGAATTGGCAATGCCAGTCAGCCCTTGACCTGTCAGAAAATTAATACCTAAGTAGAGTTCTTCAAGCTGGGCAAAGTTATCCGTCTCAAAAATTACGGGCAAAGCTTCGTCACTGATCTGATTGTCAGCAAGATCTAGAATCTTGACACTTTCAATCCCCTTACAATTACAAATGATCTTAACATCATCATTGGATATATATTTTCCAGAAAGTTTAAGCGACCCCGGCTCTTTTTCCAACAGGGATTGAAGAGTATTCTGCCATTTGGCAGACTTTTCCTCTAGCGACGGTTCATACTCTTCATACTCTGAATCTCCACCACGAATAATGCCCATTTCTAACTCCAGAAGACTATAAAAAACTTCCCATACTTTTTACTGGGGAACAATGCTCATACTAACAGCTTGACTTCCCGAAGCTCAACGGAAAATAAACAAGAGTTATTTCTGCAATTGTGTATCTAACTCACAATTTTCCAATTTACATCAAACATAAAACCAACATATTGAATATAAAAACTTTACAGTCCAATAAAAAATGAAGCTGGCGATGAAAAATTAAAAAACTTTAATTCCAGATTAACAGTTTATTAATCTTGGTTTCCTAAAATGCACTTATGTAATGATTTATGAATGTCCAATCAGACCAAATGAATTGGCAAATATGGGAGGGATATAGATGGAATCGTTCAAATCAATCGACATACGCGGACTTTCATTTTTCACAGCGCTACAATTAGCATCGAAAGAGTTCACCCGTATCAAAAAAAACGGAATCCTGGAACTGATTGTCGATAAAAAAAGAAATCTAACGGATGCCTTTTCAAAGTGGGCTAAAAATCAGGGATATAAAATTTCAGATATCGAAGATAACCCGCAAATGGTACGTTTGTTCATTCAAAAAGGGACTCGGGCTATTAAAGCCTGAATAATAAACTCCTCCAACGCAGGTTATTTCAGATTTTTTAAGGCTTACGTCTCCTCCTCTAGATGAAAGTCTCTAAGTCTGGAATAGCCTGTGTTTTTTTACTTCAGTTTTTCCGGGTGGTTTTTTTCATAGATAATCCGCAATCCATCCAAGGTTAAAAACGGGTCCAAGGTATCTATAACCGTTGTTTTGGGGTCAATCCAGTCAACGATTCCTCCTGTTGCGACCACATGAGTATTTTGTCCCAGTTCGTTTTTCATCTGCCGAACCAAGGCTTCGATCATTCCCGCAAAACCATAAACGGCCCCAGAGCGAATACTTTCTGCCGTTGATTTTCCAATTACATTTTCTGGAACCACCATATCGATTCGAGGTAGTTTAGCTGCATGCTTGAACAAAGCCTCAAGGGAAATTTGAACTCCGGGAAAGATAGCACCTCCCAAATATTCGCCCTTTTTTGAAACGGCATCAAAGGTCGTCGCAGTACCAAAGTCAACAATAATTAACGGCCCGCCAAACTTCTCGTATGCCGCCACTGAATTAACTATCCGATCAGCGCCCACTTCAGCGGGGTTACTATAAAGAATGGAAATTCCTGTTTTTATGCCCGGCCCCACCACAAGAGGCTCACAGGAAAAATATTTTCTTGCCATATCCTGAAGAATTGGAATCAGAGGCGGAACCACACAGGCAATAACAATATCATCAATGGTTTCAGTCTCCACATTATTCAGCAAAATAAATTCTTTAATTAAAACCCAATACTCATCAGCGGTCCGATTCCATTCAGTACGAATACGCCAATGGGTCAGAAGTTTTTTCCCAGAGAATAAACCAATCACATTATTGGAGTTGCCGACATCAATAACTAATAGCATAATAAGACCTGTACAATGATTTCAGGAGCTCTGCGAAAATAGCAGAGCCCGCAAGGGATAACAACAACGAAAAAGCGTTTGCGTAAATTAGATGCCCTTAAATATAATGAGCCTGTTAAAACTGGCCACAAAGTGGAAACCTGAAAGTTATGAAAGATAAGTATAATATTGAAATGGAGGACATCTCCAGTTTCCCTCTGGAGAGATCAACAGATTTTTCTTTGTGGGAAGACATTTCCTATAAAGACTTACTTGAACAGGTTTTAAAAGATCTTGATGATGACAAAGCCCATAGATTTTGCAGGGTAGTCCGAAGCGGCAGCCCATTTCTATTGGGTGACACCTATTATCGAATTAAACCCAATTAAATACAGCTTTTAAATAGAGAGACCCCTCTTCAGAAATGAAACCTAAATTCTCAATAACCACAGGTTTCATTTTACTTCTCATACCTTATTTTGCTCATTCAGCTGACTTTCTCATTCAACCTCCACCCCCGTCCATGGACAAGTTCTATATAGAACGTGAGAAGACCTCTGAGTGGATAATGCAAATGAACCATATCCGCAAAACCTTTGTTGCAACTTCTATCAGTATCGACAGGGAAAAATGGGGAGAAGCTCTCAAAGCAGCAGAAGATTTTGCCTTAGCCTATCGAAAGGCGTCAGAAATGGTTCCAGAATGGAAGGACCTTTTTGATCTAGAAACCTCAGGGTTGTTAATTTCTAACATACAGGCTCGGGATATTGGAAAAATCAAAAAATTTATTACAAAGCTTCGAAAAACATGTACCCAATGCCACAGGAAGCACTACATCAGTGTTTGGACTCGTTATCATTGGCCATCAACCCAAACCATAAGAGTTCTTGACCCCCTCTCAGAACAGGAATTGGATTATGATCAGTTTATGCATCGGTTATCTTCTTCATTCAAAAGTATTGAGATATTTTTCAAGAGAGAAGAATATAACGAGTCCTGGAAAGCCATTGATGATTTTTCCAAAAGACTTAGGGGGCTAAGATCGGTCTGCTCAAAATGCCATGTGTCCGAATGGACCAAAAACCCTGGTACTGTCAAAGACTTTTTTGTTGGTGAAGACATGATTGATGCCCTACAGGAAATCAAGAAAACTTTCGCCTCTGGGGCGCCGGACAAAAAACTTTTTAAAAAGAAGATGAATTATATTTCAGAGAAATCCTGCAAAACTTGCCACATGATCCACCAGCCTGCCACAATTATTCAAAAAGTCTGGAAAGAAAATTCTTAGCCCATCAATTGCACTTACGAGTTTTTTTCGGACTCCACCCTCTTAATTTCATACAACCCAGGTAACCCGTATGTTCACCCTCGAACCCGAATTCACGCCCTTGAATCATGTTACTGAATTTACCTTTTTCCTCTGTACATTGTTTGGAGTCTTGAAGGAATTCCTTCTCACCCCTACCACTATCCGAAGGAATGAAGTCTTCATACTTGTGTTTTTCTGCACAAGCAACCAGCAAAAAAAATGCAAAAAAAATTCCAATACGCATTATTTATCTTTCTTCAGAATTTCCGAGATTTAACTAAACCCACTCCACCCCTACTCTTAATCTTTTTTAAAACGGACGAACGATGATCTACTGTTTCGCAGTTCAAATAAAGCTGGAAGCATAAATAGAGCACAAATTGTACATGTGACAATTCCCAACCCCACTACCGATGCAATTGACCTGATACCTTCATGATGGGCAATATTCAAACTAATGTAACCCGCAAAACTGGTTAAGGCCGACAAGATTATGGCACTTCCAGTTTCCTGCAACGATTTGAGCGATGCACCTTTGGAATAATCCAGTATATGGTGACTCAGGTATATGCAATGGTCTATCATGATTCCAACAATCGAAGGGAGCATTACAATATTAATAAAGTTTAATTTTACATTGAAGACAGACATAAGTGCCCCTGTCAAGGCCAAGCCTGTAAAAAGAGGCAGAAAAGTGACAAGTGCCAACCGGATACCTTGAAGGTCCACTATGAGGATTAGAAATACCATCGCACAGGCAACCGCCATTGCCGTGGGCCCCTTATCCTTAACCCAGTCAAGGATTTCAGCGGCAATCAAATTTTCATTCAACACAGAGACTTCAATATTTTTATTCCCCATCATTCTTTTAAACTCATCCATTTCTTTCCCCAGTTGATAAATATTTTCAACTTGGAAAAAATTTTTATCTGCTGGAGAAAGCAATAAAACCAAATAATCATCGCCGGCACGCATTTTTTTCTCCAGATTAAGTGGTATTTGTTCCTCGTCAAAGGGCTCAGCTTTTACCAACCTTTCAAAATTTTCATACCGGTCCTTCCCCAACGAAAATTGAATGATGTCCGCATTATCAACAAACAACTCTAGTATTCTGGCTATAACATCTTTCTTAGATTCATATTCCACGCGGCTGAACATGTTTAATGAATACTGAAGACCTATGATGGTCTTATCACCATTCTTCCTTTTTATTTCTTCCAGAGCTGACTGAATGTCAAATAAGTTTTCCTTCTTTTTTGTCAGAATCAAAGTAGGGGAGAAGGCAAAACCAAAATCATTAGTAGTGACGGTCTCATAATCACTGGCAGGAGATTCTCCCCTGAGTTTCTGGAAGTCATATTCAAACTTGAGTCCTGGGAGAAAAAACAGACTCGCAACCATTAACAAAAGAAACATTGCAGAAAGAAAGTATGGTGTCGTGAAGTATAATTTGGAGATTTTAAAGGTGAACAACCTGGGCCGTGGTTTTTTCAACCAATGGATTTTGTCATAAAACAAAGCCTGAGCGGGAAATATAAAATAATAACTCAAAAAAGCGCAGACAATACCCATAGTGGCAATTTTGCCAAACTCTGAAAAACCCTGAAAGTCTGAAAAGCTTAAAATTGAAAAAACACTCATCGTTGTCAACATTGCTATCAGACCAGACCGCCCAACCTGCGTCACAATCAACTCTGTTGCATCGGGAATGGACTTCCCTTTTAGAAGTTCCTGCTTAAACCGGATATAAAGATGTATTCCATAATCGATACCAAGCCCCATTAATATAGCCACCAGAAACCCGGAAATTATATTCAAGTGGCCAATGAATAAACGCGTTAACGCAAATGTATATGACAAGGATAGTAATAATGGGAAAATGATAAGAGGTATGGAAAACCAGGATCGTGTATAGGCAAGAATAATAAAAGTAGCTAGCATAGCTGCGAGTATCGCCGACTTTTTAAGGTCTGCCTGTATAAATTGGTTTTCTTCCAGCCTCACGATCAATGAGCCGGTAAGTTTAATGCTCAAGTCGGGAATGCTCTTCTCAAGTCCGGTTTTGTCAATTGCATCTTGAACAGATTCTACATATTGACCAGTAAAATCAGTATCAGTGACCGTTCCATTCGGTTTAACAAAGATATAAAAATTATTTTCTCTTTTTCCTTTATGATAGGAACTTATATTTTCAAATATCTGGTATTTATCGGCAATCTCTTGCAGCTTTATCGGATTAAAGAGTTCGTCTTCACCAAAGAATCCACCGAATTGACCTCTTGCATAGTCAATCGCTTCAACGACCAGCGATTCAAGTTGAATCAACTCTGCTTTGGGAATCAACAGGAGTTGGCGATTATTTAAAAATTCTTCTGGTATTTGTGAATCTACAAAATGGGTTCCGGGAATTTTTTCTAAAGCACGCGATAGCTTACCTATCACCTCAGGTGCCTGAATAGGGTTCAGTTGCTCAAGAACAACAACAAGGGGACCTGATCCTCCAGTCTTGGCAACTACCTCATTAAATTCTTTAATCAGTGGTAAATCCTGAGGAAGAAGATTATCCATCCTGGGATTGAAACTTAAACCACTGGCCCAATAAATGGATGATCCGCTTAAAAGAATTGCAAAGATTAAGAGAGTGCCGGGATATCGGCGCGTAATTTTTTGAAAGCACCAACTAAGAACTGTTTTCATACCCGAATCGTTGAAGACAAGCGAGGAAAAATCACGAGACCTTATACTGAAGACATCAATAGATACTAAAGCAAGTATACACAGACTGACCGCAGTTGGGAAATGAAGTTAAATATACACGATACTTTTATCTGCCCTGAAATTTAACCAGAAAAACTACACAACAATAAGAAACCAGAAAATCCTGATGGTTGTTAACTGGCTTTGGGGAGTTGGGAAAATATAGTTAAAAAAAAAGCCAGCGGAGCAATTGCTCCGCTGGCTTTAATCATCAAAAAATTTATTTAGGTATCACCTTGGAGGCCTGAGGCCCCTTCTGGCCCATACTCTTTTCGAACTCTACTGCCTGGCCTTCCGCGAGAGTCTTGAAGCCTTCACCTTGAATTTCAGAAAAATGGACAAAACAATCTTCTCCATCACTAGACTCAATAAATCCATACCCTTTACTATCGTTAAACCATTTTACTTTTCCCTCTGCCATAACAGTTAACCTCCAACTTTTTTAGCGGCAAGGCCAATCAAGCCATCCAAAGAACCTTCCCAATTTTTACTTGGGTCCCAAAATCTGCCAAGGTCTCAACCGGGCTATTCCAAAATATAAACCCATCATTTCTAAAGCCCGGAACATTGACTTATCAAATTAACTGGCTCATTCAACCAGCTTACATTGACACCGGTCTCCCCCATTATTTGCAGAGAGTATAGCACCAAAACGAATCTCGACCTAGTGATAAGAAATTTAAAACGCTAATACTCAAAAAAAAGATTTAAAATTAGAGCTGTAGTCAAAACCTTTACCCAATATTTATTACAAAAATATTATTTTTCAAAGAAAAATTAACATTAACAATAGATTTAAAAATTTTAGCTTCTACAAGCCACTCTCTACACTGAAGTAAATAATCAACCAAATTTCAACTTCTTTAGGAATAATTAATTACTCCGACAAATTGAAATTCATGAAGCCCACTGTTATTGAGCTTTCCTTTGTTAAGTTAGAAGATTGTACTAAAGCAACCACTATAAATAACATTAGCTTATAAGTTTTTTAGACCTTATAGTTAATGTTTAAAGCATCCACACAAAAAAATAATTCTTTTGTTTTCAATTAAATGCTGGGTTTTCTAGGTTTCATCGGCAACCCATTCCTCCGAAGGACTTTTCTTTTGTGCAATGGTCAAAAACAAAAGAACCAAATATCCCATACCCACCATAGGAAACAGAAAACAAATATGCTGTAAAAGAGCCAAGCTTAAAGCCAACTCAGGCGAGAGACCACAAAATTGATAAATCAGAAAAACGGTTCCTTCATAAATTCCAAAGTTGCCAGGAGTAATCGGCAAAACCGTTGCCAGATTCAAAGCACCCATAACCAATATTGTCGACCATACTGGAAGATCCAAACTCAAGCTTTTTTGAACAGCCCAAATTCCCAGAGTCTGCGCGAACATCATCAAAAGAGCAAGTAAAAGGCCAAAACTAAAAATACGTAAGTTTCTTAAAATTTCCAGATGCCCAGACCATCGATACACAAAAGCGCTGATTTTTCCCGTAAAAGATTTTTTTCCCGATTCCATCCTGACAACAGGCTTTTTATGAGCAAAATAAAACATTATTGAAGCAAAAAATGCTATGAGAACTATAAAAACAAGTATTGCTTGTTCCATTTTATCTGGAAGAGGCACAAAAAATGCCACCAAAGACAGAACAAATATTTTTGCAAAACCTTCCATGAGTTGGTCGAGAGCCAATACCGATAGAGCCAAAGAGTGCCCCACCTGGGCTCTACGGGCCAAAGCCATGACTCCAACAGCATGTCCACCAGGAAAGGGAATGGTATTACAAGAAGTGGACATGAAAGTATTAGCTTGAAAAATCCGAATAAAAGGAACTGATATTTTTTCCGGAATAAGAAGGTACCAGAGAGATGACCAAACCGCTAATATGCAGGCATTAAAAAAAACTGCCAGTAATAACCATAAAGGATTTGCTCTAGAAAACTCGTTCCATGCCTGTTCCAGGTCAATTGATTGCAGGCAAAGATAAAGCAAGACTGCCGCAAAAGCCCACATCAAAATTATAATGGGTGTCTTTTTCAAAGTTTCTTACCTTCAAGTTAAACAGCATCTTCTAATATAATATCCTGCTCAGATCCGAAAGGATATCCTCAAAATAACTTTTATAAAGACTATAAAATATTTTTTATTAGTGATACCCTGCGATTTGCATATTTGTAAAAAGTTGATCTAGAAAATGGACAAAAAATATATTTCAGACATCATGCAACCACCGCATTCTATCTCCTTCTCAGCAAATGTAGAAGAAGCGGTAAGAGAAATGTCTTCACAAGAAACAGACGCTTTACTTATTAAACAAGGGGAAGAATATGCCGGAATTTTCACCAAAACCGACCTTATAAAATTGTTGGAAAAAAACATCGACCCTGCAGAAGTCATTGTTTCCACTATTATGTCAAAACCTGTTCTCACTCTCGACACAAATACTACTGCGAGCGAAGCAAGGCAAAAAATGTGGGATAAAAATATCCGACATTACGCCGTAACCCAAGGCAAAAAAATTGTTGGCGTCATATCTATAAATGATCTGGACACATGAATCCAGTCTTTGGCTTCCAGAATTCTCATTAAATTTTCACACTCATAAATCAAGCAAAAATCTTCAACCTTTTCTAACATGATGGATGAAAGCTTTTATCGTTTAATTTCATTTGCCGGTTTTTTTATTGTTGCAATATTAGCTTGGGGTACAGGGATTCGAAAAAAAATTAACCCCAAAACTATAATCGGAAGCATGGCCTTAGCCTGGGTATTGGGAGTTCTCACGTTTTGGATTCCCTGGTCACGAACTGCTTTACATTGGATCAATGACCTATTGGTAGGATTTCTGACGTCTTCACAGAAAGGAGCACTTTTTCTATTTGGACCTCTTGCCATAGGACCAGGCAAAACCCTGGCTGACGGGACACCTTCTATAGGGTTTATACTAGCTTTTCAAGTGCTTCCCTCTGTAATTTTCTTTTCAGCTGTAATTTCTGGATTGTATTATCTGGGAATCATGCAAGCAGTAGTCCGTTTTTTTGCTCGTATCTTCTACCGGTTACTAGAGTTATCCGGGGTTGAGTCTTTATCTGCCGCAGCAAATATTTTTGTCGGAATTGAATCCAGCCTGACTGTGAAGCCCTACCTCATGAAGATGACCCGCTCTGAGCTACTCACCCTGATGACCTGCATGATGTCAACTGTAGCCAGTACTGTAATGGGAATTTATGTAATCGCTTTGCACGATATTTTCCCTGAAATCGCCGGGCATCTTGTTTCCGCTTCACTGATATCAATACCCTGTGCCGTCATTGCCAGCAAACTGTCATTGCCAGAGCAATCAATGCCGGAAACCATGGATAATTTACCAAAACTTGAAAATGATACCACCCAATCCAAAAACTTAATGGTTGCTTTAATAGATGGAGGCACGCAAGGAGTTAGAATGGCTGCTGGCATAGCAACTGTATTAATCGTGGTACTCGGTCTGGAAGCTCTGATAGATTTGGCACTCTCTGGATGGTTCGGGGATAATCTTTCCCTGAAAAACATTCTCGGCTGGCTAACATTACCATTTACTGCACTTATGGGGCTTCCACCCGATGAATGGGAGTTAGCGGGCAAAATACTGGGAGCACGATTTGTAGAAACAGAAGTTTCTTCCTATTTCGCACTGGCAGGAGCTCAAGTTGCAGATCCGGTTCCGTTTACACTCAGATCAGTAACTATTTTAACCTATGCATTATGTGGCTTTGTGCACCTGGCCAGCATGGGAATCTTCATCGGCGGTCTCACCGCATTGATTCCTTCACGAGCTCATGATATTACTGTAGCAGGAGGGCGCTCTTTATGGACCGCCTTTCTTGCAACCATCCAAACAGGTTGTATTGCAGGAGCACTCTTCACAACATGAGCTATTCCAACTGACACATTAAACCCAAACTTGGAGCAATGAACCTTCCCGGTTAATCTTTGTCTTTATCTTTATCTTTTCCTTTATCCCTGTCTTTATCTTTACCCTTATCTTTGTCTTTATCTTTGTCTTTATCTTTTCCTTTATCCCTGTCCTTACCCTTGTCTTTATCTTTATCCTCATGCTTCTTATGTTTCTTATTCTTTTTCTTTGCTTCAGCAACTGGAGGATCCAGCGGATTCATCAGCACTCCAGAGTTAAAGTCTGCTGTAATAGCAAAAACAAAAATCACCAAAAGACATATTATTTTTGTCAACTGAAACATAACAATCTCCTTAAAAGTGTATTAATTATCACTCCCATCTCTTACATTTATTCATTAAAAATAACTTGAGCAGACATTCAGCAATTCAATTATTTGATTCATGCCTTGGAGCAGGCACCACAGAAAATTCTCCCAAATCCCATTTAGCATGTAATCTCTGAACAGTTCCATTATTAAGAAGTTTTGTCATACTTTCATCAATCTTTTGTTTTAACTCAAGATCTTTTTTTCGCAGAACTATTCCATAAAACTCAGAAGTCATCCTGGAACCCAGGAATCTTGCATTCTTTCCCAATTCCTTATTTTCATTGAAATAGTAATTCACCTGAACAGAATCCCCTACAACACCATCAATACCATTATTGGCCATATCAATAGCTGCATGACCGAATTTCTCATAGGTCTTGACGTTTATTCCATTATATTTTTGTAAAAAATAATGCGAAGTCGTGTTGATTTGGGCACCCACCATAGCCTTTGTTTCGGCAAGCTGTTCAAGATTATCAATATTATTGAGATCCTTTCTGACCAATACAGCAATCCCACTCTGCAAATATGGGATACTAAAAGCCATACGTTTTTTCCTTTCTTCCAGAATCGCTATTGAACTGATAACCAAATCAAATTTTTTTGTGATCAATCCTCCGAACAAACCGCCCCATTCCACATTAACCAGTTCATATTCGTACCCGGCATTCCTTACAACTTTTTTAATGAGGTCCACTTCAAAGCCATCGAGTTCCCCTTGATCATTTAAAAATGTCATCGGAACAAATGTTGCATCAATGGCAACTACAAGTTTTGGTTTTATAACTACCTTATCATCTTGCCCACAACCCAGCAATAATATACAAAAAGTCATCAAGGCAATTTTAAGGGAATATTTTTTCAACACACAAAATCTCTCACTGCTCTTTCTGAAATCTTTTAAAATCAATTCGCTTTATTTTGCTGTCTAATCTTCAACCATTCCTGAGCCATATTTTCCGCTTGAGCCACCTCTTCCTGTGACATTCTATTCAACAGGAATTTTTTATTACTGACCGCGTCAGGATCCCCCTTCCCTGCTACGCTGAACCACATATAGGCTTTCACAAAATCCCTTGGAGCACCCACTCCGGTCATATACATCACTCCTATATTATTAGGCGCATCCCTATTCCCAAGCTCAGCTGCCTTTCGGTACCACCTCATGGCTTCATCGTAGTTCAAAGGAACTCCTTCACCGTTTTCATACATCACGCCCAGATTATTCTGTGCATCCGCATATCCCTGTTCAGCAGAAAGTTTGTACCATTTAAACGCTAGCTCGGAGTTTTGCGGCACCCCTTCTCCCAGATCATGCATGATGCCAAGCCCATACTGGCCCCTGGCATCATTTTTTTCCGCAAGAGCATGAAACTCTTTCAACGCCGTCTGGACATCACCCCTTTCGAAAGCGTCTGTAGCCTCCTGAAATCCTGCCCATGCCAATGAGAACATATTCAAAACCAACATAGTTATTAAAATAAAATTTTTCATAGCTCTAACAGCCTTCCGCTCTAAATTTATTCCACTTCGACCATTGTAGAAAAATATAACATCTACTCGCTAATATAAAACTTTAAGCAAACTCTTCAATTTCCGCAATCTGACTTTTCATTTGCTTTGCGGCTAATGCATACCCTCCTGAAGCCCCGTCAACAAAATGCAAATGACGCTCTTTACGATCAAAAACCATACAAGTCATCAATGCGGAGTCGGAGATTTGAACCCCATAAAATAATGCCCCCTTATTTTTCTGATGTTCCAGATACTTGAGGAGCCTCTCCCGCTGTTCCGGCTTGCTATCGATAGTCATTCTAAGAGTGTCATCAAATTTTTGAAAGTCAGAGTTTTTTGTCAGCGTATTAAGATAGTCTTTTCCATCCAACCCTCCTACTTTAAGGCCGAATTTAAAAATGACCCTTCCCAGGATACAAGACAGTCTTAAAAGAACAGGATAAGCCAGCCGCTGAATAAAGTTTTTATTAAAAGTCCGGACTTTTGTTTCGGGGTTCAGCAACCTGGAGTTCAATGTCACTTTCATTTGTTCAGCGCTAACAGGGCTATAGTCTTTTTGTGACCCATAAATCATTCTAATTTCTTTAATAAAGTTCGAATAGGTTTCTGCGTTTTTCAGTTCGTTTTTTCCCCGGGCCAACACCATAAGACATAAGGTTTCTCCACCTGAGCTACGAATCGGCTCCCACCTGCACTCCAATCCCTCGAAAAAATTTTGACTCTTTACGTCATCCAAACAAGGATGAATTTCGTAGGCCTCTGATGTCTGTGGGTTTTTGATAAGTTTCTCTGCATGAGCCAAACCGCCTCCAGAAAACATTGCCAAAGTTCCCCAGGGAGAAACCTGCATCTTGGCAATACGCATCCGGGAACCTTCATCAATGACCTGTTTGACCGGCACCATTCCCACTCTTAACTGCATTTCAAACTCACTTTGAGCAAGTTCTCTTGTACTGTTCAAAGCCTCCTCAACGGGTTCCCTCAAGATTTTGGGGATGACGAATGAAGCACCGTCTCCTCCAAACACAAAAGGGATTTCAATATCTTGAACGCAATTCAAAACCGCAATAATGGAAGAAGCCCCCAAAATATTTACATCCTTGTAACGACCATTTTCAATCGCCTTTGTCGATCCCTTAATATCAGACACCACTATCAGCCAATCCTCAGGAACATCATGAAAATTACTATTTTCAGCGACGCCCATAAAGTCGTAAAAAACAGGCAATTCTGAATAAAAGTTTTCAGAAGAATCAGCAGCAGTTTTCATTGAGAGCAAGGGTGTAGAAATTAACGGTTATTTAATCATATCAAACATTTGAGAAACATACTCTTGAATCCTGCTTTTCAGAAAAAGCATGGATAAAAATATTTTGGAACTTCTGAAGTGATCGGTCGAAAAGTGCATTTTCAACT
Organism: uncultured Nitrospina sp.; assembly: GCA_964344595.1. Classification (GTDB taxonomy): domain Bacteria; phylum Nitrospinota; class Nitrospinia; order Nitrospinales; family VA-1; genus LS-NOB. The sequence goes on along the minus strand of CAYFNV010000009.1, from coordinate 68,751 downwards.
TGATGTGGAACCCCACTCTACTGGGAAATGATAAAGGGGCCAATGAGAAAATACGTGTCAAATTCAAAGTAAAACTAGACGCAGACAAAGAAAAACAGAATCAATTCATCCAACATTCACCTATATTTGATGTTGTAAGAAATCCTACTCCGGTGAATGTGGAGTTTGTCACTGAATAACCACCTACCAACTATAAACTGCCAGACAACCATAAACTAAAAGAGTCTGGTCAATATGACCAGACTCTTTTATACAAAAAACAGGCAATCCACTAAAATAAGATTGCTTTTTATTTCACGGTAATAGTTATATAAAGCCGACATTTTTAAGCTTCAGGCTTCTGGCCAGGAAAGGCTTTGAGCACAAAAGAGACAGCTTTAATAAGCTCGCTCTGATTTATAAATAATCAGGACCAAACAGCATCTATTGCATTAAACAATTTAGTAATATTAATGGGCTTGATAAGATAATTTTTGAAACCCGCTTCCAAGGCTTTCTTGATATCTCCATCCATAGCATCAGCGGTCAAAGCAATAACAGGAATCTTTGCTGTCTCTGCATTCTCCTGCAGTTTTTTAAAAGCTGTCAGACCATCCATTCTCGGCATATGAATATCCATCAATATTAAGTCTGGAGTTTCAGACCGAGCTAATTTAATTCCAGCTAGTCCATCGGATGCAGAAATGACTTCAACATTGGGTCTAAGCTTAAGAATTTGTATTATCAATTCCACATTTTCACGAACATCTTCTATATAAAGAATTTTTTTGGCATTAATTTTTACCAGTGAAGAGTTAACATGGCCAACCTCATCTATTTCCCGATATGAAAAGGCTCTATCTGAAACCGGAACATCAATATAAAAATAACTGCCTTCTCCATCACAACTTTCAAAGCCAATCGCTCCTTTCATCAACTCAATAAGCTGCTTGGTTATTGTTAGCCCGATCCCAGTCCCCTCGATAAATTCCGCATCCACATTAAAACGTTCAAAAGGTTGAAATATCATTGCTTTTTTATCTTCCGCAATTCCATAGCCTGTATCTCTCACTCCCAAACGCACCATGCTTTCATGTTTTTCACAAGAGACAATTACCGAACCATTTTCCCTATTATATTTGATAGCGTTTGAAACTATATTCAAGACAGCTTGTTTGAACCTAAGCGGATCAATCTCAACAAAATAGTTTTGTTCAGGTATTTTACTATAATCAATGGATATCCCTTTTTCGTCAGCCTGTGGCCTTGAAAGTGAAATCACATCATCAACAATGGGAATCATATCCACTGTCTCAATGGACAACTTCAATTTTCCGGATTCAATTTTAGAAACATCCAGCACTTCATTAATAAGCTCCAGGAGGTGGTCCCCCGCTGAAGAGACTCTTTCGAGATTTTCATTTTCAACATCGCTTAATCTATCCTTAGCACTCATTTGCAACAATTGAGTAAATCCTAAAATTGCGTTCATAGGAGTCCGCAATTCATGGCTCATACGCGCCAAAAACTCAGATTTAGCCTGACTGGATTTTTCTGCAGATTCTTTAGCAATTCTTAATTCATGAGTTCTCTGCTCAACAGTATTCTCCAGACCTGCTCTTTCAATTTTCAGAGTTTTATTAATATCCCTTAGTTCATTAGTAAATCGTGAAACCTCGGCATCGCGGTTTTCCAGCATTTCCGACATTGCATTGAAAGATGTAGCCAAAACACCAAGTTCATCGCCCGATTCTATTTGCACACGCTTATCAAAACGTTTTTCATTAGAAATCATATTCATTTGTTCTGTGATATTTTGAATTGGCCTGGTTATAAATCTAGCCATTAAAAAAGCAACGATACTGGCCACAATAACGCCAATGAGAACCCCTCCAATTTGAAGAAAAAATATTTTCCTGGTGTTTTCTGTAACAGTTTTTTTGGAATCATATGAAGCCATCAGGAAAATGGGCAGATTGTCTTTATAATAGGGACGCATCTCCATAAAATAGTCTTCATTTCCAATTTTAATTTCAGCAAACAATTCATCACTGAGCTGATTTTTAGCTTTCATAGGTAATTGTTCAATCTGGTTTAAATGGGGTCCTACCAGATGTTCACCTGTCAACGAATAAAGGTCACTGCTTATCGATGTTTTTCCTGCAAACTCCAGCATAAATTCATCTGAGAACCTCTTTTTCAAGAGCAAAGCTCCAATTTGAACGGATTTTTCCTCACCATCTGAATAAATGGTCTCTGTAATAGGCAGGGTTCCAATGAGATCCAAATGACCATCAGAAACGGTAAAATATGTTGTAGAAACAGAATCAGGTTTTAACACATCAGGCAGGCTTACAGGCAAGGCACTTTTAACCCATACTTTTGAAGAACATTGTTTCAAAAAAGGCCCTATCGAAGGTGTGAGGTGTTGCGTTTTTCCATCACTGAGATTTTTTGACGCTACATATATATTGTCATTTGTAGCGTAGGATTGAATACCACCCACGCTGTAGATTGCAGCTAAGTCATATCCTTTTTCAAAGGTAAGCTCTCGAATCAAAATCGCAGCTTTACATTGAACAGTTTTTTTTAACGATGGGAAATCCTTTTTGATGGTATATAAAGAGCGGACATAGCGGATCAAATCCCTATTCTGCGCCTGTCTTTTTAAAACTTTCTCAAGTTGCGTGGCCGCAAACTTAACTTCATTTTCCAAATGCAGAATATTTGCATTTAATTTTCCCTTAACCAGTTTTTTCTGTTGAGCACTCGTAGCCCATAGCAAAAATCCACCCCCAAACAAAGTCACACCTAAAAAGGGAATGAGAACAAGAATCCAAAGTTTAAACTTAATGGACATACTCTGTTTGTTTTATTAGACGGTTTTAAAGGGAATTATAATCTTTAACATACCATTCAAGCGTGGTTATTAATTGGGGTCAAAATCACCAACAACTCCTTTTACAAACCAGTTCATGCTGATCAACTCTTCATCGGTTGCCTGCTTCCCCTTTGGGATTCTAATTTTGCCCTCACGATTCAATACCGGTCCAGAAAATACTGTAAAGTTATTAGATTTTATGCTTTCCTTCACCCTGAGAACTTCTTGCCTTATTTTTTCTGGAACCATTGAACCAAAAGGGGCGATATCGACAAGGTTCTTTTCCAAGCCCCACCAGACATCTTCACTTTTCCACTTCCCAGCAGAAACCTTTTGAACAATGTTTTTATATAAAGCCCCCCAATTCCACACGGCCGCTGTGAGGTGTGATTTCCTGGCATAAGCACCCATATCATGATTATATCCGATCGAATAAACCCCTCTCTTTTTTGCCACAACCTGTGTAGCTGGAGAATCCTGATGTTGAGTCAAGACATCCGCATCATTGTCAACCAATTCATTCGCAAAAATTTTTTCTTTTAAAGGATCATTCCAATCTTTAGTCCAGCGCACAAAAACTTTAGCATTTGGGTTTGTTTTCTGTACTCCAAGCGTAAAAGCATTTATACCCCTTATAACTTCTGGAATGGGAAATGCCGCAACATAACCAATAATATTGCTTTTTGTCATGGCTCCAGCCACTAGCCCTGTCAAATATCGGGCTTGATACATACGACCAAAATATGTACCCACATTGCTACTGCGCATTTGCCCTGAGCAATGCATAAAAACTACATTCGGATATTGCCTTGCAACTTTGTTTACCGCATTCGAATAGCCATAACTGGTAGCAAAAATCAAGTTATTGCCATTGCTAGCCAATCGGTTTAAAACCGCCTCTATATAACTATCATCACTCTCAATTACAGAGTCTACATAGCTTGTTGTCACTTCAGGGATTTTTTCTATAGACCGTCTCCCAAGTTCGTGGGCATAAGACCATCCCGCATCACTGGCTGATGACAAATAAATAAATCCAACTTTAATCTCTTTTGCGTAAACATCTTGCTGAATTAAACTGAATCCAGCAATCCAAAAAGCTAACACATAATGGAAAACCAACTTCTTTCTTTTCATCCAGTCAATAATCACTTTTACCCCGTCAAGAAAAAGAATTGTTATGCTCTTCTGACTATTTTCTATTTAGATACAGTTTTTTTATGAATTATTTAAGTTTCTTGCTCATAAACTGCTATATATGGAATATTTCTATATTTGTTTTCAAAATCCATACCATAGCCCACCACAAAAAGGTCCGAGATTTCAAAACCAACATATTCGACAGGAACTTCTATTTTTCTTCCTTCTTTTTTATCCAGAAGCGCACAAACTTTTAGCGACTTCGGCATTTCCTCTGAAATCATTTTAACCAGATATTCAGTGGTCAAACCCGAATCAATAATATCCTCAACTAATAGAACATCCTTATCCCTCATGGTTTCATTTATCTTGTTATGAATTTGAACTTCTCCAGATGATTTACTTTTGACATAACTTGAAGCCATAACGAAATCAATTTTAACAGGCAAATTTATAAGCTTTATAAGATCAGAAAAAAACATACAAGCCCCCTTAAGGACACCTATCAAAAGAACATCTTTAGACTTGTAATCCCTGTTAATTTCTTCTGCAATCTCCTGAACTCTTTTTCTAATAGCCTTTTCAGTAAACAAAGGCTTTAACTTTTCAACTTCACTCATATGCATGATTAATTTAAAAACGATATCCCAAAAGAACCTGAGCTACATTTTCGTCTGTATCTGGATCGCCTAACTTGTTGGCCCAGAACTGCCATTCTGTACCAATGAAAAATTTCTGTGGCAGGCCAAACAATTCACTCATGTAATATCTAAATTGAATTTGCCAAAAATACCACTCACTAACACTTGCGCCTGTTTCGTCAGTCCTCTCGCCAACATATTCCATGTGGCCTTCAATAGAAAAGCTGTGCGAGCCAATCTTTAAAGGATAAGCTCCATTCAAATCAATAAAAAACGTGTTGTCCTCTTTAGGCACTCCTCCTGAAGAAAGGCCATTACTGTCATCTATATAAAAAGCCATATCCGTATTTAAAAAGGCAAAACCCTCAATTTCCCATGAAAGCCTGACTCCAGGAAGGTATTTAATAACCTCAGAATCCAAACCCATATTCAGTCCCGCAAGAACACCTATATCCTTTATAGGCCCATATCCTACTTTCGTACCCAGGATTTTACTCAGGCTGAAATTAAAATACACCTCACCATAAACATCATCGTCGTTAAAGCCATCATCATCCTCATCATGTAGAAAATCGACGAAAATAAAATTGTCACCATATTTCCAGCCATCTGCATGCTGAAAAGTCAGAATATTGGTTTCTGAGTCACGCCCCCCTCTAAAAGGTGCATCCAGATTCCCAAATTGATAATGCAGCTCTGTTATACTCCAATCAAAGGCATTTGCAATTTGCGGATTGCACAATAGTGTAATGCATGAAATAGCAATCCCAAATAAACCCTGAAGTATAGTTTTCATGTTCATTCGTTCAATAAAAGATTAATAATTTGTTCATTATTTAAAGCAAACATACATCATAATTCATCACTCTTTTCACAAAGTGTCTTTCCAGTATTTATCCTGATGACAGGCCCTTTTCATAAACAGGTTAAATGGCTAAACAGTTGACCGCAAGTTTATCTTAGTCAATCATTATTCCCTATTCCCTGAAACTTAGATTAGCCATGCAAGTCTTTGATATATGCTGTGGTTGGAGATACACAATAGAATTCAAACTTCACAATAAATACCGTTGAAACCAGAGTTGTGTTGCAGGAATTTAGAAGTATAGACTCCTTCCATTATGATTGGTATTGAAAGATAGGCACTAACCTTTTTATCTTAATTTATGGTATTTAGTCGTATTTACTATTATTTTTGACTGCCTACGATACAAGGACAATACAGTTTTGAAATTTAGAGAGGCACCTGATACCTTCAACCGGACTATTGGCCAGTCAATATCTCTAAGCTATGAAAAAATAAATTGAGAAAAAAGCAGAAGAATTGGATGAATTATCATAAGAAACTTATCTATATGAAAGGCATTAAAAAATAAACATGAGTTAAGGTTTATTTATAAATGATTTTGGATCTTCAATGCATGCTCACGACTTTTTTCTTACTCTATTAATCATTCTCCTAACTGCACGTGTTTTTGCAGAGTTGACAGTGAGGCTTAAGGGGCCTTCAGTCATAGGGGAGTTATTGGCAGGAGTGGTATTAGGACCAAGTATTTTGGGCTGGATTGAACCCATAGAAGCCATCCGGCTCATGGCCGAAATCGGCATAATCTTGCTTTTGTTCGAAGTAGGTCTCGGAACCGACCTCCAACAATTAGCTCGGTCTGGTCACAAGTCATTAGTCGTTGCAATGGCAGGTTTTGTTTTACCGCTTTTGCTGGGGTTCATTATAGGGTATTGGATATTCAACCTCGAATTACTGGTATCACTATTTATAGGAGGCACACTCACCGCAACCAGCATAGGAATCACCGCCCGTGTACTCACGGATCTCAAACGTCACCACTCCTCGGAGAGTCAGATAATACTGGGTGCAGCAATTCTGGATGACGTTATGGGTGTCATCCTACTTGCATTACTCTACGAGTTTTCCATTGGAGGAGGTGTGAACCTAGTCAATACAGGCAAAGTCATATCATTTGTAGCTACCTTCTTCGTCTTAGCTCCCGTGGCAGCCAAGCTAATGTCCACTGTCATCAAACATATTGACTCAACAACCGAAATTCCCGGACTGATACCCACGACCATCGTATCCCTTGTCCTGCTCTTCGCATGGCTGGCCCACCTTATGGGAGCCCCTGAATTGCTAGGTGGTTTCGCAGCAGGGTTAGCATTATCACGGCGTTTCTTTTTGCCTTTTGGCGCAGTGTTGCATGCAGACCCATCATTCGCAGAGCGTATTGAAATAGAAATGAAATCGATCATCCATTTATTCACGCCAATTTTCTTTGTACTGGTTGGCATGTCATTAAACTTGCGTGAAATCGATTGGGGTTCTCCCTTCATTTGGGTCTTTTCATTGATATTTTTGATTATCGCAATTGTCGGTAAGCTAGCAGGTCCCTGGTTCATCAGGGAGTCATGGCCGGTCCGTTGGATCATTGGCACCGCCATGATACCTCGCGGGGAAGTGGGACTCATCTTTGCCGAATTAGGAAGGGAAAGCGGTATCTTCTCCAACGAGATTTATGCGGGTATGGTAATAGTTATAGCTATTACAACTGTATTGTCACCCCTCGCCATGCAGAGGTTGTACAATTCTTTCAGCCACCTCCTGCAAAAGACAGCATAACTTACAAACAAATTTGCTAGATTATAAATAGAACGTTCGCTGACGATTTCCTCTTCTTCCTGTTTTTATTTGATATATCACGGGCTGTAGCCAAAAAATATTCAAAGTTTTTCGTTTCAATATTTTTCTCAACATCCATTACCGATAATTCCAACAGTTCTTCTCGTGTATAACCCAAGCTTTCCCAAGCCCTTTTGTTACAATCAACAAACTGTCCTCGATCATCATGAATAAAAATGGAGTCGACCCTTTGGGTCATAACCGCTTTGAATCGAGCTTCACTTTCAGCTAATTTTGTTTCATTGTGTCTTTTTTCAATAATCACACCAGCGATACGGACCATAGTGTTAATGAATTCAAGTTCGCATGAGCCCGGCTTTCCAGGTTTTTCATACTATATAGAAAAAGTACCCAATACATCTTTCTGAAAATTTAGTGTAGGAACCGACCAACATGACCTTAAACCATTTCTCATGGCCAGGTTTATACCTTTTTCCCAAAGAGGATCTGTTTCAATATCTTCCACAATTACTCTTGATTTTCTATAAGCAGCAGTATCACAAGTGAATCCGAGACAGAGAAATCCATTGCGGAAATGGATCAGAAAAGTTGAAGAAAACTTAGTGTTTTCCCGGGACTTGGAATATTAAGGCCTCTGATTTGATCGTTAGATATAGATATAGCGTTTTGGGTTTGATATTAAGTCGCCCGTATTTTTTGACCTCTTAAAAACCCGTTACCAGGAAATGGAGGCATATCATGGACATGTATGATAATTGGTTTCAGGAGCTTTCAGAAAGATTGAGGAAGGGAGACCGGTTTGGCCTTCGAATGAACCTCGAAGGAGAAGGGAAGTTTAAGGACTTTCAGGGTGAGCATGAAATTCCAGCTCTCAAACAGTATATTGAAAATGCCCGGAAAGAAAATGCTGAAGACCTTACTCTCCGTGACGCGAATTCTGAGAGGAGCATTATCAGTGAATTCTGATATCGTCCCAGGGTTTTAAAAAAGATCGAAAACCCCGGGGAAGGTGCTATCCTCTCTGACCACACAAAATTGCACAGCACCTTCAGTCATACCCTTTACAAAAACTTTAAATTATCTTTTTTAGATATAGATAACCATCGGAAAGAATTATTCAAACAATTAATATTCTATATTTTGGGTGAAATATTTTTTAATACTTGCATTACTTTAGTGGGTCACGCATGAATGCGGCCTAACTAATGACTCGGACAAGCTTAATAAGAAAGGGCCTGGTCGAATCGACCAGGCCCTTTCTGTTTTTCACAGCAAAATATTTTCTAAAAAGTTTTCATAACCCACTTTAACTAAAAATCAAAGACTCCAAACATAATAAGATACTTTTACCAAAATATTTATTCCCCAACAACGAAGTATTTTTTCAAAGCTATCTTTTTTGCTATGTTGATTAAGAACGCTAGTGGACATTGGAAATGGAAAGCCTATATTTACTAGAAGGTAGAAGTTTAAAAAAATTTTAAGGTCTAATATGTTATGAAATTTTTTAAATTTAAAACGATCTTTAATACAGAAGGTGAACTTGGACCTGAATTTCCTTAAACCATAAGGAGGGTCTTAAGATGGAAAAACTAATAAACACAAATAATACCATAGGTGAGTTGGTCAACAAGATACCTGGGTCAGCCTCAGTTCTCGAAGAGTTGGGATTAGACTACTATTGCAATGGTGAAAATTCTCTAGCAGAGAGTTGCGCCAAATTAGGATATGACCCAGATGAAATTCTGAAGGGAATTTATAATACTGTTCCAGAAAAACCTGCAAGATGTGAAAGAGATTTGTCTCAAGCCAGTATGGATAGATTGCTGGATCACGTCACTGAAGAACATTACAGTTTTGTTTTAGGAGCAACACCTTTATTAAACCAACTAATTAAACGAGTCGTTACCCGCCATGGCAAGGCTCACCCTGATCTGATAGAATTGGAGAATGTATTCTCTCTTCTTTGCGCAGAATTGGGAAGTCACATGCAGAATGAAGAGAAATTGCTCTCAAAATTAATTCAACAGTTTGAATCTAGCGATGAAATTGCCAACTTTTGTGACGATCTTGCAGAAAAAGAAATGCAAACATTGAAAAAGGATCATTCAAATGCCATCGACCTCGTTAGCAAAATCAGGAGACTTACCAACGGTTATGTGATTCCTGAATATGCATGTTCGACTTACCGTTCAATGCTCAAAAGACTTAAAAAGTTAGAATTGGATCTTCACAGACATATTCATGAAGAAAATAACATAATCTATCCAACAGCGCTTAAAATATTGGAAACAAGTTGTTCCATTCTCCACAATACGACACCCATACAATCAAAAGAAAAAGGGCTCAGCCCAAGCGACTAAGCCCTTCAAAATGAATATGGAGCTGAGGGGGATCGAACCCCTGACCTCTTGAATGTCATTCCAGAGAACATCCGCCCTATACATCTAATTCTTTAAGAAGAATTACGGCAAATGAGTCATTAAAACTGCTAGGGTTGGTGGAGCCACCGGGCTGAGAAGTGGTCAACTGCAAAGAACATCTAGATTACTGTGGCGGTTTTTCGGGTAAAGTAATAATGAAGGTTGTCCCCATTTCTGGTTGGCTTTGGCAAGTGATGGTTCCATTGTGATGATCGACTATTTTTTTGCAAGTGGCCAACCCGATACCGCTACCCTCGTATTCACTCCGGCTTACCAGGCGTTTAAAGGGCTGAAATATTTTATCAGTATTTTCCTCATCAAAGCCGATGCCATTATCATCAACCATAATCTTCCAAAATCCGTTGTCAGTGGACTCGCCACGAATGTTAATCACCGGGGGTTCCCCTTGCCGGTGAAATTTGAGTGCATTGGAAATTAAATTTTGAAAAAATTGATGCAATAAAAATTGCTCCCCATAAATTGTAGGCAAATCACCTATTAATATCTTTCCGTTTGATTCATGGATTTGTATTTTCAAATTTTCTACAACTTTTTCAATCAATTGTTTAAGGTCACAGGGTTCAAAAGGTTTTGGATTTCTCGTTATTTGAGAATATTCAAGAAGGCTGTCAATCAGTTGGGACAATTGGATTGACATTTCCCTCATTTTCAAAATGTAATCTTTCCCTTTTTCATTCAGGAGGTCCTCACACTCTTCTTTCAAAAACTCGCCTAAATTCACAATTTTTCGTAGGGGGCTTTTAAGGTCGTGGGAGGCTGCCGACGCAAATTCCTGTAAATCTTGATTGCTCCTCTCTAATTCCTTCGCAAAAAGTCTAGTTTCAGCCTCGGCCTCTTCAAGCTTTTTGGTTTTATCCCGGAGCTGGAGTTGTGTTTTTACTCGGATTAAAACCTCCTCTTGATTAAATGGTTTTATGATGTAGTCCAACCCTCCACTTTGAAATCCTTTAACAATATCGGTTGAGTCGGATTTTGCTGAAAGAAAAATGATCGGAATTTCTTTGGTAGTAGCATCGTTTTTTAATTTCCTACAGGTTTCAAACCCGTCGATTCCCGGCATCATAACATCAAGCAAAATCAAATCCGGCGCAATGTGAATGACTGCTTTAAGAGCCATCTCCCCGCTGATGGCAACCGAAATTTCATAACCCTCTTCCTCTAATATGATGGAAAGAACGTCTAAATTAGCCGGGTTATCATCCACCAGAAGAATTTTCATACCGCTTAAAGGAGGATCATTTTTTTCCATGATTTACCTTCTCAACAATTTCGATTATTTGTTCCATCTCATATCTCTTCATCAATCCTTTAATCTGAACCACAAGTTGATTGCAATTTTCATCCAAGTCCTGGATTTTTTTTAGGGCTTTCTCCAGTAGAGAAATATTGTACAATTCGGCCGCATCTTTTAGTGTCGAATATAAATCTTCCGGCAAGATAATTTTAGTATAATCAGGCTCACCATAACTTGAGGTATTTGGGACTGGAGACACCTCCTTTTCATATTCGAATTCGATCTCTAAAAGCTCGTCAAGAATATTTATGACTTGCTCCGCGCGAAAAGGTTTTGAAATAAATTCCTGCGCTCCCAATCGAATATAGCCTTCCCTATCTTGATCAAATGTCGAAGCTGTAACGATGACGATTTTGAATCGGTCATTCCCAAATTCTTTTCGGATTTCTTTGATGGCTTCTTGTCCGTCCATTACAGGCATCCAAATATCCATGAAAATGATATCTGGAAGATACTCCCGTACCTTTTCTAAACAATCCTTGCCATCCACTGCTTGTTTCACGTCAACTTTCAATCCCGAGAGAAATGCTGCCAACACCTCGCGATTCTCCTTGATATCATCGACCACGAGTGCTTTAACACGACACCCTTTAGCTAGACCAAGGATATTTTGGACTCGTTCACACCGCTTTTCGATGTCACTGGTCGCTTTGGGTAAATGCAAAGTAAAATAAAAGCGGGAACCTTTACCCAGTTCGGATTCCAATTTCAACTCAGATCCCATTAGCTCCAACTGTTTGCTTGAAATCGCCAAGCCCAGCCCGGTGCCCCCCTTTTTCGCCCCAGACTCCAACTGGTGAAACGCCTTAAAAATATGTTCTTGGTCTTTAGCGACAATACCTCTTCCTGAATCAATAACTTCAAACAAAAATCGTTCGTTCTCCAAAGGAGTTATACCAAATAGAATTTCACCCGAATCCGTAAATTTCACAGCGTTTCCGATAAGGTTTATCAAAATTGCCCTCAATTTGAGCTCATCCGCACAAACCAAACAGGATTCCTCTAGAGGTTTAATTTTCCAACCCAATCGTTTTTGCTGGCACCGCAATTCGAACATATTAGAAATTCCAGATGTAAAATCCTTGAGGTCAAAATTTATTTCATTGAGTTCCATTTTCCCCGCTTCAATTTTTGAAATATCCAGAATTTCGTTGATAATATCGAGGAGGTTTTTTCCACTGTTATCGATGGTCTCGAGAGCCTGACGTTGATCTGAACTGAAATTTTTTTGCCTTAAAAGGACCTGTGAATAACCAAGAATGGCATTCATAGGAGTTCGAATTTCATGGCTCATATTGGCCAAAAAGATGGATTTAGCCCTGTTGGCGCTCTCAGCTTCTTCCCGTGAGGAGTCAGCCAATTCCTTCGCATTCAGGAGTTTTTCTTCCGATGCTTTTCTCTCGCTGATGTCACGGATACTTGCCACAAAAAAAATCTTTCCTCCTAGTTGCATCTCGTTGACGCCAAGCTCCAGAGGAAATAAGGTTGCGTCTTTGCGGCAACCCTTCAGTTCACGAATCGTTCCGACAATGTTTTTTTTGCCGGTTTGAAAGTGTTTTAAGAAATGTCCATCGTGTTCGGCCTTATGAGGTTCCGGTATCAGATTATTTATATTTCGGCCAACAATTTCTATGGAAGAGTAACCAAACATGGCTTCGGCAAAGGGATTAAATAACGTCACAAAGCCTTCTTGATCGGTTACAATCAAACCTTCTTGGGCGCTATCGATGATGGTCCTGGTTCTCTTTTCCGAGAGTTGTTCGTCTTGATATGTTTTGACATATTCTAATGTCAATCCAATGAAGGGTATCAAATAGGCGTTGATTTTAAGAAAATGAGCGATATTGAAATGATTATCAAATAAGGAGGAGGACCCAAAGGCCATGTGGACTTGAGTTGCAAAATGAGGAATCACACTGACCATGAGGGAAAAAGAAACAAAATTCCTATTCTGTCTGTAAAAGCGCGGAAATACAAAAATCCCCGCAAGCACATATAAAACCAAAGGCCCCACATCCCAGGGACGCGTAATCAAAGAACCGGGAAACATGGTAAGCGGAAGGCTTGAACTGGTGGCGGAAACATGGATGATTGTATAGGCTAAAAATCCGAAGACCAGACTGACAATTAACACAAACCTAAAACTTCCACGGAGTTTTTCATAAAAGCCGAAGGTGAGTAAACCAATACCACCTATCAGGATCAAAGCATTAAACATTCGGCAAATAGCCCATGTGAAGGGGATGAGGTTTCGGTTGTCTGCTACTGCATGGATTAATCGATCGGCCGCCAGGGTGTGAAACGCATCCATGCAACCTGCGCAAAATAAAGCCACGCCTAAAATAGGAGTGGACACGTCACGCTTGATGGCAAAGTGGGCGAAGGATAAGATAACCGTAAAAAACGCAGCGCTGAAAGCGCTCCATTCCAGGATGGTATGGAGAAAGGCCCCTGTCAGGGTTCGAAACATACCATCGACGATTTGAATAGGGCTCATCCCAGCGGTTGCCTCGCCTTGGAACGGAATCTTGGCGCTTGCAAAATCGAACCCTATCAGATTCAAAATGTACGGTAAAATGGAAATCCCCACAGCAAAAAACAAAAGATAAAACGGTTTTTCAAATGAGTCTTCTAGATTTTTCTGATTTCCAGTCATTTTTCTATTTTCCTGCTGAAACTCATCCTAAATTCAGGCATTCCCTAACTATCCGACCTTGATGATTCCTCCAGTAGGGATTCCAATAGAAGCAATAGATTTTCCAAATGAGTCGCATTTTGGAATACCAGAGAAGGGGTTTTTCTCTCGGGAAAAGAAATATCCTCTGGGATCAAATTAAAACTTTCATGATCAATTGATTTTCCAATATGAGTAATTTCCGAAAACAACAAAGAAATAAGGTCAAAAACATCGCCAGGTGAGACCATATTAGGTATCTCTTTAATCGTAAAATCTAAAAAGGTTGTCTTAGTCAAAAGAGATATTCTCTGCATGATAATCAGGCATCTTTGCAATTGAATATAAACCTCTCGAGGCCGCTTGTATCGTTTGAATTTAGGGAACTCCGGCAATTTAGTATCAAGGCTATTGCGTTGAATAAGGAGGGTGACGAAATCATTTGTTTTTTGTACCCGTCTAAAAACCGTGCTGGGCGAATAGGGAATATCAAGCAGAAAATTCAGCTGCCGGTTGACCTCCAAGATTTTCATGTACACATTACTGGGAGTATGATTGAAATCGGGTGGCGGTTCATTCACCGGCTCGGTAATTTGCCATTGGTCGCTTACACATTTAACTCGGGAAACAGCTTTCGTTAACACATCGTAAACATCCGCGGGAATAATATGACCTTCCTTCATCTTTGGAGGAATGGGACCCGTGTTGCGGGTATGGTCAAAACACATGCGGTCCGATTTTTGGTAAAGCGTGAGCGCTTGAAAAAAAACCTCACGGGGTTGGGCATTTGAAATCGCGATCTCTAATAGCGATGGTTTGGGTTTTCCTAATTCTAATCGAATTAGTTCGACTGCATTTTGAATGCGTTGGGCTCGGGCATATACATGCGCAGGTTGAATCTCTTCCCGCGGTATATCCGCCCAAACAGATGGAACTGATATCCCAAAAGCCAAAACCCATCCTAACAGTATTTCTTTTTTTTTATAAAACATAATTAAACCGACATTTCCCACTTAACCGTTTAAACTCCCAAAAACCTCAACTGATTGAGTGAAATTGCTAACAACTCGGAAATTTTCTCTAGATTTAATTATGATTTTCTCACTTTCTTACCTCTTGTTCAACAACCGGGCAATTTCAATGAAAAACTTTCAATAATAATCAAAGGGCCAAATCTCTGCTTGACTACAGGCTCAGACTCATCCCCAAAAACTGAGCAGACCCCCACAATACAATTACCTACAATCGCAAAGAAAAAGGGCCTAGTCAAAATGACTAAGCCCTTTAAAATGAATATGGAGCTGACAGGGATCGAATCTGTGCGATTTAATCCACGACCCAAAGCTCAGGGCTCTATCCTCTAATTCCTGTTTCATAAATTCACCATAAAAAGATTCTTCGAAACCCGTGAGAAATAACCAAAAAGAGGAACACCTGATTTCGGAAAAATACTTTGAGCCAAGGAAGGCTGGTCGGATTAAACCTTTTCCCTGTAATTCGAGCTTCCGCTAGTTGAACAGCTAACTGCTTAATCCATTTCACGGTGCAAGGTCGGTCACAAATTTTTTCTACCCAAGGCTTTGGAATATTTAACTCACAACAACTCGCTCCAACAATCCCCCCAAGAATTGCTGCCGTGGTATCAGTATCGCCACCACACCGTATGATTTCAATAATGGCATTCTTGTAATCGTTTTGGTTTCGTAACCAACAGTGAAGAACTACAGGAACAGTATGCAACATATACCCAGAAACACCCTTTCGCCAGCCCTGTGCTAAAACAAGTTCTCCTGTGGTTTCGCCTCGATCCAGACTATCAAGAACGACCTGCACAATTTTATAAAATTCTTCGGATGGCAAATCCTCCAGAAATCTTTCAAGTTCTAAAAAAAAGTCCCGAGGAACAATGTATTTTTCTCTGCTAGCCATATGGGCGGCCAGAGCAATTGATCTGGCTCCTATCTCAGCTTTGTCGTCGATATGGGTTAGTTTGGTGCTTATGCGAACAAATGATTTCAATAATCTGTAGTCATCTCCAAAGCATATCCCTAATAAGGGCGCCCGCATGGCGGGACCATTGCCTGCAGAAAAAACTCCTGAATGTTTATGTGAAAAACCTACGCATAATTTCAAACAGGAACGTAATGTTGCAAACCCCACTCCTGCAGGCAACCCTAGAAACCATCTACGAAGTCTCCTGGCAAGGTCGCTTCCAAAAAACTCTGGATCTCCTCCAGATGCGATGAGCGCCTGTGCGACAATGCAGGCATGATCTGTATCATCAGAAAACATACCATAGCCAAACAAAAACCGATGACTATCGAGTTTTGGAGCAAGTTTGACTTGTCGCTGTGGACTTAAACCTTCAAAGGGAAGACCCATTGCGTCGCCGATTGCAATTCCTAACAAACTACCCAAGATTGCTGAATCACTATCAGGCATGTTGGAATTTGGTTTCAGAGATGATATTAAAATGATTGGATTGAGGTCATTCGATTAACCACTAAACAGTCTATAAACTATTAATACTGCAAAAATAATGACAACCATTGCCATGATAATTAAGCTATCGGGAGGTTGAAAACCATTTTCGTTCGAAAAATACTCACTAACTATTGGCTTTCTATTAATTTTAATAGTCTGTGGCTGCTTGCTATCCTTTTTCATAATTAGGTGTCATGACTCTTTATATATATTAAAGCGTACACAATATAACCCAAGGCAAACATACCGCCGAGAGCATGTAGGAAGCCAACTAACCAGAATCCAACCGGCGGCCAAAACATATTCAAAGACAAGGCGATCAGGACGGCGAAAATCGGCATTATCAATATGCCAGGTAAAACAGATACTCCACCACTATCTTTATTTCCACTTTTTACTGCCTCTACACCTTTTTCCGCAACTTCTGCCATAGTCCAAAAGATCCAAGCTAATAGCACAGCTAGATAAAACCATAAATAATCCATATTGATATTGTACGTTAAAAGGTAAATTGTTAACGAAAATTCATTTACCCCACCCACCTCAAACCCCCACGATACAATTATCATACAATTTCAAACAAAAAGGGATTAGCATTTCTGCTAAGCCCTTATAAACAAAAGTGGAACTGAGGGGGATCGAACCCCTGACCTCTTGAATGCCATTCACCATGGCTAAACGTAACTTATTAAAAACATTAAATCTTTTTGGGCGCCCATTACACTATAAGACCATATAAAGCTTTATGCGATCCCCACAAAATCCCCACAAATTCTTTGGGCAGTTTTTCATTTTATTACGGCCTGTCTAAAAAAATTTGATTGTATAAAAATACTGTGGCCCTTAAATCAATCAAGCATGAATTTGCTGAAAAAATTCAAAGTTTAAAGACAGATTATAAAACCCTGGTTATATACTATTTGGATTGTTCTTTTTAGGAGGGTCAATTATTTGGAAAAATATTTTTTCGAGAAACCTGAAAAGTGAGGAATGTGAATTTAGGATATAATAATAAAATCAAGTTAACCTTTGTTTTCAGGAATATTGGGGATTGATAACCCTATTCTTTTCCTAATCGAGAATTTTTGATGAATTTTGAGTCCTACAATCCGGGGAAATTTTTCGATGAGTTTTTTGAAAAATCAGGACAACCTAGACCAGAGGCGAAAAAACTGATTGATCGGATAAATTCTTTCCCCGAAAACGAGTTAACACTTAGACAGAAAGCCGCTGAAGCAGCCTTCATGCAAATGGGGATAACCTTCGGGGTTTATGGTGACAATAAAGGTTTGGAAAAAATATTTCCTTTTGACATCATTCCACGCATCATAAATGCTTGTGACTGGAATTTGGTTGAGCGGGGAGTAACACAAAGAGTTTATGCTCTCAATAAATTTATTAATGATATATATAATGAGCAAAGGATTATTAAGGATGGCGTTATACCCAAAGAAATTATTCTTTCCTCAGTAGCCTACCGCAAAGAATGTCAAGGATTGAAACCACCAAAAAATATTTGGTGTCACATAAGTGGTATTGATTTAGTCAGGGATGAAAAAGGGCAATTTTACGTTTTGGAAGATAACCTACGTTGCCCATCAGGAGTTTCTTACGTTTTAGGAAACCGCCGGGTTATGAAACAAACTTTGCCGGTTGTTTTTGAATCTTTACCCATCAGACCGGTTGATTATTATTCCAACCGTCTTGCCAATACACTTCGAAATTTGATTCCCGAATCGATTTTAAAACCAAATATTGTAATCCTAACTCCAGGAATCTACAACTCAGCTTATTTTGAACATTCGTTTCTTGCGCAACAAATGGGTGAAGAACTGGTTGAGGGACAAGACCTTGTAGTGATTGACGATTTTGTCTACATGAGAACTACAAAGGGTTTCGAAAAAGTTGATGCTATTTATAGACGGATTGACGATGATTATCTGGACCCAATGGTATTTAATCCAGATTCGCTTTTGGGGGTGCCAGGAATTATGAAATCTTACCGTTCCGGAAATGTGGCTCTGGCCAATGCGCCGGGGACCGGTATTGCAGATGATAAGGCGATCTATTCGTATGTTCCTATGATCATTAAATATTATACTGGTGAAGAACCAATAATACCAAATGTCCCGACTTTTTTGTGTGATGATGAAAAAGATAGACAGCATGTCTTAGATAACATTTCCAATTTTGTGGTCAAAACCACTCACGGTTCTGGAGGATATGGGATGTTGATCGGTCCCTTTTCTTCAAAGGACCAACAAAATCGTATGATTGAAAATATCAAAAAAAACCCACGCGATTATATTGGTCAACCGGTTATTCAGCTTTCCCGTGTTCCAGTAATTTCCAATAATGAATTTCAAGGCCGGCATGTCGACCTTCGACCTTTTGTCCTGTATGGGGAGGATATTTATGTTCTCCCGGGAGGACTGACTCGAGTGGCCTTAGAAAAGGACTCCCTGGTAGTCAATTCCTCCCAAGGAGGAGGAAGTAAAGATACTTGGGTTCTAGCAGATGGTCCAATTTAGATTCTTATAATTAAAAGATCATGTTAAGTCGAGTTGCAAATTCTATTTTTTGGATGAACCGTTATCTTGAACGGGCAGAAAATGTTGCTCGTTTTATAGAAACTCAACTGTATATGATCTTGGATTTGCCTAAATTAAGAGAGGATCCCAAAGCATGGAAACCGCTAGTAAATATCACAGGTGATGATAGTTATTTTTCAGAAAAATTTGGCGATCCTACGATGGAAAATGTAATGTTCTTTCATACCTTTGACAATGATTATCCCCACTCTATAAAATCTTGCCTGACCGCTGCACGGGAAAATGCCCGATCTATAAGGGAAGTTATCCCTTCTGAAATATGGGAGATGATTAACAAGCTCTATCTTGAAGTGGCGGGTATAGGAAAAAGCTCTAAAATCATTAAAAACCCACACAAGTTTTATTCAGATATTAAGATGGGGAGCGAATTGATTTTAGGAATTGCATACTCGACCCTTTCTCGTGGCGAAGCATGGCACTTCTCTCAATTAGGAAGGTACTTGGAAAGAGCAGACAAAACATCCCGGATACTAGATGTTAAATATTTCACCTTATTACCCAAATTAGATTATGTTGGCTCTTCGATGGACAATGTGCAATGGGCGGCGCTTTTAAAATCTACCAGCGCTTTAGAAATGTATAGAAAAAAATTCAATCTAATAATCCCCGAAAATATTGTCGACTTCCTGACATTTGACCGAGAATTTCCTCGTTCCATAAATTACTGCGTCCATCACTCGGAGCAGTCCCTAGCTAGGATAACTGGTGTTCCAATAGGTGCATTCGATAAAGAATTAGAAAGAAAACTTGGAAAGGTTACTGAAAAACTCAGCTACTCTAGTGCTGGCGAAGTGATGACATCGGGCTTGCATGAATTTTTAGATGGAATCCAATCTGATTTAAATAATTTATGCAACGTGATTTTTGAAAAATTTTTTGAGATCAAAACATTTACAGAAACCCTCCGTTCGGGGTTCCAAAATCAATGAAGGTTTAATTCGATTAAAAGTTTATAAGAAATTGTCTCGGCAAAGATCTAGGGTAAAGGGAAAGTCGGGGTTTTCTTCAATAGGCGGAACTTTCATAGTCTCTTTAAAATGCCCCATGGGTTGGAAACGTGACAACCTTCTTCCTTCTGCTTCATTTTCATTGACCGGAAAAATCTCATAACTTCTGCCACCCGGGTGGCTGACGTGATATGTACAGCCTCCCATAGACCGTTCGTGACGTATGTCGAGAATGTCGAATACCAAAGGCGCGTGTACCGGCACTGTTGCAAGAAGACTAGAAGGTGGAGCCCAGGCTTTGAAACGAACCCCGCCGACAAATACACCCACTTCTGATGTTGGTTTCATGGGAACCCGCCGACCGTTACATGTCACTACTTGTTGAGTTTCCTTCAGGCCTTCCACTTTGACTTGCACGCGTTCGATGGAAGCATCCACAGAACGGCTCACAGCTCCCATATACATCTCTTCGCCAAGTACCGTCCAGGGTTCGAGTGCCATTCGCAATTCCATATTGATTTGTCCGATTTGAACAGAACCATATTTTGGAAACCTGAACTCTAAAGAAGGGCGGAACCAATCCAGTTGAAGAGGGTAACCCCCTAGTTGTAATTCGCGGATGATATTTTTGAAATCTTCCCATACAAATTGTGGAAGCATAAACCGGTCATGAAGTTGAGTTCCCCAACGAACCAGATTTGCCAAGTAAGGTTTTTTGCTGAAATGTGCAACGCAGGTTCGAATCAAAAGTGCCTGAAGTAAATTCATTTGGTGATGAGGCGTCATTTCAAACCCCCGCAATTCGACCAGACCCAGTCGGCCCCTTTCACCATCCGGGCTATACAACTTATCAATACAAATTTCGGTTCGGTGAGTATTACCTGTCATATCAACCAGAATGTTTCGAAACAAACGATCCACTAACCATGGAGGGACATTACCTGTTTCAGGAATGCTCTGAAATGCAATTTCCATAGCATACAAAGAATCGAGTCGAGCTTCATCAATTCGTGGTGATTGACTGGTTGGGCCAATAAAGATTGAGGAAAATAGGTAAGACAATGAAGGGTGATTCTGCCAGAACGATACCATGCTGCGCAAAAGCTGGGGATTCAGCAAAAAAGGACTTTCGTCCGGTGTGGGGCCACCCATTACAAAATGGTTACCGCCGCCTGTTCCCGTGCGACGACCGTCTAAAAGAAACTTGTCAGATGACAAACGGGTCTGCCGAGCTTCCTCAAAAACAGTCTGATTGATCTCCACCAACTGACGCCAGCTATGCGCCGGATGAATGTTTACCTCAAGCACACCCGGATCTGGTGTTATTTTAAAATGTTCAATTCGCGAATCTTTTGGCGGTTCGTAACCTTCCAACACCACTGGGGTTTTCAGTTGGCTCGCTACCTTTTCTATGGAAGCAATTAAATCCAAAAACTGATCAAGATAGGAAATTGGCGGTAAAAAGAAATGTAATGTTCCATTACGCACTTCCACGCAAATCGCTGTTCGAATTGACCCCAACATGGGATGGCCTGGATAATCAGGTTCATCCTTCGTTTTCTGAGCAATGGTTTGCTGTATAACATCCCAGGTGGGCAGCCGATCTAAACCTTGAAAATGACTTGGTTCACTTTGAAATTCACGAGCTTGTTCTGGACAATGAGGCAAGCTGTTTAAAGGAAGGCGCAAACCAACAGGAGAATCTCCCGGAATCAGGATCAAATGATCAGTACGAAATTTCCAATGATTGCTGATCCACCTGTTTTCAACAGTAGAAAAATGTATTGGTAGAACAAAACCGACAGGGTCGTTTAGGTTTTTTTTAAGTAAATTTTGCAAACGAAGGCGTTCGGTTTTTTCGTAAAGATCCGCTTTTAGGATTTCTCCCTCAATGGGTAATTTTTGTTCCAGCCAAAGATAATAAGGCGAGTCCTCATGGGCCGGTATTATAAATTTCTTTGATAGCCCCAATACCTTGGCTAGTTCCTGAACAAACTGCTTCGCAATTTTTATATCGTGACCTTGGCGTTTTTCAACATCGGCCAGAAGAGTTTCATCTTTCCAAACAGGCTCACCGTCTTTTCGCCAGTAGCAACCTAGCGACCAACGTGGCAGCAGCTCCCCGGGATACCATTTACCCTGTGCATAGTGCAAAAGAGCTCCATTGGCAAACCGGCTTTTCAAGCGTAATAATAATTTATTACCGAGACATTTCTTTTTTTCCCCAAAAGCAGCGGTTTTCCACTCCTCGCTTTCTCTATCATCTATTGAAACAAAAGTAGGTTCACCCCCCATAGTTAACTTGATTCCCATTTTCTTTAAATCATGGTCAACCTGCTCCCCCAGAAGATCAATTTCTGTCCATTCGCTTTCACTAAAAGGTTTAGAAACCCTTCGGTCTTCATAAATTCGCGAAACTGTCATTTCATGATGCAACTTGGATTCACAGGCTTCTATTGCACCTGCAATGGGTGCTGCACTGGAAGGATTTGGCGTACAACATAAAGGGATGTGACCTTCCCCTGTGAGCAATCCTGAAGTTGGATCAAGACCTATCCAACCTGCGCCGGGCAAATAAACTTCGGTCCATGCATGTAAATCGACACAATCTTCTATAACTCCAGACGGCCCATCAAGTGACTTTTGGTCGAGTTTAAGTTGAATTAAATAACCGGAAGCAAAACGGGTAGCCAAACCCCGGTGCCTAAGTATTTGGCACAACAACCAGGCCATGTCTCGGCAGGAACCCTGTTTCAACTGCAAAGTTTCTTCACAAGATTGAACTCCCGGGTCCAAACGGATAATATAATTGAGCACTTGGTTCACAGACCCATTAACGGAAACTAAAAAATCATTAGTGTTTAGTTTTTTATCAGGTAAGGTTTTCAAAAACCTTTGCAGGAGAGCCCCTTTTTCTTTAATCTCAAGATATGGGGCCAACTCTTCAGCAAGCGAGGGTTCGTATTGGAATGGGAATTCGGTTGCGCTCTCTTCAAGAAAAAAATCAAAAGGATTGAAAACTTGAATCTCGCTGACCAAATTTATTTCGATTTGAAACACTTTGGTTTTTTCAGGAAAGACCAGTCGCGCGAGATGATTTCCAAAAGGGTCCTGCTGCCAATTTATAAAATAATCATCGGGTAGGATTTTCAGGGAATACGAAGGGATTGTGGCACGAGTATGTGGTGCAGGACGAAGCCGGACAATTTGCGGACCCAAATTAATCATCCGGTCATACGTGTATTTAGTTAAATGATGTAACACAACTCTTACGGTCATGGCCTATTATATTGAATTTAAATTGGTTATTTTTGATGAACTTAGATTATATCAGTTATAGTAGAATGCAGGCCAGTTAACAGAGAAAAAAATTAATTTTTAACCAATTATTAAAACAGTATGTTCGGAGAAATTTTAGCCTTAAACTTTGATTGCATGGGATCGCCTTCCATTTCCTTCCCGACGGATGAAAACTCTAAGGCTATAAAAACACCAGGCTGGGGTTTTGGTTGGTATCCCAATGATGATTATGGTGCCTCTATTGTTAAAGATGGCATGGCCAAAGATACCCAAACCCTGCTGGACACATTAAAGGATGGAACCAGTTTCCGTTCCACTATGTTTACGTGCAAAGTAAAAGGGATAGGGAGACAATATACCCAACACGACAGTCAACCTTTCAGGCGTAGCTTTAAGGGAAATGACTGGCTTTTTATTCATAACGGGCAATTAAACACCCTTGCCCTGCAAGAAATTTATGAGGACCCCTCGGGTATTTTGGAACCTATGGGGAAAACCGATTCCGAGCTGGCCTTCTGTTACTTCCTCGGAAAATTTATGGCATCATCCGCGAAGGCTTTGACCGATGTCGATGGCAATATACTCTTATCCTGGATGGAAGAGTTAGATGGGTTAGGATCTGCTGACTTTGTTATATGCGATGGCCGGAGCATGGCTGTTTACCATGGAAAAAATTCTGAGAGTGATCTTTACACACATAGGGTGCTCCCTTCTGAAAAACCACCCCTTTTTGAGTCAGACTTGGTTTGTCTCGACCTTGAAGACCCACGTGATTCTTTACGTACCGTTTTTATGGCTACGTCTTTTGAGTTCAAAGGCATTACCTTTGATCCTATGGAACCGGGGCGGCTCATCATCGTTCGCAGGGGAGCTATTTACTGGGACAGCATGCCCAAGAAAATTAAGACTCCCTCTGTCGAACTAGATTCTTCTTCCGAAGAAAATGAACCGGAATTGTTTGTAACTCAAATGGCTGAACAATCTCAAACCAGTGCGGAAGCCCTTGTTGTTGAGCAAGAGAATGTTGTTAATGAAAGTTTTTCAAACATCATTAATATTAAATCTTTGACTCATGACCTAGAGGGGATTCCATTAAGTTACAAGTACTACGATATCTCACACATGACCGAATACAAATACTCTGTTCCGGTTGAGCACAGCTCTCATACTTTTCGTCTGCAACCTGTGGAAGACGCAATCCAGGAGGTGGTTCAGGCTACACTTGAGCTTTCAGTCGATGGAGAAATGTTGGCGTTTGAAGATGTCTTTGCGAACCAATCAATTTATTACGATATAACAAAAACCTATCCGCAGTTGATGATCAAAATGAAAAGTCGGGTTAAAGTTTTTGCCTGTCCTCCGGATGACCACAGTCCGGTAATGCGCCGGTCCCAAATTCCACTAGTTTGGATGCCCTGGCAACGGCAGATGATGCTTCCCTATTTGCTTCCTCCCGAGCTTCCTGAAACGCAGCTTCGGCAATTGACAGACTATGCAATGAGTTTTGTGGAGAGAAATGATTCGCATCTTATTGACAGTCTCATGGATATTAACAAAAAAATTTATGAAGACTTTTCCTACGTTCCCGGTATTACCTTTCTAGAAACTACGGCCTTCGATGTTTTTTCGTTACGAAAAGGAGTTTGCCAGGATTTTGCAAATTTGTTTATTTGTTTGTGCCGTCTATTGAACATTCCCGCGAGATACCGTGTAGGCTATATTTATACGGGAGGCAACTATGAAAACAAAATTCAATCCGATGCCTCTCATGCCTGGGCGGAAGCCTATCTTCCATACTTGGGTTGGCGCGGTTTTGATCCTACCAACGGTTGCATGGTGGCCCAGGATCATGTTCGTACTGCTTGCGGTCGAAACTACCGGGATGCCACCCCTGTTAGTGGAACCATATTCAAAGGAGGCGGAACCGAAAAACTCAAAGTCGAAGTCCAAGTTAAAGAAGTTTTTGTTTGAACAGGTATCAAGTTTTACCCATCACTTCTAAATTGATTTTAGGTTCCATAACAAGCAGGATTTCTCAGTAAGAGTTATTAAGTAATATTTCTTTACAACTTTAATGGCTTAAACAAAAGTGCAGACAGGAAGATTTTATAGCAAAGGCCTTCTTGTTTAATAATCTTTATTGGTCTAATTTTGATCGACCTCTTGAATTTCGTTCAAGTGTCCAACGAATGGAAACAAATATTTACCTATAAAATAAACAATTAGCAGTTGGAAATTTTTCAAATTTTTTAAAATAGTGTTTTCAATCCCCACAATTGCCCCACATGATCCAAAGAAAAAGGGGCCAGCATTTCTGCTAACCCCTTATAAACAAAAGTGGAGCTGAGGGGGATCGAACCCCTGACCTCTTGAATGCCATTCAAGCGCGCTCCCAGCTGCGCCACAGCCCCATTTATTTAATTTTGCCCCCATCTAAAATAACCGTTTGATATTAGCGATTATCCCACAACTGTCAAGTGCAAAACCACCCCACTTTGACCTTCTATTGCCTTCCGTGGCATTCTCTATATAATATATTTAGCGTTTTCAGACCAACAAACCATCCTTATAACCGTAATCGCTGTGCTTAAAAACTTCAAACGCAGATTCCGAAATGTTTTCATTACCGGCTTGCTGATCACTCTGCCAATTGCACTGACATGGATCATTCTGCAGTTTCTACTCAATAACCTGGATGCCCTGTCACCTGTGTTCACCAGTTGGCTTATCAGGCTGGGCGCACCTTTCCCCGAAGGCTACCGGATACCTTTTCTGGGAGTAGTGATGACCCTGCTAATCGTTCTCATAGTAGGCTGGGTGACCACAGGTTTTTTCGGGAAAAAAATTGTTACACTTGGTGAAACGATTGTCGATAAAATCCCGTTTGTCCGAAAAATCTATACGGGTTCGAAACAGGTAGTTGTTTCCATCGCTCAGGCCGACACATCTACCTTTCGCAAAGTTGTTTTGCTGGAATTTCCACGCCGGGGGCTTTTGGCAATTGGTTTTGTAACTGGCGAGACACGTGGGGAGGTACAAAGACTCACTCAGGAAAATATGCTCAACGTATTTGTTCCAACCATGCCCAACCCTACATCAGGGTTCCTGGTTTTTTCTCCACCTGATGAACTCACAGAAGTTTCAATGACCATTGAGGAAGGCATCAAATATGTTGTGTCTGGTGGCATCGTCACTCCACCAGGACTCAAAATTGTTGACGCCAAAGGACTGAAGCTTGAACAGCCCTCCTGATCTCGACATTATCTATCTCGACAACCACTTGATAGCTGTAAACAAACCTGCTGGAATGCTCACCCAGTCTGATGACTCTGGAGAAGTTTCTCTTATGGATAAAGTCAAAGGCTGGATCAAAACAGAGTATAAAAAGCCAGGAAATGTGTTTTTAGGTTTAATCCACAGGCTTGACCGTCCTGTTTCAGGAGTGGTGATATTCGGGCGCACATCCAAAGGCGCATCACGGATATCAGAACAATTCCGCAAAAAAACGACACAAAAGATTTATCAGGCCAGGGTAGAAGGAATTCCAACACCGCCACAAGCCAGCCTGAAACATTATTTAAAAAAAGAGAAATCGCTCAAGGCAACTATTTTTCCACGGCCCGCACCCGAAGCAAAAGAAGCCCGGTTGGATTATAAAGTATTAGAGACCTCATCAAACACAAGCGTGCTTGATATTCACCTGCATACAGGAAGGTTCCATCAAGTCCGCGCACAACTCTCCTTCATAGGTCACCCAATCGTTGGCGACAAAAAGTATGGTTCTAAGATTGAATTACCACATGGAAGGATTGCCCTGCATGCACGAAGCATCGTCTTCAACCACCCCACAGGCAAAGAAGAAATTACCATCAATTGCCCTCTACCTCAGGATTGGCCGACTAGTTAGAGGAAACAGGCACATCAAGCGATTCTTTAACGAGGTCTTCTTTTCTGGTATGAAACCCCATATCTGTTAACAGAGATATAAGAACTGGAACAAGGAACAAAGTAAACAAAGTGGAAATGCCCAATCCTCCTATCAGGGCTGTGCCCATACCCCGGTACAGCTCAGTTCCGGCACCTTCGCCAAAAGCCAATGGAATCATGCCAAACATACTTGAGATAACGGTCATCATGATCGGCCTCAACCTCGTCTGACAGGAAACCAGAAGAGCCTCTCGTTCCTCCATACCTGACTTGATATTGTTTAGCATTTGATGAACGATAAGAATCGCATTATTAACAACGATGCCAGCCAAAATGACAATTCCCAACTGAGTCAGAATATCAAAGGTAATCCAGTTCCAGTCAGCGGCCATGGCCTCGGCATTGGGTACGCTCCACTCTTTGAGGATGTCGAGGATATTCCCACGTTGATACAGGTTGTTCCAGGTGATTCCAAGAAATGAACCAGAAACAGCCAGTGCCACAGTCAGCATAACTATAAATGGCCTGAGAAAAGATGAGAACAAGGCAACAAGAAGCAAATAGATAAATCCCAAGGCATATGCAAAACTGTTCATCAAAGATTTTTCAGTGGAAGCCAGTTCGTCGGCAGAACCACCAATACGCAATCCATATTCCTGACCAAAGTTGTTTCTCGCACCCACCAACACTTCCTTTTCAACCTTGTCGATGACCAACTGCATGGCTACATCTTTTTTTACCTGTACGGTGAGTTTGATAGCACGGTCGGTTCCAATATGGTCTATACGTGCTGGCCCCGAATCTATTTCCACATCAACCAGATGGCCAAGATGGGTCATCAATCCCTCGTCAGTCCATATAGGAAGAGAACGGTAATCATCCAAATTCAGTTTGTTAGTATCTTTCTTTTGCACTAAAACAAAGTCGATGGGCTCACCCTGGTCGTTAAACTCTCCCAGATATTTACCAGCATTGAGCGACTCGATAATATCTCCAATCTCCTGCATTCCCATATCGAGTCGAGCTGCATCTTCACGTCGGGGAATGAACCTCAACTCCGGGTTTCCAAACTTGAACTCCGGCCTTACCGAATGGACACCAGGAATAGAAGAAATCTGTCCAATTAAATTCAGTGCATTACTTTTAAGCTTCAACATATCCGGCCCTGTGATTTCTACCTCGAAAGTTTTGTTCGCAGACCGGAAAATGGGTCTCTGCACCGCAAAGGCGAAGCGGTAGCCAGGAATCATAAAAATCTCACTCCCCATCTCCCTGGATTTAACAGCCATCTTGACTTCGCCCCGCTGGCCTTGGGCCAACTCTTTTTCAATGATGGCACCGCCACCATTAAATTGTTGTGAGAACACGAGAAAATTTCGATTAACATCTTCCATGGCAACAATCTTTTTTTCGTAATCCGCCATGTAACGCATATTAGTTTCTGCCGGCGTACCCGCAACCGGCTCGATGAGCATAAAAACCATATTATTATTTCCATAGGGCAAATAATCTTTTGCTGGCAGTGTCTGGCCGCTGTACCACAGCATCCAACCCACACCAATAATCACCAGGATTCTTAAACCAATACTGATTGGAGAATGGTGGAGTATCCATTCCATTAATTTGGAATAGGCATCGCTTATTCTTTTTCCTAAAAATACAATCGGTTTGAATACAGTTCGATGGAAAAACCCCGGCCGGTATTCTTCACCCGGTTTAAGCCGGATCAACAACGTGGTCAAAGTAGGAATAACTGTGATGGAAACCAGCAGAGACAAGGCAATGCTGGCACTGATAGTAATTGCGATGTCGCGGAACATCTGTCCCGCTTCTTCCTGAATGAACACAATGGGAACAAAAACCGCCAACGTCGTCAGAGTGGAAGCGAGCACTGCACCCCAAACTTCTGAAGCCCCATCATAAGCAGCCTTGAGAACTCCCTTTCTCATTGTAAGATGCCGATAAATATTCTCCAGAACTACAATCGAGTTATCCACCACCATGCCAACCGCGAAGGCCATACCCGCAAGAGAAATGATATTTATGCTACGCCCCAGAATCTTTAGAATGATGAACACTGACACAAGGCTCACTGGAATACTGATTGCGACAATGAGCAATGAACGCACTGACCCCAGAAACAAGAGCAGAACAGCAACAGCCAGCAAAGCTCCAAAACCCAGGTTTGACTTTACCAGCCACATGGCCTCGTCAATATAGTCCACATCCTGATATACAATTTTTAACCTGATAGGGATTCCGCGGTTCCTCAACTCCTTATTCAGTTCTTCGACTTTTTGTGCAGCCAGGTTACATGTTTCCACCACATTGGCGCCAGCTTTACGAATCACACCGAAAGCGTTGGACAAATTTCCACTGATGCGGACCAGAGAAGATGTTCGCTGATAACCATCCAACACCGTAGCAAAGTCTCTCACTTTGATGGTTTTGTCACCATCACGTTTGATAACTGTGTTGAGAATATCCTCCGGATTAAGAAACTCTCCTAACGCGCGGACGGTGTAGGACCGGTCTGTTTCATCGTGGAACCCAGCACGAGTGTTCTGGTTTTCTTCCGATAGCGCATCTATCACTTCTTTATAAGTCACCTGCAAACGCGCCATACTGTAAGGGTCAAACTCAACCCGCATTTCCCGATCTTCCCCTCCAAAATGCCAGACATCGGCAATGCCCTGTACCCGCCTCAGGTTGGGGACAATAATATCCTCACCAATCTTGTACATATAGTTCTGGTTAAGATTGGGCATCTTTTCATTAGGCTTGTCGAAAACGATCCACATGATAGGACTGGAGTTATCACTGGAAATGGATCTTAACGTTGGCTTATCAGAATTTATCGGCAAGTCTTTAACCTGTTGAAGCTTATTGTTTACATCCAGCACAGCCAGGTTTTTATCAACACCCCAATCAAATTCCAGGTTGATGGTGCTCAACCCATGCTGACTGGTGGAAGTCATCTTTTTCACACCTTCTACAGATTCGAGTTGTTCTTCCAACCGGCGTGTGATATTTCGTTCCACCTCTTCTGGAGAAAGACCCAGATATTCAGTCTTTACCTCAATTTCTGGTTTATCAACAGTAGGTGCCAATTGCCTGGGCAGAGTTTGGAAGCAGAGAATACCCACTACAGCGGCCATCAAAATAACCACCGTTACTGTGTGATAATTCCGGATTGATTGATCAATGAGCTTCATCAGACCTCCGGGTTTTCGTCTGGTTTTTTTTCTTGCCTTTTTCTGGAGGTTTCACAGGGGTTTTCGCTTCCTTGTTGGTCACAAACACTTTCGCACCGGGAAAGACCGCACCTGAACCGACCAAGATCAGATCTTCTTTCAACCCCAGCTTATGTGTGAAATCTTCAATCTCAACAAAACCATTTCGTTCGCGAAAAGTTCTGACTGGAACCAGCTGGGCATGTCCGTCTTTAACGATATAAACAACCGTTTCATCATCTCCAGTGACCAGAGACACTGCCGGAACATGCAAAACTTTTTTACGCACACCAAAGTTTAAAGTACTTTCCAACGTCAAACCCGGATATAAAGAAGGATCGGGGTCAGGCAAGTCGATTTGTATCCTGATATTTCCAGAGAAAATGCTGGCATCAGGAATTACACGAATACGCCGTGACAAATTTCTGCCATATTTAAATTTTAAGTTCAATTCCCTGGCTAGAAACTTTGCTCCTGTAAGCTTTTTCAATTTTTGTCTGTAGCTCTGAGGTAATTCAAGAGACGCCTTAAGCCGGGAAGAATTTATCATACTGGCAACCTGGGAGCCCTCCTCTACGAAAGCACCCAAATCCATTTCCTTGGTGATAATGACCCCGCCATAAGGAGCCAGAATATTTACCTTAGAAAGGTTTAATTCTGCTGCAGCCACCTGTTTTATGATGGCATTCATGTCAGACTCTAATTTTTCGATATCTTCACTGCGACCTTTCATACCAGCTTCCAAATCCGCTTTACTGGTCTTCAAAAACTCTTCAGCCTGACGCACCTTGTCCAAAGCAATATCAAGTTCCGACTGAGGCTTGACCTTTTGTTCCACAAGTTTTTGGGTGCGCTTCAATTCTATTTGAGCCAGACTCAAAGCACTTTCAGCAGCACGCATTTCTGCTTCCAGCCTTTTCTTTTCTTCCGGACGTAATCCACCTAGAGCCTTCTGATACTCTTTTTGCATGGATAGGAGGTCCGCTTGCAACCTTTCGAGCGTCAACTCATATTCTCTGGGGTCGATCTGCGCCAGCAGGTCACCGGCCTTCATCTTCATTCCTCTTTCAATCGGCATCCTGATAATTTTTCCACGGACTTCAGCAGTGACCAACACTCTCTTTTCTGACTCGATATTGCCCATAACATGCACTTTGTCTGCAACATCCATGTAAGAAACTTTACCCACTTGGACAGGAAGAGAAAGTTCTTTCTTTGTTTCCTGTTGGAACACCTCTTCGGAAGAAGAACAAGAAACCAGAAAAATTACGAACAAAGCAAAGAAGGACTGTTTTAATCTGCAAAACAAAATTCTGATATAATCCCCCTCCAATGGGGTTTTCAAAAAGACTTTTAAAAGTTTCTTTCTAGTTGCGCACAAAAGTTATCAAAGACGTTTATGGACCACTCACAAATTCAAAGCTATCCCCAGTTTGATTACCAATTACTCGATACAGGAGATTTCCAAAAGCTGGAGCAATTCGGTCCACATCGTTTCATTCGTCCCGCCCCCCAGGCTATATGGCCTAAATCCCTTTCCCCTGCCGAATGGAAAAAAGCGGAAGGGGAATACAAATATTTCAAAGGCAAGGACACAGGAGGCGAATGGAAATATTTCACAAAACTCCCTGAAGACGGGTGGACCATTCAGTTCCGTAACCTTGTTTTTAAAGTCCAACCCACAGGGTTTGGGCATATCGGGCTTTTCCCCGAACAGGCCCTCAATTGGCTGTGGATCATGGACCAGCTTAAACAGCTTAACGGCAAAGAAATACAAGCACTTAATGTTTTTGGTTATACAGGTGCCAGCACCCTTGCAGCAGCCTCGGCAGGAGCCCATGTCACCCATTTAGACGCCTCCAAGGCCTCTGTCACCTGGGCCAGGCGAAATTTGGAACTTTCCGGGCTTGGAGACCGTCCGGTACGCTGGATTGTCGATGACGCGATGAAATATATGCAGAGAGAGCACCGTAGAGGCAAAAAATACGATGTAATCATCATGGATCCGCCATCATTTGGGAGAGGGCCAAAAGGTGAGGTCTGGAAAATAGAAAATATGCTGTCCAGATTCATGGAGGCCTGCCAGAATATTCTCAGCGATTCTCCAGCATTTTTGCTGTTCACCACCCATTCCCCCGGGTTTTCAGCCCTGACACTGGAAAATATGATGCGGACCTATTTCCCGTCACATAAATCCGGTATTTTCCAGACGGGAGAAATGTTCATCCCGGATCAATCCTCCGGACTGAACCTTCCCAACGGTTTCTTCGCCCGCTGGGTGGCCAACGGCCACGGGTAGTGAGTGATAACTAATTTGATATTTAAATACTTGTCTCGGCTTGGTGAAATACACTTATCTAACTCAAGGCAAAGATACGTTATAATGCCGGGCAAATTATTTGTTCGAATCCGAAAGTTTTAATATGTCCTTTTATCAATATCTGAAAGCTCACGCGGAAAAAGACCCTTCTCACCCTGCAGTTATTGAAGGGGAAACTACCCTAAGCTATGGTGAGTTCGTTTCCCGGATCGAGCGTTTTGCCAGTGCATTGTCCAAACTCAATCTCAATGCTAACAGCAAAATCGGCCTGCTATGCCTGAATCAGAAAGAACACCTTATTGCCTATTTTGCCGCGCTGCTCAAAGGGGTTCCCGTTATTCCTTACAACTTCATGCTGAAACCCGAGGACCTCGTCTACATCACTCAAGATGCAGGAATCGACACCTTGGTGGTTGACTCGGCTTTTGTCAAACCTGAAACCACACCGTTTTTTAAGTTCTTTTCCAACAAAATTCTTGTGGGTTCTGCTGATCCATCACAGGTAGGGGAAGGAACCTTGCGTTGGGAAGAGTTTATGGTAATGGGCAACCCCAGTGATTCTCTGAAGAAACATCAAAGAGGTGAAACCCTCCCCGATGTCATTCTCTATACTTCCGGAACCACCGCAAAACCGAAAGGGGTCATGCTGGAAGAACACCAGTTCGATGCCAATTGCACCGGATTTTTGCAACACCTGCATTTTAACAGTGAAGACAGGGTTATCGTTGCCCTGCCCCTTTTCCATTCTTTCGGCAACATCATGGCTTTGGTATTGCTTCGTTCAGGAGCCACACTCATTTTGCTGAAACAGTTTCAACCTAAAACCATTCTGGAATCCATTTCCCGGCATCAGGCAACCATTCTGCCATTGGTTCCCACCATTTATTCGTTTCTTGTACAACTTTATGCCCGTGGAGGTTATGACGTTTCTTCCCTGCGCTATTGCATTTCAGGCGGCGCGTCTCTTCCCGAGTCATTGCTAAAAAAAGTTGAAGAAGGGCTTGGCGTAACAGTCATTGAAGGATATGGATTGACTGAGACTTCTCCAGTAATCGCCGTTAATACGATGAAAGACGGCAGTCTGGCAGGTTCTGTTGGACCCGTCCTGCCAAATGTAGAATTGGAAATTGTTGATGATTCCGGGAAACCTGTGTCACAAGGAGAAGTCGGCGAAATCCGGGTACGTGGCGAAACAGTAATGCAAGGTTACTGGAAAAAACCAGGCGAAACTGCAGAAACTCTGACGTCTGATGGATGGCTGAAAACCGGAGACCTCGGACATATGGATGAAAAAGGCCGGCTGTTCATTTCCGCTGGAAGGATTAAAGACCTGATCATTCGAGCCGGAGAAAATGTGTCGCCGTTGGCGATCGAAAATGCTTTGATGAATCATCCGGAAGTAGTCGAAGTAGCGGCAGTAGGAATTCCCGATGAGCGCGTAGGTGAAAAAGTAAAGGTGTTCGTGGTATTGCGTGAAGGAAGCCAGACCAATGAACAGGAGTTGAAAGAATTATGCCGTGAAAAATTGCCAGCTTTCATGATCCCGGACATGTTTCAGTTTATGGAATCCCTGCCAAAAACCGCTACCGGCAAAATTTTAAAATCAGAGTTGAGAAATCTTAAGTGAAATATTAAAAGCCCAAATCCGGATTGCTTCACTTTGTTCACAATGACGAGGGAAATACCACTGAAAATTTCTTAACACTCTTGAAGTCGAGATAACTATTTCTTGCAACAAGATTAAGATATTGCAAATTGCCACCGGCGGCTCGCCGGTTAGCGAGCACAGCGGAAGCCGGTACCATCCAGACGATAATCAGTTTCAAACCCTTTTCGCCAGGCAGTCCGTTGGCTGTTCACCTCGGTTTTCCAGGCACCACCCCGATAAACTTTTTGAGTGCCTCCTCCACGTCGATCGGAAGGATTAGAACGTTCAGCCCCTTTAGGGTTGTCCTTCGGGCTATTTTTGTAATACCGGATCTCAAACCAGTCAGACACCCATTCATTAACATTGCCAGCCATATCATGGAGACCAAACGGGTTTGCTGGAAAAGAACCTACTGGAGCTGTGTTTTGGAAACCATCTGACAGGTTTGCCGTCCGTATGTTCATAACACAATTGCTGTCACAGAAATTGGTTTTAGTCGCATCGAATTCGTCACCCCAGTAAAATTCTGTATTGGTTCCACCACGTGCGGCGTATTCCCATTCAGCTTCAGTTGGTAAACGTTTATTGGATTTTTTGCAATACTCTTCAGCTTCATGCCAGGTAACGCTGTCAACAGGACGGTTAGCACCTTTAAACCTTGCGGGGTTGTGTCCCATCACAGTTTGAAAGTCCTTCTGGGTTACCTCATATTTATCCAGTTCGAATGGATCCAGACAAACTTCATGCACAGGTTCTTCGGATACGGCATAACCTTTATCACTCCCCATCTTAAAACAACCACCTCTGAGTGATATCATTTCAACCGGACCTGAAGAAGCCGACTGAGCGATTAAGATATTTTCAACTTTGGCGTGCAGTTCCTGGACATAAGCGTAGTCTCTGGTAGGAACGCCCTGGTATTTTATCTTTGCGGAGTCATGCCGAACTAAAAGCATTTTTCCATTTTCCAGATTGAAGAGACGGTAATGAGGGATGACTTTTCCTTCTTTGCCATCTAAGTAATTCCTCATATTATTGCTGCCATCGTCAGCAGGGATAACATTTTCATCAACAATCTCCGCCTCAAACGATTCATTACTATCTTTCATCGTAACCACAACAATTTTTCTTTTGGATACTTTCATAGCCAATATGCGGTCAACCAATTTCTTGGTCTCTTTATACTTTTTTAATTGAAAACGAACCTCGGCCAGAGGGCGCATTATGCGCCAATTATCTGGATCCATTTCAAGGGCAGTTGCATAATGCTTTTCAGCTTCTTCTATTTTGCCATGCATTAACATTTCATCCCCTTTTAGCG
Organism: uncultured Nitrospina sp.; assembly: GCA_964344595.1. Classification (GTDB taxonomy): domain Bacteria; phylum Nitrospinota; class Nitrospinia; order Nitrospinales; family VA-1; genus LS-NOB. Next base: position 33,253 of record CAYFNV010000009.1, on the reverse strand, counting down.
TTTCATCAACCACGCCCGAAAAACCCAGCGATGGGAATAACAAAAGGTTCAGTAAAAACAAACACAATACAGTTCTAAAAAACGAAAAAGGGCTGTCCATCATCATTCGGCTCCTGTACACATATAGTTGAATTGAATCGGCGGGTATTATAGCAGTGGAGGGGTTCTCAGACCAAGAAGAGAACGGTCACTTTGAAAATTTCAATACCTTTGCCCTTATGGGCAAAAACCCGTCAGAATACTATTGCTCAGTGGATTCACTCCGGGAGGAAGGTTTTTTTATATCACCTTTCTTTTCGGCCTGGGTTTTGGCATCTTGCTCCGCTTTTTCTTTTTTAAGATCCCCCCAACCCGAGTCCACTTTTTTCTTTTTATTGTGGCGATCTCTCCGAGGAAAATAATCAATTTCGTCGATCATGATTTACCTGAAGTTTTCAGGATTATAGATTTAATTCGCTCAATTGTTGGGCCTTTCATACCAAGACTTAAAGCCTTGTTCAAATGGTGCAAACTCTCTTGTTCCCGATTAAGCGAATGATAAGTCATAGCCAGATTTATATGGCCCGGCCCATAATTAGGGTTTATTTGAAGCGCATATTTGAACATTTGTATGCCCTCATCACGTTTGCCTCGAAACACCAGAAGTTGGGCGAGAGAATCATAAGCCGTTACATTTAACGGCCAGGCGCGGACAGCAGAACGTAAAACTTTTTCTGACTCTTCAACTTTGCCTTGTCGCCTCAAATTATTTCCCAATAATACCAGAGTCGGACTGTCGTCTGGATTATAATCCAGAGCTTTTCGATAAAAACGGTTGGCTTCATCTATCCTGCCTTGAGCTTGCCAAGTCTGCCCGATCATAAAATAAGGTTTCCATGACTGAGGGACCTTTTCCACAGCCAGAGTGTATTCAACACGAGCTTTATCAATTTCACGGCTTCTCAAGTATGCTTCTGCCTTTCTAATCGTTTCCTGATATTCCTTTCTGACGTTTATTTCAGACCGTGTTTTTACAGGAGCAGAGATCATGACCGTAACCAGCAAAAAAATACTGACAATTATACTCTTACCCAATATGAATTTCGGATCTAGAACCCTGATTTGAAACAAGGAGCCCTGCCCTATCCACTTCATTGATACCAACACAGATGCCAGTCCGATTAGTTGAAACACAGGGAATACTAAAAGGAATAATCCATCAAGATAATTCCAGTTTTGTGGATAAGGAAGTGAAAAGATTTTGAAAAAATTGGACGATCGCAATAACAAATCAGGACGGTTGGAAATCAACTCGGGCATTGATTCCAGGGCTTTCAAGGTAAATTCAGGATGGTTATAAGGCAAGACAACCTTATATTGAATAACCATAAAAAACTGCGCCAGAATTGCCATCATACATCCTGTGATAACAACCCACACTCCCCACTTGGACCCTGTTTCTGAAATTCTCTGCATCAGATTAGCCAGTCCCAGTGCAAAAACAGGTAACGCCGAAATCAGATGTCTATGTCCATAGGATGCGGAATCTTCCGGATAAATAATAACAATGGCCAGGATACCGGCCAGATAAGCCAATAACCCGGGTCGTAATTCTTTTAGCCACTCATTTTTTAGAAATAATCCTGCCGCGCCCACCACAGCCAATGGCATGGAAAACATCAACCCCCATTTAGAGGAAAAGAGTAAATCCCACAACTTTTCCAGCACAGGCAATAAAGAAATTCCAGACAATCCATCACCTGCATATTTCATATGACGTGGAGGAAAAGGAACTCCATTTAACTGGTACCAGCATACTATCTGAGGAAGCATGACCAGAAAGAACCCTGCAAGCCCTGCTCCTCCCAGCACCAGAATTTTTTTATAAGCCACCCCCGATTTCAAGTCATTGCGAAAACTCCATAACAGGTCCACTGCAAACAAAGCAAGAAAAGCAATATTAATCACCCTTGTCATGCTCAGAAAACCTAGCAGAGCTCCTAACACGGCATAACGAAGCATCAACTGGCCCTGGTTTATATCTGCGCTTGAAGGCGCATCTCGGTTCACAGTGTCATTGCTAACTGCCTCCCTCGCAAGTGGGCGGAGAACCTCCGCAGGTGACTCGCCCTGTCTTTCTCTCGCGCTTGAAGACGCATCTCGGCTCACAGTGTCATTGCTAACTGCCTCCCTCGCAAGTGGGCGGAAATGGGCCCAGGCAAATATCAATACTGCGGCGAAAAAAAACTCGACAGTATGGGACATTCGCTGACGAATGAATGAAAAATATATAAGTGGCGAAGCCAACCAGATGGACAGAGTTACAAAAAGGGCAAACCGTTTATCGATAAACGAATGCAGGGTTTTAAAAACCACAATCAATCCGGCAAACAAAAAAGTAACCGAAGCCACAGCGGTCGAGATGTAATAAGGTGCCGAATACCCTTCTACTGAAATTGGATAACCCAATCCCTGGTAAAGCAGTGCCAACAAATGTCCAGCGAGAAAAAATGGAAGGAAAACTAGTGCCTGGCCCATTTGCCAGTTGTTGAAAACGTAACCGGTTGGCATGATTTTTTCTGAGTGCACATAATGAAGCTCGTTAAAAAAATCAAGGTCTCCATCAAAAAATACTGATCGAAGGTAAGCATAATAACCAGCATCATCGCCACCATCAATAGTAGTAACTGCGTAATAACCTTTATGAGTCGCTGGAGGAATCCAGTCATTGAAAATACCGAGCGGGGTAAGCAGTAGAAAAAGGAAAAACAAAATGCCGCCTAAAATAAGACGTTGGGTCATTTTTTAAATACCAGAAAAAGTTTCTCTCCCAGGGAGTTCGAAGAGAGTGGGGAAAAAACAAAGTTTATTTACTGGTAACCGGTAGTGTTTCCAATACCAAACCCTTTTCAACCAGTTTTTGATGAGCATCGCTAACTCGTGATACCGCATTCTGGTTGTCACTCCACGCAACCAGATCTTCTAATCCTTGTCTCAGGGACAATTCAGGTTCAAAGCCCAAAGCTTTGATTTTGGAGATGTCGGCATAACAATCACGAATATCACCATTGCGGAACTTATAGATCACATCCGGGCAGAAGTTTTTACCGCAAAGCTCAACAAGGGTTTCCGCCAAATCCAGAATGGAAGAAGGTTTGCCAGTACCAATATTAAAAATATCGTAATTTGCATCCTGGTGATCCAGCAAAAGAAGTTTTCCACGCACCAGATCACGAACATGAATAAAGTCACGACGTTGGTGACCATCCTCATAAATCAAAGGTGGAGAATCGTTCTTGATCGCGGAACAGAAGATGGCCGCTGCTCCTGTATAAGGATTATTCAAAGACTGACGCGGACCATAACAATTAAAATAACGGCAGGCTACTGTGGGAATCTGATGAGCTTTCCCAATCATCAATGAATACACTTCCTGATCTTTTTTGCTTTGCGCATAGACCGATGTGCAATCCAGTTCTTTATTCTCATCAGTAGGAACAGGAATTACAGGCACCCCGCATTCAGGGCAAAGCATTTCCCACTTTCCTTCAGTAAGCTGGCTTTCTGGCCTGGGTTTGGGACTAATCTTCCCATGTTCGGAGCACTGGTAGCAACCTTCTCCATAAAGGCTCATGGAACTGGCAACAAGAACTTTTTCAACCCTGTGTTTTTCGTTGACCAAAATATCCCATAACACTCCCGTACCCTGGACATTTGTGGAAACGTACTGGTCAATAGAATACATCGACTGACCCACACCGACCTCGGCGGCATCATGAATGACCAATTCCACATCTTCGATGGCTTTTTTTAAATGGTCCCGGTTGCGAACATCCCCCTGGATGAATTCCGCCTCCGAGTGCAAGTACTCAGGCCGTTCGGCATGCTCTCCATGTACCTGTGGATTTAGGTTGTCGTAAACCCGGACGGTATCTCCCCGTTGAATTAACTGGTCCACGGTATGCGACCCGATGAATCCGGCTCCACCTGTAACCAAAACCCTTTTTCCCATTATTCTCTCCGGTTTGTGTTGAATAGTGACCTTGGCATTCCTTAGCAAGTCACAGCTTATTACCAGCTATCATATCTCAATCGGCAATTTTGAGGAAGTACTTAAGCCTTTTGCGTCCTCACTATCGTTAGCACTTATTCAGAGTCATAAATACAGGAGACATCTGCAAAAACAGGTCTCGGATAGCTTCGAGGAAGGAAGTCTGGATTGGATATAGTTCCTAATAAACTGTGTAATTTTCTTACTATATTGAAATCCCATCCAAATTGGGCAATAATTCATATTGAGTTTCTTTTCCTCCTTCCTGAAGAGTCGGCTGAGACCGTGGATCTTTCCTGTATCATCGTCAGTTATAATAGCAGTACTCCCCTCAAAAATTGTCTGGAGTCCATTTACCACACACTGCAAGAAATATCTTTTGAAGTCATCATTGTGGATAACAGCCAGAACGACCCTGGCATGCCATCCCTCAAGGAGTCTTATCCTCAAGCTCAGGTTATCCAGAATACTATTAATGTTGGATTCGCCAAGGCTAATAATCAAGCTGTTCTGTCGGCCAAAGGTGAAATCCTTCTTTTTTTAAACCCAGACACTATTTTAGCCGATCAAGTAATAGAGAAAATGGTTGCCTACTTGAAATCGAACCCAGAAATTGGCGCACTGGGACCTAAGGTATTGAATGCGGATGGAAGCCTGCAGTATTCCTGCAGACGTTTCCCAACTCTTATGACAGGTTTTTTTAACCGATATTCTCTACTTTCAAAATGGTTTCCAGATAACCCTTTCACAACTCATTATCTAATGAAAGATTTCGCTCACGATGAGAATCGGGAAGTCGACTGGTTATCCGGGTGTTGCCTCATGGTCCCTCGCCCGGTATTTGAAATGGTTTTAGGGTTTGATGAACATTATTTTTTATTCAATGAAGATGTCGATCTGTGCAGAACCATCTCTCAAAAAGGGTTTAAAGTGATGTATTTCCCATCTGTAGAAATAACTCACCACGTCCACACCAGTAACAGCAAAGTACCAGTCGATATTATTATCAAACGCCATCGAGGCATGAAGCATTTTTACGGAAAGCATTACGCAAAGAACCCGGTGGTAAAAATGATCGTCAATATTGCAATAAGCTTACGATGCTTTTCTCAGCTTGCATTCAATCTATTTAAAGGAACTCCTGCCAAGGATACTTTCAAATGAAGTTTGAATCGTTCCAAATTTCAGGGGAAGTTTATCTGGAAGGTTATTTCATAGCTTTAACCTTGTCATTTTGTCTCACCTTATATTTGATAAAAACCTTAAAGAGTTTTAATTTTCTCACATTCATTTTGAACCGATTCCCAATTTTAGCGAGTGAAAGCGTTAGCCCTTTCGGTGGAGTTCCAGTCATCCTATCATTTCTGGCAACGCTCTGGATATTGCTATTCCTAGGCATGGTGGATGCACGTAATGTCAATCTTTATACAACCTTGACCCTGGGTATCGGCCTTATGTTTATTCTAGGCATCTATGACGATATTACCAACTGCCCTCCCAGGCTAAAGTTGTTTGTGCAAATCGTCATTGCCATCATTCTTTATTTTTCCGGTTTTCAAATTGAACGAATCGGCAGCCTGATTGAACTGGGACCCTTCTCAATTCTACTGACAATTTTATGGATAGTAGGCATCACTAACGCCATTAACCTGATTGACGGCATGGATGGTCTGGCACCAGGAATTATTTTTTTCTCTTGCCTGACTTTGACATTTGTCTACCTAGAACGCGGCATTATTGAATCCTCATTTCTGACAGTAGTTCTGGCAGGAAGCACTCTCGGTTTTTTCTTTTTCAATTTACCGCCTGCAAAAATTATCCTTGGAGATACTGGAAGCCTGCCGCTAGGCCTACTAGTCTCTCTCATCACTTTACTTCCTCTCAACCAAGGATATACTGACGAAATTTATTATCTTATTCCTGTCATTACTTTGCTCATCCCAATTTTGGATACCACCTTCGCTTTTTTCAGAAGAATCGCAAAAAGAATCAGTCCGTTTACCAAGGATGCAAATCATTTCCATCATCGAATGGGGAAATTAGGATTTTCCCCAGGGAAAACCATTACCATACTATTTGCAATTGGTTTTTATTTTGATTTAACCGCAATGGTGCCTGTATTCAGGATCAACCTTATTCCCCATTTTATACCCATTTATTTTGTCTTTATTTTAATAAACGTTGCCATTCTGGTTTTCATCCTAATGTTTTTCGAGAAAAAGAAAAAGTCATGAATGGCTCCTTTTCAATCAAAGAAAGATTGTTTTTCTCTAGCCTAGCAATATTTTTTCTTATTTCAATTGCCTATGCAAACACCCTGTTCTCTCCTTTCAATTTTGATGACCAGGCCCTCCTTCAAAATATTTCCCTGAGCGGTCCAGATAGATATCAAAGCCTATGGCCCATTCAGTACAGGCATCTTTTTTACTTAAGTTTCAGTCTTAACCATTCACTAAGCGGATTAAACCCAGCCAGCTACCATCTGGTCAATATACTGTTTCATTTTTTATCATCGGTAATCGTCCTTATTATAGTTTTCAAAACTTTTAGCAAGACTACTAAATGGGAAAGCAATGATGTGGTAGGGCTATCAGCAACCGTTGCTTTTTTGTTTGCGCTCAACCCTATCCACACAGAAGCAGTCACTTACCTGTCCGGAAGAGCAAGCGGCATTGGTGGATTTTTTTTCCTGCTGGCACTGCTATTTTTTGTTTTGGGAAGTGAACGAGGAAGACATCTATTTATCCCACTATTTTATTCCTTGGCTCTTTTGGCATTTGGCCTTGCACTTCTCAGCAAGGAAACCACCATTACTTTCCCAATAGTCGTGGCTCTATATGATTTATGCTTCATGAAAAATGAAAACTGGCATCCTTTCAAAATAAGATTATTTTCCTTCTATCTGCCGATTTGCTTTTTAGTTGCCGCATTTTTTATCCTAACGCCTGGCATGAGCAAAATAGTCATGGATAGGGTGGGGAAAATAGATATCAATTATGCACTGGCGCAAACCAGGGTATTGATATATGCGATAAAGATTAGCTTGTTTCCAATAAATCTGACCTTTGATTATGATTTTCCAAGCCAATGGTTTTCTTATTCCAACATCATACCCGGTATATTTTGGCTGGTTGCACTGATTGCTTTAATCAAAAACTTTCTAAAAATTTCACCGGTGTTAACTTTTTCCATTTTATGGTTTCTCATTACCCTCTCTCCAACCAACAGCTTTCTACCACGCTTAGACCTATTAAGCGAAAGGAACTTATACTTGCCTTCCTTGGGCATCAGCATATTAATTTCTTATATTTTTTATCAATTATTCTTCATAAAGCCGAAGGGCTCATTTATAAGACCTGGACTGACCTTACTGGTGATCTTTTTTATGATTTTAGGTTCCCAATTAATAACCAGAAACTCGGCCTACCGATCGAATATACAACTATGGGAGGACACCTATAAAAAATCCCCCGCCGACCTCAAAGTCCTTCACAATCTCAGTCATTTTTATTTGGAGGACAAACGCTATCAACAAGCTTTTGTACCACTACTAAGACTATCCCGTTCTGAAGCAGATGAGTTTTACAGAGCTTTTGCTCATAGCAACCTGGGAAGTATATACATCCAAAACGGAAAATTTGAACGGGCGGAAAAAGAATTCCAGAAAGCCATTAAACTTGAGCCCACTCTGCCAATTGGATATTTGAATCTAGGTACTTATTTTGCGTCTCGCGGTGAGTTCCAACGTGCACGTGAGGAATTTCTCCGTGCAAGAGAAAGGTATATTTTATACAAATGGGGATATCCCATGCCTCCAAGCCTCGACCTTAACCTGGCACGCATCAACCTGCAACTAAACTCTTTTGAGGAGGCAGAGAAATATATCCATCATTATCTGCAAATGGTGCCTAATTCTCCCACTGGGCTTCTACTATTAGGAAAAATTTATCAGGGAAAAGGAGAAATGGGGTTGGCGGAAAAAACTTACCGGAAAATTGAGGGAGGAGGGATTGACTCAGCCAAGGCTTACAACAATCTCGGCATACTCTTCATCAAGCAAAACCAATATGAGAAAGCATGGGAAGCTTTTAATGACTCGATAATTCATTACCCCCAATTACCAGACGCACATTATAACCTTGGGAAATTGATACTTGATTCTAAAGGAGACCATGCTCTGGCAAACAAGCACTTGGAAATTGCTCTGGCCTATAGCAAAAGCCCTTCACTGAAGCAAGAAATCAAACGGCTTTTAAAGGAAAAGTACTCACCTTAATTTTGTCTTCTGGGTATAAGGAACCCAGAAATCTCTGCTCATCGCTTCTACAACTTTTTCTCCTGCTATGGTTCTATTCCTCTGTGTTTGTTTCCGAAGTTTTAATACTCGCGGAAGCCCTTTTAGCGCATCCCATCTTGCTTTAAAAACGGCGGCCGCTTTGCCTCTGAGGGAAAACCAGATCAAAGCAACTACGCTAAACAAAATATGTTGGGGCAAATAAACCCAGAACCATACACCTGGCATATTACGAAAATATGACCAAACCAGATTTCTCTGACCATGGTACACGGCAAAGTCACTGTAGCGGGAAGTAGTGCCTGACCCAACATGCTCCACCACAGCATCCGGCACATAAATGCAACGGTGTCCGATCAAACGAAGTCGAAAACTTAGATCAACATCCTCGTTGTAGCAATAGAAATGCTCATCAAACCCTTCAGCTTCAATAAAAACCTCTCTGGAAATCAGGGATGCCGCCGCGCAGGGTGAGAATATTTCTCCTGATTCCCTATTGATTTTTGAGGACCTCATGCCATGATCACGACGCCATGCGACTCCAGACACATGATAAATATCTCCCGTACCATCTACCAGTCCGTTTTCATATCCCAGCATATGACTGCCAAACATTTTCACATCAGGGAAACGTTCGATAGCAAGCATTAATTTTTCCAGCCAATCGGTATGAGCAAATGCGTCCGGGTTTAAGAATGCAACCCATTCACAATCATCGACCCTACTGACCGCCAGGTTATTTGCAGAAGCAAAACCTGTGTTTTTTTCCAATTCTATAAATTCCCAATCACAAAATATTTGATCCAAGCCTTCCATGGAGCCATCAGCGCTGTCATTATCCACAATCAAAACCCGGGATGGAGAAAACGTTTGGTCCTTCAGGCTTTGCAAACATTTTTTCAAATATTGTCCCGAATTCCAATTAACAACAACAACCGCAATAGAAGGAGAATGTGTCATAATCCTTTTAAACAAAGGCTATTCAAAGTGATTCACAAAATTATCGAGTCGCATTAGCTTGAATATATGGGTCCAACCACTTATACTTCATCAGGCACAATTGAGGTATTTCCTGCAAACCTTGTTTTATCACCTTCCGACAGGTTTTTACAGAGATGAAAACATTTTTTGTTACAGGCGGTGCCGGTTTCATAGGCGGCAACTTTATCCTGAACCTGTTGAAAACCAGCCAGGCAAAAGTTATCAATTATGACAAGCTGACCTATGCCGGAAACCTCGATACATTATCTTCAGTAGAAAGTGATCCTAATTATATATTTAAAAAGGGAGATATCTGCGATCGAGACAATATTATTAAATTGTTTGATGGTGAAAAAATCGACTGTATTGTCCACTTTGCTGCAGAATCCCATGTTGACCGATCTATTGATTCTCCAGGGGAGTTTATCCAAACCAATGTTGTGGGAACTTTCGAGCTGCTAGAAGCAAGTCGCTGGTATTTAGCTCAAAAAAACTCAGCGCAAAAGAAAAACTTCCGTTTTCTTCACGTTTCAACTGATGAAGTTTATGGTTCCCTAGGCGAGACAGGGCTTTTTACCGAAGAAACTTCCTACTCCCCGAATTCGCCGTATGCAGCATCCAAGGCAGCTTCGGATCATCTCGTGAGAGCATATCACAAAACCTATGGCCTTCCTGTGATCACGACTAATTGTTCAAATAATTATGGACCTTTTCAATTCCCTGAAAAACTATTACCTTTAATGATTCATAATGCACTTAAAGGGGAAATTCTCCCTGTTTATGGAGACGGAAAACAAGTTAGAGACTGGCTATATGTTGAAGATCATTGCAGAGCTATTCTTAGTGTATTGGAAAAAGGAGAAATTGGCCAAGTCTATAATATTGGCGGTAACAACGAAAAAACCAATCTGGAGGTTGTTCAAACTTTATGCCATATTTTAGATGAAATGGCACCCGATTCTCCGTACCGTCCACATCAAAACCTGATCCGTTTTGTAGAGGACCGTCCAGGGCATGACCGCCGATATGCTATCGACGCAACCAAGATTCAAAATCAACTGGGCTGGAAACCGCAGGAATCATTCGAAACCGGCCTTCGAAAAACTGTGGCATGGTATCTGGATAATAAAGATTGGGCAAACCGTGTAATGTCTGGAGCGTATAGAGGGGAACGCTTGGGTCTTGAGAAATCTTAAGGACACTTAATATGATAAAAAAAGGGATCATTTTAGCTGGGGGATCTGGAACACGCCTTTACCCATTGACTCAGGTTGTTAGTAAACAGTTGATGCCTCTCTATGACAAGCCTATGATCTACTATCCACTAAGCACCTTACTGCTGGCAGATATCCGGGATATTTTCATTATCACCACCCCTCAGGATCAACCCCTTTTCAAAGAATTACTTCAAGATGGAAATCAGTGGGGTGTCAACATAAGTTACGGAGTCCAACCCAGTCCGGATGGCTTGGCCCAGGCCTTTATCATTGGCAAAGAATTTATAAGTAATGATGGATGCAGTCTGATTCTTGGGGACAATGTTTTTTATGGCAATGAGCTTCCGGAACTGATGGAGAAGGCTCAAACCCGAAAAACTGGGGCAACTGTTTTCGGTTATTGGGTGAAAGACCCTCAAAACTACGGAGTTGCTGAGTTTGGCTCTGATAATAAAGTTGCCAGTGTTGAGGAAAAACCCAAAGAGCCCAAATCAAATTATGCCATTACTGGACTGTATTTCTATGACAATCAAGTTGTGGACATCGCATCTTCTATCGAACCTTCGGCGCGAGGAGAACTGGAAATCACAGATGTTAACCGTGTATACCTTGAGCAATCACAATTATCTGTTGAAAAAATGAGCCGCGGGTTCGCCTGGCTGGATACGGGATCCCATGAATCTTTGTTGGATGCTGCCAATTTTATAGAAACCATTCAAAGGCGACAAGGGCTGATGATTTGTTGCCCAGAAGAAATTGCATACAGTAAAGGTTGGATTACTGATGCAGACTTGGAAAAGCAAGCCCGATCATTAAAGAAAAATGGCTATGGTCAATATCTTTTGCGTCTGATTTCCCAGAAGTAAAAACATTGGCAAAGCTACGACCTGGAAAAGTTTCGCTCTAAAACAAACTAATCCCCACCATGAAAATCTTAGTCACAGGAGCAGCTGGTTTTATAGGCTTTCATGTCTCCAAGCAATTGCTTCAGTTCGGGCATGAAATTGTAGGATTAGACAATATCAACGACTACTACGATATCAACCTGAAAAAGGACCGCCTGCGCATCCTAAAGAGTCATGACAAATTTGTGTTCTACGAAAACGATCTGGAAGACAAAGAAACTGTAGAAAAAGTGTTCAAAAAAGAAGAATTTCAAAAAGTGATTCACCTTGCCGCACAAGCTGGCGTCAGATATTCAATCAATCACCCCGAAATCTATGTTCAAAGCAATGTTGTAGGAACATTTAATATTCTAGAAGGCTGTCGTCATAACAAAGTAGAACATCTTGTTTATGCTTCTTCAAGTTCAGTGTATGGGCTCAGCACAAAATATCCATTTTCTGTTGAAGACAATGTCAGCCACCCTGTTTCATTCTATGGTGCCACAAAAATCGCTAATGAACTCATGGCTCATTCTTATTCACATCTATATAAAATACCAACTACTGGACTCAGGTTTTTCACAGTTTACGGACCTTGGGGAAGACCTGACATGGCCTATTTTTTATTTACCCAGAGTATCCTTGCATCAAAACCTATAGATATCTATAACCGCGGTAATATGGAACGGGATTTCACTTATATTGATGATATTGTTGAAGGAGTGATAAAAGTAACAAATAAAGCACCCGAACCAGACCCTAACTGGAATAGTGATATACCTAACCCCGCATCATCATCTGCACCTTACAGGCTTTATAATATTGGGTCGAATACCCCTGTACGATTGATGGATTATATTCGTGAAATAGAAAAAAATCTAAAGATGAAAGCCAAAATAAATATGATGCCCATGCAGGATGGAGACTTTCAAAAGTCTCATGCTGATGTTCAATCCCTCACCCAGGATTTTGGGTACACACCAAAATATTCAATAGAGTCTGGAATTAAAAATTTTATAGAATGGTATATGGATTATTACCACTTATCATAGGTAATATATTGTCAGAGTTTTTTGGGGCAATTCATATTTCGCCCTTAAGGTCATTTCTCTAAAAAAAATTATTACTTCCAAGATGCAGTCAAATCTACTAAATGTTTATTTACTTCAGTAAAACTCAAGGAGAATCTTTTGCTGATAGAAAAAATCCACAAAAAAAGCGCAAGAATCGGAATAGTTGGATTGGGATATGTAGGACTGCCACTTGCCTTGGCTTTTGGCAAAGAGGGGTTTTCTGTTACCGGATTAGATATTGACCCAGAAAAAACAGAACAACTGATGAAAGGTGCCAGTTATATTAAGCATATCTCATCCGGAGATATTCGATCGTTGGTCAATGATAAAAGGTTTATAGCAAGTTCAGATTTTTCTCTGGTAACCGGTTTGAATTGCATTATTTTGTGTGTCCCAACTCCTTTGACGAAACATCGAGAACCAGACATGAGTTTCATAAAAAATACAGCCAGAAAAATATCTCCATATTTATCTAAAGACACTCTGGTTGTTCTAGAATCAACAACATACCCCGGCACAACAGAAGAAGTGTTGACTCCAGAGCTGGAGTCAGACAACGATTTAATACAAGGAAAAGACTTTTTTATCGCCTATTCTCCAGAAAGGGAGGATCCAAACAATCCTAGTTTTCGAACAACTAACATTCCAAAAGTAATTGGTGCAGACTCGGAAAAAGCAATGGAGGCTGCCCTATCCTTATACGGCACCATTATTAAAAAACTAGTTCCTGTAACGAACACTAAAACAGCCGAAGCAACCAAGCTGATGGAAAACGTTTTTCGAGCCGTAAATATTGCTCTGGTCAATGAGTTAAAGATAATTTTTGAAAAAATGGGCATAGATGTGTGGGAAGTAATAGAGGCAGCAAAAACCAAGCCTTTTGGGTATATGCCTTTTTATCCCGGACCGGGGCTTGGAGGACATTGCATCCCGATAGACCCTTTTTACCTAACTTGGAAAGCACGTGAATACGGCATATCAACCCGGTTCATTGAACTTGCAGGGGAAGTAAATATTTTCATGCCAAACTATGTAGTAGAAAAAATATTAGGCGCCCTCAATCTTGCAAAAAAGAAAATAAGTGACAGCCGCATACTGCTATTAGGTCTAGCTTACAAAAAAAATGTAGATGATGAGCGTGAGTCAGTTACTTACAAAATAATCGAATTGCTGCAAAAACAGGGCGCACATGTTGACTACAATGATCCATTTATACCTGAAATCAAACTAACAAGAGCACACAGCAACCTGAAAGGAAAAAAAAGCATCCCATTAAGTAACCTGGAATCCTATGATTTAACGGCTATCTTGACGGACCATTCAGCCTACGATTATCCAAGCATCGTAAAAAACTCTAAGATTGTTGTAGATACCCGCAACGCTTGCAACGGAATAATTTCTGATAAAATTATTAAATCATAACCCTTGCCTTTAGGTATCTTTACAAAAGCATTCCAGCCATGAAAATTCTTCTACTTGGAAAAAATGGACAAGTGGGATGGGAGTTAAACAGCTCTCTCGCAATTTTAGGAACAGTTGTTCCTTTAGATAGGAACGACATGGACTTATCCAAACCAGAATCCATTGGACCTATAATTCAGGAAATCAAACCAGACATCATTGTCAATGCAGCAGCATACACAGCTGTAGATAAAGCAGAGTCAGAGCCTGAGTTGGCCATGACCATTAATGGAGTCGCTCCAGGTGTGATAGCTGAAGAAGCAAAAAAAGCAAACGCCTCAATGATTCATTATTCCACCGATTACGTTTTTGACGGCAATGCAACAACACCATACAATGAAGAGGATTTGGTTCAACCTTTAAGTGTTTATGGAAAATCCAAATTAGCCGGCGAAAAAGCAGTGAGTCAAGCCAGTATCCCCTATATCATATTGAGAACCAGTTGGGTTTATAGTTTGAGAGGCAGCAACTTTTTACTAACAATGCAAAAACTGGCTCAAACCAAAGATCAAATAAATGTTGTCGACGACCAAACAGGGAGCCCCACTTGGTCAAGGGCAATTGCTCGAGGCACAACACAAATCCTTAAGCATTGCCTGAACAACAAAGACCCAAAGTCACATTTTGTTTCTAATTCTGGAATTTTTCATATGTCCTGTGGTGGACAAACCAACTGGTTTGGTTTCGCAAGTAAAATCCTTGAGCTTTCCGGTCTTTCAAATAATACTAAGCTGTTTCCCATTCCCACTACAGAGTACCCCACTCCTGCAGAACGCCCTCGGTACTCATTGCTTTCTAATAATAAGCTGATGCAAGTCTTTCATTGTGAAATGCCTCATTGGCAGGATGCGCTCAAAAAATGTTTAGGCTCTGACACAACTTGAAGCTAAACATTTAATGACTTAATTGGACTTCTGTCAAAAACTAGCGTTAGCATTTTTCGGATTGAATCTAGCCTTAGTTCATATATACTCAAAATTAAGAATGAGCGTTTTCCCCTATCATACTATTTAACATGCTCTCTCAAATCACCAAACATTCTCAAACCATTTTAATAAAAATGGAAAGGCTTCTGTTTAACGCCGACTCACCTACAGAAACCCCTACAATACAAACTTTGGACAAGATTATTCAATTTTCCCTGATCGCTTTTGTCGCTTTTTCCATGATATCTATTAGCATCACTCAGATTTCATTTACTATTGGAGCCCTCGCCTGGATATATAAAGTCCACCTAACTCAATCATGGAAAGAGCTAAAGGGAACATGGGTTGGCATTGCTATTCTATGTTTCTGCTTAACCGGTGTGTTTGCAATAATCAATTCAGTCGATCTGGAAAGCAGCATTAAGCACCTGAAAAAATTTCTTCAATTTATAATTTTCTTTTGGGTGGCCAACTCTATTCAAAGTGAAAAACATAAGGATTTTTTGATCAGGTTACTTATCATTTCTGCAGCGATTGTATCTATAAGCAGTCTTTACCCTTATTTGACAACCAAGTTTTCCGAAGTAGGTCGTTTGAAAGGAACGCTGAGCAAAGAAGCCACTTTTTCAGGTGTATTAATGCTTGCTGGCCTAGTAACACTGGGGAGGAGTTTATATCAAAAACCGAAAAAGACCTGGTTATTTTGGTCCTTGGGACTTATTTGTCTTTCTCTAGTTTTATCATTAACGAGACAGGCTTGGCTTGGGTTCTTTATAGGCAGTATATTTTTACTATACTACTGGAATAAAAAATATCTTTTGACCATACCTGTAGCAATCATGGCTCTATTATTGTTTTCTCCCACTAAAGTAGCGCAGCGCCTGGAAAGCTTCAAAAACTTTGAAGACAGTGCTCTGGTAGCAAGAATAGCAACTTGGGAGGGCGGGTGGAAAATATTTAAAGACCAGCCTATAACAGGGTGTGGTTTTAAATGTGTGGATTCTATCCATTCACAATACCCTGATCCAACAGGATACATAGCGCAATTTTTAGGAATGCATAACAATATATTTCAGCTATTGGTTGATACTGGAATTGCAGGTTTGTTGGCCTGGCTTTCAATCTGGGTAGCTTTTTTCACTGAAAGTTTTAAACGCTTACGAACTTTAACTGTAGATAAGTTTCAAGACATAGGAGTAACAATGGGTTCCGCAGCTGCTGTTATTGGTTATTTAATTGGAGGTTTTTTTGAGTCCAACCTATATGACTCCGAAGTTACCATGTTACTCTACTTTATTATGGGTATTTCATTATGCGCAGTGAAAAACTCCTCAATGGCTGAATAGAATTTGATCCCTGTCTGCCAGTCAAACGAATCTCCGATTAGGTTAATTTAAAAATCAGAAAAGATTTAACTTCGATAGCTATGGAAATAATTTATACAGTCGAAGGAATACAGAAAATACACCACTCAGATAAGCTCTTAATCTTACTTTGATGATTATTTCCGATTTTTTAGTTATTGGTGGTGGAATTATAGGTCTTTCAATCGCCAAGGAATTAAAAAAAAGATACCCTGAGTCAAGCATCATTGTTTTAGAGAAAGAAGACAAGTGCGGACTTCATGCCAGTGGCAGAAATAGCGGAGTTCTTCATGCCGGATTCTATTATACAGCAGACAGCCTAAAAGCAAAATTCACTAGACTAGGAAATCAACAATTAACTGAATATTGCAAATCGAAGAATATCACCATAAACAACTGTGGAAAGCTTGTAGTAGCCACCAAACCTGAAGATATCCCCCAACTAGATGAACTCCTTTTACGTGGGAGAAACAACAATGTTCTCCTACATAAAATCACTGAAAAAGAGGCTCGGGAAATCGAGCCGAGAGTCAAAACACTAGGTAAAGCGTTATTTTCACCCACAACTTCCTCTGTGGATCCATCGAAAGTAATGCAGACCTTAACTAAAGAAGCATTAAACATTGGAATACAAATCGACCACAGCACCCGATTCTTAAGCAAGGTCAATCAAATAGTCCAAACTACCAAGGGCTATTACGAATCAAAGTATGTTGTAAATGTAGGAGGACTTTATGCGGACAAAATAGCAAGGCATTTTGGCTTTTCAAAAGACTATTGCATACTACCCTTCAAAGGATTGTATCTTTATTCTGCAGAGCCCCCAGGCTCTTTAAAAACCAATATCTACCCCGTTCCAGACCTTAGAAACCCCTTTTTGGGTGTCCATTTTACCGTTATGGCAAATGGCATGTCCAAAATAGGACCAACTGCTATTCCTGCCTTCTGGAGGGAACAATACACCGGTTTTAATAATTTCCGCCTAAATGAGTTCACTGATCTGGCTCTTCGTCAAGCATTGCTGTTCTTTAATTCCGGCTTTGATTTTAAACAACTGGCTTGGCAGGAAATCAGGAAATACTCTCGAGCCCACTTAGTAAATCTTGCTTCCTCTCTTTTGGAAAATGTTAAAATATCAAACTTTAAAAAATGGGGGAAGCCTGGAATTCGAGCACAATTATTGAACGTCAAGCAAAATACTCTTGAAATGGATTTCATTGTTGAGGGAGATCATCAATCCATCCATGTACTCAACGCAGTTTCTCCTGCCTTCACTTGCGCCTTCCCATTCGCAGAATATATTTGCAACAAAATTGATGAGCTTGGGAATTGAGTCCCTGTTGGTTTTATGGCATCCTAATTGTTATAGAAATCTATATTCTCCTGCAATCATGAGTTAAATCAAAATGACACAGAGGGAAAGGCATTTGATGTTTTTAAATAAGGATGGAGCGGGGATAGTAGTCGAAGCAAGAGAACGCTCAGAAAAAGAAAGTTTGAAACAGGAAGCAGAATCCAAGGGGATGACCTGCCAAGCTATAAGTATTGAAAAGTTCTATCCTGATTATCGTGGATATCGATATTTCGACTTGCGAAACCCTGTCACCCGCGAAACATTCAGCATAGATTATGTGTTAGAAGCTTGGGAAGTAGATAAAAAGCATCATGATGGTCATGAAGGGACTGACGAGTGGTTCATTCATTAGCAGTTCATTTCCTAGAGCTTAAGGTATGGAAGAGTATTTTGAGATTCTAAAACTCAAGCCCGGTGCATCTATTGAAGATGTGAAACGAGCTTATAAAACCCAAGTCAAGATCTGGCATCCAGACCGATTCCCAACAGAATCCCCTCGCCTGCAAAAAAAGGCCCATGAAATGTTCCAGAAGGTTACGGTCGCCTACAAAAAAATAAACGAAGGCTATGCCAGCCATAAATACAACCCGGTTTCAGGCAGAAAGAAAGATTCCAGCCGACATGCGTGGACTTCAAAGAACCCCTCACCTCCTCCCACCGACACATCGCCAAAGAAACCAAAATCAGAAACCATCCCTGGTTTTGTCACACAAGTCTGGCCCAATGGGGATAAATATGAAGGGCAAATTTTTCAGAGTCAGATGCACGGCAGAGGAATCTTCACTTCTTCCCAAGGCTATGTTTATACAGGTGAATTTAAATATGGAAAACCAAATGGCCAAGGGAAACTAGTATACGAGAATGGGGACCAATATGAGGGCAGCTTCGTTGATGATATGCTTCACGGCACAGGAAAATATATTTATGCAAACGGAGACCGCTATCAGGGAGAGTTCCAGAATGATTTGCCCCATGGGCAGGGTGTCTATATTCTGGCTAACGGTAATACCTACTCAGGGACCTGGGAAAAAGGTGGGTTGGTTTCATGAAATTCATTATCGGAACTATCACAGGCTTTATAGTTAAGAATTGTGCCCAACCGTTCCTTTCTAGTCTTTTCCTGATTCACCCATTGACGAACCACTAGCGGTGGTCGATGTCTAACATGTTGGTTATGGCCGCACTCCAATTCTGCCACCCAAAATCCTTCCTCATCCTTATGGTACCCGGCAATTTTTCTATTCACTTGGCAACCCCGAACAACTCAATGGGACCGTAATAAAGTCTCGGCTGCCTTCAACCCTATCACTGTGGTATCAACCACGATATCCAGCTCTTCTTGGCTAATTTGCAAGGGCTCCAGATATCCCTCTTCAGGTGGATCTTCAAAAGCTGTAGTTACTGGATGGGAAAGTTCATGACTATTAGCAATACGATTAGCAATCCCCACAATCTGATTCAAAGTTATAGTCTTCACTTCAACAGATCCTATATCATGATGTGTCAAGGCCGCAGAAGCAATTTTAGGAGACAAAGCCCACCATTTTTCTATGAACTCCGCTCCCACTTCAGGGTGAGCTATTCCAAACTCTTCTTCCTCAAGAAACTCCAATGGCTTGTCTGAGGAACTTAAATCCTTCAAAGTGAGAAAGTTGAAGTACTCACGAGGGATTATATTATCCAAAACTATAATTCCCACATCGTGCATCAACCCAGCTAGAAAACTAGATTCGATATCACCAATATCAGAGAGCACTTTCTTAGCCAGGGATCTTGTTATAAAAGCCACCGCCAATGAGTGCTTCCAGAATTCGACTTGATCGAAACCTTTGCTCTTTTTGAATGTCTTGGGTAATTCGAGAGCATAAACCAGATCCATCACCTGTCCCATTCCCAATCGCACCACCGCATCTTCCAAGTTTTCGGTCTCATTTCGACCCGCGCAAAACAGGGCACTGTTTGCCAATGTAATCAAACGCCCCGTCATGATTGGGTCCGTCTTTATCAAATGATAAACATCCTCAACCTCACAATCAGGGTCATCCATCAGTTTTTGCAAACCAAATAAGATTTCCGGCAAAGGGGGTAGATTTGGATCTGCTCCAATTAATTCTAATATCTTTTCTCGCATAACTATCCTACATCAGGACTACTGTTGAATAACGGAAGCAATCAAAGTTTTTTATCGGAATATTATCTATAGCAGGATAAATGTTGTCAACAAATCACACCTCCACAGATTCATCATGAATATATTATTATTGACCTTGCTTGTTCTAACCAACGATTTTACTTTAATAAAGTGTAACCTCCCATATTTGCTAAACACTTATTTTTGTTGGAAATTTATGGGTTAAATTGTATAGTAATTTCCCATACTAGGTTAGCCAACCTAGAGCTCATTAGTTTATAAATATGTACCCATTATTAACTCGTTCTCAATTCTCAACATATGTCAGAAACACAGCAACCCTCGACAACCAAATCTAAGCAAACTCAAGTTTTCCAACACGAAGAAGATGAGTTGAGCCTTTTAGATATACTAGAAGTTATACTCAATAAGAAGGTTCGGATAGTTTTAATCACATTAATCTTCACAATTCTTGCACTAATTTATACTTCCATAATCCCACCTATTTATAGGTCAACTATTGGTTTCTTGCCACCCGATGATATTAGTTTATCTTCGTATTTCCCTGAATCTATTTCCGAGGTTCTTCCTGGAAAAGCTATGTTTAACAAGGATGGGATATTAATTAAAAATAACAAATCGTTATTTTATAAATTTTTAACCAATATCCAGTCTTATCAGTTACAAAAAAAAGTGCTGTTAGAAGGAAGCTTTTATAACAAATTTCTTAATGGCAATCCTGACAAGTCAGCTGAGGATGCCATTGCACTGGGGATTAACCAGTCAATACATATGATTGATGACAAATCTGAAACTTCCAAGAAAACATTTGATAAGTCTATTTATTTTAAAATGGATGGGAAAAAACCTCAGGTAATTTCAGATTTCTTGAACACATTGGCTAAAGCAGCTAAAGAGTTGACAATAATAAATGCAAAAAAAAATATACAACGGGTAATTGATGCACAAATTGAGAAAAAATCTACTTTGCTAGAAGAGTTTTATATTAAAAATAGAGAAGAGCGACATAGTAAAATCACTCTCTTTACACATAATCTAGAAATCGCTAAAAAATTAGGTGTTAAGAAACACAATTTTGTCAAACCCATAGAATCATCTTTCACAGTGGTATTAAAGAGAACACCTGCAGTTATACAACCATTACCACTATGGTATTTATATGGTGAACGTGCTCTTCAAGAGGAATTAAATGTTTTGAAAAATAAAGGCAAAACTAGCGGCAAACACATACTTGAAATATCTGAGTTGAAATTCGAGCTGGCCAACCTGAAAAGATTAGATATATCCAAGATAAATTTTGAAACTGCCATTATCAGCCAACCCAGTATTCCTAACCCAACACCCATTAATAACAATAAAACAAAAATTACTCTAATTGGTGTTTTCTCAGGGCTATTTTTAGGGTTAGCTTCGGCTTTTTTCAGCAAATCGCTAGATGCATTAAGAGAAAGAAGCCTATCTAAATCATCCTAAAGGATTACTTGCAATAAGCTACATTTGTGTTTACAAATTTTGCAAAAACTTTTCTAAACTAGAAAAAAGGAGAATCCACATTGATCTGCCTGTTGGCTTGTGGAAAACTGCTACGCAGTTTACACACAGGGTCAACAGGCTCTACCACGGCAAGGATTTATATTTAAAAATCCTTTTGCAGCTGTCTTTGCGAGGAACCAAAGGTGACGAAGCAATCCAGAAAGAAACTGGATCGCCGCATTCCCTTCGGTCATTCGCGATGACATCCGGAAGTCAGCTCAAAATCATTTTACAAACTTTGCACATGCAAATGGTAACTATCCCAGATTACTATAGGTGCGTAATAAATTCTTTTTCCCACTAATTTTGGAACATTGCATTTTCCAGTATCTTATTTGTTCGCATCTGAAATCCTCCTGTCCAAAAATATGCATTATTACAAATTAAAGTAATATGCAATTGATTTGACATACTCAAAAAATATGCTCTTTTGACCCGTTCGTAGTTTCCACCACCCATCAATAGGAACGAGAGGATCCGGAGCAGGATAAACCAGAATACTGATATCGTATCCCAGTTCTGAAATTGCCTTTTCATACAGTAATTTTGCTCTTCTTGTGTGAAAAGCGGATGTTACAAGAATAATTTTCTTTATATTATGATTTTTTAAGAGTTCCAGATTCGCTACGCTTTCACCTTTCGTACTAACTTCCACATCAGGAATCCATGTAATGATTTTCTCCGCAGGGACTTTCAGTTTGATGGCATAGTTTTTCATTAAGGTACTTGTGTATGTTTCTGGATAAACTCGGAAACCACTAAAAAACAACTTCTCCCCAAAACCTTCTTGATATAGCTTAGCTGCTGCTTCAATTCTACTTCCATTTCCACCTGCCAATACAACAATAGCATCAGACTTTACAATATGGTCTTCATGAACAAGAGCACGCGAGACACTATTCAACAAGGGCTCTAAAAAAACGACGCCCATGATAAATAAAATTGCCAAAACCAGTAAAAGTTTATATGAGAATTGTTTGCTCATAATTTGTGATTTTCAAAAAAGTTTTATTCAACTCATAGATGAATTCAGCAGTATATTCAAATTCCTCAAGCATTGCTCCTAAAGAGTTTGAAACCAAAATAATGTTGTTCAGTTTATAAGTTTTCGAACCTGAAGGCTGAGGACCGCAATTAGCCCCAACTCGCAAAATAAAGTAGCCCAAGCCGCCCCTGTTGCACCATATTTAGGAATCCATAAAAGGTTAAGGAAAATATTTAATATTGTAGCCCCCACTAAACTCCAGCTATTAATACTCTCTTGCCCTGAAACAATGAGCAAATTTGACAATAAATAGGTTATAAAGAATAAAAAAATAGCCCAAGCAAGAATTTCCAGCACACCAATCGAGGGAAAAAATTTATCCCCAAATAATATAGTTATGATTGTTTGAGAAAATACCCAAAATACTAACGCAATAACCCCGCCTATCAGGGAATATATAAGCAAGGCCTTTTTATAAGTATATTGAAACTCGAGTTGATCAGTATTAAATTCTTCAACCAGAGTGGGAAAGAGGACCAACATCAAGGTATGCGGTAATATAACCACAACCTCAAATAATTTGTACGCAGCACTGTAATACCCGACAATCTTTTCTTCTGACAATAATTGCAACATCACAATGTTTAGACGAAAATAAAGCACGCTGAATATCATCCCCATCGCTATAGAAATAGATCGACTCAGAATATCCTTCCACACTGAGAATTGAAAATCAGGAACAAACGGACCAAACTGATGACGAATCACGTAATATGAAAAAATCAAAGATATTGCTTCTGCAATAACAAATCCCCAAACCAAAGGTTCAAGTTTTTGATATAAAAATACCAATACTATCCCCAAAATAGATTTAATAATATTTGAAGCTGCCCATAGAGAGGAATGCAAAAAGAATTTTTTAAAACAATCTCCAAAATGCCAAAGCGTCTGAGAAATACTGTTAAATAAAAGAGAAAAGGACAAAATTAACAGCAAGCGCAAGATTGTACTTGTCAAATCAGTTTGTTGAAAAATTACATAGATGAGAAAAATAGCCGCTATAGAAGTTACAATCTTCAACCCAAGAATATTTGAAAGGTAAAGCTTATCTTTATCAGGCTCTTTAGTAATTTCCCGAACCATCCAGATATCAAGACCCAGGCTGGAAAAACAGTTCGCCGCAATCACAACCGTTGTTAGAAACGAAAAAACTCCAAAAATTGCCGGCCCCAACTGGCGAGATACCACCAGTGTCAACAGGAAAAGAAAAAAGGCATTGGAGGCTCTTCCTGCAAAAATAAAAATAGTATTTTTAACCACGACAATATTAGCCGATCGAAATAGGTGGGATTATTTTTGAAAGCAATGTTAATTAAAATCAATATTGTCAGAGAAGCGACCTTAACTCTAGCTTCCACCTCTTGGATACTATACTCATAGTACAAAAGCAAGATGATTGAATTAGAAAGCTGAAACACTATATATTTACCTAGAAACATAATGTATTATTAAATTACAACTTGATTATTTAGGCAATTAAAAATACTATGAAATAAAAGGTCCTGCATTGATTATTTCCTCGTCTGTGTTTTCTTATCTTCTACCAAAAAATCTGTGCAATTAATTCTAAATCATATTTCAACTCTGACCCGTAGTCAGAAGAATATATTAATTATAACAACGGATACCATCTCTGTTGTTTTATCACTTTGGATGGCTTTTGTTTTGCGCCTGGGATCATGGTCTTGGCCAAATTACTGGCAAAGTGAAGGTCATATAGGTTTATTTGCTGTAGCCCCAATTATCGCTCTCCCCATTTTTATAAAGTTTGGTCTTTATCGGTCAGTAATCCGTCATACAGGCCACAAAGCCATGCTTGCGGTCATTAAAGCAACTGGCTTGTTAGTTTTATTGTGGTTTTTGACTGACTTCTTATTAATTCCATTTATAACTAACAGCGAGGTCTGGTTTCCCAGGTCAATCCCTATTATTTTTTGGATGAACCTTTTATTGACTGTAGGTGGAAGCAGACAAGTTGCACGTTGGCTCCTATTACCAGAAAACACAACCAGTAGCTCAGCACAACATCTCAAGAATGTATTGATATATGGAGCAGGTAAACCCGGGCTGGAATTGGCTACTTCGTTATCCCATAACAAAAATATTCGACTCCTTGGCTTTATTGATGATGATCAAAATATACATGGCTATTATGTCCAAAATCTGAAGGTTCTGGGTGATCGAACAGAAATTGAAAAAATTAGAAATCAATTTAATTCTTTAGAAATTTTACTTGCGAAGCCAAATATGTCCCTAGAGGGTCGCAAGGATTTGCTCAAATATCTTGAAGACAAGCAGGTTACTGTTAGGACAATACCGTCACTTCATGATATTACATCCAGATCGGTAACAATAGATGACCTGAGAGATGTTGATATCAGTGATTTACTAGCTCGCAAGGAAGTAGAACCTAACCAGAAGTTACTAGCTACCTGCATTACTGGTAAAAACATATTGATAACAGGTGCCGGCGGTTCAATCGGATCAGAACTTTGCCGTCAAATTCTGACACTCAATCCTAGCAATATCGTCTTGTTCGAACATTCAGAATTTAATCTCTACAAAATCAACACTGAGTTGCATGAATTAAATACAAGAATAAATTCTAAAGCTAAAATCATTCCACTTCTCGGTTCCGTTACCAACAAACAGCGTGTAAATGATACGATCAAAGAGTTTAATATTGATACCATTTACCATGCCGCAGCATACAAGCATGTAACTCTCATCGAAAATAATATTAGAGAGGGAGTGTTGAATAATGTTTTTGGGACTTATACCGTTGCCCAAGCTGCCATAGATAAGAATGTTGAAAATTTCATACTCATATCTACTGACAAAGCAGTTCGTCCAAGCAGCATTATGGGAGCAACC
Organism: uncultured Nitrospina sp.; assembly: GCA_964344595.1. Lineage (GTDB taxonomy): Bacteria > Nitrospinota > Nitrospinia > Nitrospinales > VA-1 > LS-NOB. The sequence goes on along the minus strand of CAYFNV010000009.1, from coordinate 8,065 downwards.
AAACGTATCGCAGAGTTAATAACTCAGGGATTATCCCAAAAATGCAGATCGGGGTCCTTTGGTCAAAATAAATCCACACATATGGCCATAGTTAGATTTGGCAATGTACTGGGTTCTTCAGGTTCTGTGATCCCCTTATTTAAAAAACAGATCGCAGCAGGTGGACCAATCACCATCACCCATCCAGAGGCCACACGATATTTCATGACCATCCCAGAAGCCAGTCAGCTAGTTTTACAAGCTGGTGCATTAGGCTATAAAGGAAATTGCGGTTTGTTTGCACTTGATATGGGTGTTCCTGTATCAATCCTGACTTTGGCAAAACAATTGATATATTTATCGGGCCACATGCTGAAAACTGATACAAACAGCAGAGAAGAATCAGGCATTGAGATTAAATATACCGGTCTGAAAAAAGGTGAAAAAGTTCATGAAGAACTATTTTTTGGAGATAATGTCAAAAAAACTGAGCACCCAATGATACTGGAAGCCCAAGAACCCTCTTACGAATGGTGTGAAGTGGAAGAAATTCTGGATCAACTAAAACCGGAACATCAATTAAGCGAGCATGAAATCCGGATGATACTTATGAGACATGTTGAAAAAAAAGACGCGGACAAATCAGCATAACTGCCTCACAATGCAACGAGTAAATGCCCTCAAACTACAAAGAATTCACTTTCAGAAATTTATTGACTCATTGCAATAATTGGTCCTTCCAGATTTATCTATTTGCCACTCTTTTCATAGTATTTTTTTCCGTATCAGCAATCCACAACTGGTCCCCTCTATATAAACATATTTGTATTTTACTCGCATGTTTATTGCCAACAGGAATTGCAATTTCCAGCGAAGTACCTGCTTGGAGGAAAGCAAACTATCTTCCTAAAGAAGTGCTGTGGGTAGTAATAGTTGCTATTTTAGGTGTCATAAGTTCTATTTCAAACAAAAACCCAATTGGCAACCTAAAGTCAACAGTTCTTTTTATTGCTTCCGGCCCATTAATATATCTTTCAAGCAGGTTTCTATTAAAATCAAAAGAGAATCAGGACAAGTTCCTTAAAGCAATCGTTCCCATACTACTCATAGCAGGGATATTAGGAATATACGAATATTATTATGCCACACAAATTCGTATTTTTTCTGGCAATCCCCTTCCTGCAGGTGCCCTGCTATTGCTCCTTTCCTCATCGCCCTTGATATTATTAAAAAGGGAGGTTTCATATCCACTTAAGGCAGCATCTATTTTTAGCTTGGTTTTAGTTGGCCTACTAATTATTTTGCTTGCCAAAAAAGGTCCAATACTCGCCATAGTTTTTTCTTTATTATTTTCAGTTCTTATAATAAGCCGAAAATATATTTATTTTTTTATCGGCTTTCTCCTTATGGCAGGGCTAGTATTATATATTTCAGATTCCACGAGAAAAGACTTTATGGAGTCCGTAGGACTGCATATCATCCCCCCCCCGAAGGCAAAAGCAAGCCCACCAGGTAAAGCAGAATTATCTTCCCCTAAATCTTCTAATTCAAAATATCGATTTGAACCTTATTTATCAAGTTCGATAAGAATACGATTGGAGAATTATTTTTTCGCTATGCATGTTTTTAAAAATAACCCTATATGGGGAACAGGGTTTAAAAATAGCCTTGTCCCTTACCTTGAAGACTACAACCAGAAATTTGTTTATGAATTGGGGCCGTTAAGATACGAACAACATTTTACGAGCGAGTATACCTTTGAAAATATCGTATTAGCATTTTTAGTTGAGTCAGGAAGTTTTTTTACAATTACTTATTTTGGCGGGGTTTTGTATTTGATGGTAATGTGTTTTAAAAAATTACTTATATCTTCAACAAACGGCTATTCTGGCATGATGATAATGTCAGTTTTTATTGGTTTCGCATTTTTATCATTAACGTTTGACACACTTCGGTTCCCCAATCTAAATTGGATGTTTCACTCTTTTCTAGGTTTGATGGCAAACCTTGCCGATCCCCCTTCAGTCAAAGCTTGAAATAGACATTCAAATATCCAACAGGTATTTCGAAAAATTTTTCTATTCAAAAATACCACCATTTTACCATTTCAACATATTAGATATATCTAGTGTGAAACACCATCAGAGCGCACTACTCTCAAAAATGTCAACCATAGGATATACATATCAAACCAAAAAGATTTTCTGCTCATATACTCACTGTCCAACTCTACCTTTTTGGGAATAGGAAGTTCATCGCGTCCATTAATCTGAGCCCAACCTGTCAGGCCGGGGATCAAATTCTGAATTCCCTGTTGTGAGCGCAACTCAATCAAATCATCCTGATTAAACAAAGCCGGTCGAGGTCCAACAAAACTCATATCTCCCTTAAATATGCACCATAGCTGGGGCAGTTCATCCAAGCTTGACCTACGTAAAAAAGCGCCGATTGGAGTTATATTATCTTTGGAGTTTGCAAGGAGATGCGTTGCTACTTCAGGAGTGTCTATTTTCATACTCCTGAATTTCGGCATTTTAAAAATTTTATTGTATCGCCCAACCCTATCCGACCAATATATAACTGGCCCCTTTGAGGAAAGTTTTACAATAATTGATATCAATAAAATTGGGACTAAAAATACAACAACTGCGATTAAACAAATTAATATATCAGTGATTCTTTTCATCCAAAAATCCTATCGCAGCGCTTTTTATACCTTCCTCAACGCTAACAGGTGGCTTCCAACCCAGCATATTTTTAGCCTTAGTGATATCAACTTGAAGCGAGCCGCATATCTTCTGATATACACTCTGTTTACCCGTTAGTGTCGCCGCCAGCTTTATCCAACTTACAGGTACTGGCAGCAAACAGGCCGGCTTACCAAGTGCATCGCCTAATAACTTAGACAGTTGAGTGGTTGAAAGATCATGATCATCAGATACTAAAAATGTCTGGTTAGCAGCCTTAGGGTGATCTAAACAGACCAAGATAAAATTTGTCAGATTATCAAGGGCCAATAAACTACGATGGTTATTAATAGCCCCTAATGGCAAAGGCAATCCCCAAGACAATAATTTCATCATCGATTTAAGATTAGCCTTAACGCCATAGCCATAAACGAGTGGTGGTCTAATAATCACCAACTCCATGCCTGTTTCGACGGCAACAGCATCAATCCCCAGCTCAGCTTCATATTTAGATAGCCCATAAGGATCTAAAGGCGGTGCATCGACAGTCTCACTAAAGCATTTTCCAGGATCCGTAGACTCCCCATTCACTTTAATTGAACTAATGAAAATAAACCTCTTTACGTCGGCTTTTGCTGCTTGTCGGGCTAGATTCAGGGTGCCTTCTACATTGACTTTTCGGTATTCGGTAAGAGGGTCAGATACCGTATCATCCATAATATGAGCTCTGGCTGCCGTATGGACTACAATATCGATTCCTTGCAGCATATCGCCCCACTTTGTCTCACCATCGATATTATTGACCAAGTGCACATTAACTGGGTGGGAAAAGTCATTGACCGGTCTCCGTGAAACCGCGGAAACATGAAGCTTGTTGTCAACTAACAAGTGAAGCAAGCGCCTCCCAACAAAACCTGTTGCACCTGTCACAAGTATGTGCATTTGATACCAATAAACTAAAAAGTTTAACTTCTTGGGACAAACAATCTTTTATCTGGATTTATGCCACACTGTGCGATTTATATAGTCTGTATATGAATAAATAATTCTTAAGACTTTCATAGATACATTCTCGACATTGTAGTCCTCAACCATCTTCGCAACTATATTCTCGCTGTGCTGTTTTGTGACCACTTCTATGGCATTTATAACACTCTCTTTTTTTAAATCTGACATGATAAATGTACCTTCATCCATACATTCGGGCCTTTCGTGTGCCTGCCGGACAGTAATAGCCGGGAGCTTTAATATTGCTCCTTCTTCGGCAATTGTGCCGCTGTCAGAAATCACACAAAAAGCTTTTGTCTGCAAGTGGATGTATTCATGAAAACCAAATGGCTTTGAAAACTTTAACAAATCATTCCCATATCCATACCCAATCTCTTCAAGTTTTTTCCTGGTTCGTGGATGAGTAGAAATGATCACAGGCATATTATATATTTTAGCTATTTCCTCGATTGACTCGATCAAGTGCTTAAAGTTTTCCGGAGAATCTACATTTTCCTCTCTATGAATACTCATCACAATATATTTATTTTCTACAAGATTTTCCTTTTGCAGAATGTCCGATTTCAAAATTTTATCCATGTTGGCATTCAATACCTCTACCATGGGAGAGCCCAACTTTATTACTGTTTCAGGCCTTATGCCTTCAGCCAAAAGATAACCTCTTGCCTGCTCAGAAAGTGGCATATTGATGTCACTCAAGTGATCAACAATTTTTCTGTTTATTTCTTCTGGCACTCTTTGATCAAAACAACGATTTCCACCTTCAATATGAAATATCGGAACCTTTCTCCTTTTTGCCGGAATAACTGAAAGAGAGCTATTAGTATCACCATGAATCAAAATTGCATCTGGCTTATTTTGATCAATGACTTTATCCGCTTTCGCAATTATATCCCCTATCGTTTCTGAAGGACTTCCTTTAACTGCCTCCAAAAAATAGTCGGGTTTTCGCACATCCAACTGTTCAAAAAATATTTCATTCAATTCATAATCATAGTTTTGTCCCGTATGAACAATAATATGATTTGAGAATTTATCCAGCACCTTGATTATCTGGCTTAACTTTATGATCTCAGGGCGAGTTCCAACAATGGTCATTATTTTAAGCATTGAGCTCTTCCTTGATAAAATCCAGTTTCAATAATAAATCTTTAATTTCAGAAACATTCAAACGCTTAGTATTATGTGAAGTGTAATCATCGAAATCCGATATAATCGTTTCTCCTTCAATAAAATACTTATTATAATTCAAATCACGATTATCTGCGGGAATGCGATAGTAGTTCTCCATGTCTTCTGCCTTCGCCATCTCTTCACGAGAAATCAGTGACTCATATAACTTTTCACCGTGCCGGGTTCCAATAATTTTTATGGGGTTATCTTTTTTAAATATTTCTTTCAAAGCTGTGGCCAAATCAGAAAGAGTAGAAGCAGAAGACTTCTGAACAAACAGATCACCTTGTTGAGCATTTTTAAAAGCATGCAATACCAAATCTACCGAATCATTAAGTGACATCAAAAATCGAGTCATCGCTGGATCCGTTAGGGTAAGAGGGGCTCCTGCTTTAAGCTGGCTTATAAAAAGGGGAATGACTGAACCCCTGGACCCCATGACATTGCCATACCTTGTTGCACAAACAATAGGGCCTCCTTCTGGAATAGATCGGGACTTAGCTATGACCAATTTCTCAGCCATTGCTTTTGATATTCCCATTGCGTTAATAGGATAAACTGCCTTATCAGTACTTAATAATACTAGCCTTTCAACACCCACAGCAATTGCAGCATTTAAAACATTTTCTGCACCCAACACATTAGTTTTTACAGCCTCCATAGGGTAAAACTCGCAGGATGGAACCTGTTTTAGTGCCGCAGCATGGAAAACATAATTTACACCTGCCATCGCCTGAGAAACGCAGTCATAATCTCTCACATCACCGATATAGAACTTCAATTTGTCATTTGCCAGCCGAATTCGCATATCTTCCTGTTTTTTTTCATCACGGCTGAATACACGAATTTCTTTCAAATCGGTATTAATAAATTTTTCAAGGACAGTATTACCAAAAGATCCTGTACCACCTGTAATCATCAATACTTTGTCTTTAAACATGTTTAACCTCAGATTGTCCTAGGGTCTCGAAAAAGAATTATATTCGCTCTTTGATTTGAGAGGCAAGTATGTCCAACATTTGATCCCATTTTGGAGATTTATAGCCTGTTTGTTCTTCGAAACAAGATCCATCCAAGCTCCGATCACATATAAAATCATCATCGGGAGTTATTTTTATATCCTCCCGACCAATCCGTTGTTGTAGCTTCAGTAATAAATCATATTTACTGATAGGTTCACTTGCTACATTCCATACACCTGAGAGGTCGGTATAGTTCAACAGAATTCTTTCAATAACAAAAGCCAACTCAGAGGATATCAATCCAGAATAGATGGCATTTCTAAATCCCCTTATCGAACCTGTTTGCGACAAAAACCATTCCACAAGCCCATGCCCCTTTTCCAACTCCAAGCCTATGGTTGATTTTCGAATTGTGACTACATGTGGGGAGCTAATTTCACCCAAAAATTTGGTACGTCCATAAACATCTTGCGCGTCCGAAATATCGTCCTCCGAGTAAAAACCCTTTTTGCCCGAAAAAACACAGTCAGTACTCAATTGAATCATTCTGGCATTAAAACGTTTACAAAGCTCGGTCAATCTATGTGGGAATAAAGCATTGACCTCTATTGTAGTTTTAAGGTTTTCAGGTCCTACAAGTTGTTTCGTAATACCTACTGCATTTATAACTGCATCCGGAAGAAATTGCGCTATCACTTCTTCCAACCGTTCGATTGACCGCACATCAACATTGGAAAAGCTATTTTCTTCATTAAATAAGCCAAATCTGCTGTAGTGGTCCAGGTTTTGGCGAAGGGTTACTTTCACTTCATGATTCTTTTTCAAGACTTGAAAGAATTCATGCCCAATCATACCATTTCCACCCAGCAACAATATCTTCATTCTGCTTTCTCAATCAGTTCATTCATCCACTCTTCTAATTGGTCAATTAATTTAGTTCGTTGAAAATTTTCTTGATAATATACCATTCCCTTACGACCCATCGTCATTCTTTCCTCGCTACTCATTTTACTCATCTTTAAAATATTTTCAGCAAGACCCACAGCATCCTCCGCGCCAACAGCAAATCCAGAACCACTTTCTCTTATAACATTGGCGCCTTCTCCATCCAAAGCTCCGATGACTGGACGTCCACAAGCTAGATATGACTGCACTTTACCAGGAATAGTTGCTGCAAAAATCGGATCCGATCTCAAAGTCACCAACATAGCATCGGCAAGAGAAAAATAGTCAGGCATTGATTCAATAGGGCGCCTTCCTAACAGGAGAATATTATCTTCTAATCCCCACTTTTTAACCTCGTTCTGTAACCACTCCCCTCTTCTTCCATCCCCTAAAATAACCCATTGAATTGCTTCGTTTTTCAGTTCCTTCGCTGATTCAATTATTGTTTCCAGGGATTGTGCCGCTCCCAAGTTTCCGGCAAACATTACGATAAAACCTTTGCCCGATATTTCTCTTCGAACGGCTGATTCATCAGGTAGGCTAACTGGTTTATACAAACTTTCAGCCCAGTTTGGAAAATACCGAATGCAGTCATTTTCCGCGCCATTTTTTACTACAGATTCAACAAAGGTCTTTGACTGAACAAGTACGCGGTCACAATGCCTATAAATCCATTGGACCATATAACGGACCGCACCTAATATATTCTCTGACTTCACTGCGCCGGTTGCCTGAAGACTTTCTGGCCATAAATCCTGCACCCATAATATCATGGGGGCATTTTTCAACCATCTGAATAATGCCCCTGGAATAGCAACAGTAATCGGGGACGGTGCGTATACGAAAACGACATCAATATTTTTTTTCTTTAAAAAGATTGGGCCAAAAATGCAAGATGACAATACAAAGGACAAATAATTTAAGGATAACTGCCACGCTTTACTTTTCCGCCGCAGGAACAAAGGAGTTCGATGAAGCATTACTCCCTGAAAATGCTCATCCTTTTTTGGCGGCCAAGAATAACCATCGAATATTTTTCCTCCCGGATAATTTGGCATCCCTGTGAGAACAGACACATCATGTCCCCTCTCCTTTAAAGACAGTGCAAGATCGTTTATACGAAAGTTTTCAGGAAAGAAATATTGACTAACAATTAAAACATGCAAAGTAAGCCTTTCTCATTCATATTAGATTATCCTGTGGCTGCTACAAGAGGTATTAACAATCAGACTTTATTTCCCCATAGAGATATTTCTTTAAGGTTCATGACTAGTTAAAGCCTTAGAAAATGGTTTAAACTTCAGTCATGAC
>CAYFNV010000008.1:0-101918 GCA_964344595.1 uncultured Nitrospina sp. | reverse complement strand
TATTATATTGCTTCCAGAAAAACAAACACGCACTTCTCAAAATGTGTCATTAAATACCCAGGTTACCTCAAAATAGAAAAAGCTCTTTTGCTTACATACTGCCCTTTGAATATTATCAATCAGTCTGTTACATGACCCCAGCTCATGTAACCACTGGATATCACTTCAATTCTATTTTGATATGAAAGGGTTTCGTCGTTTCGACTGTGCCCTTTTTTATTGCGGTTGTATATAATTTATATCGTAGCTTTAAGGCCGGTAAATTGGTGTTCAGCGTTTTCATAAAAATTCCGGTTTCATAATCATTCTTTTGAGTTGGTTATGGGTTTTAGACTGCTTAGTATCAAGCTCGTTGTCATTTATAGTTTGCTTGTTTTGATTACAGGATGCACTCAAATGCAATATTTCAACGAGTCGTTTTCGGAGAGATTCAAAGAGTTAAATAAAGAAGAACTTGCAACCCTTCAAAACCTTAAGAAGCATATTGTGTTTTTGGCTGAAACCGTAGGCCAGCGCAATATGTATTTTCCTGAACAACTGGAAAGTGCAGCGGTTTATATTGATAAAAGTTTCCGCTCTCAAGGTTATAAGATAAGCTCACATGAATATACCCTTCAAAAGGGATTAATTCCTTTTCCCTCTGAATTCAAAGATCAGGTGCCACGAAATATTGAGGCAGAAATTCCGGGAGATGTTTATAGAGATGAAATCATCCTGGTGGGAGCCCATTACGATTCGGTTCTCGGATCGCCAGGAGCAAATGATAACGCTACAGGTGTGGCGGGGTTGCTGGAAATCGGGAGGTTATTGTCCGGAAAAAAGCTGAAAAGGACGGTCCGGTTGGTTGCTTTTGTCAACGAAGAGTCCCCTTTCTTTGCTACAAAAAATATGGGTAGCTATGTTTACGCGAAAAGATGTAGCAAAAGGCAGGAAAATATTCGCGGTATGATCTCGCTGGAAACTCTGGGTTATTATTCCAACGTACAAGGAAGTCAAGCTTACCCGTTTCCTCTGGGGTTTTTCAAACCTGATACGGGTAATTATCTTGGTTTTGTTTCCAATATTCGCTCCAGACATTTTTTGAAAGATTTTATGAAACGATTCGGGGATTTGGTGGAGTTCCCAATGGAAGGGGTGGCAATCCCTCAAATCATTCCAGGAATCGGCTGGTCTGATCATCGGTCATTTTGGAAATTTGATTATCCCGCCATTATGGTGACTGATACAGCTCTTTTCCGGTACCCTTATTATCATACCCAGGAAGATACTCCGGAAAAAATTCATTATAATCACCTGGCAAGGGTAGTATCGGGTTTGTTGAAGGTTATTGAAGCACTGGCCAATGAATCCTCTCCATTGAATTATTAATACATGGGAAGGCAGGGGAAATGGGAATTGACAAGAGGTTTCTTCTTCTACCTGTCCCGGGTGCAAAAGCTTAGGTAAAATGTTACGCATAATCCCAAATAATGTAACCACTAGATATCACCAACTGTTTTAAAACCGATTTCCAAAAAAAGAATCTAACATGATCAGACGGCTTCCGTTTTCGACCCAATGTGGACTTTCGCGTTTTGTGGTAAACGGCATGATAAAAAGTATGATAATTAATAATTAACCATCGCTAAGAAATGGAGAAGTAATGCGTTCGATAACAGTCGAAGGACTCGACATACCCTGGACAGCCCTCACCTTGGGCGGTTTGCAGATTGCCCCCAGCAGAGAGTGGGGAGATGTTACAGAAGAAGAAGCTGACCGGGTGGTGAAGACCGCTCTTGAGTGCGGCATCATGGCGTTTGATACCGCCGAGGCTTATGGAGATGGGGAATCCGAACGTCGCCTCGGCAGGGCCCTGGGCTCCCGAAAAAACGATGTCCTCATCATTTCCAAAATCACGCCTGATGCCGAAATGACAGTCGATGGTTATATGGCGCGTCTTGAAGCATCGTTGAAAAATCTTGGGCGGGATTATGTCGATGCCTATCTGGTCCACTGGCCGGGCATGTATATGGACTCTTTTGATAAAACCCGGAAATTGTGCGATGTCATGGCCGCCCTCAAAGAAAGCGGCAAGACCCGTACTGTAGGCATCTCGAATTTCAAGGCGAAGGACATCATCCTGATGTCAGATTCCGCCTCGTTGTTCACTGTCAATCAGATTCCTTATAACCTGCTTGAACGCAAGTACGAAGGAGAGCATTTAAGGGAGTGTGAAAAGGCCGGTATTGGTTACATGGCGTGTTCACCCAGTGCCCGCGGTCTTTTAGCCGGTCGAATTGATGAAGAGGCCTTAAAAGCACCAACCCGCAAGGACTATCACCTGTACAGGCAGTTTTCTTTAGATAATTCGCAAGACATGCGCAATACAGTTCAGGAAATTGCGCAAGAAATCAATACGGCCCCCATCAACGTGGCACTTGCCTGGGTAATCCAGCAAAAAAATATCACCACCGCTGTTGTCGGGGCACGCAAAGCGGATCAGGTGAAGGAATTTTGTGTGGATATTACGCTTACTTCCGATCAGTTGGACCTACTCAACGAAGAGAGTTCCCTATTTCATGGCTGGGGTGGTACAGGTCTTGGGTGACGACTGGAAAAAGCTGCTCAAATAAAGGGGTCTGCCTCTTCTACCCGTTCCGGGCATGAATTCTAAGGTTGGGGCATTACACATGATCCCAAATCCAGTTTTACTGGTTACTTGAGTTCACAACACTGGGGTAAGATTTTTGAGGAGATTTAATATTAGGATTTTATATATTTTTTATAAAACACTCTGAAATATTTTTGACGCTCAAAACTCCAACAATCTCATCATTCTCAGTAACACCTAATGCCTTATTTGCTTTTCACCCATTAGGCCCACAGCCTCTTTTATGCTAGCTCCACTATCAATGGTTAAAATAATATCTGTCATTATGGAATAAACTATTGTTTTTCTGTAGTCGAGTTTTTTTAAGATCACTTTTTGTATCAGGTCAGTCTTAGTAATAATTCCAACATAGCTTTCCCCCTCTTTTACAAATAGCGAGCCAATTTTTTTTAAATTAACTAAATCTACGGCATCATGAATATTATCTTCGGCATTTATGCTTATTACAGGAGAGCTCATATATTCACTAACCTTAAAATCCATTTCTCGACTTCCTATAAGTTAAATTTAATTGTTTGCTAGCTGGCTAGCCCAATTCTAAGGTGCTTTCATAAAAAGATGAACTAGTTTTTAATAAAACAAACTCTTAAATTACGGGTGTAACTCATTAACTAATTGAAAAATAATAATGAAAAATTTATCTTCTACACTAATTTAAATTTGATGTCCTTGAGCCTGAGGTTATCAGGGAAAATGCGTTGCCTCGAATTAAGATTTCGTTACACTATATTTATGGCTTCCTCGTTTCAAAACAAAAAGGCATTATTGATTGATAATTCGTCAATAATTACCAAGATCATTAAAAACTTCCTGACCCAAACAGGTTTTGATAGAAGCAATATTTTCTCCGCCCATGACAGGCATAAGGCTATGCTGATGTTCAATTTGGAAAACTTTGATTTGGTTACTTCGGGAATTTACCTAAAAGATGCAAGTGGAATTGATATCCTTAAGGAAATCCGTGAAGAAAGTACTGATGGAAAAAATAAAACTCCTTTTTTAATTATCAGTTCTGAAAAACCAGAAATCAATCAGGAGTTACTGGATAAATACAAAGTCAGTGGATATATAAGGAAACCTTTCAAGCAGAACCAGTTGAAAAAAGTAATTTGTAGTATTTTCGATCAACCTGAATCGATAGAAAATAAAACCTTAAAATCTTCAGCCCTCACTTCGACTTCAAGCTCTCAGTTGGAGGAGTCTCCAGTTGAAATTCCTTCATCAATTGTTGAAGCATTTTCTGAAAGTACTGTTGAAGCGATGGAACAGTATATGGTTGAAGCTATTCCAGATAATTCAAAAAAATCTGTGGAATTAAATGGGTATTTTAGTGCCCTGATAGATATGTTGGATTCAAAAAATCGAATCCAGGTAACTTTGATTGTTAATTTCCCCAAAAAAACAGCTTGTGACATTTATGAAGGGATATTTGGTGAAGTTGAGATCGAACATGTTTGTGGAGTTGTTCAGGAGCTATGCAATATCATTGGTGGAATAGCCAAATCAAAGATTTCGAAATTATCCCAAGACTTTGCACAAGTAGTCTACCCGGATAAAGAAGTTTCTGCGGAAGAAGTCGCAATGACTTGGGACCTGGGCCTTCCAGAAGCCAAAATAGGAGAAGGTCATTCATCGGGTATTGAGGTTAAAGGAGTGCCTCAGTTTCATGTCTCATTTAAGGTCAAAGATGAAACATTTCATCTTTTAGTGCTGTTGCAAAAATTTTGATACCCCCACAACCTGGTTTTAAATTTTTTTCATGTTCCTCAAGATAGAAGATCGACATTTCAAGGACAGAATTTACAGGGATGTAAGAATTATTGTGGTGTTCCCTGCAATAATTGGTGTCTGGTTCATGGCTGCTGCTGTGTTTAATCCAGAAGGAATTCAGGGTAGCGCGGTTGAATTTTTTTTGATGGGTTTGGGTGTTCCTCTGTTTATCTGGTTCGTGGCCCGCTGGTTATTACATGGATCGATCACTCTGGATAATATAAAAAATGTTCTGGAATTTTCTGAAAGCTGGAATCTGAAAACACCTGAGCTTGTGGTTAAGAAAGAAAATATAGATCAGGTGAAAATGAAATGGTACAGCCCGGGTGCGGGAAATCCTGCGAGCCCAGCGGGAGGAGGAGGCTATAGGCTGGTTTTATGCTATCGAGAAAGACGAAAAAATGAACAAAGGGTGTTGAATTTATTTTTTCCTGATTATAAAGATGCTAAAAAAGCAGGGATATTGATTGGAAAATTTGCGGATAAAGCTGTTTATGACCATAATGGTGAAAAGATTTTTCCTGAATCCTCGTAATTTTTGTCATTCTTTCTAAGTGACCCTGTAGTTAAATTATCCCAACTGTAATAAGAATGTGCTCCAAAGAAGGTGAATGTTCGACCCCACACATGACTCTTGTTTGGTAAACTATATGTAGTTACCATGATTCTTTAACATACGCAAATTGACCATTATTTTACCCATGAAAGAAGCTTATTTGATTCAAAATTTGGCTTTGCAAAAGTTTGCCCAGGGTTGCTCTGTTAATGAGATTATGGATGTTCTGTCTAAAGGTATTGAAGAACAGTTTCCAGATTCATTGTGCTCCATTCTTGTTTTGAATGATGAAGAAAAAAGCCTATATAACTGTTCTTCTCCCAGTTTAACTTCTGAGTTCATTCAAGCTATTAACGGACTTAAAGTTGGACCCATGAACGGTTCTTGTGGCTCAGCTGCATATAAAAAAGAACTGGTAAAAATAGATGATATGTCTAAGGATCCTTTATGCAAAAATTTTAGGAATTATGTTTCTGCGTATAATTTGAATTCTTGCTGGTCTCATCCCATTTTCAGCTCAAACAACGAAGTTTTAGGTACGTTTGCTTTATACAACAAAGCTCCTTCTAAAAATGAACAGGATAAAATTAATTTTACCAGCTCGTTGGCAAATGTTGCCGGGATAGTGCTGGAAGGGAAAAAAGCGATTGGGAAACTTGCAGAAAGTGAGGACCGTTTCAGATCCTTAATGACCCAGGCGGCGGATGCTTTTTTTGTGCATGACATGGAGGGAAATTTTATTGATGTCAATGAACGTGCTTGTTTGAGCCTGGGTTATTCACGCGAAGAACTGCTTAATATGTCAGTTCCAGATGTTGAAAAAAACTTTAATCCTGAAAAATTAAAACAAGTTTGGGGAGAATTATGTCTTGGTTCAAGCATAACGCTGCAAGGGGAGCATTGCAGAAAAGATGGGACACGATTCCCTGTAGAAGTAAATTTGGGACAGATAAGAATTAATAGTCAAAATTGTTTTTTGGCTTCGGTTAGGGATATTACACAAAGAAAAAAAGCGGAAGAACAAATTCAAAATGAATCGAAATTTACAACCGAAAACCCATTTCCGGTTTTAAGGATTTCAAACAAGGGGCAATTACTTTTTTTAAATAATTCCTCGAAAATATTAAACCATAAATATGATTTTAAGATTGACAATGATATCCCTTCCGAGTGGAAAGAACATTTACACAAAGTCCTATCTTCAAAAGAGCCCGTTGAATTTGAAGATTACATTGAGGGAAGATGGTATCTCTTTTATATAATTCCTATTGAAGGTAAGAACTATTTGAATATTTACGGTTTGGATATTACAGAAAGAAAAAATGCTGAAAAAGACTTGGATGATTTTGCAAAGATAGCCTCCCACGATTTGCAGGAACCACTCCGCAAGATAAATATTTTTGGAGACCGGTTAATGGAGAAGACTACAAGCTTAGATGAAAAGAGTCGAGAATACATTCAGCGAATGCAACAAGCCTCCCAGCGAATGAGTAACTTTATTGAAGATTTACTTCATTATTCAAAGATCTCTGCTCAATCATCGGTTTATGAATCCGTTGATTTAAATGAATCAGTTAAAACAGTGTGTGAACAATTAGATTTCATTATTAAATTGAATAATGCAACAGTCAATATTTCAAATCTTCCAAAGCTAGAGGGTTTAAAAACCCAGTTAGATCAATTATTCGGCAACCTCATTCTTAACTCCATAAAATTTCAAAAGAAAGACAAAAATCCTGTTATCAATATTTTTGGGATTAAAAAAGGAAAAGGACATTGGGAGATAGTTGTTGAGGACAATGGAATAGGTTTGAAAAAAGAGCATGCAGAGAAAATTTTTCAACCCTTCCAGAAATTGCACAGCAAAAGCGAATACGAAGGTTCAGGCTTAGGTTTGTCGATTTGTAAAAAGATCGTGGGTCGACATAATGGTACAATATCCGCCAAAAGCAAACTTGGGGAAGGTGCTACCTTCAGCATTCGGCTTCCAGAGAAACAAATACACACTTCTTAAAAATTATCCTTAAAATCCTGATACCTCAAAGTAGAACAAGTTCATTTTCCTGCCCGTTAACTCATTGAATATCAATGATCTGTATGGCCCATAACCTCATCTTCAGTACTATAAAGAGCTCTGCTCGTTTTACTCCTATTGCAAATTCATCAATTGTTAGGTAATATTGAATATATATTACATTTACTGTTGCTAATTATTAAAGGCTGTTAACCCCGAGCAATTATTTAATTGGGCGAATAGGTCTGCGGAAAAACCCTTGTAACAATTTTAGCCAGATGAATACTCAAAACGTAAAAGAGAGGTTTAATTTTGAATTTAGTGAGAAGAACAATGAAAGAAAAATATCTGGAATTGAGGTTATTATTCATTGCCATCACTACAACTCCAGACTGCATAAAATTATTGAAGGGGCTAGTGAAATTGAAGGGAAATCCATAATTCGGTCTTCTGCAGAAAGAGTGTTTGCTGATAAGTTAAAACATGTTTTTTCTCCTGACGATTCTGTAGAAGCCAAATGGGAGCTAGCTAAGAATTTATACTCTCATTTGGGATATGGAAACCTGGATTTTTCGCAAGCAAAGGAGGGTTTTGTAAGTTCAGATTCTTCTCATTTTGTGGAGGGCTGGCGAATATGTTTTCCAATAAGAGAAGAGCCCGTTTGTACTTTCTCAGAGGGATTCATACAAGGTGTCATCTTTAGCATCACTGGAGAGTCTGTCAATGTCCGTGAGAAGGAATGCATGATATCCGGCGCTAAAAAATGCATATTTATAATCGAAAAAAATAGAGAAACCCCTGTTTCTCCTATTAAAAAGTTCCCATTTTCCCTGCCAGATATTAGTTCAGAAAAAACCTTCATGCATTCAAATATTGACGAGGAAAAAGTCCGCGATGGTCTTACTCAGTTCCCTTTTTATGGTAATGAGGAAGGGTTGATACCAGCGTTTAGTGTTCTTTTGGCAAATATTCCTGCGGATTATTACAATTCGATTTGTATTCAATATGTTGAAGAAATGGAAAAGGTAGGGTTAATAGCAACAGCACAAAAAATGTTGGTATTGGCAGCTGAAAATTGTGGAATGAATACTTTTCGCGGGATTCTTGCCTCGAAAGAATGGGAAAAGTTGATAGGACCTATGATTCAAAACGAACATGACAAAATTTCCGGATTAATTTCCGTTATTAATAATCTTGGCTGGGGGCTCTGGAAAATTTTGGAACATTTGCCAGGAGAAACTTTAACGATTGCTTCTAGAGAAAGCTACGAAGGACTCGGCTATTTGGAACATAGAGGCTATTCTGAGTCTTCAAAATGCTATTGTCATACAGGTGTTTCCGCAGGAATCATGCAATTAATTTATGGGAAAGGAACCTTGGAGCAACGGTATGGACTTTTCTATTCCGAGGAAAAAGAATGTCTGGCTGCGAAGGGTGGATTTTGTGTAATTAAAGCCGAAAGGATTTAAATTATCCTAAGTGATCCGTCTTTAACTAAAGGAATCGTCCCACAATATTACATGTTGATACCATGCAAGCTGTATATCCCAAATTTCCTATTGGAATTTTAGTTTTAAGTTCCAGCCTCAGAGTCATAGAATGTGACCTCATTTTTTGCGAACTATTTAACATTCAACTGGCGGACATTAAGGCAAAGTCAATTGACGATTTGCTCTACATCCGAGATAGAAAAGGTTCCAGGCATTTTCATGAAAAGGTAAACCAATATCAAAAGGGTTTTGAGGAAGTTTTATGCGTTTTAAGAATTGGAAAACGTAATTTCTTTTCTCATATTCGATTTGTTCACCAAGACGACAATTGGATTCTATATATAGAGCCCTTGGAAAGAGAGGGGGATCTGGTATCTCAGCTTTATGAAAGGCAGGAAAGATGGATTAACATTATAAATAACTCCAACGAAGGTATCGCAATATTGGATCATGAAAATAATTTGATTGAATACAACCAGAAATTTTTAGATCTATTACAAATTCGATCAATTCACGATGCCTTGTTGAGTGATGAAGCCATACTCAAAAAAAATATATTCCATTTGTTGGAAGGTGAGGAATTTTCGCTAATGGAGCAATCTTTGGAGGAAGTAAAATATAAGAAAGGAACAAACCTCCATAAGGTCGTTAATTACAAGAACTCTTATCTTAATTTTACTTTTGCTCCATTAGTTTTTCCAGTGAGTGGTATTATCGGGAAATCCTTAGTGATCAATGACCTGACAGCCCAAAGACAATCGACAAGGTTTGGCCGCATTGTAGACAACTCGATAAATGAGATTTATGTTTTCAACGCGGTAACTCTTCAGTTTGTTCAGGTAAATCTAGGGGCACGCGAAAACCTCCAGTTCTCAATGGAAGAGCTAATTCATCTAACTCCTCTGGATTTGAAACCTGAGTATACCCTGGAGACATTTGAGGAATTAATTAAACCTCTCAGGGAAAATAGAAAACCACTGATAACTTTTGAAACGGTTCATAAAAGAAAGGATGGAAGTTTATACCCAGTCTCAGTGCGCCTACAGTTAATGCATGATGAAATCCCTCCTGTGTTTTTAGCAATTATTGAAGATATTACACAAAGAAAACTGGCAGAGGATAAATTGTCTCAATACGCTATTGAATTAAGGAGGAGCAATGAGGAGTTGAGTGATTTTGCAATGATTGCATCTCATGATTTGATTGAACCACTTCAAAAAATAAATTCTTTTTCACATTTGTTGCATGAAAGAACAAGGAATCTGGATGAGAAGTGTCAAGACTATATTCATCGGATTGAGAAATCATCTTCGCGGATGCACAAACTTATTACTGATTTGTTGGAGATGTCTAAGGTAACCGCAGAGACTAAATCATTTAAATACTATGACCTGAGCCAGATCTGCAAAGACTCTGTCATAAACCTTGAGTCCAGAATTGAGAAAACCCAGGGAAAAGTAATAATTGAAGATATGCCAAGTGCAGAGGTAGACCCCAATCAAATGTCTCGACTATTTCAGAACTTGATTGGAAATTCTCTGAAGTACTGTCGGGAAGGGATTCCTCCTATTGTTAATATTTACGGCAAGCGAACAGAGAATGAAAAGATAGAGATCGTTCTTGATGATAATGGAATTGGTTTTGATGAGAAATTTGCTGAGAAAATATTTCAACCTTTTCAACGATTGCATGGAAAAAGCAGCTATGAGGGCACAGGAATGGGTTTAGCTATTTGTAAGAAAATAATCGATCGTCATCATGGAACTATATTCGCTCGTAGCAAAGATAGTTTTGGCGCTACTTTTATTATTACGATTCCAGAAAGACAAAAAATATTAGTCAGCCATTAAAACCTTTACTGCTTACATTGTTGTCACCTATTAATTTTCATACTTTGACATTATATTTATTAAGTACTAGCTGAAGCTCCCTGATTAATGATTCTCATCAAAATATTAGGAAAATCACAAGTTATTAAATTTAATAATTTTAGAATGAATACTGAAACTAAAGTTTTTCTGGGATTCTTACTGTTGAGGCTATTCATTGATTCAATATCCTTTTTTCTTGCCAGGTCTAACAATGAGATCTTTGTTCAAAACGACATGAACCACATTCTGTTAAACCCCTGAGGTGCATTAAGTCTGGTGTTGGGTATATCACATATGATCCCAGCTTCAGAGGTAGCGGTTTAAAGCAAATCCTTGACCGCTTCTTAATCCCTTGGTAGGGTTGAAGGTGACATGAGGTTACTACCCATCAACGAAACCCCTGAGTTTAGCGGGAATATTTATCGTTACTCTCCTTTAAAAAGTTTTCTTTTCACATTATTTTTCTTCCTGCTTTCAGTCCTCTGTATAATCTCCGCCTATCAAGGCGGTTTCATGAATTTTGGAGATGATGTTCCTGAATATGTTCAATACCCAGTGGGGTTTGTTTTTGGCATTGCCTTTTTAATAACCTTTTCCCGGTTTCGAAAAGCACTCAGGCCTGAGAACTGGGTTTTAAAACTAGGAACGGACAAGGTTCTTGTAAAATACAGGTCCTATCTAAATTCCCATCTGCCTGTTGAAGACCCTGTTGTTACAGAAATACCTTTTTCTGAAATTTCCTGGGCGCGAAAAACGAAAGAAACCGTTTATACTGAAACTTCTGATTCCACTCTTACCCGGTTCTACACTTTTCTGGATCTTAAATTGAATACGGAGGATACTGAAAAGTTAAAGAATGCCATTAAATTTGAACGTAACCGCAGACCCCCAATCCAAAGCCTTAATCATGATTTATTTCTTGCTCGTAAATACAAAAAACCAAAGCAAGAGATAGATGAATTGAAAGAAAAAATCAGAATTGAAAAGACTAAACACCCTGACGGAGGTGGAAGAGTCACCAGTGTGAGCCATCACCATCCAGTCCGATGGATGGGCGAGGGAATATTGCGTATTGAGTGGAATGGTTTATGGCCGGGAATCAACCAGGTCATGCATACGTTAAAAACCAAAATATTGGTGGAGCCGGAAATAAAAATAAAAAACGATTACACTTCCAACAAACCCGATAAAAGCCTGGATGATCAAATATTGGATCTGGCTGAACATGGAAACCAAATGGAAGCCATAACTCTGGTACGAATGAGATATGGTTATTCATTAACGGAAGCAAAAGAGTTTGTGGAAAACCTCCTTAAGAAATAAAAAAGATATTCAATGACAGGCAGTTTGCCCCTCCGGAACATGAGGTAAAGGGGGTGGAATGAACAGATGATTTAATGTGTGGCTTTATTTGCAAGTGGGTACAGTGAAGTCACTTTCTTCCATACTGGAAGAGGTTCTGATTGGACGATCCCTTTCCAGTTGGGCCAGTTTTCATTGATATAATTTTGTGTCGTACGGGACGCTGCTCCGACCGACTCGCGGTATTTATGAGGTGGTTTTATGCAGGCTAAAAATTATTCAAAAACTCCACCTATGGCCAAAATGCCAATTATGAAGAAGGAAATGGAAAGGGTAACAATTCCCGGAGTGGTTTCTACACGTGGTTCCAGGCAAGCTTCAGAAGGTTTATTGGGATTATATAAAACTTTAACTGTCTTCCCTACAGGATATTCTCTGCAGGTTCGCTCTGCTACACTTCTATTATTAACCCAAACCTTTACGTTTCCTACACAGACTTTATCGTTTTTGTAGGAGCGTCTTTTAACTTTGTATTTGTATTTGATGTCCGCTCTAAAAGTAACCCTTCCTGAGGTTCCCCCTGATGTACCTAATTCAATTTCTGAGTGGGTTATTTCACCATCTTCGCGAGGCCAACTTTCAGCCTTTTTTGCCTTGATTCTCAAGTACCCTTCATAAAGCAAAGCGATAGGAGACATCGCAACAAAAACCCAGCCAACTATAGTCAATACCTGTGATTGGTCCATTATTTTTCTCTAAAAGGATACTGGTGATTTCGTATGCAAAAGTTATTTTTCGTATCTCCGGATTTCTACGGTAACCCGCTCTGTATAATTTACCTTGACCCTGTCATACTTCACCCAAGCTATGTTCTCCTCTCTGATCAGGTTCATATTGAAGATGCCAGCCTTTGAAGTTTCCCTTGCCGACATAGAATGATGTTTCCTTTTTCATAACATCGTCTGGATTTTTAATTCCAAACTTTAAATAACGGGGTTCTTTTTTCTTAAGGGAAAATTTATAAACATCACCAAGGGTATCTACCTGAAATGGAATGACGGCTTCTTCGTTTCCAACATCAATTCCTCCATAAAAAACTTCTATACCGGGTCGAATGCCATAGAAGTTATAGGCCCAGAAACCAACCATTAAAATAAGAGCTAATACAAACTGTCCTGTTTTTGTCTTGAAAAACTCTATTGTGTCATTAAGATCAGGCACGTCAAGTCTCCAATAAGGTCCCTCGATCAACTTATAACTTATTTGCAAAAAATCAAGATGGAATGGCAATTTTGTTGTTCATTGCACGATGTCCGATTTTCAGAGAAAATCTGGTCGTCTGTTCCGACCGAAAGTTCAATGATCGAGTTGGCATATAACCCCAGCTTTGTACGTTCGGTTTCTTGTTAAATCCAGTTAAACTGGTTATCATCAAATAAAAACCACCATGGAAAGAAAATGATGAAATGACAACCAGAAAACTTTCTTCCGGAAGTCGATTGCCTGCAATCACCCTGTCTCTTGTAGGAGGGGGAAGTATAAATTTGGGAAAGACGCAGAATAGAGAGAACTGGCAACTGGTTTTCGTATACAGGGGTCAGCACTGTCCCGTTTGCAAGCAATACCTTGTGAAACTTGAAACACTGAAAGACAAATTCCTTGTAGTGGGAGCAGAAATAGTTGCTGTATCCGGCGACCCTGAGGAAAAAGCGGTTAAAATGGTGGAAGGTGCAAGTTTAACCTTCCCTGTTGCCTATGGACTCTCCATAGATCAAATGCAGGAGTTGGGACTTTAATATTTCACACCCTCGTTCACCTGAAGAAACAGACAGGCCCTTTTCGGAGCCTGGAATGTTTGCGATTAATACGGAAGGCCAAGTTCACTTGATAGACATCTCCAACACTCCTTTCAACCGGGCCGACCTTGGCGAATTGCTGGAAACCGTAGAGTGGATTAGAGAGAATGACTATCCGATCCACGGAACTTACGAGTAAAAATTGGTTATATGGCCTCACTTCAAAAACGAATAATCTTAGGCAATCAAGACCAATAAAAAATGACTAACTTGAACCGTGTTAAAGATTATATGGATGAGAAAATAGTTGCTATTTCTCCAGAATTTTCTGCGACGGAAGCGGCTAAACTTATGCTTGAAAATAGAATAGGTTCCCTGGTTGTCAAGAAAGATGATATCCATTTGGGAATTTTAACGGAAGGAGATATTTGTAGAAAAGTAACGGCTTTAGAAAAGGACCCCAATGAAGTTCCGGTAAACGACATAATGGTCAGGGATATTTTAGCGGTGGAGAGTAGAAGTACTATGAGGGCTGCGTTTTTAGAAATGAACAAACGAAAAATAAGACATATTGCGGTTACTGAGAACGGAAGGTGTGTAGGAGTACTATCGATCAAGGATTTTGCCAACTATTATTCAAATCAGGTAAAAAAACGAATCAAAAAATAAAAAATCTATTCTCAACTGGACAACAGGTTTAACTTACCAATACAATGAACAGCCCGGCACATGATATTATCAATTGAAAAAAACTTCCTTACAGTTATTACCCAACATCATTTATTTTTGTATGTTTCGTTACCAGTGTTTTTTGTTTTTGATCTTGTTGTTCTTTGCGACGCCTTCTTTTGCAGATCCCGAAAAACACAACAATAAAACAGTTCCGCAGCCGATTCAGGAAATGTTTCAATCGAATTTGGTCTATCCACAAGAGGAGGACGAAATTCAGTTCACTTTGTTCCCGTCATTTAGAAAAAATGACAATACTAAAAAAGCGAGAACCTTATTTGAAGTTGAGTATGGGATAACGGATGCTTTTCAAATCATCTTTGAATGGGACGGGCTGTTATATCAAAACCCAAAAAATAGTCCCACAATTACCGGACCTGGAAATATTGAGATTGGAGCTCAGTACAGCTGGATGGGCCTGGGTGACGGTAATACACACTTTTCTTTTGGGAATCTAATTGAGCTGCCTGTGGGACCGGTAGAAAACGGATTGACAGAAGGCTTTTTAGAAGTGCAACCTTTTGTTGTCCTGGCACGCGATTTTCCCGAACAAAACCAAAGTCAGGTTTTTGTTGAGCTTGGTTTTAGCTGGGTGGATAAAATAAGAAGTGTTCCTGCTGGTTCCACTCCTGCAACCAATAGTATTTCATGGAACGTAGGATCCTTCTACCCCATTGGTCCATGGCGCGCGACCCTGGAAATCAATGGGAGCAATAACGAATGGGGTGGAGGGAACACTAACGAAATATTTGTTACACCGGGAGTTATAAATAAATTATCCAGAGAATGGGAAATTGGAATAGCAGTACCTGTTGGAACTACTGCAACATCAGATGATTATAGAGTTGTTGGTTATTTAATGTGGGAATTTGAATTGGATTAATTTTCGAGATCCATGATCGGCTTGTTACATAAGCCCATCAATTTTTATTAATTTATAATCATCTATTCCTGGCATCATGATGTCGAACAAAACCAGACTGGGCTTGTCTTTAGAAATAATTTCTTGAATCAACTGTGTACTTGGAGCGACTGAGATGTTGAGTTCTTCTTGTTTTAAAATATGACTGATAATATTTATATTTTGAAGAATATCATCTATAAACAAAACTTTCATACCTGTTAAATTTTCTGCATTAAAGCCTGGCAATTTCAGACTTCCAACAAGTAAGTTATTTTACTGGTTCATGAGTTCGACAAGATGAGGAGATCAGGGAACCATCTTTTTGCGTTAAGCTGATCTCCTGAGATAACTGGGTTGACCTTATTTGGGGTTGGGAAGCCATGCTTAAGGTGTTTAGGAAATGACTTAACTATACGTTGATTTCTAGATAAGAAAAAAAAGGAAAGCCCGCCCCGTTTGGTGTCATTCACCTTAGAAAGGTAAATTACAGGAGGTAGGGCGAGCTTTCCCCGACCTGACGGTCATCTATTAGATATTTCTTTTGAAATAATATTCCTGAGTCTATATGTAGATTTTCTCAAGTTTTACAGAGTTGGCCGTTCAAGGGAGGAGCTTTACAAAAAAACGGGATAATATTTTTGCAAATTCCTCAATGGTTTGAGCTTTGGCGGGGCTCGCAAACGGTAGTCATACAAATTAAAAACAGGTAAAATAAAAACTATATTTACAAATTAAGATTTATGTACGGAGTAAAGAAGTGAGCGCAATAAAAACAACATTATTATTAGGTGGATTAACTTTAATACTTGTTTTTGGTGGTATGGCTCTTGGGGGACAAGAGGGTATGATTCTGGCCTTTATATTTGCCGTTGTCATGAACTTTGGAGCATACTTTTATAGCGATAAGATGGTTCTATCCATGTACAAGGCTGAAGAGATAAATGAATACGACTCTCCGGAGATATTTAATATAGTGAGAGAACTTTCTCAGCGGGCTGGAATTCCCGTTCCAAGGATATATAGAATACCTTCTGACCAGCCGAACGCCTTTGCGACTGGGAGGAATCCGGAACATGCAGCAGTTGCGGTTACTGATGGTATCGTCAAACTCCTCGACCGTGAAGAGTTGGCAGGTGTGCTGGCACATGAGCTTGGGCATGTTAAAAACAGAGATATTTTGATTGGAACGATTGCGGCAACCATTGCCGGTGCCATCAGCATGCTGGCAAATATGGCCCAATGGAGTATGTTATTTGGTGGCGGAAGAAATGATGAAAGAGGAGGCCACCCCGCTCTAATGATCATCATGATGATTTTGGCACCTATTGCCGCTATGCTGGTTCAAATGGCAGTTTCAAGAACCAGAGAATACAAAGCCGACCAGACTGCGGCTGAACTGATTGGAACTCCAGCCCCGTTAGCCACTGCTTTATCTAAACTGGATCAATTTTCCAAAAAGATTCCTATGGAAGCCGAGCCTGCGACAGCGCATATGTTTATAGTTAGCCCTTTGACCGGTAAAGATTTCGCCAGTTTGTTCAGCACCCATCCACCTATTGAAAAACGCATTTCAGCTTTGATGGAACTTTCAGTGGAACCGGTAGCCAGTCTTTCATCCGCAGGAAGAGAAAAACCACCAACTCGTTCGAACTATGAATGGTGATCGATAATCGAACTCCACGAGTCAGCCAGTTTATGAATGTCAGGGTAAATCAACAGGTATAGCTTAAGACCATCATTTTTTTAGACATATCCATTATTTCCATAAATCGAAAACTATGGTATGATTTCGGAGCTTATTACATTTATTTCTAATTAAAACCGTTTAATGAGCTCAGATATTCCAAAAATAATGGTTGTGGACGATGAGGTTAAGCTTCTAGAGTTAATAGTGTCTATTCTTGGAGGCTTGCCGATAGATATAACTACTGCCAAGACAGGGGAAGAAGGTCTGAATATCTTACGGAATTCGAATGAATTCGCAGTAACCATTTCCAATTATTATATGGGGTCTGGAATGAATGGAGGGGAGTTTTTAAAATTAGTCCGAGAATATAGTCCTAGGACAGTTCGGATATTAATGACAGGAGGAATTGATCAAGATTCTTTACTGGCCAAGGTGAAAGGTGGAGAAATTGAAGATTTTGCAATGAAACCTGTTATGGTTGATAATTTTATCTGCCAAGTCAAAAGAAGCATCCAGGAATATCTATCAAAATAAATCATTTTTTTTATAACGATACTGGCCTCCCAACTACTGTAAATTGCTAATCTCTACCAGGTATCAAACACATTTTCCACAAGTTTAATTTTTTCAAAAGAAATATCCGGTCTTGTATTAAAAAATTAATATGCCGATTGACGTTTTTCGAATTTGTAAGAGTGTAGAACTTTTCTCGCTTCCCGGGCCAAAGTTTTGAGTCCTGCCAGGTCTATTTCTTGAAAACTTCCAGAACCTGATTCCATACTTTCTTTTAAAGCCAGTACTTTTTTCTGCTTGACCAGATAGAGCAGTCCTTGATGACGCACGGAATTTTTCTCTTTGTCTATAGTTCTGCGGAAAATAAAGATAACATCTTCATTATATTGATTGGCTATTTGGCTCAGGCGGCCTCTGGTGATTGGACCAGTTAAAGGTTCCCCTGCTTTTGCAGGTACGATTCTGGCCGGGTCGAGCTTTAAAAGTGTTTTGCTAATTCGTTTTGGATCAGATAAAACGGAGCTCATTTTCATGTCTCCCAGATTTTCTATTACCCTGAGAGATTTGGGAAACACCAGCATTTTAACTGCGGTGTCCGATTTACCCTTGTCCAACAGATCCTCCTCCGCACTCACTGGTAAGGCTATTAGAGAGAACAGTAGCGATGCCGTAGTGAAAAGCTCAAGCCAGGTTTTTGGTTGGTTATTTTTCATGATGGGTACTGTTTGGAATAAAACCCTAATGCATCCGTATCAAGAAAATAATTAATGGAACTCTCCTCTAATAATGATAGAAGAAATTTTGTTTTTTCTCCAGTTGAGAGTCAAGCTTATCAAAAACAATATTTCAACCAGTCAGGATATTTTTGCCTTCCATACAGTTTCTCCGGATGTATTTTGTGCATTACTATAGAAGGGCAGTTTTGAGATGTTTTTTCTAATTTATAGTGCTAATCTTAAACAGCTTGCCAGAACTAATTTTGAAGCCCATGTTCCAAAAGGATATGAAGCTAATTGCCTTTTATAGGTAAGGTTTTATATTTTAAATTGGTAGGTCATAGTGACTACTCAGAAAAATTGACTCACTGTTCTTCGTTTCTAATATTTCAATGATGTCTGTGGAATATGAACCTGTCTGATCGTCCAAAATTAAGATATTTTTTAAGGGATCTATCCCACCATAACTTTAATAAACAGACTTCATCCTGTTTTGTTAGCATATGAGCACCTTCAAACGCATAATTATCCCTGTTTTTACTTTCCTATTAGTTTTCAGTATTGTGTCCAGAGTTTTTTTTCGTGACTTTCAAAATGGTTGGGTGGCGTATGAGAAAAAAGATTATAAGACAGCTTATGAGTTATGGTTGCCGATGGCAGAGCAGGGTGATTCCAGAGCGCAATTCTTTTTGGGATTTATGAATGATATGGGGTTTGGGGTTCCAGAAGACGATAAGGAGGCGGTTAAGTGGTATAAGTTAGCTGCAGAGCAAGGCGATTCCAGAGCCCAACTTTTTACGGGGTTTATGTATAACCAGGGAAAAGGAGTTCCAAAGGATGACAAAGAAGCTCTCAAATGGTACCGACTTGCTGCAGAGCAGGGATATGGTGTGGCAGTAGAAAAAAAGTCAAAGCTGGAAAAAGTGAATATTCCAAATGAACTAATGGGTTTAATGACTGAAGCAAATAATGGTGATGCTGAAGCCCAATACAATTTGGCTATAAAGTATGTATATGGAAATGGGATTTTGCACAGTCAGAATGAGGCTGCCAAGTGGTTTAAACTTGCTGCAAGGCAAGGGTTTGACGCAAAAGGAAATATATACGAATTGGCTAAAAAGAATGTGCCGAAAGCCTTAACTATTCTAAAGTCTGACGCGGAAAAAGGAATTCTTGAAGCCCAATATGCACTGAGTGTGATGTATGGCAATGGAGAAGGTGTTCCACAAGATATAAAGCAATCTATCAAGTGGAGCCAACTCGCTGCTGAGCGCGGTTATGCTGTAGCGCAAATTAACTTGGGAGTGATGTATTCGACTGGGCAGGGGGTTCCAGAAGATATGCAGAAAGCTTTAAAGTGGTACCGGCTTGCCTCAAAGCAAGGGTACGATGAGGCAAGAGATATCATTTATTATTGGGCAAAAAAGAATAATCCGCAAGCCTTGAAGATTTTAATCCATGACGCTGAAAGTGGTGGGGTAGATGCGCAAATTATCTTGGCTGAGATGTATTCAACTGGGCAGGGAGTTCCAGAGAATCAGCAAAAAGCTCTCAAGTGGTACAAGATTGCTGCAGAAACAAAGATTCCTGCTAAAGAAACTGTAAGGTTCAGTTTTAAGAATAAAAATGTTCCACAAACCTTGAAGATTTTAATCCATGACGCTGAAAATGGTATGGTAGAGGCGCAAATTAATTTGGCTCTCTTGTATGTTGCTGGAGAAAAAGTGCCGGAAGATAAGCAAAAAGCTTTGGAATGGTACCGGCGTTCCCTGAAATCGAATATTGATTCAGAAAAAATAAATATATACAAATTGGCAAAAAAGAATGTTTCGCCTGCATTGAAGATACTAGTGGATGATGCTGAGTCAGGTGTTGTGGAAGCTCAATACTATTTAGCTAGGATGTATGACAAAGGCGAAGGAATTTCTCACGATTATGTTCAGGCTCATATGTGGTACAATCTTTCTAGCTTACAGGGACATAAACATTCAACAGATCAGATAAGAGGTGTGGAAAGGAGAATGTCCCCAAGACAAATAGAGGAAGCGCAGGAGATGGTTGCAAACTGGAAACCAAAGAAATAAATCCTGTGACACATCTTTTCAATATGGTTCCTTCCTATTAAGATTGCCATAAATTATAAGTCTCACTGTCCTTATGGCTGGTTGCTTGCTGGTCCTCTATGAAAATTTGTCTTACTATTTATTCTTCTCCGTGGTCTGTGTATGCAGGAGGTGGTCAGATTGCCGTTCATCACCTGGCTTGCGCTTTGCACAGAATGGGGCATGATGTCCATGTGCTTTATTCTAAGAGCCATGGTGAAAAGATTTCGGCCAATCCTCCATATACTGTTCATTGGACTACCCATTTTCATTGCGCGACATTGAATTTTGATATTTTTTCCTTCGCTCGGGCTATGAAGCGTCTGATGAGATGGGAACAGTTTGATATTCTGCATGGCAATGCTGAAGAGGCTTTTTTTGCCAGTGATATTGCAAGGAACTTCAAGGCTGGTTACCTGTTTACCAGTCACGCAAATATGATTCCAGAAACGGGTATGCTTCGGGGGATGCTACGGCCTTTTAATTTTTTAAAAAATCTAAATAACTACCTATTGCGTTCTTCAGCTTTCAACGCTTCAAGAATTATAACTTTCAGCGAGTTTTCAAAAAAACTGGTTCTCAAGGGTTTAAGAAATAAAAAAGGAAAAAGAGTTATGGTGGTTTCTCCTGGTATAGATCCTGGCTGGCTAAAAGTGGAAAGGCAAAACCAGGATTCCAAGGATCTGGTGTTGTGGGGGCGGATGGAGGAACAGAAGGGTATTTCTGAACTTCTTCGGGCGTTAAGGGAAGTTTCGGGTCGAATTCCAGAAGTGCGGCTTCACTTGATCGGGGAAGGCAATATGACGGACTCCTATTGTAAACAGGCTAAGGACTTGGGGATACAGGATCGGGTGGAGTTTCATGGATGGATGGATATTGATGCTATTCAGAAATTCATTGCTAAATGTGCTGTTGGAGTTTTCCCATCACGCATTGAGAGCTTTGGTTTATCAATGGCAGAGGCGATGGGGGCGGGATTGCCTATCATCGCAACTCGGGTGGGTGCGCTTCCAGAGTTTATTGAAGATGGTGTGACTGGAACTCTGGTGCCGCCGGGAAATATTCCGGCACTTTACCGGGCAATCCTTGAAAAACTTGAAAACCCGGATCGGACACAGGCTATGGCAGATGCTGGGAGAGAAGAGGTGCGCCAACGTTTTTCATGGGATCACTCAGCCCAGACAATGACAGAAATATATCAGTCTGTTCTGGATGAGATATAAATGACGGAACCTCAATTTAAAGAACCACCCGGTCTTGATCTTTCCATCATCATTGTCAGCTTCAATACGAGAGATGTTCTTTTGGATTGCCTGACATCTGTTTACGCAAATACCGAGGATATCTCTTTTGAAGTCATTGTGGTCGACAATGCCTCTATCGATAATACCTCTGCTTCTATTTCAGAGAGTTTTCCTGATGTTCGATTAATTTGCAATGATATAAATAAAGGTTTCTCTGCAGCCAATAATCAAGGCATCTGCGAATCAACAGGGAAGAATATTGCCTTTTTGAATCCAGATACTTGTCTGGTCGAGAACAGTTTCAAAAAGATATGTGGGTATTTAATGGAACATTCAGAGTTTTCAATTCTTGGCCCTGGCATTATTGATGAGTCTGGTCAGCCAAGTCCAACCAGGCTTTGGGAAGACACTCCTTATGACGCGGCTTGTAAAATTCTGGGTTTCTATAATCCAAGTAATGAATTACAAAGAATGAAGGACGATGAAGAAGCTTTGGTAATTTCGGGTTGTTGTTTTGTGGTCCGCCGCGAGTTGTTTGAAGAGGTAGGGCTATTCGATGAAAACTATTTTTTATATAACGAAGAAGATGATTTTTGCCGCCGGGCAAGAAAGAGCGGTAAGCGAATCCGCTTTTTCCCGGAGACAAAGATTCAGCACCTGCTTGGTAGAAGTACACATCAACCGGAACACAGGGAAAAGGTAATTGTAGAAACATATAAAAGTAACCTTTATTTTTACTCCAAATATTATTCCTGGAGTTGGAATATCATTTTAAGATCTTTATACAAGGTGACATTTCTAGCGGGTTTGAGTCGGTCCGCATTTCGCCATCTGACCGGTTCCGCTACTCAGTGTGCTGATGATTCCCTCAGACTCAAACTCAAACTTCTGCTTTTACCCTGAATTGATGTAATATAGAAGGCTCATTCACCAATTTGGTATTTAATCTGATGAAAATTGCTGATGTTGTTGTTATTGGCGGTGGGCATGCGGGTTGTGAAGCGGCCTTGGCCGCAGCACGCATGGGGTGCTCCACGGTGATGATCACCCTGGAGGCGGATAAAATTGCCTTGATGCCGTGTAACCCTGCAATTGGAGGAGTCGGTAAAGGCCATATTGTCCGTGAAATAGATGCTCTCGGCGGTGAAATGGCCAAGGTTATTGATGAAACAGGAATCCAGTTCAGGGTTTTGAATTCTTCAAAAGGTCCGGCGGTTCATGGATATCGAGCACAGGCAGACAAGAACCAATATAAAAAAGCCATGCGGCAGGTTCTGGAAAATACCGCAAACCTTGATTTGCTCTTTGACGAGGTTGATGAACTTATTATCGAAGATTTGGTGGTTAAAGGTGTGCGAACAGCTAAGGGTTTGGAAATCCAGTCCAAGGCTGTGGTCATCACCACAGGTACATTTTTGAACGGACTCATACATCTTGGACTGAAAAGCAGACCGGCCGGAAGAGTAGGAGAAAAGCCTTCTACAAAATTATCGCAATCGTTTCTGGCAGCCGGATTTGAACTGGGTCGTCTGAAAACAGGAACTCCGCCGCGCTTGAAACGGGATAGTATTGATTTTAGCCAATGTATCTCCCAGCCTGGAGATGAGGTGCCGCGGCCCTTTTCGTTTTCAACCCCTGCAATTGAGCGCGCCCAGGTTCCATGTCATCTTACTTCAACCAATGAGCGAACGGCAAAGGTCATACGTGAGAATTTACATTTATCACCTTTATACAGTGGAGTAATTGATGGCGTAGGCCCACGTTATTGTCCATCTATAGAAGATAAGGTTGTTAAGTTTCCCGATAAGAATTCGCATAATATTTTTCTTGAACCGGAAAGTTTGGACACTGACTGGATTTATCCTAATGGTATCTCAACCAGCCTTGATGAAGAAGTGCAGTTGCAATTAGTGCGGACGATTCCAGGTCTGGAACATGCCGAAATAGTTTTGCCGGGTTATGCAGTCGAATACGACTACGTTCCCCCTACGCAACTCACCCCGTCTTTGGAGACCAAGCGGGTCAGCGGTCTATTCCATGCGGGACAGATCAATGGCACATCCGGCTATGAAGAAGCGGCGGGTCAGGGAATCATGGCAGGAATCAATGCCGCCCTTAAGGCGCAAAAGCAAAAGCCGTTTTTGCTTACCCGCATGGATAGTTATATTGGCGTTCTCATTGATGATCTGGTGACTAAGGGTACACAGGAACCCTATCGTATGTTCACTTCGCGTGCAGAGTATCGTTTGATTTTAAGGCAGGACAATGCTGATGAAAGACTGATGCAGAAGGGATATGAACTGGGGCTGGTAGATAAAACCCTCCTTGAAAAGTGTATGGAAAAATATTGTGCGGTAGACAGGGAGATCAAAAGACTTGAGGAGACACCGGTTGCTCCCAATCCTGAAACGCTTGCAAGGTTGTCCAAACTGGGTATACAGGAGTTAAGAAACCCTACAACCCTGGGAGGGTTGTTGCGCCGCCCCGAAGTGTCGCATGATAGATTGCTAAGAGCTTTTGATGGTGCAGAGGTTCCACAATTGGTAGGAGAGCAGGTTGAGATTCGGGTGAAGTATGAAGGATTCATTAACCGTCAGAATCAGATGGTCGCCCGACAGAAGAAACTAGAACATTACCGAATTCCCGAAGATTTTGAGTATAAGGGAATATCAGGATTATCTCATGAAGTGATTCAGAAACTGGAAGACATTCGACCGGTTACTTTGGGGCAGGCAGGCCGTATTTCAGGCGTTACTCCTTCTGCCATCAGCCTGATAATGTTACTACTGGAGAAAACCAACCATTAACGTGTGCTTGTAAGAAAATATAAACCTTTCGGTGCTCAATAGCTGAGGAAATATTATTTATATCTTTCCATACGCTTTGTTGGTTAAAGAAGAATATGCATACAGATTCCATTCAATGGCAGATCGAAGTCGATAAAAAAGATATTGCGTACATTGTCAGCATATTTGAAGGATATGATAATTTAGCGGTGGTGAGGACGATAGATGCCTCCCGCGGACTCATTGAACTTATGATTTCTCCTGACTATCTGGAAGATACCCGTAAACTCACTGAAGCTTTATCCAAAGAAATCCCCTTTCATCGGTGTGCTGTAATAGCCAAATAGTTTTTGTATTCACCATCAAGCAAAAAACTGGTATCGCCAGCGTAACACTGGTTAGTAATGGATCATAGAGTGGACAGGAGTGTCTTTGAGTTTGTCCCGACCTTTCAGGAAATCCAGTTCAATCAGGAAAGCAACTTCGATAATTTTCACATCGTTAAAATTCTTCTGTATTAAATCTAGTGTCGCAGCCAGGGTTCCTCCTGTAGCGAGGACATCATCTATGACAAGGATATTTTGCCCAGATCGAAATGCGTCCTGATGAACTTCGACAGTATCGGTTCCATATTCCAGGGAGTATGTTTCCTTAAATGTTTTGTAAGGCAATTTGCCTGGTTTTCGAATCATGACCACACCAGTCCCTAACGCATAGGCCAGGGCAGAGGCAAAGACAAACCCGCGCGCCTCAACACCAACCACTGCGTCCACTCTCTTGTCGGCATAACGATCTTTCAAGGTGTTGATGGTTTTCTGGAATGCGACAGGGTCGCTCAGAAGGGGTGTTATATCTTTAAAGATAATTCCTTCTTTTGGAAAGTCTGGAACATCGCGGATGATTTGTTTTACAGTTTCCATAGTTGTGCCTTCCTGAAAATTCATATTATGCCTGACTGGCAATGTTGGCTTTTTAGCAAAAATTGTAAAAAAAGAAAACCTTATCTTTTAAGGGGTAGGTATTTTATTGGATCCTTGGGGTGAGTATCGTTGCGTACTTCAAAATGAAGGTGAGGTCCGGAAGACCGGCCGGTACTTCCCATCAAAGAAATTTTTTGTCCTTGTTTCACCCAGCTTCCTTTTTTAGCAATGAGTTTGGAGTTGTGCGCATAAAGGGTGGTCAAATGATGCTTGTGTTTGATGATGACCATTTTCCCATATCCGGTGGGTCCCCAACCACTAAACACCACTTCACCTTCTGCAGCTGCATGAATAGGTGTCCCCTTGGGAGCGGCGATATCAATACCTTCGTGTTTACGCCCATTTCTCATTCCAAACCGGGATGTTAAGGTTCCCTTTGTTGGCCATATAAGAAAACCCTTTCTCGGTTTTACAGTGGGAGGTGACTTACTTTTTTGGGTTTGAGGTTTGTCGCTTATTGTTACCGACAGAACCCTGCGTGCTCCCGGAATCCATAACCGAACTCCAGTTTTTAGTTTTTTGGGGTCTCCAATGTGATTGGCGCGTTGGAGAACTTTTACATCCAGTCCATAAGCCGTGGCAATGCTGTAAAGCGTTTGCCCTTTTTGCACTGTGTGGTAGACACCTTCTCCATTATCAGGCCAGGGGTCGTACTTAAAACTCTGGCATCCTGTGAGAAATAAAAGGATGATTAATAAAGTAGAAATGAAATAATGGCGGCAGGGCATTTTTTTGAGGCTTGTATATGCTATAACTAATTGAAAATTGTAGCATTTTTTCAATTTCGTTTACAAGTTTCGAGGCATCCTGTATAAACGAAAAATCGTTTTAATTCAGAAACTGGATAAACCATAATGAAACACTATGCACGCATGAAATTTAAAATTCTGGTTTCCCTGTCAGGGGCACTCTTACTCTTTGGTTGTGGACAAAGTCAACCTGCTCCAGACTTGTTTTCCTTACCGGTTTCATACATGGTCGGAAAAAAACCTGAAGTGGTTTTGGCCCGCGACATGAATAATGATGAGTTTCCTGATTTATTGGTGGTCAACTCTGGGGGAAATTCCCTGAATTTTCTTGAAGGTGTTGGAGACGGAACTTTCAAAGACCCACAAACCATTGAGACGGGTCGTGAGCCTTTTGCTCTGGATGTGGCGGACTTTAATGGTGATGGCATTCCTGATATTGCTTTATGCAATTATGGTGATGGAAATGTTTCTATCATTCTCGGGCAGAAAGATGGATTGTTTAAACTGAAAACCGATGTGAAGGTAGGTAGGCTTCCCATTGCGGTCGCAGCAGGGGATTTCAATAATGATGAAAAAATCGACCTTGCTGTCACCCGACGTTTCAACAAGTTAATGATTCTTCTGGGTGTGGGAGACGGCACTTTTAAACTTGCCGAGGCCTATCAGGCAGGTCCCACACCTGCATACATCACCATTGATGATTATAACAAAGATGGCAATCAGGATATTGCCATGGCTCTCAATGCCGTCAAGGTGAGACATATCAAACTGTTTTTAGGCAATGGAGACGGTACCTTCCTACCGCCTAAAAAAATTTCCGGTGGTAACCAGTCCTCGTTCATCACTCATCACGATATGAATCTGGATGGAAAGATGGATCTGATCGCGTCCAGTCCTATGAAAGACAGTCTCAGTATCTATATGGGTGATGGAAAAGGTGCATTCCTCAAGCTGGAAGATTTTGCAGGAGAAAAAGGGCCGCACAATATTGTTGCGGGAGACTTCACAGGTGACAAAGTTCCCGATATAGTTGTTTGCAACCGCAGAGGTGCGAGCATTTCAGTTATTCCCGGGAGAGGAGACGGAACATTTGTATATCCACATTATAATTATGCAGTGGGCTCCCAACCTCGTTCGATCACCGGCGCAGACTTCAACCGCGATGGCATGATGGATATTGTTGTTGTGCTATACCAGAAACAAATTCTCGAAGTTTTTTTAAGGAAAGCCAACGCTCCCCTAAACGATGTGTGACCGCCAGCCGATTTCCTTACGGTTGTGCAGTAGAAAACTCCTCAAGTTAACCTTGATTTCAGGTAAGGTCCTGTTAAAACTCCGAATCTGTTTTTACCTGGTTTTATTGTTCTGAATCTTGAATGGGTTCGTCTCCGGTGATGACATATTTATCGTCAAGCCATTTGCCAAGGTCGATGGTCCGGCATCGTTCAGAACAGAAAGGTAGGAACGGATTTTTGTTTTTATCCTTCTCCGTGGTGTTCTTGCAGATAGGGCATTTTAGTTGTTTTGGTATAGATTCGCCCAAGGTCTTTATCCTCATTTTTTTCCATTTTTCTTCCCAAGTATAAGTGAGATTCATCCCCTTCTCCACTCGGATGATGATTTTTTGTTTGCATTTCCTACAACTATTTGTATATTAAGTAGTTATAGGCCAATGTGCGGTTTGGGCCAAATTAGATGAGCTCAGGGATAATTTTTAATACATTGTTTTCATTGAAGTTAATGGTCTTTGTGTCGGGTTTAGAAAGTTTTTAATGCAAATAAAATTAAGCAAAAAAAATCAATGGTTTGTTGGGGCAGATATTAAAAGCCTCATTAAACATAAAAAGAATATAGAAATATTGGTTATCAACCCAGTGAGATGAAACGCATATGATTACTGAAGTTCAATTACCGGATTATTACCAGTTACTCGGTGTCAAACCTGAGGCTACCCAGAAGGAAATTGACTTGGCCTATCAGAAGCTGATTGGCAAGTTTGATTCTTCGGAAGAAAAGGCTTCTTCTTCGGATGAACTTACCCTCAAAGAAAGGATCGAGGCGGCACAGGAAGCTTATGATACGCTTTCGCATAAACAAAAGCGCGAGGCCTATGATGCGGTTATTGAGGTCAAAAAAGGTAATGTCACTTCCGACGAAAAGGTGAGTTCCAAGTCAGGGCCGCTCAAGTTTCTTGGGGTAAAGGATAATAGCAGAAAACCCAGACACCAGAATGTGTATCAGGACTTTTTCGGGTTTTCCGAGAAACCTTTTGATTTGACTCCAGACCCCAAATACTTATACCTGAGTCCCAAGCATAAAGAAGTGCTTGCTCATCTGGTTTATGGCTTGCAGGAAAACAACGGATTTTTGAAAATCGTCGGGGAAGTTGGAACGGGTAAAACGATGATTTGCCGAAGTTTTCTTCGGGAGCTTCGTGCCGATTTTAATATCGCGTATATTTTCAACCCGTGTATCAATGAACTGGAATTGCTGCAAACAATTAATACGGAATTGGGGATTCCGGGAAAAAGCAAGAGCAAAAAGAAGCTGGTTGATGTTCTGAATAAGTTCCTGCTGGAAGAAAGGTCCAAGGGGCATCGCGTAGTGGTCATCATTGACGAAGCTCAGGACCTTCAGCCCAATGTAATGGAACAACTTCGCCTGCTCTCTAACCTGGAAACCGATACTGAAAAACTGATTCAAATTGTATTAATCGGTCAGCCCGAACTAGACAGGGTTCTTGCTAAGGATGAACTACGGCAACTGCGCCAGCGTATCACCATAAAGTGGGAACTGTTACCTTTAAATCTAGAGGAGACCAGAGGGTACATACAGCATCGTCTGAATATTGCTCTTGGCAAAGGAAAGGTGCGTTTTTCCCGTCAGGCGGTTGAAACGGTTTTTCGCTATTCCCGTGGTATTCCTCGAATGATCAATGTGGTATGTGACCGCACTCTGTTGATTGCCTTCACCCAAAGCACTAAAAAAATTACACCCAAAATCGTCAAATTAGCGGTGAGTGATATTGGTGGACTCGTTCCACTTGAGTCCTGGGCAGACAAATTCTGGAAACTTGTTATCCCCTCTGTATTGGTTGCGGGACTGGCATTTTTTGCCCTTAACTTTTTTGCTTTGCCTGATAATAAAAAAAGTGCTCCAGGTGGAAAAGATATCCCTGCACTAATTCAGGAAGATCCTATAGATTTATCTGCTCCCGGACAACTGGTACCTCGTGAACCTGTGGTTGTTCCTACTGCTCCAGTAGTATCTCAAGTTATGCCTGAAACTGAGGTAGTCGAACTGTCTTCACCACAAAGAAGGATTCCCAGTAACGGACCACTAAGTATCTTTGAACCGGAGAAATTGGTCACCTACCTTTCCAGTTTGACACTGGTAGAAAGCAAACTGGAAGCGGTGAAATGGATTTTGGAAACATGGAATGTGGATCCAGAAGAAATGCAGGGTTTAAGTGAGGCAGATTTGGAAATGATCCAGGAAGACAATAATTTATCATCGTTCGAAGTGAACGGCACTCTGGAACGTTTGAAAAGCCTGAATTACCCGGCATTCCTTGAAATAGCATTGCCGAACGCACAAGGAACAAAGTACCTGGCACTGGTTTCTATAAACGGAGATACAGGGGTTTTTGGTTCGGTGGATAAAATTGAAATGCCGCTTTCGATCATAGATTCCCTTTGGACACGAAAGGCTATTATCCTTTGGAAAGATTTTGAAAATTTACCGGATTCGCTTAGCGTGGGTTTTAGGGGTAAGGAAGCGATATGGCTGCAAAAAAATCTCAGACTCCTGGGTTATTTCCAGGGAAGGGAGGCTTTGTTATATGGACCCAAAACTATCCGGGCGGTAAAGAAACTTCAACGCAACAATAGTATCAAAGATGATGGAGTCTTTAATACTGACAGTAAATTGCTTTTGTATAACTTGTTGCAGATTTATTCTACTCCAAAACTGGTTGCCCAATAATTCTTCTTCCTGCATATTGAGAGCGCAATAAGATGAGCACAATATTAGAGACGCTTAAAAAACTGGAAGAAGATAAAAGGTTGCTGGAAAAAGATTTGGATCTTAAGGAACTTGTCCTTCAGGAAGATCCTAAACATCAAGCAACGCGGGAAGTTTCCCGGAATAAATCTATACTGGTGGGATTGGGCCTGGCAGGAGTCATCGTTTTTGCAATGATTGTTTTTGGCCGATCTTCTTCTGAGAATGATGTGACTCCTGTTATTCAGGAACCCATTGTGCAAAAAGAAACACCCTCTAAAAGAAAAAGGCCCGGGCAGACTATTGGAATTCCATTATCCAACATCCCGGAGCGTCAATTGCGCTATGAAGCAAAAGTCAGCGAAACCCTGCCATCTGTCCAAAAAGAACCAGTTCTCAAAAACTCTCAATACGTTGTAGAGCCTGAAGCGTTGGAAATCAACGAGATTCGGGACTTGATTCAAACCGCAACTTCCAGGGCGCAAGAACCTGAACCCCACTCTGAAACATTGATTTCTCGCGGTGCTTCTATCCCTAATCTGAAAGTAAAAGGAATAATCTTTTTTTCTTCAGGGAGCCCGTCCAATCACATCTTTGTTTCAACTCCAGAAAGTAAAAACCGCAAGGTCCGGTTAGGAGACTCTGTTCAATCGGCGACCCTCATGAATATTGAACCGAATCGTGTGGTTTTTTCCTACCGGGGCGAATTGGTCCACCTTCATATAGGCGAATAGCCGGGCAACGCCCGGTTGTAATGAACTATTTGCCTATGGACTTTTCTATCAGAAACTCTAAAGTTCGCTTGATGGCTTTGATGTGGCTTTGCGTGGAGGGCATGCCATCGTGCCCGGGTTCCTCCTCTTCTATTGAGATAATTCCTGGGCCGAGGTAGTTGCAATAAAATGCCCCCAGTGGACGAAATTTTTCCAATGGTTCATCTTCTGAATTAACGACTACCATTGTTACCATGCCGTCAGGATAAACTTCGAACACCCCACCCTTCTCGACTGTATGGTCCTTACAATATGAGATAATACTATCTACATTTTCTGGAGCAATTGCTTTATAAACGATATGCAACAATCTTCTCCTGTTAAAAATTATTGCTGGGATTTTAACAGATTTCCATTATAGCTTTCGATGGCTACGGAGTATTGTTTCTTAGGTTAGGAATATCTCATCACCTTCCGAAATATTATTGATTTTCAGGAGGTCATTTATTCAGGTGAAATTATGAGCGACAAGTTGACAGAAATCCTTGAAAATATGCGTAAGCTGGAGCATCAACTGATTCAAGAGCTTCAAAAAGGGGAGGAAGAGTTTTTATACACTGTTCATCGTAAGCGGGTAAAGTTTGAGCGAGAGGTAAAAAACCAGCACCGCCAATTAGTTAAGCGGATTCGTCAATATTTGCGGGATGCCAAGGTTGCAAATATTCTTACAGCACCGGTAATCTGGTCCTGTCTCATTCCCGCGGTTTTTATGGATATGATAGTTTCTATTTATCAAGCGATCTGTTTTCCAATATATGGAATTCCAAAAGTTGAGCGCAAAGATTATATTGTTATTGACCGTCACTACCTTAGTTATCTGAATGGACTGGAAAAAATGAACTGTGTCTATTGTGGTTACTTTAATGGTTTGATTGCTTATGTTCAGGAAATTGCGGCCAGAACGGAGCAATACTTTTGTCCTATCAAGCATGCTCGAAAAACCCGGTTTGTGCATGGCAGGTATTCAAAGTTTCTCAGTTATGGAGACGGTGTGAGTTATAGAAAAAACATTGAATCCGTGCGGAGAGCGTTTGACGATTTAAAATAAACCATCCACTCCCGTGGGAGGGAAATAGCAATGGCTAATTAAGCCGAGATGAATTCTTACTTGTCAATTAAAGTCATTACAAGTTGCCTCCCTCGTTAGAGGGTTGACTTTATCTACCTAATTTTGATACACCCAGAGGCTATGTACTTTCAAGACATCATTCTCAATTTGCAAAACTTCTGGTCAACCAGAGGATGTGCCCTGCACCAGCCCTATGACATTGAAGTGGGAGCGGGGACATTTAATCCTTGTACATTTTTCAGGGTACTGGGTCCTGAGCCTTACAACGCAGCGTATGTTGAACCTTCACGAAGGCCTACTGATGGAAGGTATGGAGAAAACCCAAACCGCCTTCAACATTATTACCAGTTCCAGGTCATCTTGAAGCCATCTCCTGAAGATGTGCAGGACCTTTATCTGGAAAGCCTGACATCGCTGGGAGTAGACCCGATTCAACACGATATACGTTTTGTCGAGGACGATTGGGAGTCCCCCACTCTTGGTGCTTGGGGATTGGGCTGGGAGGTTTGGCTGAATGGTATGGAGATCACTCAATTCACTTATTTTCAGCAGGTGGGAGGCATAGACCTGAAACCCGTAACAGCTGAATTAACGTATGGATTGGAACGTATTGCAATGTATCTGCAGGATGTGGATAACGTTTATGATCTCAAATGGAATGAAAATGTTTTATATGGTGATGTTCATCTGGAAACTGAAAAACAGTTCTCGCGATATAACTTTGAGGCATCTGGAAAGGAACGGTTATTTCAATGGTTCGATATGTATGAGGCGGAAGCGAAAGATTTACTTGAAAAAGAACTGGTTTTACCTGCATACGACTATACTTTAAAATGTTCTCACGCTTTTAATCAGTTGGATGCAAGAGGAGCCATAAGTGTTACGGAGCGGACCGGTTTCATTGGCCGGGTGAGAAATCTGGCACGTTTATGCGCTGAAGGATACGTTCTACAGCGAGAAGCAATGGAGTTTCCTTTGCTGAAAAAGCCGACTAATATACAAACCTGAAATAATCAACCGTCTGACCATTTGTCGATTTGTGAACGAATATTATTGGCTTCAGGATCATTGAGTTCTTCATAAATTTTTAAAGCTTCTACACCCTGACTGATTGCGAGTGATATATTTCCGGATTTTGCTAAAGCCTGACCCCACATCCACAATACTTTTCCTCCCATTGGGCGGTCTTTAATTTTTTTCGATAAGTTCAAGGCTTCTTCCAAGTATGTAAAAGATTGGTCTTCGCTCTGGTTTTGTATGTGGATTTCCGCTATTTGAATCAGTAAACCTCCTTCTGCCGCCAGATTTTTTTCTTTGCGAATGATATCCAGTCCTTTCATCAGAGTTTTCAATGCGCTTGAAACATCTCCTGTCAATACAGTTGTTTCGGCCGTCAGCTTGAATAGTTCTGGCTTGAGAGGATGATTAGGAATGTTTTTGCAAAGTTCCAGAGCAAGTTCAAAGTTTGCAAGCGCCTTTCCCGATTCTTTTGTTTTCATATAAGATTCACCAAGGCTATGGAATAGTGTGAGGGAAAGGGATTTATCTTCATTTGCCGAGACCAATTCCATTGCCCTTTCTCCGACATGAACCGCCTTGTTGTATTCCTGGTTTTGTGTGCAGGCTTTTGTCAATTGCGTTAAAAGTTTAAACTCTTCTGCATCATTACCATTACCAACCAACTCTATGCTTTCCT
Organism: uncultured Nitrospina sp.; assembly: GCA_964344595.1. Taxonomy (GTDB): domain Bacteria; phylum Nitrospinota; class Nitrospinia; order Nitrospinales; family VA-1; genus LS-NOB. Next base: position 68,519 of record CAYFNV010000008.1, on the reverse strand, counting down.
CCAGATAATTGATAGCAAGAGCATAGTTATTGGCATGCAGGTTGAGTTTAATCAAATGCTGAAGAGCAGTTATTTGTCCCTCAGAATCGCCTTCTTTTTTGCAAAGCGATACAGCATTTTGCAAGGTGTTGGTGGCCTCTTGAACTTTACCTAACAGGACATATTGGGCCCCAAGGTTCAAAAGATGGTTTCGTTCAATATCTTTATCTCCCAGTTGCTTTGCTGATTTGATGGCAGCTTCGAACCACTGTATACATTCTGATGGGGATAAACGCTTGCTGATCAATGATGCCCCGTTTTCGATGTAGGCGCTGCAAATTTGCGCAGCGTCTTTATCTTTCTCGAAATACTTCCTACTCCATTCCATGCCTGCTTTAATATTTTCAAGCTCAAGGTCAAACAACCGGAAACCTTTAATAGCTTCTTTGTTGCCTTTTTCTATATGGCTATGAGCATTTTCAAGAACATTCATAAATTCGGTGGCAAGACGTTTTTCCGTCATGTTCCTTTCCCCCGGACCCAACAAAGGTTTAACAAAGCTTTTGACCATATTATGGAGATAAAACCGGCTCGTATTAGCGTTGTACTGGACGAGTCCATATTTTTCCAGCCCGGTTAATGAAAGATTTTTTGAGTCTTCACAAATGAAAGAAGCGGCATTTGCAGTGAAGGAACCCGGAAAGACAGAGAGTTTTTTGAGAACCTGGGCGGTTTGATCGGGCAGCATGTTGTAGCTGAGGCTGATAGCAGCTCTGATACCTGTTACGAAATCACTCTTTTCTTCTCCTCCGAAGCTTTTCCGGACTTCCACAAACCTTTTGGTGAAGTAATCAGGAGCCATAGAGGAATTGATCGCATAAAGTTTCCCAATGATTTCCAGTGCCATGGGAAGCCCCCTGCAGATAAGAGAAATTTCCTTGATGGTGGGACTAATTTTAGGAGCCCACCGGGTCAATAAAGTATGAGACTCCAGAGATTCCATTGGTTCAAGTTCAATTGCGACTATATTGGGAACTTTAACCGGCTTCGTGGAAGTCACGATCATCGCCCAGGAGTTAGGAGGAGCCAGGGCTTTGATCTGTTTGGTGTCTGAGGCGTTATCAAGAATTAAAATCCCTTTTTGTGATTTCAGGACAACTCTGTATAGTTTCGCCAGTTTTTTATTGTCTGAGGGTATGGGCTGGGATGGGTGAAACCTGAAAATGACCTTTCGCATAATGTCTTCTGCGGAAGGTGGATTCATATGGTCTCCCTGCATATCCATGAACAGGCAGTTATTGGTAAATTGTGGAGAGTATTTATTTATTAAGCTGATGGCCAGGCATGTTTTTCCAACGCCAGAATGCCCGCTGATCCCTATTACAATGGGTCTGGTAGTGGCCCTTCCCATAATTTTTTTCTGCGTCTCTTTTCGGCCGGTGAATAATGTAGGCTCGGGAGGAGGACGAAACAGGTTTGAACCTTTGATATTAATGTCAGAAGTTTTGGGGCTCTTTTTGCCAAATACAGGCTTTTTATTTTCGACTTCTTCAATAACTGGAGAAGTATTTCCTATATCAGGCGTCTCCTTTTTATTGCCTGAAGAACCAGAAGAGTCTTTAAAAAATACTTTACCCAGTATTGCCAGAAAGACAATCACGAGAATGATGACAATGATTGTAGTCATGAATCAACCTGAGCAGTAGGTGTAGGTTGTTGAAAAATATTAATTAAGCTATATTTGCATAAAATTACAGAACATTGAATTTTTTTTCGTACCTGCGATGTTCGATGATTTCAGGAGGGCTCTTCTTTCGCACGGTTGACTTTGTAAATATTTATTTGATAATACCTGTTTTTCTTAAGCCATTAATCTTTTGCTGCCTTTGGTAAAGTAAGATATGCCCGAATTTTTTATAGAAATTGGATCTGAGGAAATTCCTTCAGGCTATGTCCAGCCAGCCCTCGAATATATGGGTGAAGAATTGGCATCTTTTTTTAGTCGCAACCGGATTCGGGCCGAGGCACCTCGAATTATGGGTACTCCAAGAAGACTGGTGGTTTCTGTAAAAGGAGTGGATTCCTTGCAGGAAGACTCCGTGGATATTTTTCATGGCCCCAATGTTTCTGTTGCCTTTGATGACAATGGTGAACCGACCAAAGCGGCCATCGGGTTTGCCCGAGGTAAAGGCCTGGATGTTTCAGCTTTAACCCGCGAGAACACTCCTAAAGGAGAAGTTGTCTGCGCTCGTGTTGAGAAAAAAGGTCGCCCTACCAGGGAGCATCTCAATGAATTCCTGCCTGAATTTGTTGGTAACATTCCTTTTCCAAAAAAAATGCGTTGGGCCAGCAAGACCCGCCCCTTTGCGCGTCCATTGCATTGGATAACAGCATTATTTGATGGCAAGCCTTTACAATTCAGTTTTGATGATATTGAGTGTGGTGGTTTCTCACTAGGACACAGGTTTTTGAAGCCTGAAAAGTTTAAGGTGAATAACTTATCTTCTTACATTGAGCAAAGTGCCAACCATTTTTTGATGGTCGATCCTGAATTAAGGAAGCAAAAAATTCTTGAGCAGGTTCAAAACCTTGCCTGGGAAGCAGGAGGATCGGTGGAAAGTGATCCGGATTTATTGAATATTGTTAATTATCTTGTTGAGTATCCTGTTGCCATCCGGGGAGATTTTGATTCCAGTTTTCTGGAACTGCCAAAGGAACTATTAGTGGTGACTATGAAGTATCACCAGAAATACTTTCATGTCTCTGATGATCAAGGAAAATTGCTGCCCTGCTTTATTACGATAAGCAATATGCCTGAAAGCCCTCAAATTAAAAGTGGTAACGAGAGGGTGTTGAGGGCCAGACTGGAAGACGCACGGTTTTTTTATGATGAAGATAAAAAGAAAAAGCTGGACGATTTTGTTGATCCTTTAAAAGGTGTTGTGTTTCAGAAAAAATTGGGAACACTGCATGAAAAAATGGAAAGGATCTCCGGCTTGGCAGAGGTCTTATGCAAACAAGCTTGTCCGGATAAGCAGACGCTTGCTTTAAGGGCGGGGAGGTTGTGTAAGGCGGATCTGATGACTCTGATGGTTTATGAATTCCCAGAGCTACAGGGCATAATGGGTGGATATTATGCTATCCATTCTGGTGAAGCCCCAGAGGTCTCGCAGGCAATTAAAGAGCATTACCGCCCGGCTTTTTCCGGGGATGCTCCTCCTGAGAGTGAATTGGGTGCGATTATAGCGGTGGCAGATAAACTCGACACTATTTTAGGTTGTATCGGAGTGGGTTTGATCCCTAGTGGTTCTGAGGATCCGTATGGTTTAAGGAGAAACGCTCTGGGTATAATTCAGATTTTCCTGCATCGTGGTTGGCAGATTTCGCTGAACAGTCTAATTGAAGAAGGTCTGCGTTTTATTCACTCAAAGCTCAAACTTGAACCAGATATTATCAAAAAGCATGTGCAGGAACTCTTTTCTCAGCGTTACAAGTCTCTTTTAAATGCTGAAGGTTTTCCTCATGACTCAATTGACTGTGTTTTATCCACGGGTTTGAATTCAATCGTTGATATTCAGGCTAAGGTCTCTGCTTTTTCCGATCTGAAGAAGCAAACTTATTTTGAGCCATTGGCGATAGCTTTTCGGAGAGTAGTAAGTATCCTCAACGAAGATGCTGAGGGTGATGTGGATCCGGGACTGTTAAATGAGCCCGCTGAAAAAAAGTTGTTCGAGGCTTATTTGAAAGTTAGACAACCGGTATTTCAGTATACTCAAAACAGGGAGTTTCGTCAGGCGTTGGAGAAAATTGCAGAAATAAAGCCTGCCGTGGACGAATTCTTCAATGAAGTAATGGTGATGGTTGAAGATGTTTCGTTACGCAATAACCGCTTGCACCTTCTGTATCAGATTTCCACCCTTTTTTCAGAGCTGGCTGATTTTTCTCGAATCATTTTGAAAAAAGGTTGAAAACATTTCTGCCTTCAGATAGTCTATCGCACTCCATTCATACATTGTTTAACCCATATTTTCAGAGGGTTGAAAGCTAGGTTTTTTATGGTGCAAAAAAAATATGTGTACTCCTTTGGGGATGAAAATACCGAAGGAAAGGCAGAAATGAGAAACCTCCTGGGAGGAAAAGGTGCCAACCTTGCTGAAATGGCCTCCTTGGGGATACAAGTCCCTCCAGGATTTACCATAAGCACAGAAGCCTGTGTTTACTATTTCCAAAATAAAAATACATTTCCCGGTAAATTGTGGGATCAAATTCTTGCCCGTTTGGGAGATCTTGAAAAGTCGCTAGGGAAAAAGTTTGGAGATCCTGTCAACCCTCTTCTTGTTTCAGTGCGGTCAGGTGCTCGTGTTTCCATGCCGGGGATGATGGACACCGTGTTGAATCTGGGGCTGAATGATGTGACAGTGCGTGGTTTGGCGAAGAGTACCAAGAATGAGTGGTTTGCTTTCGATTCATACCGTCGTTTTATCTCTATGTTCGGGAATGTGGTCCTGGGGATTCCTGGAGAACGGTTTGAAGATATTCTGACGAAGAAAAAATTAAAACGTAAGATTGAGTTTGATACGGAATTCACCATTCAGGAATTAAAAGCTCTCATCCGACAATTCAAGTCTCTCGTGGCCCGAGTGACAGGGGAAGAGTTTTTGGAAGACCCCATGCAACAATTGCACAGGGCAGTGGAGGCGGTTTTCAATTCGTGGAATACCGAGCGAGCGCGGACATATAGAAGGTTAAATGGTATACCGCACGAATGGGGAACAGCGGTTACTGTTCAGTCCATGGTTTTCGGAAATATGGGAGATACTTCTGCTACAGGTGTAGCGTTCACACGTAATCCGGCAACTGGTGAAAAGAAATTCTATGGGGAGTACATGATCAATGCTCAAGGTGAAGATGTTGTTGCAGGAATCAGAACACCCAATTCAATAGATATGCTCGCAGAAGATATGCCGGATGTATATCAGGATCTGGTAAAGGTTTACCAGAAACTGGAGAACCATTATAAGGATATGCAGGATCTTGAGTTCACCATTGAAAACCAGAAACTGTTTTTACTGCAGACAAGAGCAGGCAAACGGACGGCGGCTTCGGCGGTCAAAGTTGCGATTGATATGGTGAATGAAGGGCTGATAAGCAAACGGGAAGCTTTGATGCGTGTTCCGGCAAACCAATTAGATCAAATCTTTCATCCCATGATTTCTCCAAAGGCGAAATTAAAGTTGCTGGGAAAAGGTTTGGGCGCTTCGCCAGGCGCAGCTGTAGGGAAGATTGTATTCACCCCCGAGCGGGCTCAAGAACTGGCCGAGAAAAAAGAAAAAGTTATTCTTGTTCGTATGGAGACTTCACCTGAAGATATTCACGGGATGAGTGTATCCCAGGGAATACTAACTGCTAAAGGAGGCATGACTTCACATGCCGCGGTGGTGGCCCGGGCGATGGGCAAGCCTTGTGTGTCTGGAGTTAACAATCTGGACGTAAACGTAAAAAGAAAAAAATGTGCAGTGGGAGGTGTTCAGCTTAAGGAACTTGATTCAATAACTCTGGATGGAACGACAGGCCGAGTGATTGAAGGGGGTATACCTTTGATACAGTCCCGATTGACCAGCAATTTTACGCGAATGATGACTTGGGCGGGTGAAGTCCGGGCTCTTCAAATTCGTGCAAATGCTGATACCCCTCATGATGCATTGATGGCGAGGGACTTTGGTGCACAGGGAATTGGATTGTGCCGAACAGAGCACATGTTTTTTGATGAGGAGAGAATTTTTCTTGTTCGTAAAATGATTGTAGCCGATGATGGAAAAGTTCGCGATGAAGCCCTAAAGAAACTTCTCCCTATCCAACGTGCTGATTTTGCTGAAATTTTTAAAGTAATGGATGGACTGCCAGTTACAGTGCGTTTGTTAGACCCTCCTTTGCATGAATTTCTTCCTAACTCTCGGGCCGAAATTAAAAATCTGGCCAAAGAAATGAAAGTATCGCCGATGTCTTTGGCGAAGAAAATTGAAACTTTAAAGGAAGTTAACCCCATGCTCGGACATCGTGGGTGTCGGCTTGGAATCACCTTTCCAGATATTTATATAATGCAGGTTCGGGCCATTGTTGAAGCCGCTTGCAGGCAGACCAAAAAAGGTATCAAAGTTTTTCCAGAAATAATGGTACCTCTTGTGGGGCATGTAAATGAATTCAAAATTGTCAAAAAGCTCATTGTTGAAGTGGCTGAAGATGCGATTGAAAAGGCAGGGGTGGACCTCGATTATAAAATAGGCACTATGATAGAGTTGCCTCGAGCTGCTATGACTGCGGATGAGATAGCTGCTGAAGCAGACTTCTTTTCTTTCGGAACCAATGACTTGACCCAGACTGCATTCGGACTCAGCCGGGATGATTCTGGAAGTTTCCTGAACAAATATCTTGATAAAGGTTTGCTGACTCATGACCCATTTGTATCGGTGGACCAGAATGGTGTGGGTCAATTGATCGATAGTGCGGTTAAAAAGGGAAAACAAGTAAAACCCAATATTCATTTGGGAGTATGCGGAGAACATGGAGGCGACCCCGCATCGATTAATTTTTTTAATACATTAGATCTTGACTACGTTAGCTGCTCTCCCTATCGGGTTCCCACTGCCATACTTGCCGCTGCCCAGGCTGTTATCCAGGAAGATAGTTAGGAGCCGGGTCTGATACCGTGAAAAAGGTTGACTTCGTTTTTGCCGCTCAAGATAATAAAAATTCTGCAAATTTGAAAGCTGGGCGCATGTTTTTTTGAGCGGCCAGTTCCATTTAAAATAACCTGTTGCCTGAAAAGGTACTCCGTTTGGAGGTTAGGAATGAATATAGCACTAACCGGTATAACCGGAATGGTGGGTTCCCATCTTATTAAGAATATTGTTGAGGAAAATCCGGAGGGCTCTACCTGCAATGTCAGAGCTCTGATTCGTGAAGGTAGTGTGGTTGAGCATCTGAAAACTTTTGAGGATGTGGATTATATAATCGGAGGTTTGGAGGATCCTGAATCCCTTGCAAAACTCGTTAACGATGCGGATGTTCTTGTGCATCTTGCCCATTTCCCGGGTCCGGTTCAAACGGTTGATGAACTGGTGAAGGTAAATGTCAACGGTTCCTTTGATCTGCTGGAAGAGGCTAAAAAGGCAAAAGTCAAACAGGTGGTGTTTATGAGTTCTTGCACGATTTTCGGGCAGATTCTTCCCTCGGTGGATCAGGAACACCCGCTGGATGAAAACCACCCGGTTTGGCCAAGTAGCCTCTATGGTTCAATTAAATCGTCTATTGAAGGATTTTGCCATTATTACTATAAGAGTCGGGCATTTGATTTAACAATTCTGCGGCCGGTCACTATGTATGGAGTACGGCCTCAGATTGACAAGTCAGAATGGTTTCAAACCATCGACTACCTGGCCACAAACTATAATGTTGACCTTAAAGGTAGCACTAAATATGTTTCGGTAGATTCGGTTGTGCAGGCCATACAGAAGGTTATGGGAAATTCAGAGGCCTCGGGAAAAACCTATCATCTTGTTGATGGACATATTCATAATCTTGATCTGGGTAAGTTGATTGCAGAAACTATTGACTCTTTTGGCGAGTGCGAGGGCATCATGGGTGAAGACGGTGTGCCGATGTCCAACCAGGCAGCTAAAGACCTTGGAGTTGAGTTTCCCGGTCAAACTAGAATTGTTGAATATATCAAGCTTATCCATAAACTCCAGGGAGAATATGGTGGCGAACGAAACATTCAAAACTGGTAGAGGAACAGAACGTGTCATCACTCACATCTCAAGCTTTCATTGAGAGATTAATTCGGGAAAACTTTAACTTCTTCACGGGCGTTCCTTGTTCGTTGTTGTCGGGTCTGATCTCATGTCTGGAAGAAGTAGAGGAGGCCAAATACATTCCAGCGGTGCGTGAAGATGCGGCGGTGGGGTTGTGTTCAGGTGCATACCTTGCAGGTTCAATGCCTGTTTTGCTGATGCAGAACTCAGGTCTGGGTTATTCTCTCAATGCGTTCACTTCTCTTAACCTGATTTACAAAATTCCTGTTTTAGTGATCATGAGCTGGCGGGGCCAGGGTGGTAAAGATGCGCCAGAACACATCATCATGGGAGACATAAACCAAAAGCTTCTGGAAACAGCAGGTATGGCCTATTCAGTTTTAAAGCCGGAAAATATAGACCAGATTCTGGAAACTGCTATGAGGAAAATCAACGAGGAAAAACTTCCATATACGCTTATTGTCGAGAAAGGTTTATTTGATGAAAGGCACTGAGGCATTTCAGGAGTTGCTGCCACTATTGAAAGACGAGCCTGTTGTACATGCTAATGGATACATTTGCCGGGAATCGTTTTCGTTAAAAGACAGGGAAGAAAACTTTTATATGATTGGATCCATGGGATTGGCATCTTCAATAGGTCTGGGTGTGGCATTATGTCTACCAGAGCGCAAAGTGATTGTGTTGGATGGAGACGGTAATGTATTAATGGCAATGGGCACACTTGCAATGATAGCCGCAGAGGCTCCCAAAAACCTTGTGCATGTCGTGATTGATAATGAGGTATATGAATCAACAGGAAAGCAACGTTCTATTTCGAATGCGGTTCCGCTTGAGCAAGTTGCCAAAAGCTCGGGTTATCAGCAAGCTGTAAAGGTTGATAAAAAAGAAGAAATTAAACCTGCTTTTGAAAAGCTTATAGGTTGTGAAGGGCCTGTTTTTCTTTTGATCAAGGTGGAACCTTGTTTTAACCCTAAAACAGGGCGTGTGACACACACACCTGAGGAGATTACCGAGCGCTTTATGAATTCAATATGCCGCTAGGAGTTTAATTGGTAGCAGTATTGTTTTTCCTAATGCCTTGCGCCACGAATATATAATATCTTTAATAGGCTTTCCTAAAGTAGTTTCTTATCAATTTCCTCTATTCTGTTAGGCAAGAAGATCTACGGCGCTACTTGAAGAAGACTCTGGGTTGACCGTATTGCCACCACCCGCATCAGCAGTTTGATTGACTGGAGGAATGGGACTCGTCTGAGCTTCTTCAGTATTTGTGCCTTGAGGCTGATTTGATGTGGATGCTGTGCGAGCGTCTTTGTTTCCTTCGTTTATTTCCGTTGTTTGTTTTTGAGCGGCAGCAAAATTTCCCAGGCTTGAAACTTCCATGGCGCGTCTCCTTGGTATTATTAAGAAATCCGGTTTTTAATTCGGCGCAAACCTATTCCGTAATGTCGTTAATTCCTTTTCGAATAGCGTCTCTCAACTGTATTTCCTCTTCAGACGGCACGGACTTCATCACCTTTTGGGTCTTGGAGTCAATGACCTGAAGTACAACATTATTATCCTCCGTTACTGATAACTTTCTTTGTTCACTATTCGATCTACCCTGACTTGCGTCTGCTAAAACCCTGGCTTGAGCTGACAGATCGACAGAATCCTCTGCCACTTTGGGAGCGGGTGCAGCTTTAGACCCAGAGTTTGGAGGCGCAGTTTGCTGTTTGGGTGTAGGAGCTTTCGGATTTCCCGTTGAATGTATCGCTTGGGTATCCATGTGCCTTTCCTCTTACTTCGTGGTTAATATTAACCCTTAACTATATGTATTATATTGAGTAACCAGGCTCTCCCCATTCGCTGGCTACTTTTTACCTAGTACACGCACTCTTCTTAACGGCAACTATATAATTAACTTTAGAAAAACTTTACACAATTACAATGAAATCTTTACATTTTTGAAAAGATGAAGATATTGCCCTTGATAAGGTTTGAATTAAAATGCTTTACCGGTTATGATACCGGCCTAAAAAATTATTGAAAATAAAGTGGTTTGGGCAATTCTCCCTTGATTTTAAGGTAGTGAAAATGCCATTTATAGTGGAATGAAAGAATTTCGAAAAATTCTAAAATATGCCAGGCCGTATGCGAAAAGCCTTGTTTTTGCATTTCTTTGCCTGGCTTTAACATCGTTGATCAATCTTGTATTGCCTTTGATTGTCCGCAATATGATTAACGCTGTGATTGTATTAAAAAACAGTGAGATGCTCGATAGCCTGGCATGGGATTTAATCATCATCATTGGTCTTCAGGCTGCGTTTGCGGTTACACATAACTATATTTTTGGTTTCGTAGGACACAGGATGACCACGGACTTTCGTATTGAATTTTTCTCCCATATTCAATCGTTATCACTACGTTTTTTTCAGGAGCGACGGGTAGGAGAAATTTTGTCACGTATGAGCAACGACATATCGGTGATCGAGAGTGCTCTTGTGACTATTCCCGTTGCGCTGTTACGCCAAAGCATCACTTTGCTCGGAGCTATGGCAATTATTCTGTATCTGAATTGGAAATTGACAGGGCTCATATTGTTAGTACTGCCTCCTTTGATGATTTTTGCCCGGATATTTGGACGGAAGTTGAAAATGTTTTCAGCAAAGCTTCAGGACCAGGTAGCACTGGCCGTTGTTGTTCTTGAAGAAGTAATATCGTCTATCAAGGTAGTCAAATCTTTCACTAGGGAACCCTATGAACGTAGCCGTTTTCAGGAGAAGATTGAAACGGCTTTTGAAAGAGCTTTGGATAAGCTCAAAGTATCATCTTTTTTTGGTCCGTTCATCTTGGGGCTTACGTTTTTGGTTTCTGCTTTGCTTATCTGGTATGGCGGGTACCAGGTGATGCATGGAGCAACGACTCCGGGAGAACTGGCAGCTTTCTTTCTGTATGCTCTGATCATTGCCGGGCCAATTGGAACTTTTATAAGACTGTATACCCAAATTCAGGAAGCCTCGGGTGCTATTCGCAGAGTTTATGAAATTCTTGATACCCAACCGCTGATTAAAGATCCCGATAACCCAGTGCCAATTGGTGAATTGGAAGGGCGTATACAATTCGAAAATGTTTCTTTTGGTTATCGTGACTCTGCAGAAGTGGTACATGATGTTAGTTTTGATGTGCTTCCTGGACAAACGGCCGCCTTGGTCGGACCCAGTGGAGCAGGCAAATCAACACTCATTAAGCTCTTGTTTCGTTTTTTTGACCCATCTTCAGGTTCCATCCTCCTTGATAAGAACAATATCCAAACGTTAGAGAGACACAGTTTTCTTAGCCAGATAGCATTGGTCCCTCAGGAAACTCTTTTATTTGGAGGAACGGTAAGAGAAAATATTCTTTATGGAAAACTTGATGCGTCAGAGGAAGAACTTAAAGAGGCTGCTCAAAAAGCCAATGCGCATGAGTTCATCATGGATATGGAAAAGGGTTATGACACGGTTGTTGGAGAAAAAGGAGCAAAGCTTTCAGGTGGTGAAAGGCAGAGAATAGCCATCGCCAGGGCTATTTTAAAGGATCCGAAAATTCTGGTTCTTGATGAGGCAACTTCTGCTTTAGATAATAGATCTGAATCTCTCATTCAGGATGCTTTGGAAACGCTGATGAAAAACCGTACTACTTTCATCATTGCGCACAGACTCAGTACAATACATAAAGCAGATCAAATCATTGTACTCGATAAAGGAAGAATAGTTGAAGCGGGACAACATGAGGACCTGATGAGTCACAAAGGCTTATATTACAACCTATATACTTTGAAAATGCTTGACCCTGCAACGCATGAAGGGGCCGATATATAAGCTGGAGTATGGTATGGATTATTTGAGGCCCGACAAATGTATTGTGGAGCTACTCTCCTGGATCAGCACCTATTAAAAACCCTACCAAATGTGCTTTTTTCTCTGAGTCTCCATGGTAATAGGTGCGCACCAGTTTCTGGATCAATTCATTTAATGCGGGGTCTTCCCCATAAGTTTCCATAGCTTCGTTGACACAAGGCTCTTCTCCTCCAGAAGCGTTTTGAGATTTTACTATCGGCCCTTTTCCGGTTAGAAGCCAAATAATATTGAGGTCAGTGTGTTGGTAAAGTTTTGCAATTGTGTCTGCTGAAGGCAAAGACTTGTTATTTTCGATATCCGATAAAGAACCTTGAGAGATTTTTATTAGCTTTGCCAACTCGAAAGATTTGAGGGGTAACGACTTTCTCCATTGACGGAGACGAGAACCTAAAAATTTAGCTGTTCCTGACTTTTTTTCTTGCATTTTACGGTACACCAAATTGCGATTGATAATGACAGATTTTACCTTTAAACATAAAGCTCCAAAATCCAAAGTTATACTTTAAATTTACAACTCCTATCAATTGTAATTGTTTGTCCTGGTGTAATAGGATTATGTAAATTAATAAAATTTAAAGAGCCTAAATCCCCAAACTTCAGAATGAAACCAGCTTTGTGAGGGAAAGCCTTGGGTCGTAGATATAAGGATAGGGTGCCTAATATTCTAAATACTTGCACTTAATAATATTTCCCCAATTAACCGAAACCGCCAATCTTTTTAAACGATTATCATGACGTTACAACATGGTATAAAAATTTTTACACTGTAGTCGTTTTTAACACTACACTAAAATAAGTAGTGTGAGGTTTATTTGCCTAAAAGTCAAGTGGTAAAAAAGAGTTTTTGGGTAAGAGAATTTGAAAAAACCCTATGCTTTCCTGAAAGACGTAGTTATCTACCAGATATTTATATAGATAAGGGGCATAATGGGAGAGTCGTCTTTTTTCATCTCCATCAATTGCTATATCTACATAGATAACTACCTTAGGGGGGTGGTCTGCTAAAGTCTGCACCAGTTCCTTTTCTTTTTCCTCCTCAAGCATACCTGGCAACACCCATTCATATGGAGTCGGGTTGATCCGATCAGAGAGAAAATAAAATATAGGGTTTAAAGGCAGGGATAAAATGGCATCTCCTTTTTGTGAGTACAGGTCTATTTTTTCAACGACCTCTTTGACCCATTTGGCTTCTGCAGGATTGGTAAAGACATCTACTTTATCTATAGAAAGTCGGGTGGTCTCCAGTTTCATGGCACCTATGCTGCCAGCGTAAAACCCATGATGGGTGTTCATCTCAAAATAAAATAGAAAAGGAAGAAAAACGGTAAGAAGGTTTAAGGGCAAAAGTGCAGTATAGCTTTTTTGGTTAGAAAGGCCATTATGGGTTAGAACTCTCTTTCTGGCTCTATACAATAAATAACAAAATAATATATAGAATGGTGGCAGGGTTCTGAGCAAATTATCAAAACCAGCGCGCCAAATCACCAGACCAAAAGCGCAAATTCCAAATAGAAGAATGGTAATAACTGTCAGGGGCTCAATATGAAATGATTCTTTTTTCAAGGCGAGCTGATAAAAAAGAAGGGCTGTAATAATGCCACATATTAAAATTGGAAGATAGAACAGAAGCCTTTCAAACATTTGGTGGTGACCCTCTTCCTTGAGAAGTGTGAGGAAAGGAAAAATTTCTGGAAATGGGTTCCCCCAGACTTCATGTGCGTCAACAACCATTTTGAATACTTTTGTTAAATAGTCCTGCCCTAAATAGGTTGCACAGGCAATAGCCAAGAAAGAGAGTCCGCCTGCCAGATAATAGTTTTTACTGGAAACGGTTTCCTTTTCAGAAAACATACTTAAACTCAAATGTTTTTGACCAAACATCAATGCCATGATTGAGAGACTTATTAACAATGAAAAAAGAGCTACTTCAAATTTGAAAAAGGCACTTAATATAATTCCCATACCCAGTCCCGTTAAAGAGGCCAGGTTTTTTTTGTGTAAAAAGTTTGTAATGAGATAAAGATTCAAAACGACAAAGAAGGTGAAAAATCGGTTGTAATACATGGAAGGGGCGGAAAGCATGAACAGGGCTGCTAGCAGTGCAAAACCAGCTGGCATGATTTTCCGTCCGATTGAATAAACCATTAAAATCATGGGTGGAGTTATAAGAAGTACACCAATACGCAGGCTTTGAATCTCTACACCGAACAGTTTGAAAAATAACATTCCATACCAATAACGTCCGGGGAGGTAGCCATTGGGATTAAAGTCGATAAGAGCCTTTTCCCCGTTAAGGGTTCTTAAGGTCCCATTGGCATACCCCCCTTCGTCCCAGACGTTCAAACCATATTTTGAAAAAGACCAGAAATAGGCCAATAGTGCCAGATAAAGCAGGGATATCCTTCCCCATCTTTTTGCCGGTGTACAGGTGTTGCTGGCATCTAGGTTGGAAGCGTTGTTCATGGATTATTCTTTGAAATATTCCCGCATCTCCTGAGCGAGTTTATGGTTTTCTTGAAGAATGTTTTCAAAATCAAGATTGGCAATCTCTGCGGTCTGCAATCTTTTCTTAACCTTAAAGATTCGAGCCAGTGACTGGTCAATAGTGGTTTGTTGAATGATCCCTCTTTCAATGTCACGGATCATGGCATGCTGAAGGGTGTTTACTTTTTCAAGATCATGGCAAATGAGGAAAAGGTCAATACCAGCATTTGTCCCCAATAAAGGGATAGACTCCAGTTTATCCTCAATAGCCTTCATTTCAAGATCGTCTGACATGATCAGTCCTTCAAAGCCAAGAGATTCTCTCAGCACATCATTCAAAATAGTAGGGGAAAAAGTGGCAGGTCGTTTGCCATCCCAGGCAGGGTAGATCACATGTGCCGTCATCAGAACTTCAAGTCCCTGCTTAATTGCATGGTCGAAGGGGGGAAGTTCAATTTTTTCCAAAGATTCGCGCGCTCTTTCAACCCGAGGTAGTGTGAGATGAGAATCTTGTGATGTATCACCATGTCCTGGAAAATGTTTTCCTACAGGAATGACCCCCGCATCATAAAATCCACGGATTAACTCGGCTCCCAAACGAGTTACTTTTTCTGTATCACTGTCCAGGGCTCTATGTCCAATGATTGGATTTGTGGGATTGGAATGGACATCAAGAACTGGGGCGTAGTCCATATTAATTCCTACAGCTCGTAATTCTTTTGCCATACCAAGTCCGAATCTGTATGCCAGGTCATTCGAATCAGCTTGTCCCAGGCACGACATGGGAGGAAACCGGGTAAATGGTGAGCCTAGTCGAGCTACTCTTCCTCCTTCCTGATCGACTGAAATAAAAAGTGGCGGAATTTCAGGGTTTTGACTTTCCAACGATTGGAGGTCCTCAATCAATTGTCGCAACTGATCAGGGTTTTTATAGTTACGCTCGAACAGTATCAAACCGCCAATGCCCTGTTTAACGATCAGTTCTTCAGTACGGGAATTAAGAGAGGTTCCCTCAAATCCGGATACAATCATTTGACCTGTTTGTTGTTTCAGCGAAAGCAAATGGAGGTGGTTTTGATGAACAGGGTTTGAAATTTTGGTATGCGGGCATCGTTGCCCGGTTCGGCACCCGTATGTTACCATAACTTATCAACTTGAAACCAACGCTGAATTTAAAAGGTTCTTCAAAAAATTTTTACTCGATTGAGACTTCATAATATATGTTACGCAGAGTGGTGATCACCGGTCTCGGAGCGGTCAGTCCGAACGGCATAGGTTTAAAAACATTTTGGGAAAACACTTGTAATGGCATAAGCGGCATAGACCGGATTTCCAGTTTCGATGCCTCGAAACTGATATGTCAGATTGCCGGTGAAGTGAACCAGTTTGATCCTGCACTTTACTATTCCTCTAACGATTTAAAAAAACTTCCACGCTCGGTACCATTGGCTGTGGCTGCCACCCAGGAAGCATTGACTAATGCAGGAATTGACCTGCCTTCTTTTTCAGAAGAGGATTTTGAAGGGTTGGGAGTTCTGATCGGGAGTGGTGGATCTGGATTTGATTATTCTGAAAAACAGTTTGAAATTTATTTTTCCAATCAAAAAAATAAAATCAGTCCTTACGCCATTTCCAATTCACTGGTGGGAATGTTATCGAGCGAAATTTCCATGTATTTTGGCTTTCAGGGCCGTAGCCATGTGGTCTCTAATGGTTGTACCAGTTCTTCAGATGCTTTGGGTTACGCTTTCAATACCATTCGGTTTGGTCAGGGAGACTGGTTTGTTTCAGGAGGTGTGGAGTCCTGTGTCACCCCGGCAATGATGCAGGGGTTCGAAAGAATGAAAGTCAACCCAATGCACTACAATGATTCTCCAACAAGAGGTTCGCGTCCCTTCAACAGGGATAGGGAAGGTTTTGTGCTGGCTGAAGGTGCCTGGACGGTTATCCTGGAGGAACTGGAACACGCAAAGAAGCGTGGTGCAGAGATCATTGCAGAGGTTGTTGGTTATGGCACAACCTGTGATGCTTATCATCGCGTTGCCATCATGCCCGATGGCAAACAGTCTTCAAGAGCCCTGGACCTTGCCTTGAAGGACGCCAGATTGAACAAAGACGAAGTTGACTACATCAATTTCCACGGCACCTCAACATTGCTCAATGATAAGGTCGAAACCATGGCTGTAAAGAGAACTTTTAACAGCCATGCGATGAATATTCCGGCAAGCTCTACAAAATCCATGGTAGGGCATCCACAGGGTGCATCGGGCGCCCTGGGAGTGACAGTCTCTGCCCTGTCTTTAAAAAATGGATATATGACCCCCACTATTAATATGGAAAACCCGGATCCGGAATGTGATATGGACTATGTTTCCAATGAAGGTAGAGAAAAAAAGCTGAATGTTGCAATCAGCAATTGTATTTCGTTCGGATCAAAAAACTCTGCCATCATTCTGAAAAAATTTGCATAGATGGTGAAAGTTATTAAAAATTATTTCTCTTGTCATGCTGAGCTGGTCGAAGCATCTCGCTTGCAATGTTTAAGGTTATTGTTGGTTTTGATCTTACTGGTGCTGGGCGCTTGTGCAGAAAAACTGGTGGACGTCAACGTCACCATCGTTGACCAAAAAACCGCCCTGGAAAACCAGATACTTGGCAGTTACGAAGAATTGGGCAACGATGTCCTGTTGCTGGCTTCTGTAAGGTCCGTGGATGAAGATGGAAAACTTAAACCTTCCACGAAGATCCCAAAGGGAAAACTCAATGCCCTGAGAGCTATGCAAAGGCAGGAGTTTAATCGGGATGATATTCAGGAGTTTAAAAAAGAACTTGTAGCGGGAGAAGGCAATGACGGCTTGCTGAAATTTTTTGAAACGGAACGGACAAAAACCGATGCAAAGTTTAAAGAGTTTGCCACAACTATCATTGCTGAAGAGAATGAAGATCGTTTGGTGATTCTAAAAAGAATCGTCGCAACCAATGAAAATTTTTCCGATGCAGACCTGCCCAAAGTCCAGAAAATTTCCGCCAGCCTCAATCGCGACAACGCAAAACCCGGCGAAAAAATCCAACTCGAAGATGGCAAGTGGACCACTAGCCGTGGGGGCAACTAGCGATAGCGTTATCCTGTTAGCAAAGTTTTCCTTGGCTTGAAAATGGTTCTATGCCTCGCTTTGAGGAATAGGGAGCATGTCTTGCCCCATCGCTCTCGCTGGCTCACCGATAGGGCATGTTGTTGCCTTGCAGTTGTCGTTCGATATCGCTTTCGATCTGGTTTTCTTGCCGAACGAATTCTTCAAATTCCCTGGGACTTTTGAACTCAAAAACCTTGGGTTCTTTCTGCCCGCAAATCTCTTCGTCTTGCTCCAGGGTCAACATATTATTTTCTACGGACCGTATCACGAATTTTTTCCGGGTTTTAAATTTACCGAAAATTTCCTGATAGACCGGTTCCAGATTTAGTGCCATGAAAATCCTCCTGCTAAATTCACTATAAACTTTGAATAGTAGAATTTTATCTTTCCCTATACGCAAAATCAAACAAATTGCCCACACGGCGAACCGCCGTTGGTAAATGGCAAGTACTCATAGAACTAAGAGAGTCTTTGCTTGCTGAATAAAGTCTTAGTCAACGGTCTCATTTTAAGGGGCATGGTGCCACCAGCGTGACGCTGGACCCAGCTAGTAATAGCATACACCTGCAAGCCAAGAGTTGTCTCGGCTGAATGAGCTATTGTTCTTTGTCCATCTGTGGTTAACCAATTTTTCTGCTAACAGTTTAGAAATTTTGTGTTAGGCTATGTCCAGTAATGCGGTGAGTGATTCCTTTTCGCCGTTTTACCAGGTCTCACCTGCCGTCCATCCTGGACCGTTTAATTTTTTTCTTCATAATCATGAAAACTAGAATTTCCCTCAATCGTTTAGCCGATCAACTTATTCAGGAATCAACAGCCCCATTCAGTGTAGAAGAATTCGCGAAAAGCCTGGAAGGTAGGTGGGACAGGGAAGTTTCCGATTCCGCCATGAAGCGGCTCAAGAAGTTCTTGACCGGCCATTCCTCGCTGATTGGTATCCACGACAGCAATTTTATTCCCTTCCGCGCGGTGGTCGAAAAGATCGCTCATGTGTCCATGTCGGTACAATTGGGAGCCTGGGAGTTGAAGCAGGGAGCGTTGATTCCGGGTCATCGTTTGATTCCTTTCATGCCAACGAATCTCAAAGAGAGCGAATTGACATTTTTGGATGAAGATGGGAATGAAATTCCCAAGCTGAAAAAATCTTATTTCATACAGGATATCATTCCTTTTTATCAGTATTGTGGCGGCACGCACTTTCCAGAAGAAATCAAGATTAATGAATGGATTCCTGGAAAAAGCTGTATGACCGTCACAGTTTGGGACATGCAATCCTTGTACAAGAATTTTTCGTCCCGGTCGGGGGATGTTGTATTGATTGATCTGGTTGATTACGAAAAGGGAATATTCAGAGTACGCCCCTATTCTTCTCAACAGTACCGTCTGGAACGGTTACGCATGCGTTCACTTTATATTGCTTTGGCGACCCAAATGGATCCGCTTTGTCAGGATGAAAAATTTTGTTCTACCGGTCTGGAAAAACAATTGTTGCGTATCCTCTTTTCTGTAGACTCAAAGGTGTTTAAAGAGGTGGAGGTCTTTTCTGTTACAGACTTTTTGGAATCCCTAAAGGAGTGGACCATTGTTGGGTGTGAAGCTGGCGGGGTACAAATGGTTCCGGTATGGCAGGAAGAACCAGGGCCTCTTGTTCGAGCGGATGCCAACCGAACGATAAAGGGCGAGTTGGGATCATTAAATAAAATATTTCAAGATTTACAACTGGCCTTTGACGCTTTGGAATTTAAAGCCATGCTTTATACGGTCATGGCTTCAGACAAATACAAGCTGGAAGCGGTCTTTTTTCTATTATTCGGTGGGCAGGGAGATTTATTCAAAGATAAAACACAGCACGAGGTTTTTTATGGTTATCTGCGAGAACTTTTGTTTAAAATCTGCGAAGACCTGAAAACCCGGGAATCCCACTTGGTAGCAAAATTAAGAGAACAATGTGTGGACCTCAAATTCAGTCTTGTGGGTGTATTGCGGTTCCTGGAAGATCAGGAAGTTGGTCTGGAAGACTTGCCCGCAGACTTGTTGAACCAGATCATCGAGCTTGATCATTTTTGTACTGATGCGCTCCACAAGTTTGCCGACCGGGATCAACCGCCAGATCTGAAATTTATCCGCGAGGTACGTATTGCCTTAAAAGTTGTGTTGCCGCAACTTTCTATAGTAGAAGAAGAAGTATACTCCCGCCTTGCTATCTACTAGATTGATCACACTTTCGGGTATTTAAGATATCCTCAATCGGGGATTTTGCTATTACATTACAAGCATTGAGCTTATTAGGACCATTGATGAATTTTTGCTTCCACAAAGCAGTTAAGCGGGATGAAGATTATAGAACTACTGTACCATTGAGGGAGTGGCCGGTTACATTTTCAACTTTTACATTTATAATATCCCCTGCCTTTAATGTTCCGTCCTTGCTTCTTATATTAGAACCCCAGTATTGAGGGCTCCTGCCCTTGAAAGTATAGTCCGGTTTGGACGATCTGCCTTCGATCAAAACTTTAATGTTTTTACCAACATATGATTTACCCTGTTCTGCGGTCAAACTGCTTTGTAGCGCTATAGTTTCCTGCAGCCTGTATTTTTTGGTTTCTTCTGGAACAGAATCGGGCAAATCATTTGCAGGAGTACCTGGTCTTGGGCTATAGGCAAACATGAAACTGCTACTGTAGCCGACCTCTTGCATTATGTTGAGAGTGTCTTCAAAGGCTTTATTTGTTTCACCCGGAAATCCGACAATGATATCTGTAGAGAGTGAAATGTCCGGAACTTCTGATTTCAATTCCGACAACAGGTCTCGATATTCTTCGATTGTATGGTCACGGCGCATTGCCTTAAGCACTTCATTGTTACCGCTTTGAACGGGAAGGTGCAAATGGTTCATCAAAATATCAATATCCCTGTATGCTCGAATCGTTTCACGAGTAAAATCGTTGGGATGGCTGGTGGTAAAGCGTAACCGCTGTAGGCCAGGAATTTGAGCAACTCCGTATAAAAGCTCATGAAACGGTATGGGGTTTTTCAGTCCCCGTTTGCCGTATGAATTCACATTCTGTCCAAGTAAAATAATTTCTTTTGCCCCGTGGTCAACCAGATGGCGGATTTCTCTGTATATTTCTTCAGGTTCTCTTGACTTTTCCCTCCCCCTGGTAAATGGAACTACACAAAAGGTACAAAACTTGTCACAACCCTTAA
This sequence comes from uncultured Nitrospina sp., assembly GCA_964344595.1. Taxonomy (GTDB): domain Bacteria; phylum Nitrospinota; class Nitrospinia; order Nitrospinales; family VA-1; genus LS-NOB. The sequence continues at coordinate 48,023 of CAYFNV010000008.1, read as the reverse complement.
TTATATTCACAAATGTGCTGGGTCCAGGTGCTTTTGGAAGGGAGAGTTCTGGAATGGAGTAGATTTTTTCCCGGTCAAAACCTGTCCAGACAAAAGACTTTCTCGTATCACGTACCCGGTCTACGGCCTCAGCGATTCCATCTACTTGGTCTGGACCCATTACGAAATCCAGATAGGGCATGCGTTGTAGAAGTTTTTCTCCTTCCTGTTGTCCCAAACAACCTGTCAATCCAAGGATCAGGTCTGGATTGATCTGTTTTAAAGGTTTTAGGCCACCAAAAAGGGAGAAGGTTTTTTGTTCTGCCTTTTCGCGAATTGAGCAGGTATTAACCAGAATCAGATCAGCGTCTTCTTTTTCCAGAGTACGCCTATAGCCAGAATGGAACAGAATAAGCTCCATTCTGTCTGTATCAGCAACATTCATCTGGCAGCCAAAAGTATCTAAATACACTTGTTTCATAAGGGAGAATTTAAGGGAATCGTAGGGTTATTGCAACCGGCAATTGGTTAGAGTCGAAAACACATCAAAAAAGACCGGGGTGAATTAAATTTAATAAATTATAATAAGTTTATATAAATTTATATAAATTATGTGAGATTCATGAAATTTTATTGACAAGTTGCTATGTTTAAAAGTAAGATTTAAGCATTCCATAAAAAGTATTTTAAATAAGAATCCAATTGCGTCAGAACCATCATTAGGGAGGGGATTTACTGTGGCCAACACTAACAGCGTCCGGGAAATTCGGGAAGCTAAAATGATGAGCAAGGCCGAGTTGGCTCGTAAGGCAAGTGTGACCGTTCAAACAATTGATCGAATTGAAAAAGGTAACGATTGCCGGCTCGATACAAAGCGGAAAATTATTTTAGCTCTCGGCTACAAGCTAGCAGACCGGACAAGAATTTTTGACTCTGAAAATGATAGCTCTGCTTCAGCGCCAAAAAAATCTACGTCCAAAAAGTCCTGAAGTTTTTTATAAAGGAGTATTTATTTTGAAAAAAGGGTGTAGCATTCATATTCGGTGCAGGAAGACTTCATTTCCAATTTCCCTTTGCGCTTATCGAATAAAGATTGAAAAACTTGAGCGCTGAGTTGAAGATAAGTTTAAACAAGGGCGAATGATTTTTTGTGAAAAGTGTTAAAAAATCATCCACTTTTAATTTGAAGATGTTGAGTGGAGGAATTTTAAAAGTCTTATTTTAAAAGAGGTTTTGGGTAACAGACGGGTTTGGTACAAGGTTTGCTTTTTTTAAAATATTTAAGTTCTATACGAGCTTAAAATTTTGGAACTTTTTTGGGAATTTATGTTTTTATCAAAAAAAAGCCCATTAGTAGCCATAGACATCGGGTCTTCTTCTATTAAACTGGTTCAATTGAACGAGTTCAAGGATGGGCAATATGAACTGACCCGGTTTGGCATGATGCCATTGGATCAGGAATGTATTGTCGAGGGGGCTATCAAGAAACCCGAACTCGTGGCAGAAGCTTTAAAAAATTTAATCAAAGCCGAAAAAATTCAAAGTCGTTATGCTGTTTCCGCTGTTGCAGGTGAAGCAGTATTCATCAAAAAAATAAAAGTACCGGTTATGTCGGAAGAGGAGCTTTCTACAAAGATAACCGAAGAGGCGGAGCAGTACATTCCTTTCGACATTGAAGATGTGGCTCTCGACTTCCAGATATTGGGTGAGGTAAATGCTGACCAGGAAAAAGATTCTCAAGGTTTGGAAGATGTAGAACTTGATGGCGATAGCCAGAATAGTGAAGAGCAAGAAGAGGGTTCTAATGAAGAGGAACAAATGATGGAAGCCCTTTTGGTTGCGGTGCAGAGGGAAATCATCGATGAAAGGACGGATCTAATCCTTGAAGCTGGTTTGAAACCGGCCATTATTGATTTGGATGTGTTTGCTCTGATGAACGCGGCTGGATTGAATGCTGATTTGTCTTCAATGGGTACTGTCGCATTGATTGATCTGGGAGATTCCTTCACTCACATAAATATTATACAGAATGGGGAAATGGGTTATACCCGGGATATTCCTGTTGGGGGAGGATATCTGACAAACATGCTGATGACAAAATTTCGGATTCCTTTTAAACAAACTCTAGATATTAAAAGAGGTAAGTTCGCTTCGGATATAAAAGAAGAAGAGGTCATTGATATCATTGTCCGAGCATATTCAAAAGTATTAGAAGAGGTTCAAAAATCATTTGAGTACTTTAACACCCTTTCTGACAAACCCATTGAGAGAGTTTTGTTATGCGGAGGGGGAAGCATGATTCGAGGTATAGATAACTATTTTGCCGACTACTTAAAGTTGTCTGTAGAGGTTCTGGATCCCATGCAGGGTGTCAAAATCAATCCTAAGAATTTTGATCAATCATTAATCGATGAAATGAGCGGTTTATCTACGGTTGCGCTTGGTTTGGCCACAAGGAGGTTTGACTACTAATGATAAGAATCAATCTCCATGACTATAGATATGAATTGAGAAAGATTGAAATTCAGAAGCGTGTGGTCAAATGTGCCGCGATTGTTGTTGCCGCGGTCTTTTTTATTGTGGCTCTTTGGTTTATGGAACAGGTGCGCCTGGATTCTATTAGAAGTGAGACTCAGAAATTGGAATCCCAGGTAGCTGGCTTGAAAGGCCAATTCCAAAAAATCAAGGCTATGGAGACCAAGCAAAAGAGGATGAAAACTATAATCGCGGGTATCGACAGTTTGAGGGAAAAACAGTTGCCCGCTGGTACCATTGTTAGTGATTTAAACATGACGGTTCCCGAAGGGATTTGGCTAACCTCCATTATTCAGAGAGATTCTGAATATCTCAGGACCAAAAAAGTCCCTGTTATTATGTATGGTGATCCAGTTAAGGAAAAGGAAAATAGAAGAAGAAGAGACAAGAAAAACCTTCCAAAAGAGTTTGTAGAGATTTCGGGTTATTCCCTGACCGAAGAAGGAGTGGCGGAATATATGAAAAGGATTCAAGAGCTTCCTTATTATAAAACCACATTTCTTTATCAATCTTTACGGCGAATTATTGGAGGCCAGGCACTTCATAAGTTTATTATTTATGGCTATATGCCGGAGAAGAAAAAATCGGCTTAGAAAACGGTTATGGATAAACTATTCGACAAATTACCCTACGAAGATCTTGAGGATATTCAGTTTACCCATATGCTGGGAGGGGCAATAGGTATTGGGTTGATACTGTTTCTAGCCTATTTTTTCACTTTGCACAGTATCACCAAGGAGGAGTTTGAAAATCTTATCAAGCAGAAGGAGGGGGCAGAAAGAACCCTGAAAAGATATAAATCTATGATTGCAAAACAAGGGTTGGTAGCGAAAAATATGTCTCTCGTTAAAGGTCAGTTTGAAGCATATAAAAACCAAATGCCTGGTCAGGACGAGATCCCGGGCTTGTTGGAACAAATAGCGGAGTTTGGAAAGAATAGAAATATCAGAATGGTGGAACTTACTTTGCAGGAAGGTAAAATCGGTGACTTTTATAAAGAGATTCCTTTGCAGGTCGAAGTTAGTGGAGAATTGTGGGTCACGCTTGATTTTATAGAATATATGCAGAATCTTCTGCGTTTGGTGAGTTTTGAAAATCTTACCTTGCAGGGAGAAGACCCGAATGATAGAAGCAGATCTTCTAGTTCTAATGCAGGTTTACTGAGTACTACTTTAACGGCAAAAACCTACTCCTTTATAAATGGTGCCGAAAATCGTGGGTCAGCAAAAAAGGAGTCGGCTAAGGCTAATAAACCCGCGAAAAAGAAGTCGGGGCATTGAGGTCTATTAAAGGATGTTGCTGAAGATGAGAATTGGGTTTGATATGAAATTTCTGTTTATTTTATGGATAACACTGTTGGGGATACAGCCTGTATTGGCTTCTGCAGAAACCCCTCCGGTACAGGAAGACCTGCGTTCCCGTAATTATAGACTCAATACTCTGTTCAGACTTAGTGGACTTAAAGATATTCTGGAGAATATCGAATCTATTGTGCAAATGGCTGGAAATATTAGTGAGGATGCTTTGGCTCCAGGGCAGGAAGAATTTGCAAGGGGTATCATGCACCAGGCAAATTCTCCTGCAATTTTTTATCGCTTACTGAAGCAACCTTTTATTGATGATTACAAACCCCAATATGCCCGCTCTGCGGTCCAATGGTATCGAAGCGCATTGGGAAAAAAAATATTAAGACTTGAAAATGAAGCGAAGGATCAATCCAATAAATCAGAAAAGGAAACTTTCTTGAAAAAACTGTTGGATTCTCCTCCAAGCGAAGAGCGCATTAGGCTGGTAGAAAGTATTGAACGTTCTTCTCATTTGACCAGGTCTGGGAAAAAACTTTTTCTAGCATACGTTAAATTGATGCAACCCTTTAATAAAAAATTTGAAGGAAGAAAATTCAGTAAGTTTTTGAGAATGTTAGATAAAAGTGTTACTGAGCCTATTAGGGAAGTTGTTTTGCGGAGCCTGCTTTTTAGCTACAGAAATTTAAACGATAAAGAGATCAGGGAATATGACAGGTTTTTAAAATCACCGTCAGGAAAGTGGTATACCAGGACAGTTTTAAATGGGTTTGAAAAAGGGCTCAGGAAAGCTTCCTATAAGGCAGGTCTCATTCAGGTCAAGTTGTTAGAGGAGATTGACTCTGGTGGGCCGGAGTATCCTTTATTAAAGGATATGGTTCCACCCGGGCAAAGGTATTTGTTGATTGGAAGGCGCAACCCTTTTCGGCCTCTGGTGACTTCCCGTGGTTTGGTTGATTTTTCTGAAAGACAACCGCAAAAGTCAGTGGCTCGTTTGTTTGGGGGAGAGTTAAAGGATGTACCACCGGTTGCCCTTCCTGTATTTGAGAAAATTAAAGATCAGCATCCGGAACTCTTCAGGAAATTGAAAAAATTTGAGCGCTTGTTTAATAACCAGGATGAATTGGAAGAACTGGATGACGAGGAATATGCCCAGATTGTGGAAGACTATCGTGATGTTCTTGAAAGATCTTCTAATATTTTTATGGAAGAGTCACCTCTGCAAATTGAGTATGAATCCCTTAGAATGACCGGGATAATCAAGAAAAAAATGGAAGCAGTGGCTATGTTTGAGGTAGGTACTACCGGATATGCGGTGAAAAAGGGAGACCGAATTGGCCCTTACTTTGGGTATGTGGAAGAAATACAGAATGGACAGGTGACTGTGATTGAACAGTTCAGGGATTATCTCGGTAATATCCTGACAAACCAAAAAATTATCCAATTTTACCAGGGCACACCTAACGAGGGTAATACGAACTCATGAGAAAACAAATGTTCAAAAAATCCCATAATTTAATGATCGCTTTTATTATGTTATTGCTGGCAGGTTGGCCTGTGGCAAATGTGGTCTTCGGCAGTCTTGCTTGGAGACCACCAACAAGGGCCCGATAAACTTGAACTAGAAGGAAAAAAAGAAGCAACATTAATGATGCTGGCCCAAAACCAGAAGGAAGATTCGAGTAGTGAATCTTTGGGGGAAATAGTTTCTCTTAACACAAGGGAAGAAGGGCGAGGTTCTATCATTTCCATCGAGTCCACCCAACCAGTTCAATACACTGCGTTCAAACTCCTTAATCCACTCAGGTTGGTTTTGGATTTTCCAAAAATGAATCAAGGAAACTTGACCAGTCACATTCAGGTGAATAAAGGTATTGTAAACTCCATTCGTCCTATTCACTTTAAAGAGGCGGGTGTATTACGGCTGGAAATTGTTCTGAACCAATCTGCAGATTATGAAATTAAAAAACCTGGGAGAAATCAGTTAACAGTCCATCTGCAATCACCTGGACTGGGTCAGGAGATGGCTAAAACCATGAACGATACTGTTTCTTCCAAGGAGACTACCGTAAAGGGTGTTGAAGAGGGAGCCACCGATAATAATGAAGATAGATCCAGGGATACATGTTTTCCCATGTTGTATGGAGAAAAAGAAACGATTTCCCTGGATTTTCAAAACGCTGATGTCCGGAACCTTTTTAGAATATTTTCGGAAATAAGCGGGTTCAACGTCATCCTCTCACCGGAAGTAGGAGGCTCCGTAAATATAAGGATGATGGATGTGCCCTGGAACGAGGCGATGGAAATTATTCTTACGAACAACGGTTTGGGCCGGGAATGCTTTGGCTCCAATATTGTCCGCGTAGTTACCAGGGCTGTGCTTGAATCTGAGGAGGCAGCGCGGATTGCTGAAAAAGCCCGTGCCGTGAGTGACAGGGCCAATGAACGGAATGCACAAGATTTAGTCACGGAAGTGGTTCGCATTAATAATGCGGATATTACAGCACTTGCGGCAAACCTTAATGCATTAAAGAGTACACGTCCTGACGCACAAATCACTGTGGACGCACGCACCAACACGTTAATTTTAAATGACCTGCGCCAGCATGTGGATGATATGTTGGAGACCATTAAAGTTCTAGATATTCCAACTTCCCAGGTTTTGATTGAGGCGAAGATTGTTGAGATCAACAAAACATTTACCCAGGAACTTGGGATTCAATGGGGGTTTGCCGGTGAATTTGCAACGGGCACACCAGGAGCAGCAGCAATTACCCAGGCTCCTAATGCAACAACAAATACAAATTCCAACTTTTTGGTGGATTTAGCGCAGGATGTAAAGATAAAGTCAGGAAGCCTTTCGGGTTTCAATTTGGCACTAGGAAATTTAATCAATGGGTTGAATATAAATATCGCTCTTGAAGCCCTGGAGACCCAGGGAAAGGGACGGGTTCTTTCAAGTCCCAAAGTCACGACTGCGGACAATAAAGAAGCGAGAATAAGAAGCGGCAGACAGATTCCTTACCAAGTAACTTCAGCCGAAGGTAACTCAATCCAATTTGTAGATGCAGAATTAAGTCTCACTGTCGTTCCACATGTTACCTCCGAAAATAATGTGTATATGACTATTGATACAACCAAAAATGCTGCGGACTTTTCGCGGCTGGTGGGAACCGTACCAACGATCACCACCAAGGAAGCGCATACAGAAGTTTTAGTGGGTAATGGAGATACAACCGTTTTGGGTGGTATTTATGAAAGTAACTCAACCCGAAACAAAAAGGCGGTTCCATTTGTTTCAAAAATACCTCTTCTGGGTCTTCTTTTTCAAAGTTTTGAAGACGCTGATACGATCGATGAGTTATTGGTGTTTATCACTCCTACCATCATTGAAGCAAATTGAATTTTTGCACTGGGCACAGTTTAATTCAGTCTGAAAAATTCTTGTGCAAAAAAGACTCTTATATATTGAGTTTAATAGGATTATGCAACGCTTAAGCATTGACCTGGGTGAAAGAAGTTATGAGATTCTTATAGGCTCGGGTCTCAGGAAACGGACTGGCGAGTTTCTCAAGCCTGTATTGAAACCCAGCCGGGTTGTAATAATCACTCACCCTTCTATCAACAGCCTCTATGGAGAAGTGGTGTCGAACAGTTTTATTTCTCAAGGTTGGGAAACTGATACAATTGAAGTTCCTGAAGGTGAATCTTCCAAGAATCTTGGGCAGGCTGAAAGATTATTTGACCAGCTGCTAGAGTTGAATTGTGACAGGAAATCCCTTCTGGTCGCTTTAGGAGGTGGAGTGATAGGAGATTTAGTGGGGTTTGTTGCGGCGACTTATCAGAGAGGAGTTCCTTTCATACAAATTCCGACAACTTTGCTTTCTCAGGTTGATAGCAGTGTGGGGGGGAAAACGGCAGTCAATCATCCCAAGGGGAAGAATATGATTGGGGCGTTTTATCAACCGCGGCTGGTAGTGATTGACCTGGAAACTCTCAGAACGCTTCCCCAGAAAGAATACCGGGCAGGACTCGCGGAGATTGTTAAATATGGAGTCATCGCCGATGCCAAACTATTTGAATTTTTGGAAACCAATTATAAAAAGGTCCTGAACCTCGACTTCGAATGTCTTTCCCATATTATTGAAACCTCATGTGCGATCAAGGCAAATGTGGTTGAAAAGGATGAGAGGGAAAGCCATTACCGAATGATTCTTAACTTTGGTCATACATTTGGTCACGCAATCGAATCGTTGACGCATTATTCTCAATTTATCCATGGAGAAGCGGTGTCGATAGGAATGGTGCGTGCGGCAGAGCTTTCTCATTCTATGGGTAAATGTTCAGCAGAAATACCCAGACGTTTAGAAGTCTTGCTGAAAAACCTGGGTCTGCCGGTTGATATGCCGAGTCTCGATGCCGCATCAGTGGTCGATTCTTTGTATCATGATAAAAAAACTATGGACCGTAAAATAAAGTTTATCTTAGTAAATGAAATAGGTTCAATTGAAATAGCAGATCAGGTTTCGGAGGCGGAAATTTTGAAAGTGTTTTGAACCGATTATCAGGAGTGAAGCATGTTGGCCAGACAAACAATATCAGCATTAGTTTTTAGTATATTGATATGTGCTGTCGATTCGAATGCTGCTGTCTACAAATGGAGAGATGAAAACGGAAAAATCCATTTTACCGATGATCCTACCCGCGTTCCCGAAGAATTCCACAAGCCTTTTTTGAAAAGTTTCAAAACTCCTGCTAAAAAAATCATACCTAAAGAAGAAAGCGTTTCGAAAAAGGGAAATGCCATATCCGGGGAAAAAGATACTTCTGAAAATGAAAAAAAAGAAAGTGCCGAACAAATAGGTTTGACAGAGGAACAGCGTTCTATTGCTGAGGCCATAATGAGCTTTTTAGAAACAGATATACTCCGCTACGATAAATACTATAACTATCCGCCGAGCCGGAGTAAGTTCCGTTCTATTAAGTCAGCTGTCAAGCAGGCGACTCCTCAAAAGCAGGCTCTATTGAATCAAATTTCCAATATCGACCTTCCTTTGTTTAAGGAAATCGCAGGGTTTCTGGAAGCAAGCATTACCGCAGATGAAAAGGCACAGAAAGTTATGCCGACCACCCTGCCCTCGGCTCGTCAAACTATAGCGTTGATGACACGCCTTAAGAGTGATACTCAACGGGAAAAACAACTTCTGGAAAAATTAAACGAGGAACTCAATTCCGCTGAATAATTCTTAGTTTTTTTTGTCGGATCAGAGGTCTTGCCAATCCTGGTTAGCGGGTATAAATTGGCTAGAGTAGAGAGCGTAGGTTTCCCAGTTCTTTTTAATTTTACTCCAATCTCCAAAGGATCCGATCATGGCAATCAAAACCTATAAAAACTACATAAATGGAAAATGGGTCGCTTCTTCCAGTGGTGAGACTTTTGATAATACCAACCCTGCCAATCAAAAAGAAATTCTCGGGCGTTTCCAAAAATCCAATGCGGACGATTTGAACAAAGCGGTTAAATCTGCCGTCAAAGCTCAGGAAGAGTGGAGAAACATGCCAGCCCCCAAACGTGGCGAGATTCTTTTCCATGTTGGTGAACTTTTGATCAAGCATAAAGAATCTTTGGCTCAGGATATGACCCGTGAAATGGGAAAGATTCTGAACGAAACCCGCGGGGATGTTCAAGAGGCGATTGACCTGACCTATTACACAGCAGGGGAAGGTCGACGATTGCTGGGAGAAACCGTTCCCTCAGAATTGAACAACAAGTTTTGCATGACAGTCAGGATGCCTGTAGGTGTGGTTGCGGCAATCACACCCTGGAACTTTCCCATAGCCATTCCTTCCTGGAAGCTGATCCCCGCACTGGTTTGCGGCAATACTGTGGTCTTCAAGCCAGCCAGTGATACACCTCTTTCAGCTTGGCGCTTTGTAAAACTATTTGAAGAGGCCGGCTTGCCGCCGGGAGTGTTGAACTTTGTCACTGGTTCAGGTGCGGAAATTGGAGAACCTCTTATAGAACATCATAATATTAATCTGGTTTCCTTCACAGGCTCAACAGATACAGGTGCTACGGTGGCGCATAAGTGCGCATGGAACATGAAACAATATTCGCTGGAAATGGGAGGGAAGAATGCCATCATCGTGATGGACGATGCTGATCTCAATCTGGCTGTTGAGGGTGTGATATGGGGAGCATTTGGTACGACTGGTCAGAGGTGCACGGCCTGTAGCCGTGTTATTGTGCATAAAAATATTCTCAAAAAATTTACCCGCTTACTCCTTAAAAGAACAAAAGCACTTCGTTTGGGGGATGGACTCAAAAAAACCACTGATGTCGGGCCATTAATCAACGAGGCACAACGGCAGAAGGTTTTGGGTTACTGCAAACTGGGTGTGGAAGAAGGAGCCAAACTACTTTTGGGTGGAAATATTTATAAGAAAGGTAATTGCAGGAACGGATTTTTCTTTGAGCCAACATTATTTGCGGGAATTTCTCCAAAAATGCGTATTGCGCAGGAAGAAATATTTGGCCCGGTTTTAAGCATCATTGAGTGCAAGAGCCTGGAGAATGCGGTTCAAATTGTCAATGATTCCAGATTTGGGCTGTCATCGGCAATTTATACTCAGGATGTGAACCGTGCTTTCAAAGCCATCGAAAAACTCGATACCGGACTCACCTACATCAACTCTTCAACCATAGGTGCGGAAGTGCAACTCCCGTTTGGGGGTACCAAAGGAACGGGAAATGGTCACCGTGAAGCGGGAACCACCGCTCTGGAAATATTTACCGAATGGAAATCGGTGTTTGTCGATTACAGCGGTGCACTGCAAAAAGCCCAGATAGAGGATTGAAGAGGAAATAAAGCATCGAACGATTCCTGGATTATATGTTAAAATCCTTTTTGCCAGCCGCTGCTTATTTTGTAGCAACTGCCTGCAGTATTGCTGTCGTCCTTTGAGCAATAATTAGGTTTATTGCTACGGAGAAAGTTTTTTACCTAAATCAAGAAGCGCAACGGTTCTTGTCCGATCTTGAAGGAATAAACTCGTTAGCCGCGGGGCCTTCCCCGAATTCACGGAGAAAAGTCATTATCCAGATTCCCGATGCACAACCGCGTGAAAATGCAAGCGAGTCTTCACGTTTAAAATTTTCAATTTTATCCAGTGGTAGTGGTGGTAACGCGCTTTATATTGAAGCGGACGATAAACGTATTTTGATCGATGCCGGGTTGAGCGAAAGAAAACTTTCTCAACGAATGTCCAGGATCAACCGGTCGTTTGGAGGGTTGGACGCGGTCTTTGCAACTCACGAGCATACTGACCATATCCGCGGCATAGGTCCGCTGTTAAGAAAACATCAACTTCAGCTTTTCACTACTGAAGGAACGTTTAAACGTGCCAGTTCTTCTATGGGAACTCTTCCCGGATTCAACTCGATTCGTGCCGGCCAACCCGTTAAATTTGGAGAGTTAGTGGTCGAACCATATTCCACCCCTCATGACGCAGAAGAACCAGTTGCTTTTGTTATTCATTACCGGGGATTGCGTCTGGGGCTGGCTACTGACCTGGGTCAAGTAACTAAAGAAGTTAAAAGCAAACTGCAAAAACTCGATGTTCTTCTCATTGAGTCTAACCACGATGTAAACATGCTGGATGCCGGTCCTTATCCCTGGATTACCAAGAGAAGAATTAAAAGTGATGTAGGGCATCTTTCAAATGATGCATGCGGCGAATTACTATCTTCTGTGAAACATTCTGGATTGCGGCTTGTTGTGTTGATGCATATGAGCGAAACCAACAATCACCCGGAACTGGCTATGATCACAGCCCGCCAGGCTTTGGGACAGGATAAGCCGGAAATGATTATTGCCGAACAGAACCACCCTACCCCCTTGATGGCCTTATAGCCGGCGGGCCGCCGGTGGCAGTAAGGCGGTGACGCTTCGCGACCGCCAAGAAGACCGAAAAATTATGCTCCCCTGATAAGGTAGGTTATTTGCCATGGTTTGTGTGAACATTAAAGATAGGGATGTTTTGAACCCAAAGAAATTGCAGTATAAAAATCGATGGTTTACTTATTTTGATTTGCTTGGGTTTTCGAACTTGGTTAGGCAACATCGTATTGAAGATGTCTTGCCAACCTATGAAGATGCCTTAAGAGCCTTGGAACAAAAAACGGCACCAAATTATGTTGAAGGAATTTCATACTCTTGGTTCTCAGATACATTTATTATTTTTTCGTCAGGTGATTCAGATAGAGATTTTTCACTTATTGAGCATGTGTCAAGATTGTTTTTCCAAGAATTGATTCTAAAGCATATACCTGTACGAGGTTCATTGACTATTGGTCCTCTTTATACTCAAAAGAGAAAAAACATATTTCTTGGTGAAGCATTGATTGATGCATATGAATATGGCGAAAAGCAAAATTGGTTAGGGTTTGTTCTTACCTCTAGCGTATATGAGCATCTCAAAGAAGGAGATTTGGCGTTAGAGCAAAGACCTTTTTATCGCCGGGTAGAGATACCTGGCATCATCACTCATCCGAAACCTGATAATGTTTTTGCATTTGCATTTAATAATGGTCAAGTAAATGGTCGGAACCCCTATATAAGGGCAATTCAAACAATGAAAGGAAATGCAGGACAAGAAAATGTTCCTAAATACGAAAACACTGAAAAATTTATCCAGGCCTATGGCTACTTAAAATAAGAATAATGCTACTTTTTAAAATAAAAGCATCCTTGCCAGAAATTTTTTTCACTCAAGATAACTTATGAATGATATTCGAGACAAGGTAACAGGTAGTTTTTTTGGCATGGCGGTTGGGGATGCCATGGGCCGGTCTGCAAAGGGATTAAAGCCAGCAGCCATCCAGCAGATTTTTGGGGCGATGGATGACTTCAAAGATGTTCGTCCGATTATGGGAAAAGGAATTAAGAACTACCGCATGCAGGGGCTGTATGGATCTCCTTTCCAATGTGCTTTGGCAGTTGCTGATGCTTTATTGGGAAATAAAAAAAAATTTCTTCAGGGTTCGCTAAAAAATTTTAAAGAACTTGCAAAATCTGGTTCGGAAGGTTATTTCGGTGTCTACCGAAATCACTCGCCCTGTCTGTGGCGAGCGGTTGACCTGTTAAGCGAAAGTGAGGATCTCATATCAGATCAAAATTTTTCTACTTCCCTGTTTGTTAACATGGCTGTTCCTCTTGCATTGTTTCAAGGAAAGTGGTCAAAGACTTTGGCGAAGCAGTGTTTTGAAATCTGCCTGTTGATGAGTCGAAACCGGTTTGAAGTGATTGGAACGGTATTAACTGGATTTCTAGTGACCCGGTTTCTGGGCTTGAACTCAAGTACTCTGGAACCCCTCGAAATATTGAAAGAGGTTGAGGAGATATGTCGTCAGACGGAAGAAGAATATCAGGAAAGATTCCCATCTTCGGAAGATGGAGGGCCGAAGGAAATGTATGCGATGAGCGGTGCATTGAAAGGCTTGGCGGAGAAATTCCAGGAACCGGATCTTATGAAATGGCTTTGCGAATATTCTAATACGTTTGCGAAACAGGAAATTCTTCACCCTTCTCAAGGGTTTGTGATGACTCTTCTTCCCCTTGCTTTGTATTCAGTGCTTAATCCTCCTGAACCGGATTTTGCTTCGACCCTAACATATTCCCTGAGTTATGGGAGGGAGTCGGAAATGCTTGGTGCCTTGGTGGGGGCATGGGCTGGAGCGCTGTATGGATTCGACAATATCCCGCCTGCATGGAAAAGTGGATTGGTCAATGCAAAGGAAATCCGATTTCGTTCAGAGGCATTAGCTTTGAGACGAGGAAGGAAAGACCAAAAAAATTTATTTGATATGGAAGCAGGGTTAACCGCCAAGGAGTTTGAAGAAGGTAAACGAAATCTGCCGAAAGAAACGAAAAAGGGAATTCAAATAAAACCTTTGGACCTATGGGATGACGAGGAAGATGAAAATCCAGTCCCCTTAAAAGAAGACATAGCCCAATGGAGGAAATTCCAGAAGGAAAAAACCAAATCTAAACGGGACCGACGTAAAAATATTCCTTCTATGGATGATTTATAGCTGTCTTGGGGCAAAAAATAGGCGGAAAAACAAACTCCTTGCCTTTTCTTCCAGCTGAATAAGAATCCCTTAAATGATTGAAACTAAATGTTTAATTTTTTTTCATTTAGAGGTACAATAATAGCATCCCTACGCCTGAGTATTTGGAAATTGACCTTTTGATTTTGGGAGGAGCTACCGGTGAATACTTTGAAGTTTGTTGTTTCATTTATTTTTTGTTTGATGCTCCCCGCTGGAGTGATGGCAGATACAAATGATAATCAAACCGCGCAGCCAGCAAAAGTGGTGAAGCCAGAAGCGGCCAATCCCCCCAAGAGTGCTAAACCTGCAACTCCTGAGAAGAAAGCCGCAGCTCCCGCAAAAGCCGAAAAGAAAAAACCGGAAGGACTGGTTATAGGTAAAAACCTCAAGGTAGGTATGTCTTTGGAAGACGCAATTAAATTGCTTGGCATTCCTCGCTCAATCAAAGTCAAACGTGGTACAGAGTCCACACTGGACAGTATTTCTATTGAGTACGCTAACCATGGGGTTGTCATACATTTTTTGAATGGCAAAAGACAAATTGAAGGCTTGGAAATTCTGCCTCAATTTAAAGGACGATTTGCTGAAGGTGTCAAAATGGGAGAAAAGGTTGTATCCATGATAGACAAATATGGAGTGCCTGAGTCCATGAATGACACTCTGGCTAAATATCCTGAAAAGGGGATGTATTTTTCACTGAAATCAAATGTGCTGGTCGCGGCACATGTTTTTTCCAAAAACAGTAAACTTCTCAGCCATAATCTCTACAAAAACCGTTGACCTGAGAGTCGCCTGAGGCACAACTCTGTGCCTCAGGTATTTGCAAAGCGTGTGGCCCCCCCCTATCATGCAAATATTTGCCTTCATGTCTCGCAGTAGTATAGATGGCGAACATTCATCAATCCGAGAGCATTGTTGTTACCTAAGATAGAGCGATTGCTAGTTATGCCCCTCTGGAGCATGAAATTTAAAGTTAAAGAGGGCATTACATCCCCACGCCTGGTAGGCAGAGAACCTAAGCGGGTAATTAAGAGGAATAGCTTTTTCGACTAGTATCGGATTCTCTGTGCCTAACGTTTCTTATTCATGACACTGTCGGTTCGCCGGAGAGTGCAAATATTGCGTCTCGGGTTAATTCGAATTGGCTGCCGTTTCCGGGGTGTTGTGCTTTATCCAGCAATAATGAGTGGAGCAGAGGATGTTTCGATGAGTTGTTCTCCAGAAGGTTCCGGGCTTTATCTTCCAATCCATGTTCCAAATAAAGGGTAGACAATAAAAGCACTAGAAGAGATGAGTCCTTCGTTGTTTCGAGGTATTCTTCATAGGTACGCATAAGATCCTGATAGTTTTCGGATTCCCTGAGAGCAATTTGCGAACGAACAAGGCATGCTAATTCGCCGGTTTTTTCAAACCCGGTTTTCCAGGTCTTTATTGCTTGTTTCTGTTTCCCGGACTCAAGGTAAGCATCGCCCATGAACAAGTATGCAGGAAGGCATTGCTCATATGTGCGAATTGCCTGTTTGAACTCAGAAATAGCACTTTCCTTGTTTCCCGCTTGCAGGCTCTTTCTGCCAAGTTCGAAAAGATATTGACCCAGGTTGGTTTGTTCCCTTTTCCATTCCTCGTTATTATCCCGTAATAAAGGCAAAATCTTTTTTTGCAACCCACAGACTTTTTTCCAGTCCTCCTGTTTTATATAAATATCACGGAGATGTATTAAGGGGATGGCTGTTCCCGGGTTCATCCCTTGAATTTTCTGGAGGAGTGCAATTCCTTCACCTTGGCGTTCTGTGTTTGAGTAGATATCTGCCAAGCCAAATAGAGTGTGTATGTTTTGTGGTTCAAGGACAAGAGCGCTATTAAAAAATTTTTCTGCCCGATCATGGTCTCCCTTGGCAGACAAAACTTGCCCCATCAAGTTGAGTGCGTCGATATGTTCTGGAGCTGTGTCGAGGAGTTTTTCAATAAGGTTTTGCGCTTTGTCATATTTGCCACAGGTGAAAAAGCTTTCACCTTTTTTAAATAATGTTTCAACCTTGTTGTTCTTTTTTTCAATTTGGTTTTTTTTATAATTGATTTTCCATCGCGTCAGTGCGTTTTTGAAGTTAAAAGTCCAGAATAGAAAAACCGTAACGATCACTCCGATCAGGACGGCTCCTAATAAAAGAAGAACAGTTGGCAGCTTCAGCGAATGGTTTTGGGTGATATGGACAACCGACTCATGGGGATTCAGAAATGCAGTGTAAATGGCGAGTAACGCAAAAACCAAAAAGATGATAATTTGTTTCAAGGACACGCTTAATTCTCCATAAACGGGTTATCATCAATATTATTTACATCCTTTGTGTTCTCTTCCATTTTACTCAGGCATTGAGTGCAGAATTCTGCATAAGGGACAATTTGTAATCTTGCTTCCGGAATCGTATTTTCGCATTGGGAGCAGATGCCATATTCGCCTTCGGCTATCTTTTCTATGGCTACATCAACCTGTTTGAGCTTTCTCCATTCCTGTTCGCCCAGTTCTCCTTCCAGTTGGCGGTTGTAGGCGCGTGCGGCATCGTCACTAATGTCGGCAATTTGTCCGATATCGCCTTCTTTCACGCTGTGGTTTGATCTTTCAACGTCTCCGAGCAAGTCAGTCCTTATGGATTCCAATTGTGAACGAAATTGAGCTAATTTTTTTTTATTCATAATCTTGTGATTCAAGGTGAAAGGGGGATATTTATTGGCCTACTGCCTTGATAACAGGAACATCACCCCATAAACGTTCGAGGTCGTAGTGAATGCGGGCTTCTTTGTGAAAAACATGTACTATTAAATCTCCAAGATCTACTACCACCCAGTCGCCACCTGAATAACCTTCTACAGCCAGAGGTTTATTGTCGGTTTGGTGGCAATTTTCCAGAATGGCATCAACAATAGATTGCACGTGAACCTTGGAGTTCCCACTGCAAATCATGAAAAAATCGGTCAGGTCTGAGCGGTTCCGCAAGTCCAGAATCAGGATATCAAAAGCCTTTTTTTCTGAGGCAGAATCAACAGCAAGCTGTTGCAGAGAACTTAATTGATCTATCATTTAACCTTTTTTGGGAGGGGACTCAGCCCTGTATAACCGGTGATGCATAATATAATGATCAACTGCAGGGGGCAACAAATTTTTAATTTCTTTTCCGGTTCTTACATTTTGCCGAATTTCTCTGGACGAAATATTTTGTGTTGGAATTTCATATAGCTGTATGGTTTTTCCAGAAATGTTTCTCACAATCATTGGAAATTTGAAATCATTATTTTCCAATAATGATTTATTTAACCCTAGTGTTTCGATAAATTTTGCCGAAAACTCTAATTTGATTCCTGGACGTGTGCTGACCAGAATATGGCAAAGCTTTAATATTTCGGATGCACTTTTCCAGGTATCCATTAATAGAAATGCATCAGCCCCAAGAATCATGAAAAACTCCCAATCAGGATGTTTATCCTTGAGCTGGGTTAAGGTGTCGATAGAATAGGATATGCCCCCATACTCAACTTCCAATAACTCTATTGAAAACAAGCTCTCCGGTTTCAAAGCCAGTTCAAGCATTGCGACCCGGTGAGTTGAAGAGGCTGGCAGGATATCCAGCTTGTGTGGAGACTGGCTGACTGGAATAAACATAACTTCTTGCAAGTCAAATAGTTGTGCTGTCCTCGAGGCCAGATCCAGATGACCGTTATGGATGGGATCAAACGTCCCTCCCAGCAACCCCACTCGTTTTAATTGGCTGTTCATAATCAATAAATCGTTTCACAAACCCTGCATCTTGGCAAGGGATAATCAGGATTAAGGCCTATTATCAGGTAAAAAACCTGAAAAATGACAATTCTTGGCAATAAAGACTGACAAAAATTGTCGTTTTTGAGTGGGAAATTTGAGTTTATTATTCTCCCTAAATTAAAAAAAACATTAACATATTAAAAATAAAGGGGTTATAATAAGTAACCGTGAAAAACCAGTTTGAAGGCATGAGGTTTGCTTTATTTGTATTAACTAAATCGGCTTAATCAAAGTTTATATTTGTTAATCATAACGGAGGAGTAGAAAATGTTATCCAAGCTCAGAAGAGTTCAAGGAGAAAAAGGCTTCACCCTTATTGAGTTATTGATTGTTATCGCTATCATCGGTATTTTGGCCGCTATCGCGATTCCCCAATTCAGTGCTTACAAGAACAGAGCTTATCAATCAGACGCAAAAGGTAATTTGCATAATATTTACCTGGCCTGCAAAGCTTACTGGGCGGATAACGCAGGTACCGATTCATGTACAACCGCGATTGCCACGGGCTCTACTTATGGCTGGGTAGCCTCTACTAATGTTACGGTTTCTATTACAACTGGAACAGAAGCTGCTTTTGCCGCTACTTCAACTCATGCTTCGGATGGAAGTTCTGTAACTTATACTATGGACTCGAATGGTAATATTAGTTAATTGACTTTAGAATTAACAGAAATCCCTGCCCTTTGCGTATTGCATGAGGGTGGGGATTTTTTCTTTTAAACGAAAAAAACAATTACTATTGTCCTGGCTGGTAATCTTTCCTATCAGAAATTCAAGGTGATATTAAAATGAAGGACGCTTTCTTAGCCCGTTTGAGGTCCCTCTTTTTGCCCGCTAGTTTCCTGTTATTCATTTTTATCTTGTTTTTCTTCCCGGTTCTTTTTGAAGGCAATACTTTCTTCTTTCGAGACATCCACCATTTTGCCTACCCAATGAAATGGTTCATCGCTCAGACATGGACAGCGGGCGAATGGCCTTTCTGGTATCCCAATATTTTGCAGGGCATACCTTTAATGTCGTTGATGCATCCGGGTGTGTTTTATCCCCCATCAATAGTATTTTTGCTGGAAGATTTTTCTTTTGCCTTCAATACGTACTTCCTTTTTCATCATCTGGTACTAATAGTTTCGGTTTATGCCCTCTGTCGTTATTGGGAAAGATCTGTCCCTGCATCTTTATGTGCATCCCTGACCGCATTGTTGGGGGGATTTTTTTTGTCACTGGCCTCCGTTTACAACCAGTTCCAGTCTGCTGTTTGGTTTCCGTTGATCCTTATGCTATGGCAAAAGTTTATAACAGATGGCAACCTGAAATATTTCTGTGGTTCAGTGATTTTTCTTGCTTTTCAGGTCTTAGGGGGTGGACCAGAAAATGCTATTTTCTCAGTACTCCTGGTTTATGCCCATTCACTTTATCTGGCGAATGATGAGCAAAGGCTAAAAGGGTTCAAGCCTATAAGCCTGGCTATAGTTGCTCTGGTGGTGTCAGCACTGGCTCTTTCGGCGTTGCAATGGTTACCCACCTTCTATTTGTTAAAAGAAACAGGGCGTAGTGGCGGCCTCCCATTTATCGCAAGCACTGTCTGGTCATTAGAACCGGATTCATTACTCAGTCTCTTCCTGCCAGAGAATTTTGCGCATTTTCTATCTAAGGATGGGGGAGAAATGGGTTATTTCGTGCACAGCATTTATATGGGAATCGTTCCATTATTTGTTTTGTCAAGTTGTCTGCTTGTCGGAAGAGAAGAGAAACCCATCCGGTTCTGGCTCATGACATTTGGCGCGGGGGTATTTTTTGCACTTGGCGAGTTCAACCCGGTCTACTTTTTATTCCATAAATGGGTGCCCGTGTTTAATTTCTTTCGTTATCCACAGAAATTTTTTTTCTTTTGCGCCTACTCCATGGTGTTTCTCACGGCCTTGAACCTTGACAGGTTTGTCAATGCGATCATCAATGGAAAACGGGAATTGAAAAAGATCCTTTTCGTTCTGTTTGCCATAGCAACAGTGGTCGTGGGGGTTTATGGTTCTCACGCAGATAGGGACGGTCTGCAAAGCCTGATGATATTATTGCTCCTGGCAATCGGTATTTTTGGTCTGCATTTAAAAAAGGTGAACATCGCCGGATTTTTCTCAATTCTTTTATTTTTATTGGTGATGGACTTGATGGGTAAGAACTCCATGCTGATACCTCTGATTGACAGGGAGTTTTATACCGACCCTCCGCCTTTGGCAAAACGGCTGGGGGGAACGGCAGATTCATTTCGCGTCTTTAGCGGAATGCTGTTGGAAAAAGCGGAAATAATAAAAAATCCATTGCTTCAATCTAAAAGTACAACGACTTCCTCCAAATCTAAAAAGCCTCCTTATAATCTTTTGAGTGTCCAACTGGCCACAAGGGATCAGGTTTATCCAAATCTTGGGGCGATATATGGACTGGCTTATGTCGATGGGATGGCTACTATGATGTTGAGGCACAGCATGCTTTGGGAGCATTTATTCATTACGGCGGACATCCCAAAAAAAAGAAGAATGCTTGAACGCAGTAATGTGAAGTATTGGGTGACCGAAGATTTTGAGCAATCGCCTTCTGAGCTCTACCCAAGAGGAATAAAATCGGTGAATATTTTCAAAGATGTTCTGCCGCGTGCATTTCTTGTAGGCAAATCGAAAACTGTGCCGGAAGCGAAACTGCTCGATGTTTATTACGATGCGGCATTTGATCCACTGAATCAGGTGTTGTTGTCAGAACCCGTCGGTGTAAAACCAACTGTTCAGTTTTCAGGTCAGGTGAAGCAGATCAAATATAGCCCGAACCGAGTGAGTATTGAAGCTGACCAAAGCGAAGAAGGGTTTCTGGTGCTGCTCGATACATTTTTCCCCGGCTGGAAGGTGGAAGTGGATGGACAACAAGACCGTATTTACCGAGCCAATTATTTCTACCGGGCTGTCCGGTTGGAACCGGGGCCTCACCAGATAGAATTTTATTATGAACCTCTGGGGCTAAAAATGGGTCTTATTATCAGTGCTGTTGCTGTTGTCCTTTTATTGTTCATATCATTTAATCCTTTCAACATGCGCAAGGATATGATATCTCCCACTTAGTTACCATTCCTCTGAGATACTCATAATGAAACTTGTCAGCTTACTTCCTTCAGCGACTGAAATTCTGGTGAAACTTGGATTAGAGGAAGGCCTTGTAGGGGTGTCGCATGAATGCGACTATCCCATGACAGTGAAATTTCTTCCACGTCTCACATCCAGCCGGGTTAATCCATCGTCCGATAGTGTGACTATTCATAATTCAGTTCTTGATGTTATGAAAAACGCAGTTTCGGTTTATGACCTCGATATGGAATTGTTGAAATCCCTAAATCCCGATTTCATCGTAACGCAGGACTTGTGTGATGTCTGTGCTGTTTCATTTTCACAGGTTGAAGAAGCCTGTCTTGAACTTGTTGGAGCACAAATTATTTCTCTAAGACCCAAAAATCTGGGAGACATCTGGAACGATGTGCAGAATGTGGCGGACCAGTTGGGTGTCAGTAAAAGAGGTGATGAATTTCGTGTGGAAGTGGACTCAAGGATCAAAGTGATTAAAGACCGTTTAGTCGGCAAGACTTCCCATACTCCTAAAGTTTTGACAATTGAATGGATCGACCCGATTTATGTAGGCGGCATGTGGCTTCCTGAAATGATTGATATAGCTGGAGGTCAGGTTTGCATTGCCGAAAGCGGCAAACCGGCGCCTGTTGTGGATCGGGAAACACTGGAAAAAATTTGTCCTGATGTTGTGGTGGTCAAACCCTGTGGTTATAAACTGGAGCAGACCTTGAAGGAAATGGACCTACTTAAAAAGCAAATGCCGGATTGGGAATCACAAAACAACACCCGGTTTTATCTGGTGGACGGTAATTCCTACTTCAACCGTCCCGGTCCACGTATTCTAGATTCACTTGAGATTCTTGCCTATTGCATCCACCCTGACCTCTTTCCGGAGTTCGGCGAACAATATGTTGATGGAATGATAGCACTCCAGCCAGGTTCGCAGTTACCATAAACGTCACCCTGAGCTCGTCATGCTGAGCTTGTCGAAGGGTGGAAACGAAAAATGTTTACCTCCTGAACTGCCGACGGATGGCAAGCAGCATCAGGGCAATGATGGTCGGGCCAATCAGGTGTTGCAGGGCAATGAAGAACCCCGGAAAATAGGAAGTGCCTTTCAATTTAAAATCTTTTTCCCAGCGTTGCAGGGTCAACACCTTGAAACTGAACAAGGCGGAGCCGCCCAGCCTGTGTAGTAAGTGCTTATTCCATTGTTCAATTTGTTCAGATTGCTCCTGTGGCATTTCCACTTTTGGCTCTATCAACGGCAGGTTGAGTCCTGTAAAAAGTATCCATACCACTATAAAGCTCGCCAGAGCCTGTTGCCATTTCTCACCGTAACCGGAAATTATTTTGTAGCATTGTGTCAGGTTGAAGTATTTTAAAAGTTTTAAAAAGGGTAGTTTTCGAATCAATGGCTTCTCTTCCCATTCCAGCATTTTGGCTTTGCGCTGCATTTCCAACTCACCGTAATGGAAGTCCCCGGCCCGGGCGTAGTCACGCTGGTTTTCGAAATTTAATTTGAGCTGACGGTATAGGATCTCGATCTGATTGTAATAATCGCGATCATATTCTACTTTGAAATATCTTTTGTGAACTATTTTATTTCTTTCTTCATCGGCAAGATATTCTCGGTTGGAAAACTTGTTTTTTGTCTGACGAAAACGTACGTTTTTGAAACTAATTTTTTCAAGATCTGTATATAGGAACAATGCACTGCCTAAATTAGAAACATCTATAAATTCAAGCATTTCAGGTGGATCTATTTCAATTCTTTCAAAACAAACTGAGCTATTCTTTTTAAAGTTGGTCTTTTCGAATTTTGTTTTTCCCGGACCTAAAAAACGTGCAAAACGGAAAGTTGCTCCTTGCTTTCCAGAAAACTGAGTTTCTCTAAAATCTATTGTCTCTTTACTTGAGAACTCTGTTTCGCTGAAGTCCACTTCAGCATCGCAGGAAAATATAGCTCCTCTAAAGTCTGTTCCCTCATCACAATAAAATTTTGCACCAAGAAAGGAAACTTCTCTTTCTCCGGAGAATTGCGAATTACTAAAGAATGCCATGTTAGTGAACTGAACATGAGCAAAAAAAGTTCTTTCGCCCGAAAATTTTGCCCTAATAAAACTTGTTCCCCGTTTGCCAGAAAACTTTGCCCCTATGAAGTAAGTATCTTCGAAAAATTTTGCTCCCATAAAATTTGCTCTTTCCTCACCGGAAAATTGAGCTTCAATAAAGTTTGATTCAGCTAAAAACTGAGTGTCGTAGAAGTCTGCACCATTTAGGAACTGAGCTTTTTCAAAAATTACTTCCCCAGTGAAAATTACGTTTGAAAAATTTAATTCTCTTTTGAAAGCATAGCCACTGAAATTTATATCTCCAATTTTCATACCTTTTAGGGGTTCGCCTCGGGCGAGTTTTTCGAGTACTTCTTGTTGGGTCAGGGGTTCGGGCATGGTTGTTTTCTGGAATTGGTTATGATTTGAAGATTTGTCGTGCTTCGACTAGTTCAGCATGACGGGCTCATCCTTCGACAGGCTCAGGATGACATTGAAATGTTTGGAACGATAAATAGTGTGTCACGCTGTGTTTGTCGAGGCGTAATATCGCCATAGCCTACCAGAAACTTCCCTTCTTCGATACTGAGTATCTTTCTTCTACGTTCAAGAGATCTTTTTATAATGAGATAATATTGAAAACATAGATGCTTCGACAGGTTCAGCATGACAATAATTATTGTTTTTGGACCTCTGACTTATTCTGAAATCAGACTTTTACCAAAATTCATTATCTATTTGAATTTAAAGGAGTAATTGTTTAAAATACCTTATGGCTATTGAAAAAGATTTCATTGTGATTGGTTCTGGAGTGGCGGGGCTGACGTTTGCGCTCAAGGTCTGCAAATACGGTTCGGTGGGCATCATCACCAAGGATGCCCTGGAAGAGTCGGCGACCAAATACGCCCAGGGCGGTATCGCCTCGGTGATGGCGGAAGACGATTCGTTTGAACTGCATGTTAAGGACACAATGGAAACCGGCCGCGGACTCTGCCATGAAGATTTCGTGCGCATTGCCTGCCGGGAAGGTCCGGCACGGATTCGTGAGTTGATCGGCCTTGGCGCCAGGTTCGACCGTATTCGCGGTGCCGGATTCGACCTGGGAAAAGAAGGCGGTCATTCCAAACGACGTATCCTGCACGCACATGACCTGACTGGTTGGGAAATTGAACGTACCCTCATTGAAGCGGTTCACGCTCAGGAAAATATAGAAATTTTTGAACATCATATGGCGATTGACCTCATCACCCGGGCCCGGCTTGATGAGAAAGTTCAGCCGGGAAGCGATCAGGACGAAGCCCTCGGTCTTTATGTGCTGAACCACATGACGCAAAAGGTTGAGACGATGGTGGGCCGGGTCACCTTTATGGCAACGGGAGGCGCGGGCAAGGTTTATCTTTATACATCGAATCCGGACACTGCTACAGGCGATGGTGTAGCGGTGGCATATCGCGCCGGAGCGAAAATCGCCAATATGGAGTTTTTCCAGTTTCACCCTACCTGCCTGTTCCATCCGAAAGCAAAATCGTTTCTCATCTCTGAAACGGTACGCGGTGAAGGAGGGATTCTGCGCCTGCAAAATGGCAGCACGTTCATGGAAAAATACCATGCCCTGGGTTGTCTGGCTCCTCGTGATGTGGTGGCGAGGGCGATTGACTACGAAATGAAAAAGAGCGGTGACGATTACGTCCTTCTTGATGCAACACACCTTGAGGGTTATCGCATTCGAGAACGTTTCCCAAACATTTATAAGACTTGTCTGGAATTTGGATTTGATATGTCCCGGGAGCCTGTTCCTGTAGTGCCAGCGGCGCATTATATGTGCGGTGGACTGGTGGTGGATACCAATGGCCAGACGAATATCAAACGACTGTTTGCCAGCGGCGAGGTTTGCTTTTCTGGCTTGCATGGTGCGAACCGGCTGGCCTCCAACTCTTTACTGGAAGGGCTGGTGCTCTCGCACCGTGCGGTTGAGAAGGCGGTTGCCTTGTTTGAGGAATCCAAAGACTCTAAGGGTTTCCTGGGTCAGATTCCTGAATGGGATCCTGGAAGTGCGGTTGACAGTGACGAGTCGGTAGTAGTGTCGCACAATTGGGACGAAATTCGCCGGTTGATGTGGAACTATGTTGGTATTGTCCGCTCCACCAAGCGACTGAAAAGGGCTGAGAGACGCATTCAACTTCTATTGGAAGAGATACAGGAATATTACTGGAATTTTAAAATCACCAAGGACACCCTGGAACTTAGAAATATTGCCATCACGGCGCAGTTGATCATTCAGGGAGCCCTGACAAGAAAGGAAAGCCGGGGATTGCACTACAACCGCGATTTCCCTGACACTGATGATACGAACTGGAAACAGGACACGGTTTTTCAGAACACCCATCACAGATTGATAACCCAAACCAACCCGAGAATTGTGACCCATGAGTGAAGAAAAAACAGTACATATATTGATCCGAGATTTTTTTGGTGTGGTTGCACTCGCCTTCACGGTATTCAGCCTGATGGCGTTGATCACTTTTTCACCTGACGATCCCTCATTCAATAAAAGTGTTACAGGGACGAACGTGACAAACTCTGCTGGCATGGTCGGAGCGTATTTTTCAGATGGGCTGGCGCGAATATTTGGAAGCGGTTCGTTTTTCTTTCCAGTGATCACCCTGTTTTTGAGCTGGGCTTTGGTTCGTGGAAAAGACTTCCATAATCTGCCGCTAATTATGAGTTCAGGGTTGTTATTCCTTGTTGGTCTGTGTTCCCTTTTGGCGATCCAGTTCGAGGTCGATCCTTTTTTTGGTTCTGCGGTTCCGGTTGGTGGTTTGGTTGGTCATGGTCTGGGCGGATTTCTGGTGACCTGGTTGAATGCTTCAGGAGCCGTTTTGACATTGATCACCTTATTGTTTGTCGCGTTCCTGGTGATGACACGTATTCCGGTTAACGTACTGGTAGAAGGTATTGGAAGTTTATTTAAAATTCTGGCCGCGGCATCAATGGTGGCGGTTGGTGCAATCAAAAACTTGGTTTTAAAAGCCGTGTCTTCAACTTGTGCGTTCGTTGAAAAGTTGCAAACTGCAAGGCAGGAGATGAAGGAGGCCAATAAGGCGCCTGTCGAGCCAGTGATTGTCACCCGCAGTCAGCCAGAGCCTGAAGTAAAAATTATAGAGAAACAAGAAAAGAAAAAGAAAGCCAGGGAAGAACAGCCTGAGTTTGTGGTTCAGGAAAACTTTGCTTTCATGGGTACATCGGGAAACTATCAGGTGCCGCCACTTTCATTATTGGAAAACCCTCCACCAGGCAGGGATACACAAGACGAGAAAGCCCGGGAAGAAATTTTAGCAAGCAGTGCCATTCTGGAAAAAAAATTAAAGGATTTTGGTATTGAAGGGAGAGTGGTTCAGGTTCTTCCCGGTCCAGTCATCACATTGTTTGAGTATGAGCCTGCACCGGGAGTCAAAGTCAGTCGAATTGTTTCACTGGCGGATGATCTGTCATTAGCAATGCGTTGTGTGGGACTTCGTATTCTGGCACCTGTCCCGGGCAAACCGGTGGTGGGTATAGAAATTCCCAATATGCGGCGTGAGACTATTTATTTTAAAGATGTCATGACTTCGGAATCGTTTCAGGAATCTGAATCCAAACTCACTCTTGTTATTGGTAAAGATATTACAGGGGAGCCGGCGGTGCAGGATCTGGCAACGACACCGCACTTGCTCATGGCGGGTTCTACGGGTTCGGGAAAGAGTGTCGGACTCAACGCCATGATCTGCAGTATCCTTCTGAACGCCACTCCGGAAGAAGTAAAAATGATCATGATTGACCCGAAGATGCTGGAGTTGTCGGTTTATGATGGCATTCCGCACCTTATTTCTCCTGTTGTCACGAACCCTAAAAAGGCCGCGGCCGCACTTCAATGGGCGGTTAATGAAATGGAATCGCGTTACAAGATGATGGCCGAGAGAGGAGTGCGTAATATTGGCGGCTTCAACGAACTTGCTGAGAAACTCCAGAAAGAATATGAACAGGAACTTAAGAAACGTGAAAAAGCAAATAAAGGGGTCAAGCCTGAAAATGCTGATGATATGGAGGATGGAGAAGAAGAGATAATTCCGGAACCACCCGCAAAGCTTCCTTATATTGTCATCCTGATTGATGAGTTGGCAGACCTCATGATGGTGGCCTCAAAAGGTGTGGAAGACTCGTTAACACGTCTGGCGCAAATGGCAAGGGCTGCGGGAATTCATCTGATAGTTGCCACCCAGCGTCCTTCCGTGGATGTTTTGACGGGAATCATCAAAGCCAACTTTCCCACACGCATGTCCTATAAAGTTACTTCAAGAGTGGACTCAAGAACTATTCTGGATGCGATGGGTGCCGACAAACTTCTCGGTAAAGGCGACATGTTGTTTCTTCCTCCGGGAACCTCGAAACTTCATCGACTACATGGTGTTATGGTCAGTGATGAAGAGATTCAGCGCATTGTGGACTTCATCAAGAAGCAGGCGAAACCACATTATCAGGAAGATATTTTCGATTCTGTTGTTGAAGAAGAAAAGAATAACGGAGATGAAGAAGAGGAGTTTGATGAAAAATATGATGAGGCCCTTGCTATTGTCGCCAAAGACCGGCAGGCTTCTATTTCCTATATTCAACGAAGACTAAGAATAGGTTATAATCGGGCTGCACGAATCATCGAAACCATGGAGCGAGAAGGGGTGGTGGGTCCATCTGATGGGGTCAAACCCCGTGAAGTCTATGTTAACCCGATCGAAATTGAATAGGGGCCTATTTGCTATCCAGCTGGTTCTGATTTTTTTTGTTATTTTTGGTTCGATGCAGGTAGGTCTTGCTGGTGTTTTCTCTTACAGGGATGACACAGGCGCAATCCATTTCACAGATGACATCTCAAAGATTCCACAGAAATACCGCGACAGCGAGAATGGGGTTCGAACGCATAGTGAGAGCCGAGCCTACCGGGCAACTCCTAGCCCTCCACAAGCAATAGAACTTCCGGGATCGGCTTCATCAAGCGGAGAAGTCCAGGTTCCCTTGATCCCTGTGGGTGGTGGAAATTTTCTTGTTGATACGATGCTAAATGGACATGTCAAGGCACGGCTGATGTTGGATACCGGTGCCTCATTCATAACGCTTACCGAGGAAATTGGCAGTAAGCTGGGAATTTCAACTTCTTCGGGTTCAGCCGAATTACCCTTCAATACTGCCGGTGGAGAAGATTGGATGCCGCTTGTCGCACTTGATACGGTTTCGGTGGGTTCTGCAAAGACCCGGTTGGTAGAAGCATCGATCAACAGCCATATTAAAGAAATAGATGGATTGCTGGGAATGAGCTTTCTTGGAGATTTTCGGTTTGAAATTGATCGCACCAACAAACTTCTAACCTTGAAACCTCCCCAGGCTCAGGGTGAGTTGGTGTGGGATAATAAGCCGGGCAACTGGTGGAAAAGCCGGTTTGAACATTATGACGCGACCATCAAGAGTTATGCTTCCCGCGCGAGCCTTCTCAGAAGGCGTGGACATGCAAAGTCCTTGAACATGCAAAATACCGTGGAGTTCTATAAAGCTCTGCGTCAAAAACTGGAAACCCGGGCTTCCATTTCCGGCTTGCCGGTTCGTTTCCGGCCATCCATGTAGCTTAAGGGAATGCAAAGCCATGGGCATAATGAGGTTCTGTTTGTCCTGTTGGGCGCCAGCAATTTGGCAAGAGGTTACTCCTTTTTAACCCGATATCTTTCCCAAAATATTCCCGGTTGTGAATTCCTTAATGCATTGGGACCAGGCCGGGGTTATTGTGCTGAAGGAGGTATGTTCAACTTCACTTATCCTCCCATAGATGCGTGTCGGGTCATGGACAAGGTGTCTGCTCAACAGGGTCGACGCATTGCAGTACTTCTAACCGATATAGGCAATGACATCATGTACGGAGTGCCTGAGCAGTCACTCATTGATTGTCTTGATACCCTGATTGAAAAATCCCTACAACTCAATGCAGATGTCTTTGTGACTTCCATCCATGTGGACGTACGCAAAGATATGGGAATGTTATTCTTTAAATTAGTGAGGGCCATTTTTTATCCAAAAAGTTCGGTGACTTTTGATCAGGCCGATTCAGTTGTGAAAACACTGAATCGCTTTCTTAAGGAAAAATCAACTCAGAACGAACGTGTACATTTAGTTAATGGACTGGATGCATATTGCGGTATAGATAAAATCCATTACAACCTGTTCAAAAGTCATCTTGCCTGGTTGTGTATTGCGAATTCAATGCTAACGACGATGGGGGTGACTCCCATTAAAAAAATTGGATTGGGAACCATGGCGGTTTCATTATGTAAAAACCTGAACCGCTTGATCACTTCTGATATGTTGAGAATTACGAAAAAGCCAAGAGGTTTTTACTAGAAACTTTCAGAATTTTTAGAAATCTGAAGATAACATCAGTGAATAAGTTCTTCCAGGGTTTGTCATGGGCTATTGTCTTGCCATCATCCGAATAGGGGTTTATGCCTTAGTTTTTTCGGTGTTTGTGGTGATAGGAATCTGCTTGCACGTTTTATTTTTTATGTCACCGCAGATGCTTTTAAAATGGATCGCTTTTTTTACACAAGCCTGGGGACGAGTGACCTGCATGGTTTTCAACATCCAGATTCGGATTGAGGGAGATACTTCCATAAAACCGGGATCGTTGATCGTTGCCAATCATGTTGGATCGCCGGATATTTATGTCTTGAGTGCCTGTTTCCAAGGGTTTTTTGTCTCAAAATCCGAGATTGCCAACTGGCCTTTGCTTGGTTGGCTGGTGAGATTGGGTAAGACTGTTTTTGCAGACCGAAGCAAACGTCATCAAGTCAAATCTCTCATTCAGGAAATTGAACAGCGGTTAAAGAATGATCAGTGTGTGATCCTTTTTCCAGAAGCTCAAGCAACTGAAGGTAAAGATGTGGTGCCTTTTAAGTCAGCAGTTTTTGAGGCGGCGGTTCTTGCTAACCGGCCTGTGGTTCCTGTAGAGATTCATTACCATGATGATCATAAACCAACAATTGCTTATTATGGGGAGAGTTTTATCAACCATATCATGGTTTTGCTCAAGGTTCCGAGTCTTTTGGCATCGGTAACTATCCTCTCAAAAATTCCACCGGGCCTGGAAAGACAAGCTCTGGCTGAAAAAAGTTATCAGGCCATTCGTGACAAGCATAATCGCTGGAATACTCAAATGTGAATGAACAGAAATTTTTTTATAATGGACTTTAAAATCAAAATGACGTTAGATTAAGCCACACTCGTTGGTCAGGAAGCCGAGGAAAAATAAATTCCGGTGGAGGTACTTCACTTTTGCAAAGGATTCGAAATGATTCATTCTTTTAAAGGAAAAAAACCAGAGATTGATGACTCTTCTCTGGTTGTGGAAAGCGCGCAGGTTATAGGTGATGTGAAGATTGGTGAAGAGAGTAGTGTGTGGTTCAACGCTGTGATACGTGGTGATGTCAATCATATCCAAATAGGCAAGCGAACAAATGTTCAGGATGGATGTGTCCTGCATGTTGCCCGAAAGACTCTGCCGCTGGTTATCGGTGATGAAGTGACTGTGGGCCATAACGTCACGCTGCACGCCTGCACGATTGAATCGCAATGTCTCATTGGAATGGGTGCGGTAGTTATGGATGGTGCGGAAATCGGAACGCAATCCATTGTTGGCGCCGGTTCTCTGGTGACCCCTGACACGAAAATTCCTCCTAAAAGCCTTGTGCTGGGATCACCGGCTAAAGTGAAACGGGAACTGACGGAAGAAGAAATTCGCGGTATTCGTGAATCGGCAGCCAATTATGTTGGCGATATTGAAACTTACCTGGATTAATACTGATGGCTGAATCTGCTACGGTTCCAATAGCGGTAATTGGAGGCAGTGGGGCCTACCATCTTCTAACCGGACAAGCTCTTGGCAAAGAAAAAGGTTGCGAAGTTCTTGAAACTCCATATGGAGAAAGCGCACCAATTCATCGTTTCAGTTTTGAAAGCATGGAGTTTTTATTCTTATCCCGCCATGGAGAAACCGATTATTCCCTCACTGCTCCTTTTGTCAATTACCGAGCCAACATTCATGCATTAAAACAATGCGGGGTTGAGCGGGTGATTTCCTGGTCCGGTCCGGGAATCATCAACACGGTTTTCAAGCCGGGAGACTTTGTCGTGCCGCATGACATCATCGATGAAACGAGAAACCGGGAAACTACTTTTTATAAGGATACGGGTATCGGATTCATACGCATGAACGAACCTTTTTGTCCGCAGATTGCTGAAACCCTGCACGATGTTCTGCATTCTAGTGGACTGCCTCATCATGAGAAAGCAGTCTATGCCTGCACTGAAGGGCCGCGATTGGAAACTCCGGCAGAGATTCGCAAACTGCGTCTTCTAGGCGCTGATCTTGTGGGAATGACCCTGGCTCCGGAGGCTT
Organism: uncultured Nitrospina sp.; assembly: GCA_964344595.1. Taxonomy (GTDB): domain Bacteria; phylum Nitrospinota; class Nitrospinia; order Nitrospinales; family VA-1; genus LS-NOB. The sequence goes on along the minus strand of CAYFNV010000008.1, from coordinate 16,649 downwards.
TTTTGGCTCGGGAACTGGAGATATGCTACACACCGTTTTGCTACCTGACTAACTACGCAGAAGGAGTAAAGCCACGAAAGTTTAAAAAAGGGGAATTGTTTGAGGGGATGCAAACTGATGAAGAAAGGAAGAAGGTCGATCTGGCGATACAAAACTTTCCTCAGTTGATCACCAGGGTTTTTGAAAGTTTGGAAGGAACCCCACGTAGCTGCGATTGTTCGGAAGCCATGCGTCGTTACAAGAACAAAGGAATGATTTAGTAGTAGCTATTGAATAAAAAAAGGAACGTTTTAACAAATCACCCTCACCTCAATCCTCTCCCCTTGAAGAGACCTTTGCATAAGTCTGCACGACAGAAATTGAGATGCTTCGACAAGCTCAGCATGACAAGAATTAGCTTTTTGTAAAATGTCATTCTGAACGAAGAGAAGAATCTCGGGGTTATGCAAAGGTCTCCTTAAGGGAGAGGAGGTAAATAACTCCTTCTCTCCAGGAGGGCATAATATTTTATCGAAGTCTTCGTGCCCCACAGAGGTAAGAAGGTTGGGCTCTACGGTACGCCTGCCACCTGAGAAGGAATATAACAATTGCTCTTTAAGCCGAGAAAGGGTTTGCTGGTCTGATCAAACCGTTGCAAGTTGCCTCCCTCGCTAGAGGGTTAGTCTGGCCAGGCTTCGTACCCTCCGGTCATGCTGTAAACTTCTTTGAATCCGTTTTTTGACAAATATTCAGCGGCACCCTTGCTGGAGATTCCATGGTAACAATAAACGATGAGTGGTTTTTCCTTGTCCGCGGAATCAATATACTCCTGTACATTGCCATCGTTTAAAGAAACCGCGTTAGGAACATGCCCAGAAGCATATGACCCCGGGTCTCGAATATCGACTACGTTCGCTGAATCTTCTTCAATCATTTCTTGGGCTTTGTGAGGATCAATTTCTTTGAACATGGTTTGCAATCCTTTATAAAGTTAGGACATCTATATATAGAATGTCCCACTTGTGAAGAAGTTACAACAATTAATATATGAACCTGACTGAACTGGAAAATTCATTTAAAACTGCGGGAGAAAATGGTTCGCCAATTGAAATTTTGGAAACAACCATTCCTTTGGCCAATGCTTATCAGCAGGTTAGAAAATATGACTCCGCAGTACGTTGTTTGCGGGGAGTGTTACAGAAGATTCGGGAAAGTGGGGACGCCAGTCAGGAAGCAGTGCTCTTGACAGCGCTTGGCACTGCTTTCTGGGAAAAGGCTCAGTTACAAAAGGCATTAGACGAGTTTCGCCCAGCGCTGGACATTTTTGAAGAGTCCGGTGACAAAATGGGTGAAAGAGCCATACTTGCGATGGTGGGGATTACGTTCTGGCGGAAATGTGAATGGAACAGGGCGCTGGACATTTTTTCAGATTTGTTGAAAGTAGAGAAAGAAATAGTCTTTGATGACAGGTTCCTGTCTCTCCAGGGAGCCTTAGAGAGAGGTGTTGCAATTTTGCGAAACAGGGTGCGCATGGGGCGCGAACTTCAAGACCCTAAGAAAATACTTCAACCGTTATTTTCTTCAACCTCCATATATCTCATTGCCGGGAAGCAGGAAGAACTAACTTCCACTTTGAGTGAATCGATTGTTTTGGCAGATCAACTGGCAGAGAAGGAAATCCTTGATGCTGCACAAAGAATCAGGCAACTGGCTTTCCCAGCTTGATCCAGGTGAGCTCATTTTTGTTGTGAAACAGATGCTGTACCTTGCTACCGGGAATGGCGTTAAATTTATTTGCAATCGAAAGGTCAGGCTCCCCTTTAAATTTAATTGTACAGATGAAATTTTTGCAGATGCCGGAATCTACCCATTCTAAAATCCAGTCATAAAGTTTTTCCGGGTAACAAATAATATCTGAAAACAACCAGTCAATGTGCTGATTTTCGAATTCTCCGGGTAACAGCTTGAATGCATCACGTTTTTGAAATGTTACCCCTTTCAATTTTTGTATTGATGGGGAAAGTGAGGAGCGATCGATGGTTAAAACATTTGCGCCGCACTGGTTTATCACCCATGCCCAACCACCCGGGCTACCACCTACATCAATGCAGAACTCGCCTGGCTGTGGTGTAGTTCCTGCAATTGTGAGAGCCTCATAAAGTTTTAAATAAGCTCGGTTAGGCGGTCCATTTTTATCTTCGACAAAAAGTGCTTTGCCATTAGGAAATGGACTCGAACATTCTGTTGATACGAGTAGGGTATTTTCATCCAAAAGGGTAAAACTCCCAGGTGGTGTGGTTGATAATGAAACAGGAAAGCTCAAAGGACTGGAGATAACAGGAGGCAGTTTATCCAGAATGAGTTTGGCCCGGCGATGAAGGGTGTGAGAATAAAGGCACCAGTTGCTTTGCAAGGAGTTGAGTTTTCTTGCTGCGTCGTTGATCGAATTAATTTGAATGATTTTGGGATTGTGCCAAATGTTCTGCGCCCAGTAGGATTTTGTAGCAGGTTGAGATGAAAACACTAGTCGGTCTTTAATATCTGTAATTCCATCAAGCTCCTTTAGCAGTGGTTCAAGAAAACCTTCTGCTGCGAGATAAGCCGAATTTATTTCATAAGTCATGGGACGGATCATACCGGTTGGTATAAACTGGCTCAAGTTTAATGATTAATCCAAATAAACCCTTGAATAAGGATGTTTACTGGGGAATAGCGCTTCTCCAGGGATTATCGGGCTAATATGAGGTGAAGATTATTGCTTCATCCCTCTTTCCTGACAAAATCCTTGATAAGGTGCTTAGTTGGGACTTGAATCGGTTACGCTGGCAGGATACTATGTGTTTCAATATGGCAAAATCAGGCAACTTTCCATTATTGGTTTTTAGATAGTTTGTTGCTGACTATGGAGTATTGAATAATTATATATAAGGGTAACAAGGTTTTTTGATGGCCAGAATTCTTCTTGTAGAAGATAATGAAATGAATCGGGATATGCTATCCCGTCGTTTGGAACGTAAGGGTTTTGAAGTTCTCATTGCTGTGGATGGGCAGGAGGGAGTGAGCATGGCCCGTCAGGAATCTCCAGACCTTATTCTCATGGATATGAGCCTACCGGTTATGGATGGATGGGAAGCCGTTCGAACACTTAAAGACGATCCAGAAACTCAGGTTATTCCGGTTTTAGGCCTTTCGGCACACGCTATGACACCAGACAGGGATAAAGCAATCAAAGCCGGTTGTGACGACTACGACAAAACCGGTAGACATAAAACGATTACTGGGGAAAATCCAGTCTTTACTTGGCTAATCTGATGTCGGCTGAGCAACAACCAGTTCTTAATAAGCAGGCCGCTTTAGAGCTTTGCGATGACGATGAAGAACTTTTTCTGGAAATAGTAGCGGCCTATTTTGAAGATGCTACCGAGCATTCCCGCCAGCTTCTTTATGCTCTTGAGGCAGGGGATGCCAAGGAGGTTGAGGAAAGGGCACATGCATTAAAAGGAGCCTCAGCCAATATTTGCGCAGGGCCAGTTAGGGAGGCCGCACTCCAACTGGAAAGAGCTGGTCGAAGCAAAGACCTGAGTCAGGCCCCTCAGCTTTATAAAGTTTTTAAAACAGAGTTCCAACGGTTGATGGAATATATCAAGCCACTGGTATCTCAAAGCAGATAAAGATGCCATTTTTCGTTTGACTTGCTGTTGCTTGACAACCAAGGCGGAATAAAGTATAAGACTCAATTCACTTTTATTTGTCATCCGGTTAGTGGTGGCGGTTTTTCAACGCTCAATTTATAAAGGAGCAGTTTTTGGCTAATCATAAATCTGCGTTAAAGCGCAACAGGCAGAACCTGAAAAAAAATGAAAGAAACAAAGGTTATCGTACCTTAGTCAAGACGTTATCTAAAAAAGTTCGTGCTGAAGCTGAGGCTGGTAATAAAGAGCAGGCTGAGAAAGACTTAAAGATTGCTCAGAAAACAATTGCCAAGGTTGGTGGTAAAGGCATCCTCCATGCCCGGGCTGCGTCCAGAAAAATTTCAAGTCTTACCCGTTTGGTCAACCGCATTGCTTAATTCCTGTTGGTAGGCTAGTTACTTTTCCCCTCAATTCACATCAAACCTTGACTACTGGCAGAGGTTAAGGATCAGAGTTTGCATTACCGCTAAAGGGTCTTGCGAGGTCGACTTCAGGCTTCTATCGGCTTTTGTCAACTCCAAATATCCTGCACGCAGTTGCTGTGTGCTGAACCGGCGAGTGTGTTGCAATGCTTTATCAACCACATAAGGGTTGGCTCCCATGGTTTTTGCTATTTGGCTGGCAGGCAGGTTTTTTGTCTGATAGTGCTTTACTTCCCAAATCATTCGATATTGCCAGGCAATAGTACCAAGAATCTTTATGGGTTCTTCTCCATGATCAACTTGATTGTTGAGCAAGCGTAATGCTGTTGCTGGATTTTTTGTTTTCAAAGCATCGGTAAGTGCAAAAACATTTTCCAGCTTGTTTTCACCAACCACTTCAGCCACATCCTTTTCTGAAATGGATTTGTTTTTTCCTGCATAGAGAAGAGTTTTTTCTAATTCTTTATCCAGAATACCCGGCCGGGCTCCTACACGATTCACCATAAATCGCGCTGCTTCTAAGGATAGAGAATAATCGCTTTCCCTCGCTCGATTACGAAGCCAGTTAGTAAGCTCACCTTCTTTAGGAGCCTCACAGGCGACAGCAGTTTTTAATTTCACCAGTTGTTTGAATAATTTTCTTTTGCGATCCACCTTGTCAGAAGTGATAACCATACAGGATTCATGAACTGGAGACTGTGCGTAGTCAATGAGGATCTGGGCTTCTTTATCTTGGGGTATGGCTTCGTGCAGGTTACGTACGATTACCAGCTTTTTCCCGCCAAGAAAAGAGAGGGTTTTGGCAGACCCTATCCAGTTATTTACTGTGCTGTCACGTGCATCAAAGTTTTCCAGGTTAAAGTCCCGGTTTTCATCTGTAATCCATTGCTTAACCAGAGATTGAATTACCTCGGTCTGGTAGAAAATTTCCGGGCCGTAGAGGAAATAGAAAGGGTCTGTTTGGCCCTTTGAAATTTTCAGGATTAAATTATCAGGGGTCACGGTGGACAAAAAATTAAAACTGGTTAATGAGGAGGCTCACCAATCTGTTGCCCAGTACTTGATATGCTTCATCGAGTGCAGCTAGCCGGGCTGATTCTGTTCCTACAAGGTCTGAAGAAGCTCTGTAGTTCCACTCTGTTCTAAAATGTTGTTTCAGGTAGGGTTTGTTATAAAGCTTATCAACCACTTCTACATCTATACCGAGTTCTACAATATAGCCTTCGGCAAAATCACCGGTACTGAACGCGACAGGTTGTAACTTATAGTGGAAAAGGTTCCCTGTCATAACCATGTCGGATTGATTGTTCGGTACAACTCTGATCCTTCCATCTGTGATAAAGGAATCAATGACCCGGCTTGTCAACTCCCGATGAATTTCAGGCTGGGAAGAACTATTAGTGAAGACAGGAATTGATATGGTTTTTAAATGTTTCGGCAGAGAAGAACCCGTTCCTACCAGAGTATACCCACATCCATTGAGGAGAAGGATGAACAGTATCCAGCTTTTAAAAATCGTTTGCTTCATTGGATAACGATGTTCACGAGTTTCTTTGGAACGACAATTACTTTTTTAATTTGTTTATCTTTAGTCCACTCCTGGATTTTGGAATCTTCCAGAGAGCGGGTTTTCAACTCTTCATCGTTAATATCTGATGCAACAGATATTTTCTGTCTCACTTTACCATTGACCTGCAGGACGATCAATATTTCATCTGTTTGCGTTAAATTTTCTTTGTATTTTGGCCATACCCATTGACCTTGAGTTTTGGCAAGCCCTATCAATGATGCCATTTCTTCGGCGATATGTGGAGCGAAAGGTGACAAGGTCAGTATCAAGGTTTCCAGGGCTTCCCTTATGGCTGCTCGAGTTGTTTCATCACGATTTTTTTCCCACCATTCCTTGAAGATGAAGAGATGATTCACCAACTCCATAATTGCGGCAATGGCTGTGTTGAATTGCAATCTTGTTTCAATATCTTCGGTCACTCTTCTTATTGTGATATGTGTCATTCTGCGAAGTGCTTTAACTTCGGGAATAGTTGTCGTAAAAGATTCTCCAGGCAATGCGACGGTTTTTATCTCTTCAATAAATTCGCTAAAAATCCGCCAGACTCTTTTTAGAAACCTTGAGCATCCTTCGACACCTTGATCGCTCCACTCCAGGTCTTTAACAGGTGGGGCGGCAAAAAGAATGAATATGCGTGCTGTATCGGCACCATAGTTTCTGATGATTTCGTCCGGGTCCACCACATTTCCCTTGGACTTGGACATTTTGGCTCCATCCTTAATAACCATGCCTTGTGTCAATAGTCGATCAAAAGGTTCCAATGCATGGATCAAGCCAAGATCATTCAATACCAGATTAAAGAACCGGGAATAAAGAAGATGTAAAATGGCGTGTTCAATGCCACCGACATATTGATCAACCGGCATCCAGTAATCACTATTTTTCTTACAAAAAGGCTCATTTTCCGATCGGGGTGATGTGTAGCGGTCAAAATACCAGGATGAACAAATAAAGGTGTCTAGCGTATCGGTATCGCGGTGAGCATCGGCTCCGCATTTCGGGCATGAAGTCTTATAGAAAGACTCCAGAGTGTGCAAAGGAGACTGGCCTTTATCTCCTAACTGTGCATCGAGTGGAAGTTCGACCGGCAGTTGATCTTCTGGAACAGGAACCATTCCACATCCTGAACAGTGGATAACTGGAATAGGTGTTCCCCAATATCGTTGCCTGGAAACACCCCAATCACGAAGTCGATAATTAATGGTAGCCTTTCCGATGTTTTCTTTTTCCAGATGCTGGCAAACTGCCTTGCGAGCTTCCTGGCCGACCAGTCCATCGAAAGAGCCGGAATTCACCATCGCTCCATCAGTTGTAAATGCTTTGGTGTCTGTGTCTACTGGTCCGGATTCGGGCTGAATTACTACTCGGACCGGCAAGTCGTATTTGCGGGCAAAATCCATGTCCCGCTGATCGTGAGCAGGAACAGACATGATTGCGCCGGTGCCGTAATCCATGAGTACAAAATTTGCGGTCCATACAGGAATGGACTCACCAGTCAAAGGATTCACGGCATATGCCCCGGTGAACACGCCTTCTTTTTCTCCACCTTCGCTGGTTCTCGAGATGGTGTCCTGTATTTTTACTTTTCGCACAAAAGCGTCAACGGCTTTTTCTTGTTCGGTTCCACGCGAAAGCTTTTCTGTCAGCGGATGTTCAGGGGCAAGAACCATGAACATTGCACCATATAAAGTGTCGGGACGAGTTGTGAACACTTTTATGACTTCGTCACTTTGCTGGACTTTAAAATCCACTTCAGCACCAAAGCTTTTGCCAATCCAGTTGGTTTGCATGGTAAGCACCTGCTCCGGCCATTTTCCTGCAAGGGTTTTACAACCATCCAGAAGCCTGTCAGCATAGTCAGTAATTTTAAAGAACCAGCCTTCCTGTTGTTTTTGCAATACCTCGTTATCGCATCGCCAGCAACAGCCGTCCACAACCTGTTCGTTGGCGAGAACTGTTTGACAGTCTTCACACCAGTTGATAGTGGAATTCTTTCGGTAGGCAAGGCCTTTTTCCAGGAACTTTAGAAAAAACCACTGGTTCCATTTATAATAACCGGGGTGGCAGGTAGCTATTTCACGGTCCCAGTCATAGCTGAGTCCCAGTGCTTTGATCTGTTTCCTCATGGTGCGAATATTTTCAAATGTCCATTCGGCGGGATGAGTTTTATTTTTGATGGCGGCGTTTTCTGCCGGCATTCCAAACGCGTCCCAGCCTAAAGGATGCAGGACGTTAAAACCTTGCATGCGTTTGAAACGGGCCAGTGCATCGCCTATTGTGTAGTTGCGAACGTGGCCCATATGGATTCTCCCTGATGGATAGGGAAACATTTCCAGCAGGTAATATTTTTCTTTGGAAGAGTCTAACTCTACTTTAAACGATTGGTTTTCTTCCCAGTAAGCCTGCCATTTGGCTTCAATGGAATTTGGTTCGTAGACGGTCATAATAGTGAGTATTATCCACAGATTAAAGGTGAGTCATTTTTAAGAATATGGATTCTAACACACCCACCAGCGTGACGCTGGACTCAATTAAGATATTCGGGTAGAGCTGAGAAAGAGTTATTCTAGCTTTACGGGTTTTGGCTAATTGTCTCCCTTGCTAAAGGGCGTGGGGCCAATGAGCAATAACTCAATTTTACTGGCAACGGGTCATCACGGCTGAATAGAGCAATTGCCAACAGCTTCCCTTGCTGAAGGGCGTGACGCTGGACTCAATTAAGATATTCGGGTAGAGCTGAGAAAGAGTTATTCTAGCTTTACGGGTTTTGGCTAATTGTCTCCCTTGCTAAAGAGACCTTTGCATAACCCCGAGATCCTTCGAGAGCCTCAGGATGACGGCCTAAAAAAACTAATTCCTGTCATGCTGAGCTTGTCGAAGCATCTCATTTTTCCAACGTGCAGACTTATGCAAAGGTCTCCCCGCTGAGGGGGCCAGCAGGATGGAATTTTTGAATGACTGAATTATCAGGAACCATTGCAATTGTTTTCTTTTTGTATGTGCTGGCCATGCTGGGTATTGGAGTATGGACAGCCAGGTTAACTCGCTCTCCACTAGACTTTTTTCTTGCTGACCGGTCATTAAAAGCCTGGGTTACAGCTATCTCTTCCACAGCTAGTTCAGAAAGTGCCTGGGCTGTGTTAGGGACAGTGGGCTTGGCGTACAAGGAAGGCTTGTCGGCAATATGGTTTATGCCGGGTTGCCTGTTAGGCTATTTGATCAACTGGCTGTTTATTGCAGAAAAACTTCGTAAACATTCTGAAGAGAATAAATCTATCACCCTTCCGGATTATTTTGAGAACCACTTTAATGACAAGAGCCATGCCCTCCGCGTGATTTCAGTAGTGATTATTTTTTCCTGCATGATGGCTTATGTGGCGGCGCAGTTTACCGCTATCGGGAAAACCTTTGATGCTATTTTTGGAGTTCCCCACATAGTAAGTATTTCAGTAGGTGGAGCGATTGTACTTGTATACACAATGATGGGTGGAGTGCGTGCTGTGGCTTGGACTGATTTTGCCCAGGGAATTATTATGGCATTGGGGCTGGTTATCCTTTCGGTTGTTGCGTTATCCAGTTTGGGTGGTTTTTCAGGAATGTTAGTGGAGGTGGAAAATACATCACCCGAGACACTGAATTGGATGGGAGGAAAATCTGTAGCGGCTTTTTTGGGTTCCATGGTGGGATTGTTGGGGATTGGGCTCGGCTACCCGGGTCAACCTCATGTTGTAACTCGATATATGGCAGCGAAGAATACTGCGACTATCGAAAAGGGAACCTGGATTGCTTTGGGATGGGGACTGACAATTTATTCATCATCAATTTTGTTAGGTATATGTGGTCAGGCTCTGTTTCCGGGGCTGGAAGATCCCGAACACCTGTTTCCAAAAGCAGCGGAACAACTACTGCCAACTTTGTTAACGGCGGTGGTGTTGACTGGAGTCTTGGCCGCCATTATGTCTACGGTGTCAGCACAGATTCTGGTTGCCGCCTCTGCAATAGCGCATGATGTATATTCCAAACTGTTCCAAAAAACAATTTCGCACGAAACAATTCTTCGTATCAGCCGGATAACGGTGCTGGTGTTAGGGTTGGGAGCCATGCTTATTGCCCTGGGTGAGACGCGGGTCATTTTCTGGTTCGTGTTGTTTGCCTGGTCGGGACTCGGGGCAAGTTTCGGTCCACTCATTTTATTTACGCTGTATTCAAAAAGAGTGACACGGCAAGGTGCTATAGCTGGAATGCTGAGCGGATTTTTAACAACGCTTGTGTGGAAGGCTACGGGACTTTCTGATGCCTTAATTTATGAGCTGGTCCCGGCTTTTTTGATTGCTGCTCTTGCTATTTATTTCGTAAGCAACTTGTCCAGAAAAACTCAATATTGAGGCGAGATTTTGTTTACTGGAAAATCTGGAATTTGTGTGTCTTTAGCCCAGGTATTCTGAAATGGTTTGGGCCATTTTTTCAGACGCACCTTGTTGCTCTTTTATGAAGGACTGGGCTTTTTCTTGAATCTCCTTTCGCTGATCTGGATTCTTCAGCATAGACATAACTATTTCCCTTATGTCATCAGAGTTTTGCACTGAAAATGCCAGTCCCTGTTCATGAGCTTTGTCTGTGACATGGCGTATATTTTCAATATAGGGTCCGTGCATAACTGGCAGTCCGTATGCCAGAGGTTCTATAAGGCTGTGTCCCCCGCCTGGTTTCACGAGGCTATTACCTATGAAAGCCACTTGCCCCAGCGCAAAAACCTGTGCCAGCTCACCCATTGTATCAAGGAGTATAACAGAAGCAGTTTTTTCAGAATCCAATGATGTTCTAAGGGCAAAAGGAATTTTCTTCTGATTAAGAAGAGCGCTCACTTCTTCTGTCCTCTCGATTCTTCGTGGCGCTAGAATTAAAACCAGATCGGTGTGCTCAACCAACAGTCGCTGGTGAGCGTCCAGAATAATTTCTTCCTCTCCTGCATGGGTACTGCCAGCTATCCATACTGGTGTGTCTGTCTCCAGCTTTAAAGTTTTCCGTAGCTTTTTTATCTCCTCATCATCCAGGAGTTGTTGTGCGTCGTATTTTGGGTCACCCATAATTTCAATACGATCTTGTTCTACACCCAGCATCAGGGCAGCTTTTTCTCCATTACTGTTTTGCATACCGAGCTTGTGAAACTTCTGAAAAGTTTCTTTGAAAACCGGCCCAGCCAGGCGATACCGGCGGGCAGACCGTTCGGAGATACGACCGTTGAATAATAAAACAGGAATTTTTTTTCTATATAACAAGTCTATCAGGCCGGGCCAGAAGCCAGTATCGGTAACAACATAAAGAACGGGATTGATCCTGCTTAAAGCCAGTTGGGTGAAAGGCAGGCAATCCAGCGGATGAAAAAATATGCTGTCGGCGACATTTGCCTTGAGAGCTGACTCATAACCCGAATCTGTTGTGACGGAGAGAGCAATTTGGAGATCGGGGTGTTGCTCACGCACTTTTTTGAGAACCGGCGTTGCGGCCACGACTTCTCCCATCGAAAGTGCATGCAGCCAGAGAGTTTTTCCGTTCGACTTTCTTGTTGCAGGAACCCATCCGAAATGATGGGTCAGCCCTTTCCACTTATGCTTCGAAAACAGGGTTGCGAGTGAAAACAGCGGAAGCAGGAGGATCGCTATGAAGAAGGATAGGAAGTGGTAAAAATAAATCATCTAAACGGGTGTCCCATTAGAGGTCTACGCTTATGTCTTGCGGATGAGCTCTATGTTTTTTCTCAATGCACCAGTGTTGGCTTTTACAGTGCTTTCTGCAGACTGTCCCAACTTCTGCCGCTCGTCCTGGTTCTTCAGCAGCCTTTTTAATACATCGTAGAGTTCTTCTATGTTTTGAAGTTGCAAGCTGCCTTCTGACTGTTTGAGTAGCTTCGCTTCTTCCTCAAAGTTATTCATGAATTTACCAAACAGAACGGGTTTTCCTAATGCGGCTGGTTCGAGGATGTTGTGTCCACCAAACCGGGGATTGAAACCACCGCCTACATAGACCACGGTCGCTGTCTTATAAAAGGCATTGAGTTTTCCCAGACTGTCCACCAGCAGGACGGTTCCTTTCCAGTTTGCCAAATCACTCTGTTTGGAGAGAAGGGCATAATCCACTTCGAATTCGCGGATCAGGTCTTCAACTTCCCTGCATCTTTCCATATGCCTGGGCGCGATCACTCCAGTCAGGCCAGGAAAGTCTTTTTGAAGTTTAACCAAAGCATCCATAATTGGGCCTTCTTCTCCCGGGCGTGTAGAACCGAAAACCACTACCAGTGAACCCTCTTTCCATTTGGGATAATAATCGTCTTCGGTTTGAGCTGAGGTCACATCGAATTTTATATTTCCCGAGACCAAGATTTTGTCTTTCGCAATTCCTAATTGTAAAAACCTGTTTGCGTCAGTTTGGGATCGCATTGAAAATTGTTCAATCGATTCAGTCATCCATAACAGGAAGGGTGGAAATTTTCTATAATTCTGAACCGATTTTTCGGAGACTCTTCCGTTCACCTGGATTACAGGAATGTTTCTATGTTTGCATTGACGAAGTAAAGAAGGCCATAGCTCAGCTTCAATTAAAATCAGTTTGGAGGGTCGTAAGCGGTCAAAGACCGGATTGAGCCAGAACGGAAAGTCCAGAGGTAATCTGAATACGTTCGGAAGCTTTTCTTCCAAGGCCAGTGCATAACCGGTGGGAGTAAACGTTGACAGGGCTATTGGTCTGGATTCATCTTTTAATAGACCGGTAATTAGTATTTTAGCCAGCCGAACTTCCCCAACCGATGAAGCATGAATCCACAACGTATCTTTCAGTTCAGGCAGAGAATCTGCTCCTTTCATCCTTTCCTTTATGTCATTACGGAAAGAAGAAGAGACTAATGCCCTTACTATAAGAAAAGGAGAAGCAAATAGCAGTACTCCTCCTATAAGAATATAATACAAAAAATCCATAAGCTGGGAGTATACTCCTAAAATAATAGAGGACCTCTAAAAATTGCGAAAAAATAGAATTTAGGGCACCTCAAAATATTGTATTTAGCCATGAGCGACCCTTATGAAATAAAGGGTAGCGAGTTGCCACAAACTAGAATCATCGAATTATTAGAGATTCCCTTTAAAATATTTGTGTTACAGGGGCGTCCAAAAAGGCCCTGTTATAAATCATGTCAGAAATTTTTTATAAAATAATATCTCCTGACCGCAAATGGTATTGGTTTCCAGTTTTTGTAATCTTGCAATTCATCTCACTGGTTTATTTGCTGGGTCACCATTTTCGCCTCTGGGCTTACAGGTGGGGAGTGTTTCCCAGTCGCAAACTTGATTGTCGGGTAATCAGTGTTGGTAACCTGACGTTAGGAGGTACAGGGAAAACACCCTTTGTCATGATGATCGCGGAGACTCTCAGGGGAAATGGACGCAAACCTGCTATTCTTAGTCGGGGTTATGGTGGAGAGTCCAGCAAATCCGTTAATGTGGTGTGTGATGGGAAGCAAACACTCCTTTCTCCAGAATGGGTCGGCGATGAAGCGGTTATGATGGCGGAAAAACTCAAAAATGTCCCTATTTTAACCGGACCAGACCGTTATCAAACTGGAAGGTATGCGCTCGAACATTTTGATGTTGATACACTGGTTTTGGATGATGGTTTTCAACATTTGGCTTTAAAACGCGATCTGGACATATTGCTTTTCGATCATTTCAGGCCGTTAGGAAACACCCATCTATTTCCAGCGGGAGAACTGCGTGAGCCGGTGATAGAAACAAGACGAGCGGACATGGTTTGTTTCACCCATTATTCCGGCGGTGCAATTAATTTTGACCCTCGTTTGTTGGGTTCCGTGCCTCAAATGAAAACACACCTCCGCCTGGATTCTATAATCCGTATGAATGATGAGGAAGTTCTGGATGTGGAAATTTTAAAGAACGAACCTGTTGCAGCTTTTTGTGGTATCGCAAAACCGGACGGATTCAGGCAGATTTTGCTGGACTCACAAATTCATCCAAAATTTTTCAAAGTCTTTCCCGATCATTACCCATACACCGTGCAGGATATTAGAGAGTTGGAAGCGAGTGCTATTAAGAAAGGTGCCCGCTTTATTCTGCTGCCGGAAAAAGACGCTGTGAAACTAAAAGATATGGAACTTACGTTGCCATTTTTCAAGGTCGTGATCGAAATTGAAATCCTTGAAGGACGTGAAACATTCAACAAACAGTTGCTCGGCCAGAATGACTCTGGGTTTGGCGGATAATAACTTTGTCTGGCTGAGCAAGGTTCTCTCTGAAATGCAATTTCACCTAACATCGAATAAAGTTTTTTCTTATTGCCTGAGTGGTAGAAGGGATTATTTTTTAATAGCTTGCAATGATTGACTATAAATCTCTCAATCCAAATCAAAAATTTTTCCTGAACATTCTGGTTCCGTTGCTTTACCTGTTTCCTTTGGTGTTTGCTTATTTAAGCCCCAAAAATTTTGGATTCGGGATTCGTAGTCTGGTTTATGTTGGGTTGTCAGTGGGTGCAGTGGGGGTTCTTATATGGATAGCCGCAATGTGGTCGTTGGGTTCTTCGCTTGCAGTTCTTCCAGGAACTAACCAGTTAGTCACCAAAGGAATTTACCGGATTTTTCGCCACCCGATTTATATCGGAATTATTTTAACGCTAACAGGTTTGTTTCTGGCCTGTGGGTCAGTGCTCAGTCTGGTTTACGTGTTTGTAGTGGTTGTGCCCTTGAATATTTACCGGGCCAGAGAAGAAGAGAAGGTTTTGCTGGAACAGTTGGGCTCCGAATATCAGAAGTATAAAGACTCTACACTTTGTTGAAGACAAGCTTATGATGCAGAAAATAAAATTCAGGGCTTTGCTCACTATGTGTGGAGAACCTATTGAAAATGGTGAACTGGTTATTGATGGTGAAAACATTGTTGAGATTGTAAAGCAATCGGAAAATGATTATTCGGTGCTGGATCTTTCTGATTGTTTGTTAATGCCGGGATTTGTCAACGCACACAGTCACCTATGCCTGACAGCACTTGAAAAAAAACTTTCTTCCTCTGATTCATTTGTGGATTGGATTCGGGCGTTGATTCCTTTGAACTCTGACCTTGATGACGAGAGCAGAATTCAAGGAATTCTTCATGGGGCGGAAGTTATGAAACGCTCCGGAGTGACTGCGCTTGGAGATTATGTTGATAATCCTGAATTGTTGCCAGCGATTAGGGGGTTGGGTTTCCGCTCGGTACTTTTTCTTGAGACTATCGGGTTTCATTCAGAGAAAGCAACCATACTTCGCGATGATCTGGAAAATATTTTAAAACATGAAAGCGTTTCTCCTCTTTACCAATTGGGTTTAGCACCCCACGCGCCCTACTCTGTATCTCCAGATTTATTTCGATATATTGCACAATTGGCAGAACAATATCGTTGTCCAATCTCTTGCCATGTAGCAGAAATCAAAGAGGAAACAAGGTTTCTAGTGCTTGGTGACGATTCGCTTGAAGAATTGTTAAAAGAAAGATCTGTATGGGATCCGAACTGGCATCCTCCTTATAAAACTCCGGTGCAATATCTTTCTTCTCTAGGGGTTTTAGATCGTCTCATTGCGGTGCACTGCAATTTTATTTCAGAAGATTTGGATGTCATGGAAGAGAAAAAAGTTAGTTCCATTTTTTGCCCACAGAGCACAAATTGGTTTGGCCGAAAGAATATCATGCCAGTTCGAGCTATGTTGGATCGGGGAATGACTGTGGCTTTGGGTACTGATTCGCTAGCTAGCAACGAGTCCCTCAATTTTCTTGATGAGTTGCGTATGGCGGAAAAGCTTTTGCCTGATGTAAGTCGAAAGGAGCTGCTTACTATGGCAACCTGTGGAGGAGCAGAATCCCTGGGGTTGCCATGTGGCACCCTTGCTCCCGGACAAAAAGCCGACTTCATCGGATTTCGTGTTTCTCCTGCCTATTCTGGGCCGTGGTGGGACGTTCCTTTCGAACCTGACCGCCAGGAAGTTGATTTTTATAGTGTAAACGGAACCCCCATTTCCTTTACCAAAGATCAATTTCCGCAATAAGCTTGCTGCATAGCCAAGGCTTGACGGAAAACCGAGATTTTCATATAATCTATTGATATAAAAAGAATTATTTAATTTTACGCATATGCCGGGTTTGTATAAAATCATAGGGATAGTGGGGATGGTCTTTCTTTTTTCTGCTTGTGGGGTAAAGGGAGGCGGGCATTCTCCCCTGCTCTTTAAACGGATCACTCCGGAAATGGAAACAGAGATGGAAGAACTCATCCAAAAGGGATGCGATAAGGAGTACGAGTATTATGATCGGGATATTGCAATGTTGTATTCGTTAATTCCGGGTGGCGGCCAATGGTATACGGGTGAAACTCGTAAGGCATGGATTTATTTAATGTCTTTTCCCTTGATCGTTCCTTATATTGTTTCTTTTCAGGATGCCCAGAATTCGGTGGACTATTATAATTTTCGATATACGGCCCATTTTTGTAAAATAAAACTCCAGGCGGCTGAAGAACAACAGAATAGGGAGTATCTTAAGAGACCTGTTAAGAAAAAGCGGAAAAAAATAGCCAGGCAGAGCTCAGGCAGGAATCAATTCTGAAAATAAGCTGTGTTGAGATAGTTACTGGAGAAAAATAGGTTTATTGGGTAAAATTGTACGAAAAAGAAAAAAATCTGGTGTTTGAGGCTTTACAGTGTTAAAATTCCTTGCTTAATGGATTATGGTGGCTATTTTTTCCTATTAAAAAATAGTCTACCATGCTATAGTGCATCACAATATCACCCTTTCGCGGCAAATTATCCTGTTAATCTGAACGAAATAGCTGAAACCTCCAATTTATATTGAAACTTTTGAAGTCTAAGTGTAATATGGGGGTTTTTTATTTGCTGAGCTGGCGTAGCTCAGTTGGTAGAGCAGCTGATTTGTAATCAGCAGGTCGGGGGTT
>CAYFNV010000007.1:0-125749 GCA_964344595.1 uncultured Nitrospina sp. | reverse complement strand
AATAAAATAACGAATTATAACTTATACAAAAACCTATACTTATGCAAAGGTCTCTGTCAAGGGGCCACTCGGCGTGGGGACAATATGTCGACTCCCATTTAGTAAGCAGACATTTTTGCCGCTTCAACCAGAGTAAAACGGGCCGGCAAGCCAGATGGACGTTTGAACCAAGACTACGTTTTTAGAAAAAATAAACATGGACTTCGAGAAAGTTTCTTATAAGATATGGTTCAATCTTTAAATAAATCAACTTGGGAGAAATGGTAATGAGCGAAGGAAGTTTTCATTTTAATGTAAACAATCGCGATAGTGGCGGTTCGAAAGCCAAAATGGCAAATAATGAAGACTCGTTTCTCCGTGCCATGGAAATCCTCGAACGCCGGCGGGAAAAGAAAGAACTGGAAAACCCAATTCCGGAAGAAGTTGTAGAAGTCCCAACTATTGAAGAACCTGTTTTAGAGGAAGCCGCTCAGGAAGAAGTAGAAACAGTTGTAGAAGAAGCAACTGCTACCGAAGAGGAAGCTCCCCCTCCAACACCACAACCCGCTCAAACCACTACAACACCCAAACCATCTGGAGGTGGTGTGCCGGGGCCAACACCCAGGCGGGATTTCACTTCTGAAGAAAGGGCAGCCATGCTGAAACGTGCAAAAGCTCATGCCGCGGAGGTCGAGGCAAGAAAGAACGAGTAGTCAAGTAGTTTTCCGTATCCACTTAAGGAGTTAAATTTTTTTTTCCTATGCAAAGGGTTCCCATAAACTTCTTGCCTGTACTATCCCTGAAAACCTGTTCATCTGGAATATTCCAAATGCCTACAGAATCAACAAGAAAATCACAGGCTGGCATTTCCTCCACCAGTCCCACTTCGTCACTGACTTTTAATTTGACTATCAGGTCAGTCACTGCCAACGGGCCAACATTCTTAGTAGCAAGTTTTTCCAGAAGGTCCTCCTTATGCTCACTTTCGATCATATCGTCAATAAGCCGACCTCTCAGCAGATCTGGATCATAACCCAGCAAACGAAAAGCAGGATTCGCAAAAACAATTTTTCGATCCTGGTCTAACTGAAATATTAGATCAGGCACTCTCTCTACAATAGCTCGATAAAATTTTTCCTGACATGCCACTTCATCCTGAGTCTTTTTGAGCTTAAGTTGTGTTTTTATCCTGCAAATCACCTCTACTTCTTTAAATGGTTTGGTAACATAATCAACTGCGCCAGCCTCAAAGCCTTTCTTAATATTTTCTGTTTCCACCAAACCCGTTATGAAAATGATTGGGATGTCTTTTGTATTTTCATCAGCTTTAAGTTTTCTGCAAACTTCATAGCCATCCATATCTGGCATCTTGACATCCAATAAAACCAGATCTGGTTTGTTTTTTCTGACAAGCTCAATCGCTTGTTCGCCCCCTCTTGCAATAGAAATTTGCAAATCACTTTGTTTCAAAATGTGCCCCAGAATGGACAAGTTATCAGGCGCATCGTCTACGATCAGAATTTTCATTCCAGCTATTTGTTCATTATCGATTTCATTCATATTTCTTTACTCTTCATCTAGAACAAGCATTAATCATCGCAAACAACAGGAATAAAATACATCTTATTTATTATAACCAATTTTTCTATAATCCTTATTCCTTGGCTATTAATACGATTTAAACCTCATAAAATATTACTGCCATATTATCTTTACTGAAAATCTTAAATATCTCTCCTGTGTTTCAATTCAATTTTATAAATTGGTACAGGTATTGCTTTTATCTTCCGATAAGATATATGCTGACAGTTTTTTGACAGGAGAGAATCATGGAAGATATAACCTACATCAAAGATTCAACCAACACTCAGGATGAAGACCGGCCTCCAATTGAGTTCAGTTTTGAAGAAGAGCTAAGAAGACAAAATATCAACACCATGCTTGAAATTTATGGAGAAGAATATTTGAAAAAAATTAGTCTGTTGACGCAACAATAGGCCATTGTGCTAATCAAATTTATGGATTGATCCTTCCCTGATTTCTTTTTCAAATGATTGTGTACCTTTGACCAGTGTACCACTTAAAAGGATAAGGCCAATAAGATTTGGAACAGCCATCAGAGCGTTCATCGCATCGGAAAAATTCCATACCATATCCAGTTTTACCTGAGCACCCACAAATACAAATATCACCCAAGCATATCGATAATAATGAATATATGTTTCTCCAAAAAGGTATTCAAAGCATTTTTCCCCATAATATTCCCAAGCCAAAATTGTTGAAAAGGCAAAAGTCACCGTGCCAATAGTAACGATAATTTTTCCCCATAAACCTGGCAGACCTGCTGAAAATGCTTGAAGTGTTAGAGCAACCCCTGTCTCTCCCGATACCCAGACACCAGTAGAGCTTAAAGTCAGTGCTGTTAACGAACAGACGACCAAGGTGTCAATAAATGTTCCCGACATGGATACCAATGCCTGCTTGGAGGGATGATTTGTTTTAGCCGCAGCAGCCGCAATGGGCGCACTCCCCATACCTGATTCATTGGAAAACAACCCTCGTGCAACTCCATATCGAATGGTATTTGCCAAAGACGCCCCGGCAAACCCACCTGTCGCAGCCGTTCCTGTAAAAGCATCTTTAAAGATCATCACTATACCTGCACCCAGTTGGGCTAGATTATTTAATATAACTATCAAAGCACCGAGAAAATATATAGCAACCATAATAGGTACTAGAAAAGAAGCAACTTCTGCTATACGTTTAATACCTCCAAGAACTACCATGCCGGTAAGCAACATCATTACACCACCAACTAAAATACTACTAACCCCTATAGAGCCGTTTAAGGCGTGAACGGTTGTATTGGCCTGCACCATGTTTCCTATTCCAAAAGCTGCCATAGCTCCAAAAAAGGCAAAGCACACTCCCAGCCATTTTTGACCCAGACCATGTTCCAGATAGTACATAGGCCCACCGGAAATTTCTCCTTTGTGGTTTACCTGTCTGAACCTGACAGCTAAAAATCCTTCACAATATTTAGTAGCCATTCCAACCAACCCTGTTAGCCACATCCAGAAAATCGCTCCAGGCCCCCCCAACGCTACAGCCACACTCACTCCGGCAATATTTCCAGTGCCCACTGTTGCGGCGAGGGCTGTCATGAGTGCACCAAAATGTGAGATATCCCCCTCCCCTCCTCTCTCCCTGGAAAAGGTAAGGCTTAGAGAATAGAAAAGGTGACGTATCTGGATACCCTTCAGTCGGATGCTCAACCAACACCCTGTTCCCAGCAACAGGAACAAAAGCCATGGCCCCCACATCAAACTTGCAAAGTCAGCTAAAAAAGTATTCATTAATTTTGATTGTTATTTTTTGCCTGCATTCGGCTTATAGAATGAGAATTTCAAAGAAAAGATGAGAAAATTTTTAGCGAAGAGATGATAGAGGATTCTTCTCTTTTTGTGCTTTACGGGTCTGCTCAGACCGTCGGTACCATTTTGCCGCCTCATCCAGATCTTCTTCAACCCCGTTTCCATTCACATACATCCATCCCAAATTTCCCTGGGCCCTTGCATGACCCTGGTCTGCCGCAAACCGATAGAGCTTGACTGCTTTTTCCATATCCTTTTCAACACCGTCGCCTTCTTCATACATCATTCCCAAGCGGTACTGGGCTTCCGCATCGCCTTTTTTTGCGGCCATCCTGAACCAACTTGCAGCTTTGGAGTAACTTTGTCGAATGCCTCTACCTTCACTGTAAAACACCCCAAGGTTATACTGAGCCAGTACATTTCCCTGCTCAGCAGCAAATCTGTACCATTTGACAGCTTCGCTATAATTCTGCTCCACTCCTATACCTCGGCTATACATATACCCCAAGTTGAACTGGGCTGTTTCATGACCCTGGTCTGCCGCAAGCTTGTACCACTTTACTGTTTTTTTGGGATTTTTCGCAACACCCTTTCCCTTCTCATATAGATAACCAAGTTTAAATTGTGCAAGCTGATTGCCATTATCTGCCGCAAGTTTGTACCATCTCACAGCTTTTTTATAGTTCTGAGTGACTCGCTCTCCAGACTCGTACAATTGGCCAAGGTTGAATTGAGCCTGGGAATTGTTTTGCTGTGCTGCCAAACGATACCATTTGATTGCCCTTTTATAGTCAGGGGTCACACCTTCACCGATATCATACATCAGGCCCACGTTAAACTGTGCTGAGGCGTTTCCCTGCTTGGCAGCTCGAGTATAAAACATCAAAGCTTTTTTAAAACTCTGCCGAACCCCCTTGCCTTTACTATAAAGTATTCCCAGATTATACTGTGCCGAAGCAACTCCTTGTTTAGCAGCAAGTTTGTACCACTTAGATGCTTTTTTGTAATTACGCTTGACCCCCTCACCCTTGTCGTACATCAGTCCCAGATTAAACTGAGCCAGAGCACTGCCTCTTTTTGCCAGAGGCTCCCATTTGTCAAAAGCGGTCTTAAAGTCTCCATGGGCTGCAGCATCCAGACCATCCTGAAAATCATCGGCAAATGCAGGACAAGCAATCTGAGACAAAATAAAAATAATAGAGACTGTTACAAACTTCTTCATTTCTAACTCAGATGTGAAAAAAACTGCATTGGTAATGGGTTTATACTAGATTCCATAGTATTATTATTTCGGATCAATCTGAGGAAAGCATGAAAGAAAAAGAAAAACCAGAAAAGCGAAGAGAAAACCCTATTTTCACGATTTGGGTCCATACCGGTTATGTCGTACTGGTTCTTTCCATGATTGGGTGGATGGTCTACATGGAATTTTTTATGTAGGATCTAATTCAAAAAATAGACAAACCGCTCAATCCTATTGAAATTTTGAGGGTTGACTCAAACAAGATTTTCAAAATCACCTCAACTTTGCCCGGCAGGGCTGGAAATCTCCGGATATTATTAATTGACCGAATTTCCATTTGTTAAACAATTTACATGGGTATTTTATCTTTTTAACATAAACAATCAAACCAAAAGATAGGTCATGGCAAACGAAGAACACCTGAAACTCATTAAAAATGGAATTGACAACTGGAATGAGTGGAGACAAAAGAACCCGGAATTAAAACCAGATTTAACACTGGCTGATTTAAGAGGTTCAAAATTACAAAAAATTAATCTTAACAACAGCAATCTTAAAGAATGCAAACTTCAATTTTCAAATTTATCAGGAGCCTATCTGGAAGGAGCAAACCTGACTAAGGCTAAATTACAAGAAGCCTGTCTTCAGAACACCCATATGAAAAGCTGCAATCTATCAGGAGCTGGAATGCTGGAGTCCGACCTTCAGAATGCAGATCTTGAAAATGCCAATCTGGAAGGAGCACAGTTTAATGAGGACACTTTGTTCACTCAAACCAACCTCAAAGGTGCCAACCTCACTTCAGCAACAGGCTTAACAGCAGCACAAATAAGCCTGGCTCTAACAGATAAATTAACCCGATTGCCCGACTATCTCGAAGAAGAAGTAGACGATGACTTTCTCCTGCAATTTTGAAGATCTATGGGCCACTAATCTATAAATAACAAGTAGTTAGAAACAAACCCACCCCCAAATAACATAAAACGTAAAAACATTTATCCGCCCATTGACTTGTAATTATTTATTTACATATAAATCGCCATAAAGTAAAAATATATATACATTGCACAACTATTCCAACTTTGCGCTTAGGCCCATCAGCCCATTTTCCTTCTTCATTAAATAGCAAGAAAACACATAACTTGCTATATTTTAAGTGTTTAAAGAAGCTCTTTTATGCAAACCGTTTGACCGGATAAATATATAAATATTTGGCATCCATTTTGCTCTACAATGCGCGTGTCTCCAACAGGAAATCATATTTAGTCAAGTTTTTAAAATATAATTTAAACACTACTATTTAACCAAGCCACTGCAAATTTTTGATGCTAGACAAAAGTGACATTTTAAAAGCCAAGATACTAATAGTCGATGATGAAAGTTCAAATATCATCGTATTGGAGACTGCGTTAAAACAGGCTAAATATAACTCCATCACCAGCACAACAGATTCCAGAGAAGCGGCCATGTTGTATCAAAAATTAAGGCCGGATCTTGTTCTGCTTGATTTAAGAATGCCATATTTGGATGGTTTTGAGGTGATTGAGCAAATAAAGAAAATCGAGGCAGACTCTTATGCTCCTATCCTGGTATTAACAGCAGAATCTGATCCATCTACTCGGTTGAAAGCTCTGCAAGTAGGCGCAAGGGACTTTCTTTCTAAACCTCTAGATCTGTCGGAAGTACTTTGCAGAATTCGAAATATTTTAGAAATGCGTTTACTTAACAAAAACCTTGAGGCTCAAAAGGATTTTATAGAGCAAAGGGTTCACCAAAGAACTGCCGATCTCAAATTAGCCAATCAACAGCTCAAGAAGGAAATCACCGAAAGAAAAAAATCTGAAGAAGAGCTGCAAAAAGTAAACCAACAGCTTTTACATGCAGAAAAACTTTCAGCCCTTGGTCAACTGGCAGCAAGCATAGCACATGAGTTCAACAACCCGCTTATGGGAATCCGCAGTACTCTTGAGCAGGTTAAACGAGGAACCCATCTAGACGAATCACTAGCAGAGCTTGTTGATCTTTCGATCAATGAAAGCAATCGAGTTATGAATCTTTCTCTACAACTCAAGGATTTTTACCGTCCTTCTTCGGGAACCCGACATCCCATAAACCTTCATGACGCCATAGACGATATGCTCATGCTAAAGAAAAATGAATTCAATAAAGAAAATATACAAATGATAAAGGAGTATTCTGATTGCCTTCCAGAAGTGGACGTTGTGGAAGACCAGATCAAACAAGTCATTCTAAATATCCTGCAAAATGCTAATGAAGCATGCCCTGAGGGAGGCGCACTCACCATTCGCACCAGAGCTCAAGACTCCAACATTGAATTAGAAATTGAAGATACCGGTCAAGGCATACAGCAGGAAAATATGGAAAAACTGTTCGACCCTTTTTTCACAACCAAAAGGGAAGTTAAAGGCACCGGCCTTGGCCTTTCGGTCAGCTATGGAATCATAAAGAGACATGGCGGAGATATAAGCGTAAGCAGTACTAAGGGGAAAGGTTCCAAATTTATAATCACCCTTCCAATCAAGGAAGACTTGATATAACCAACTTGAAAAACCAGGTTTCCAACAACAATAGATTTAGAGAGCATTAAACATGACTTCTGAAGAAAAAATTTTTTTAGTTGATGACGAAAAGGTAGTTAGACTTTCGCTTAAAAGGGAGCTTCAAAATAAAAACTATGCGGTTGAAGACTTTGAGTCTGCGAAAGATGCCCTGGCTCTAATCTCTGAGGACTGGCAAGGTGTACTGGTAAGTGATGTCATGATGCCCAAAATGAACGGTTTGACCTTGATGGAAAAGGTCAAGAACGTGGACCCGGAAATACCTGTCATTCTTATAACTGGACAGGGCAACATTCCAATGGCTGTCCAAGCTATTCAAAATGGAGCATATGATTTTCTAGAGAAACCATTTGCAACTGAGACTTTCATAGATGCTGTAAATCGAGCTATGGAAAAACGACGTCTCATTATGGAAGTAAGGAAACTACAGTCGAAAATACATAACCAAGATAAAACAAAAAATACCATTATAGGCAAAGCCTCTTCCATCGAACGGCTCCGTCAGGTTATTGCCAATATTGCTGATGCTGACGCTGATATCCTGATTCACGGAGAAACAGGAACAGGGAAAGACCTGGTAGCACAGAACATCCATCAGGCCAGCAAAAGAAGGAACCATAACTTTATCGCTATCAACTGCGGAGCGATGCCTGAAAATATTATTGAGAGCGAATTGTTTGGTCATGAAGCAGGCGCATTTACAGGAGCAGACAAAAGGAGAATAGGAAAATTTGAGTACGCTAATAAAGGAACCGTCTTCCTTGACGAAATAGAAAGCATGCCACTACATCTGCAAGTAAAACTCCTGCGTGTAATTCAGGAAAAAGTTGTAGAAAGAGTAGGGTCTAACGAGTCCATACCCCTTGATATCCGCATAATCGCTGCGACAAAAGCAGATTTAAAATTGGCCAGCGAAAAACAACAGTTTCGGGAAGACTTATATTACAGGCTCAATGTCGTACAAATCTCTCTTCCTCCCCTACGCGAAAGGATTGAAGACATTCCTCTTTTGTTTCAACATCTGGCTACGGAAGCCTGCAAGCGATACAACATGAAAACTCCTCCAACACCATCACCCGAATACATTCATGAGTTGCAGAACAGGCGCTGGGAGGGAAATATTCGTGAGTTAAAAAATGAGGCCGACAAGTTTGTCCTCGGTCTTCCCCAAACTACAGAGTCAAAAACCGAAAACAATGTTCAGTTATCTATCCAAAATATACTCAAGAACCCACCTAAAGGATTGAACAACCAGTTAGCAGAAATAGAAAGAAGCCTGATAGCACAAGAGTTAACCCGCAACAAAGGTGATATTAAGAAAACCTACACCAATTTAGGCCTTTCCCGGCAAACACTTTACAACCGTCTTAACGCCCTGGAACTCAAACGCAAAGACTTTATTGAGTCAAAATGAACTTATAAAAATGAAACTTGATGCCTATAGAGATGTTTTGGAGAACTCAAAATGTCGAATTGACTCAACAATGGAAGAAGTAGCGCGGGAACTGATAAATTTTTGCTGGTCATACCCCATAACCATATCCCAACCGTCTTCGGGATATTTCTCAATCAATGGAAGTGCAACATCCTCAAGCATCCACTGCCCATGACGTATATCCTCTCTTATATGCAGATCCCAATAGCTGGTGCCCTTGTCACCTATATTCAACCGCTGACCTGCCATTTTAATATTCTGGAATGCTGCGGGAACAGAAACCTCTGTGTATAACAAGCCCCCAATATATCTCAAAAAATTCTGTTTCCTCTCCGATAGAAAAAAACTATGGTTAATATTTGCCAATACTTCCCATGGAACACAATCGAAATATGCTTCTGGACTGGAATCCATATCACACTCTTCTAACATGGTTGCAAAATGAGTAGAGTGTTTTCTGGAGAGTTTTCCGCTGCCATATTCTTCCCACAAAATTCTGGTCAACATCGTCTGCACCTCGTTTCCGATTCCCCCTAATATACGTGAAAGCTGACTTGCTTCCACCAATCCGTCAAGGGAGGTAATCGCCAGGAAAAGCTTGTAACCAGATTCAGAGATTTCATCACGGATAGTTAGTCCATCTGGAGAAGGTTTGGGATGCAAATCTTCTTCAACGCGTCTTCTTAAAGCATTACTCAGACTGGTATTATTGAAACTGACAGTTTTATTTTCTTCCCAGTTCTGCCATGCATTTTCAATTTCCATGCGCAGAGAAAACAGAAATGCCGAGTCCTCATTAGAATAATTTTCTAATCGATCATACCAAAAGAACTTCAATCGGTTTATACGGTATAAGATCCGTTGCAAAAACAAGTGCGCTTGTGGGCATCCTTCACCACCATCGAATGCATCCGACAAGATTCCTTTTAACTTCGACCTGAAGTATTCTGCCCTATCCTGATTTCGGGAAACAAACAGATCCAGGTCATCTAACGCCAGTAAACCTATAAACTCCTCTTCCAACTCCTGATATGAATGATCAAGGACTACAAATTCCTCCTGCGAATAAAATCTCATAGCATTGGAAATATAAGGTTAGATTTTGTTTTTACAAAATCGAAAATCAATTTACATCTTAACTATGGGGAGTAGTTGCACCATAGTGATTGTCAAATGTAATTAAAAAAAGATGTAAAAAGGAATAGAGGTAAGTAATATAACAAACACACTTAACAAGGTCAAGCTCACTAAACCATGAGAAGGAGAAACATTATTGTTTGAAACAAAAATCCTTAAATCCGGGCCGGACACATTTTCTCCAGAGGAACAGTTCGCCAGTACAGTCGACAAGGGCTTATCACTTGAAAGTAAGTGCCTGCCATCATGGTTAATTTTTGATGAAGCGGGAAGTGTGATTTTCAAAAAAATAACAGAGCTCACAGACTACCTTCCTGCCGCTTGTGAATTTGAAATTATTCGCAGCCATAAAACTAACATCACAAACCTCATTAACAGCGAGACCTTCAACCTGATCGAATTAGGGTCTGGAGACGGATGCAAAACCCAAATTCTCATTGAGCATTTTTTACAAAACAAACTAAACTTTCACTACTTTCCAATAGATATTTCCAATGGAGCCATCAAGAACCTGGTCCGCACTCTAGAAAAGAATCATACCAATTCAAATCTAAAGGTCACTGGTTTGACTGGCGACTATTTCGAAGGATTAAGAACAGTTACTCAAAAGGATTCAAAACAAAACCTGATTCTGTTTCTGGGAGTCACCTTAAACAATATGGAACCACACGCCTCACGTTCATTCCTCAAAAACCTGAAAAAATCAATGGGTCAAAAAGATTTTTTATTGATCGGGTTTGATCTAATGAAAAATCCGAAATTACTTTATTCTGCTTACAACAACGAGCTGTTTGAAAAGTTTAATCTGCACTTGCTAGACCGTATAAATAATCAGCTTGAAGCTAATTTTAATAAAGACCACTTTGCGCAACAAGGGCAATACAATCCAATCACCCGCGCGGTTGAAAGCTATCTTTACAGCACACGTGAACAGAACGTTTACATTAAGGCGTTAAACAAAAGTTTTTATTTCAGAGCCTGGGAAGCAATGCGAACCGAGCAATCCTTTAAATACACCCTCGAAGAAGTGGAAAACCTGGCCATTAAAAATGGGTTTGAGGTTGTTGAGAATTTATTTGATTCAAATAAATACTTTGTGGATTCAATTTGGAGAGTTGCACACTAACAAGATGGAAAGACAAGTATATTTAATCACAACAAGAGAAGGCTGAGTCAAACAGCTAATCTTTTAACAACATTCAGCTGCAGGCAAGTACGGGCTTCATTTTTTTCCTTTGAAAAACAAATCTCGTAGGCACCTACTTTTGAAAAAGCAAGGGCAAAGGATTGTCCCGGTAAAAACTCAGAAACTGAAACTATCTCTTTAAGGACAGGTGGTTTGGTCACTGTTAAATCGTACAAATTTGTTTGAAAGGTATTGCTCACTGTGATGCTGGAATTTTGATAGATCTTCATCGGTCCTTGTTTTGAAAGATCAAGAGATATCACCTGGGGTTTTGCCTGCCCCAAGGTCACAAAGGTTCCAAGTAATAGCATCAAACAAAAAACAGTGGTACGCATAATTTACCTCTTGTATTAAAATAAAGTCGAACATGAGTATAGCTGTAAGTGGAAGACACGCAATATCAGCAACTCACCCTGATAGGCATAAGCCTTAGCTTATTTATCACTAGGTGTTTGTCCTACTAATGAGCTGGCTAAAAAGTTAATCCGCAGGTTAGATTCCATGATCCCAGTACAAGATTCGATATCAAGACTTCCGTTCATTTTGTTTTATTTTGTCATGATAGCGGCAACCCCTACCTTCGCGCAGGAAAGCAATACTATTCAGAATAAGTGGGTCTCTCCCTCTACCGGAATTGAATTTATTCAAATTCCTGGCGGTTGTTTCAATATGGGCACTGAGGATGGTTTCGATTTCGAATCCCCGGTTCATAAGGTTTGTGTAAATGAATTTTATTTAGGGGTGTTCGAAGTCACACAGGAGCAATGGTTGAAACTCATGCCGGAAAATTTTTCAAAATTTTCAGGCAAATCCCTTCCTGTCGAACGTGTTTCCTGGAATGATGCCAAAAGTTATATCAAAAAACTCAATCAGGCCGAAAACACACAAAAGTATCGTTTGCCCAGCGAGGCAGAATGGGAATATGCAGCAAGAGGTGGAACCACCACTCAGTTCTATTGGGGAGATAAAATCGACAACAGCTATGTCTGGTATTTTGGTACTTCCAATTATAAAACCCATCCGGTGGGTTCGAAAAAACCCAACCCGTTTGGCCTGTATGATGTTATGGGGAATGTGTGGGAGTGGGTTGAAGACTGGTTTGCCAGTGATTATTATAAAAACAGTCCTGTGCAAAATCCCAAAGGCCCTGAAACAGGGCGCTTTAGAGTCAAACGGGGAGGCTCTCAGGCCAACCTTATAAGCCATATAAAATCACACACACGGTACCGGAAGCTGCCTGACTTACGACACCACATAAACGGATTCCGAATTGCTTTTTCACCCAACAAACATTAAGAGATAAAATTAGTGAACCCTTTATTTTTATTGTGCCAAAATAGTTATTAAAGATAAGTTAATCCATTTAAAATAATAACTACAATGAAATTTCTCTTTAAACCAAATACACCAAACCAGAAGCTTGCCTTTTTTAACACCTTATTTTTATTAATATTTTTTTGCATTCCTAATTTGAATGCCTCTCAGCAAACACAACCGTTAAAGGCAGGAAAAATCTGGAAAGTGCGATTGTATACAGACCGTGCGGAGATATTTCGCAAGACTTCTATAAGTCTTTCCGCTGGTATTTCAGACATAGCAATTGGCCCGTTCCCAAGTTCCATGATTACAGATTCCATAAGAATTTCACCTGATGCTGATTCACGTGTCGAAATTGGTCACTTCTCGATCAAAAAAACTTATCAAACTCATTTTCTCGATGAGTCTGTCAAAAGTCAGGAAGCCAGGGTAGATCAATTTCGGCTTAAACTGAATTCTATTAAGGATGAGTTGGCCAATTTAGAACAACAACTCATCTACATCGAAAACCTTTCTGGAGAAAAAAGTCAATCCAATGTTGTTCCCGGACCTGAGTACTGGGATTCTATTCTTGAGTTCAAAGCAACTCGAGGAAAAATAAAGAGAGACCTGCATAGAGAAACATTTGTCAAATATCAAGCAGCAGAAAAGGAACTCAAGGTAGAAGAAAAAAAACTTGCTGACATGAAGGGGAGGTTAAAGAAAGAATCCAAATATATCCATGTTGCCCTAAGATCGCCTCAATCCGTTGAAACACATCTGGATATATCTTATCAAATAAGAAATGCAGGTTGGAAGCCGTCATACATAGTTCGTACAAACACAGCAAAACAGTCAGTTTTATTTAAATACATTGGTCAGATAAACCAGCAAACAGGTGAAGACTGGGATAACATTAGCCTGGAGTTGACAACAAGCCAGCCTTTCCGTGGAACTACACCACCAAAATTACATCCATGGATTGTAGATTATCCCCCAAAAGATGTCCCTTCCGCCCCAAAGATTCTTTCAATGGAGAGAAACAGTTCCGCCTTAAAACTTGGAGTTCAAGATGCACATAGAGAGATGAGTACCAAGGTCACCCAATCTGGAACCTCGTTGACCTACCAGATTCCGGAAGTACAAACCATTGCAACAGGAACCAATAATTATCGCTCTCTTATATTTAGTGACCAATTTGACGCAGACCTGATATACACAGCCATCCCCAAAAGAGTTCAAAGTGTGTATCTCAATGCAAAAATCCAGAATTCGAGCCCATTCCAGTTTTTATCAGGCCGCGTCAAGAACTTCGTAGATGGTAGTTTCGTTGGAAAATCCTGGCTCAAAAATACCGCACCAGATCAAAAAATGGATATGGGATTAGGGCTGGACGAATCGATTAAAGTCAAACGAAAACTAATCAAGAAAGAAGGAGCAGAGGGTGGAATATTTGACCAGACTCAGAAACAGCGTTACGTATTTGAAATCAAGCTGGAAAATTTCAAGAGTGTTCCCGTTCAGCTTGAATTAAGGGACCAACTCCCACTCTCATATCAGGAAGATATAAATGTAAGAATCAATAAAATTCAACCAGAGCCCGACCAAACAGACAAACAAAACTTGCTAACATGGAAAATTCATCTCGCACCCAAGGAGGAAAAAACAATCACTTTGGATTTTCAGATTGAATATCCAGAAGGAAAGATAGTTCGAGGACTCTGATGGTTTGTCAGTTTGTTGAACCTGAGTTCCTTAGGGGTATTGAGAAATAAAAAGTAGTCCCTTGGCCAAGTTGGCTATCCACTCCAATGCTCCCGTGATGTTCTTCAACAATCCTCTGGGCAATAGCAAGTCCCAACCCGGAACTGCTTTCACCACCTGTAGGACGGGCACTTAATTTCTGGAAATGTTGAAAAAGTTTGCCTTGTTCATCTTCAGAAATTCCCGGGCCTTCATCCTTGACACTTAATGTCATGGCCTCATCATCAGAAACCAGCTTGATAAAAACCTCTCTGTCTGGCGGAGAATATTTAACCGCGTTACTAAGAAGGTTATCCACCACCTGCCCGATTCGGTTTGAGTCAAAATAAAATTCAGGGATTTCCTGTAATTCCGCATGCAGGCTGATGCCTTTCTTATCAGCAAGAATCTGTTGCAAGTGAATCTTCTCTTCAGTAAGTTTTTTTATGGATGCCTTACCAGGATTCAATTTCAATTGACCACTTTCAATCACCGAGATGTCCAACAAATTGCTGATCAGCTCCAGCATATTTCCACTGACATTTTTAATGGTAGTCAAAAACTCCTGTCGGGTGTCCTCTTTGACCTTCGTTCCTTTTTCCAAAAGAAATTTGGAGTAGCCACGTATGGAAGCAAGCGGATTCCTGAGATCGTGCGATGCGATTCCCAGAAATTTATTTTTCAAATCGTTCAGCTCAACAAGCTTCTTGTTCGCTTGGGTCAATTCTTCTGTGCGTATCCGAACCTCATTTTCCACAACACGGGTTCGCGATGCCATGATTTCGATTATGATTGAAATAAATAGAGCCACGGAAAGTATAGCGACTCCGACCCAAATAGCATTCATTGTTTCGGGTCCATCGCGAAACTCATCTGTAGCCTGCCAAACCAGAAACCACCTGCGATTTGAAACATTAACCACGTTGGTGATCTTCATTGCCGGGTTTTTCAGCGGTTTACCATAGAGAAGGTTTTCCTGAACCAACTCTCCTTCTTCATATACAGTCAGGTTCATCCCTTTGGGAATATATGGACTGACCATTTGGTCAATCATATCCTGCACTCTATATATTCCGAGAATAAAACCCTTTAAATACTTTCTCCTTTCTTCAGTACGTTCTTCCTTTTTACTAAAAAAAGGCGCAAGAATTATAAGATCCGATTTCGAGCGTGCATTGGGAACAGGCCCAAACCTGGACGCCGCAACCGCCCGGCCTGTATCTCTGGCAGTATTTGCAAGCTTTAGCAATTGCGGGTTTGAAGCCAGGTCAAAGCCCAGCGTCCTCTCATTTCCCGGAAGTGGTTCTGAGTAATACACAGGAAAGTATTCCTGTTTTTCCCCTGCGGCACCTGAAGACGTAAAGATATGAAACTCTGGATAACCCATAGAACGGGTCATATCTTCAAACGCTTTCCTCTCAGCATTGCCAACACGAGGAATCCATTCAAATGCCTGGATAAATGGGTGGTTCCCTAAAAGAGGTTGAACATAAACCCCGAACTCTTCCCTGCTCACAAACTCTGAAGAGTGGTAAAGCGAAACAATACCCCCTAATTCCCTTTTCACAACTTCGAGTTCACCCGTTAAAATAAGAGTGTCTTCCAGAACCTCCTGCTCCAATTCATCGAACCAGGTTTTCTGTGCCCTGTCCCTCACAATTCCCCAACTCAATAAAGACAAAATAAGTCCGGTTATCAAAACACCCTTGGTCTGGTTTGCCAGTGATCTCATTTAAATAACTTATTTTCCTTTAACAAATTTAGAAGATACCCAGTTTATCATTTTTTTCTTAAATTTAACGGAGTGAGCTACAATGCGGCGTACCGCCGCTGGTAATGAGCAAAACTTTGTTTGACTGACAAATAGTTATCTCGGCCGGGAAAGTACATTTGAACAGAGAACGCTATGGCAAATGAATTAATCTATATCGTCGATGACGATGCCCCGCTCAGACGCTTAATAAAGGCTCTTCTCGAAGATCATGGCTACGACTCAAGGGATTTTGAAAGCGGAAATGCCTTGCTTGAAGCTCTGGACGATTGCCCTTCCCTGATCCTGCTGGATGTGATGATGCCTGGTATCGATGGGGTTGAAACACTGGAACGGATCAAATCATCCCACACGGATCTCCCGGTCATTATGCTGACCAGTGTAGATAAGGTCGAAACTGCCGTGGAAGTTATTAAACGAGGTGCTTACGATTATCTACTCAAACCTGTCGATGAGCCTCGGTTGTTTACCTGTATCAATAAAGCTTTAGAGCAAAGAATTCTTTTACGCAAGGTCCGCCACCTGCAACACGAAGTAGACCGCCTGTCTGGTAAAGATGGCATTATTGGAAAAAGTAATGCACTGGAAGAAACACTAAAAAAAGTCCATCAAGTTGCATCCAGTAAAGCCAATGTACTCATCCTCGGGGAAACAGGAACCGGGAAGGAACTTATTGCCCGTGCCGTTCACCGGAACAGTTCTTATGCTAAAGGACCTTTTGTTGATATCAATTGTGGAGCAATTCCTGAAACACTTCAGGAAAGCGAATTATTCGGCCACAAAAAAGGTGCCTTCACTGGTGCTACAGAATCTCGCTCCGGAAAACTGGAGTTAGCAGATGGGGGAACACTGTTCCTGGATGAAATAGCAGAAATGAGCCTCGCTACCCAGGCAAAACTGTTACGCTTTCTACAGGAAAAAAATTTTGAACGTGTGGGAGACACCCAGAAAATCAAGGTTGATACCCGGGTGATCTGTGCAACCAATAAAGATCTCAAGTCCATGATTGAGAAAGGGAGCTTTCGGGAAGACCTCTATTACCGCATAGCTGTTTTCCCAATAGAAGTTCCCCCTCTTCGAAAGAGAGCGGAAGACCTTCCACTTTTATGCACTCACTTTCTCAAAAAATATAATGACGATATTGGCAAAGAAGTTTTATCCGTCAGCGATGAAGCCATGCAGGTTATGCAGAATTATTCATGGCCGGGGAATATACGTCAATTAGAAAACACCGTTTACCAGTCTATGATCGTAACATCCTACGATACGATAGACGTTGACTGCCTGCCAGAAGGGGTCTGCGACCCTTCAACTCCTGCGAATGAAAAAGAAAACGAAGAAACAAACACCCCATCGCTCACCCCCTATCACGATGTGGTCAGGAAAACCTTGAAGCAGGCGTTAGAACACACCGGTGGCAACATCCCCGGCGCAGCCAAAGCTTTGGGTATCAGCCGAAGCACATTTTACCGCATGTTAAAAAAATACCAGCTAAACTGAGATCATCCCATTCTGGCCTGGAACGAATCCCATAATGGGACGTCCCCGTCCCAAAATGGCATTAATGCTGCCTGTTGCTTCTCACACGTCCCCAATCGCCCTTTCGAAACCCGTTGTTAACCGGTTGTTTATCAATTTTTTCACTTTTTAAATCCTTCCGGCACAGCCCTTGCTCTCTAGATAGTCATGAAGAAAGGAAGGCTCATATGAAAAACTTAATCTTAAAAATTTTAAAACATGTTGGTAACAAACATGACCTGAGACCGCAACGTCTCGACCTGCTTTCAGTCCCCGATGAACGCAAACAGAGTCGTGCATGTAGCCAACGGAGCCTTCCCCGTTGGATGCAGATGGGACCGGGAGTGACCTCCTTTTCCCGGTCCCTCCCCCATCGGGAGAAAAATATTTATAGAGGAGAAACTGTCATGAAAACACTAAACCTTGTAGCTGTAGCAACTGTAATCACATTGGCTTTGGCCGGCAATGTTCAGGCAAAAAAATCTAATTATGAAGAAATGCCGGTTTCTAACGGTGGGTCAATTTCCGGGAGCGTGTTATTTAAGGGAAATGTTCCCGCACCTATATTGGAAGATTTGAGCAAAGGTAAGAATGCCGAGTTCTGCGCCACCCATCCAGATACCCAGGAGGGTAGACTCCGTCCAAGGCAAAAAGTTTTAGTACAAGACGGAAAACTTGAGAACGCGGTAGTATTGATTGAGAACATCAATAAAGGAAAAGCATGGTCAAAAGAAACTGTTAATTTTGATTTCCGGCAATGCGACATTTTCCCCAAAGTAACGGTCATACGAAAAACACCCAAAGGTGTTAAAGAGGGTTTGGTACAAGTGACCAATCAGGACGAGAACACCCTGCACAACCCTCATGGTTATTCCGTCAAAGGAGCTAACAGGAGAACGCTGTTCAACAAACCACTGCCCTCTAAAGGTTCTGTGGCCGATGTCACCAAAACACTCAAACGGTTCAAACCGAAAAAAGATTCCCACTTCTTCCTGCAATGCGACCAGCACAATTATATGGAAGCAGATGCAAGGATAGTCTGGAATCCATATTACACGGTAAGTGGTAAGGATGGTTCTTTCACGCTGGATAATATCCCAGCCGGAAAATATAAAGTCACAGCATGGCACCCATATGTAGGACAAGTGACTCAGGAAATCACGGTAGCAGAAGGAGCAAAAGCCAACGCAAACTTTGAGTTAGCGATTCAATAAATTTACACAAAAATTCATGCACACTTATCAACAAGAAAGAGGAGAAACTAAAATGAAAAAAGTACTGATCGTGACATCAATCAGCCTGCTGTTGTTCGCAACTTCCTCCTGGGCAGCTGGCAACTGTCCGCAACCGAGGAAAACCAAATCAGCTCCGTCCAACATCGCGTCTCTGGACAAGACTGCCAAGGCAAATGCTGATAATGGAAAAAAAATCTATGAAAAATCTGCAAAACCGCTGGCCTGTAAAATGTGTCACGGGCAAGGTGGAGACGGTATGGGCAAACTGGGCAAGGCATTGAAACCCGGTCCTCGCAACTTTACCTGTAGCGATACCATGAAAGATGTTTCTGCCGGGCAAATGTTCTGGATCATCAAAAATGGTTCAGCGGGAACGGGAATGGTCGCACATGGAAAAACGCTGAAGGACAAGGATATCTGGGACGTGGTGAAATACATCCGCAGCAGCTGGGTGCATTAGGCGTGCAGCCAACTTGCTGTAACACGTAGAGCCGATTCAAAGTTAACCAAGCTTAAACAAAGTGTAGCAGGTTTTCAATAATTCCCCCTGACAAGGGGGACTGAGGGGGTTTGGTAAAAACAGGGGCTCGTCCACTGTCAAGGGGGCGAGCCCTTGTTTATTTGAAATTGGATATTCGATGAAAAAAAGATATAAGAATATCTATTTTTTATCCTGAGGCGGGTTCAGCTTTTTCAGTTCGTATTTCTCGATCAATCCATCGAGCTGCATATTAAATGCCTTTGATTGAGTGAGCTCCCTGCCCCACTCACTTCCTATGACGCCCGCTTCCCGGCTGATAAGCGGCATCTTTTTCTTCCAATCATTCCAGAATGGAGTTTCAAACATGGCGATAAGTTTTTTTATCGTCTCGTGCGACATATGCTTGTCATAAACCGGAATCACCCGTTGTATCAAATCATCCATTTCTTTTTTTCCAACCAGTTGATTGAATTCTCCCCAGAACGCTTCAGGCACATTGGGGAATGTTCCAGTCACCATTAATGATACCGAGTTCATGAGAGTGTCCTGCATATAAGTCAACTGGTCCAGGATTCCGGAAACCTGCAACAGCTTTTTAATATCTTTTTCTTTAGGCGTTTCGGAATAAACCGGGTTGGCAGTGACTAACAGCAAAACCAGCATTCCGGCTGCTTTTTTCTTCCACTCAAATGTCATTCATAACTCTCCGCTGGCCTTTTGCAATGCATAAATTGCCGCGAGCGAACCAGCATGAGGCAACTCATATTCCTTTCCAATAAAACTTCCTTTATCATTTGTAATCTCAACCTGCCAGATTTGATCTTCCAGCAGATAATTGGCAGTAAAGCCCATGTCCAAATTTGTAAAATAAGCGGCTACATGCTCGAAAAAAGCATTATGATCTGTCGAGAACTTCGGGATACTGACAGTCGGGTATTCGCTGATACCTTCCAAATGCATTTTGGCCGTTAGTTCACTTCCTGACCAGTGCTTCCAACCCATAAGCACAGCTAGCAGAATATCCATCTCTGGACCTGAGTTTTCTGGCACATTCATTTTTATAATATCGTTCTCTGTCATTTTTCACCCTTTTCCAATTTTTTTCACAGCCTATCATGTACCTGAAACTCTGGCACTTGTTTTTTCATCTCTTGACGAATTGTCATTCAGCAATTAGCCTGATGCTTTCTCTACCATAATTATTATCTAAATTCTGTTATGAGCACAGAAAAATCCAGAGCCGAAAATTCTAAAAAGAGACTGAACAAATCAGACTTCACAGGGGCTGATTTAAAGGAAGCCGATCTAAGCTCTGGAGTTATGATTGAAGCAATATTAAAAGATGCTGACCTAAGCGAAGCAGACCTCTGTGAAGCAGATGTAAGCTTCGCCAACTTTGAAGGAGCACGGCTTCATCGAACTCTACTATACCGATGCCGCGGTCAGGACGCAAATTTCACTAAAGCTACGCTTACCCAGGCAAACCTTGTAGAAGCCAATCTTAAGTCCTCGGATTTCAGCCATGCAAACCTGAGAGAATCAGATATCGAAGGAGCAGACTTAAAAAATACAAACTTTAAAAGTGCAAATCTTAGCGATACAAATATGACTGGCGTTTTTTTATCCAGTGCAAGTCTTTCAGATGCCGACTTTACCAACAGTGACCTCATCGCCGCTGATCTGTCAGGCTCTGACTTCACAGGCGCAAACCTGCAAAACGCCTACTTGAATCACGCCGATCTTTCAGACGCCAACTTGAGGAAAGCAAAGAACCTCACAAGTGAACAGGTGGAAACCACCTTTATCAACCGAGACACCCTTTTGCCGGATACGATACCTGTCAAATGGATTTCTGACACAGAATACGAGTTTGAATAGTTGTCTTGCACCAACCAATTTTACCCTGAACTGTTTACGGGAATTAAAGATCCTCTTTAAGTATCTTGTAGTATAGAAATGTGAATAGTTTTCGGGTACCGGGTTCGCCCGTCACCTGTTTAACAGGAAAGGATGTGATTGGCCATGGAAGACAAAACCGCCGCTGAAATCATGACACGCCCGGCAATATCAGCCAAGATGAATGCTTCCGCCAGAGATATAGCTCTTCAATTTATATCAGAACAATATAGCGGAATGCCCGTTACAGAAGCTGACGGTACTGTTATCGGCATAGTTACAGAACTGGATATCCTGAAAGCAGTTAACGAAGGACATGAGCTGGCTCGAACAACAGCTGGTGACATCATGACGCCAGAGGTCGCCACGGTAAAGCCGGAAACACCTATAACTGAAATGATTAAAATAATGGAAGACTTCCATATCATCAGGCTTCCAGTCTGCAAAGATGAAAAGCTTGTTGGAGTGGTTTCCCGAGGCGATATTATCAGGAATCTCGTAGAACCCGAGTTTATGAGTAATATGTGACGAAAAAGGGTGAAGAGAGTTCGGGGGAGACTTATGGTCAAAGGGCTTTTATTCTCTCCCAAACTTTCTGAGCCCGGTTCATTTGGAAGAGGTTGTCGATTTCAGCCCATTCAAGATCTTCAATAATTAAACATGATATAGGGTGTTCATCCGCAACCTCTATCATGCAACCCATATCATAACTAAGTGTATGGTTTGAGTCTGCACATTCCAAAAGCTTGTCATACAATTGCTTGGAAATTTTAGCTATGCCAACATACTCTCCAACTGGGTTTTTAAAACTTTCCCGTTTTTTCGATATCCCTGTCACGCGATTTTCGAAAGCATCCACATACACCTCATCCCCAGCATTCGTTGTTCCCGATAATAAAAGGCAATCTTTGTGAGGAGTATTTATAATTCCAGCTATTGCTGCCGGGTCATAAATCAGATCAGACTCCAGCAAAATAAAATCTCTATCAATAAATTCTCTGGCACACCCTAGTGAGAACATAGTTCCAGTATGGGCATACCTGTCATTTTTAACTGTGCATATTTCAGGATATGTCGCCTTCAGGTTCTCATAATACTCGGCCTTATGACCGGTAACGATCATAATTTCCTGAATCCCATTGGCAATCAAAGCTCTCAAGGAATGCTCAATGATAGGAGCTTCTCCTAACTGAATGAAACCCTTTGGCTTTTCCTCACCCATTTCCTCCAACCGCAATCCCATTCCTGCGGCGAGGATAACTGCCTTGGTAATAACTTGATTCATTAAAATGATTTTCAGAACTGGTGATTTTTACCCGGATTCCTGACCTGACTTCAAATAATTAATAGCCCGGTCCAGTTGCAAATGGCTTCCAAAAAGGATCAGAGTGTCTCCAGACATTACAATAAACTCAGAATTGGGATTAGGGTGCGGTTTGTTTTTTCTAACAACAGCAATAACCACAGCTCCCGTTCGATCAGTAATATTTATATCTCCCAGCATTCTCTCACGTGCCCAGCTTTCCTGCAAAACTAAATAAGACTCAGTAAGGGTAGCTGTAAGGTAAGTGGAAAACTTTTTCAGGCTTTCGGAGTTTAATGACAGCCCCCTGAACATGCTATAACCTTCCAACCTGATCAATTCAACCTGTTGTTCTATAATATTATTCGGAATGCGGTAGTCTCGCAGGACCCGCGAAAAAATTTCTATGGAAGTTTCAAATTCTTCAGGAATTACTTCATCCGCTCCAGCTGTTTTAAGTTCTTCAACCTGTTCCGTCAATCGGGTTCGAACCATTATTTTGACTTCAGGGTTAATCTTTCTGGCAAGACGCACGGATCTTTCCGTTACCGTATAATCCGGGATTGAAAATACAATCATCCTTGCATCTTTTAAACCAGCCCGGTTCAAGGTTTCCTCATGAGAACAATCACCATAATGAGTGGTGATACCCTCTGTTAAAGCCCGTTTAACCTGTTCTCCATTCAAATCCAGAACCATAAAAGGAATCTGCGTTTCAAGAAGCACCTGGGCAAGTGTCCTGCCTCCAAGCCCATATCCCACTACAATAACATGGCCTTTAAGTTCAGAAGCTGGTTTTGGGCTCGAGTCGTTTTCTACAGATTTCCACCCGGAAAATAATTTCATGGAAAGCACCGAAGATGCTTGTATCAACAAAGGAGCAAAAAGCATTGAAAGAATCGAAACCAGGAGCAACAACTGATAATGATGAGGATCAAATAATCCCTGGTCCATCGCCATTGCTGAAAGGATCAAAGAAAACTCACCCACTTGTGCCAAGCGCATCCCAACCACAAATGAAATGCGCACTGGCACCCTGACCAGCAAACAAGCCAGACAAGCAAGCCCTCCTTTTGCCAGTACCACCAGAACAAAGAATTTCATACAAACCCAGATAGAATCTATCAGCACCTGCGTTTGAAGAAGCATACCGACTGAAATAAAGAAAATACTACTGAAGTAATCCCGTAGAGGAAGAATATCGAGAATAATCTGGTGGTTGTATTCTGATTCCGAAATAATCATACCAGCAATCAACGCACCCATGGCCAGAGTCAGGCCCATTTTTTGGGATACCCAGCCAGTGGTCAGAATGATAAACAATACTGAAAGTGTAAGGTGCTCCTTATTTCCGACCCTTGCTATCCAGATCAGAGCCTTCGGAACAATCAATCTGGAAAGAAAAAATATTGCAACTACAGCTGCCAATGACTTGACCATGGCTAAAGTAAAGTCAGCACCTGAATTGACTTCTGACTGAGCAAGAAGAGGAAAAAGGATCATGATGGGAACCACACATAAATCCTGAAACAGAAGAGTGCCGATGCATATCTTTCCATGCAAAGTATCTATCTCAGCACGATCCGTGATCATTTTGAGCACAATCGCCGTACTGCTCAGTGCCACAATCAGGCCAAAAGCTATGCTTTGGTTTTGCTGGAACCCCATTTCCATAAAAACAAACCAGACAAAACCCGTTGTCAGTCCCAGTTGAAGACTCCCAACCCCCAAAACCGAAGCCAGGTTTTTTAGCAGACGCCCCAGAGAAAACTCCAGCCCAATTACAAAAAGAAGCAGAATAACTCCAATCTCAGCCAGTTCTTTTACAGATGCAACATCAGAGATCAGCTTCAAGCCATATGGACCAATCAAAATCCCTGCAATGAGGTAGCCCATGACAGAGGGCAGTTTGATTTTATGGAAAAACAGGTTGATCGGAAGGGAAACCAGCAATAATACGGCTAAATCTTCTATTAAATGGACCATATAGTCATCCCACTAGCCGCTGAAAACAATAACTGATTAATGTCGGACTAAAAGTCTTGTAGATATTATACCGATTCTATTTATGGAAAGAAGAGTTATCGAACAATAGAAAGCCCCCATTCCTCCTGACTGGAACAGGGGCTATCAAATGAACCTGAGGTCAAACAAACGGGATTCTGGACTTATCCCGAATTGGTGTATGAAAACTTAATATTTAGTCATTGGCAAAACGAAGGGCCAGGGCAAAATCCTCCAACCCGTCCTTTTGAGCTATAGCAGCAATATCCGAATAGGAATCATGTCTGTCGATAGACTGGGCTGTAATGGAAGAATCATCCAATCCCTCCCTAACCTTTTTCACCAGATCCTCGAGAATGTACTGAAATCCTCCCTGATCCAACGCGTATTCAATATTTCCCCAAAAATTGGCTACCGGGTCTTTCATGATCCGATCCCCCTAAAAAATGGTTGCGTAAAAACAGTTTCCCAAAAGAAAAACTTTCCTCACTAACCTATCGGCAATAAGTATGGAATCTTCAGTCTGGTCAGACCCTAAACAAACCTCGGAGAGGATTTTGAGATGGTTATAAAAAACCAAACCCCGCAAATGCGACCGAAAACTCCAGCAAATTTTTAAAGAATGGAATAACTATAAATAAATCAATAGTTTTTGTCAACTTTTTTCTTAATAAATTTATTCCATTTTTGTCTTTAAATATTTCTACCCTTTATTTTATAAGAGGTTAGGTAGCGAATACTGGGGCGGGAAATTCTATCTAAAAATATCAGTAAACATTTGATTTTAAATGTTGATTGATTACTTCAAGGAGGGTAGCGATCAAAAAATTGACTAAATTGGCTAATTACTATGGCTGAAATTGACAGGTAATTACTCGGCAGGTCCTTTTTAAGATTCAAAATAACTGGCTCCACATCCTTCCATTTCGCAGATCTCTACCCGCTTCACGCGAGTGGTTTGTGAATTGACCTGTTCCTTGAGTTTGTGGAATAACCAGTGGGCAATATTTTCAGCAGAGGGGTTTAATTCATCAAAGGGAGGTATTTCATTGATGTTTCGATAGTCCAGTTTGCTCAGTATTTCTTCCACCAACTGTTTCAATTTAACAAAATCGATGCCAACTCCCATTGTATCCAGTTCATCGGCTTCGACAGTAACCTGGGCCGACCAGTTATGGCCATGCAGGTTTTCATATTTGCCATTATAAAGCCTGAGTTGATGAGCGGCGGAAAAACCTGTTTTAACTGTTACCTCATACATATCTTACTCCGTATAAATTCAAGAAGCACCTATCCAATAACCTCATTAATGCATTCGTGGGCCGTACTCAACATAAATTCTATCTCTTCATCGGTTATGATCAGAGGAGGAATGAAATAGACCACATCTCCCAGTGGACGTAAGAAGAGTCCTCGTTTTAATCCTTCCAGATACACCTTGTAACCCACACGTTCTTCAAAGGGGAATCGTTCTTTATTCTTTTCGACCAACTCCATAGCCGCAATCATCCCTGTTTGCCTGAATTCTCCAGCTACTCCTTCAAACTGTTTTCCACATTCTTTAATGGTTGCGATTTTGGGCTGAAGCGTTTCAAGAAAGTTGTCTTCAGTCAGCATACTCAATGTTTCATTGGCCACAGCGCAGGCAAGAGGGTTCGCCGAATAACTATGACTGTGGATAAATAATTTAAAATCTCTATGCTCACCGTAAAAAGCCGAATAAATTTCTTCGGTGGTTAGTGTCGCGGATAAAGGAAGATAACCCGAAGTGATGCCTTTTGACAGGCACAAAAAAGTCGGATTAAGATCATGTTCCCCGCAAACAAAAAGAGAACCTGTACGCCCGAAAGCAACGGCAATTTCATCAAAGATCAAATGAGTTCCCAATGACTCACAGAGTGATTGCAGTTTTTTAAGATAAACCGGTGGATACATCATCATCCCCGCCGCACCCTGAACCAGGGGCTCTATGATTACCCCGGCAAGAGTATTGGAGTTTTCATTCAAGGCTTTTTCCATCGGCTCAAAACATTCAGCATTACAACTTTCTCTTTGCAGCCCATAAGGACAGCGAAAGCAGTCCGGACCCTGCACTGGCAACTGTCCTGCAAGAACCTTTTCAAACTTTGTCCTGAAAATATCCAACCCACATACAGACAGCGCACCCAGGGTTTCTCCATGATATCCCCCTTTAAGATAAGCGAACCTGACCTTTTGAGGCTCCCCTTTCTCCTGCCAGTATTGCAGACTCATTTTCAAAGCCACCTCGACCGATGTGGAACCATTATCAGAAAAAAATACTTTCTCAAGTCCGGCTGGAGAAAGCTCCACAAGAGCATCTGCAAGATCAATGGCAGGCTGGTGGGTTATACCCGCAAACATCACATGCGCCATTTTCTCCAACTGTCGAGTTAAAGCAGTATTGAGCCTGGGGTTATTATGGCCAAACAGGTTGACCCACCACGAAGAGATCACATCCAGATACCGTTTGCCTTCCCTGTCAAAAAGATAAATACCCTCTGCCCTGTCAACCAGTATCGGTGGTGTGGTTTCAAAGTCCTTATGCTGTGTACAAGGGTGCCACACACGATGAAAGTCGCGAACAAGGTCTGATTGAATTGCATCGTTCATAAAAAGACCTCTTCACAAATTATAACGGGTGGGAGAGAACTCAGGAATTTCATCATCCAAGGTGCCTCTGATTACTCGAGACATATACTTCGCCTGGTTCGGAGTCAATAAAATTCCGTTGCGATAATGACCGGAAGAATAATACAGATTCTCATACTTCGCGCTTCTTCCCATTATAGGCATCAGGTCCTCAGCAGCGGGACGCAATCCTGTCCACGATTCGATCAAAGGTGCCTTCCTGAGGTCAGGAAGAACTCTAGCAGCCTTTTCTATCAACCGGTCGATCACTTCATCTTCTATGGAGGGATCAAATCCTCTATTTTCCATGGTCGAACCGATCACAAGTCCGTTGCCCTCCCTCCAGGGAGCGATATAAGTCATTTTTCCATGTATCGTATAATTCATAAAATTATCGTCCAACTGTACCCTGCACATTTGCCCTTTGATCGGCTTCAAAGGAATCGAAACCTCCAGCACACGGGCCAACTGGGAAGACCAGCTCCCTGAGGCCAAAACAAACTTACCTCCTTCGATATTACCCGTATCCGTCGCTGCTGATGTTATGGTCGAACCCTTACGAATGAAACCAGAAACATTTGCCTCAAGAACATGAGTCCCCAGTTTTCTGGAAGCCTGCATGAGTGAGTCGTGCATTTGCCTGTTATTGACCTGCCCTTCACCCACCCACATCACTTCACCACAGTCTTCCGACAAAAAAGGAGCTTCCTGGCGAACTTTTTCCACATCCCATATTTCATGTGGAATGTTTTCACAGTTAAAAAAAGATTTCCGCTCTTCCCAGGTTTC
This sequence comes from uncultured Nitrospina sp., assembly GCA_964344595.1. Classification (GTDB taxonomy): domain Bacteria; phylum Nitrospinota; class Nitrospinia; order Nitrospinales; family VA-1; genus LS-NOB. The sequence goes on along the minus strand of CAYFNV010000007.1, from coordinate 98,131 downwards.
GCGGTAATTGGATGAAGGCATCAAAGACCCCGCTGACGAAAAAAGGACAGGAACCTCACTGACTGAAACAAGCTCTGCAAGAAACTCGGGGAATATATCCAGAGATTCCCGGCAAAACCGGAAAAACCGATCAGCCTTGTCACACTCACAAAATGGAGCCAACATTCCTGCAGCAGCACGTGATGCCTGAAGTGAATTTACCGGATCTCCCAAAACAGCAACTTTAAGCTCAGGAGCATCCTGCTTGATGCGAAAGGCAATGCTATGGCCGATAACACCCGACCCAATGACCACAACATCAAATTTTTCTTTACCCATACGGACTGTCCTTTTCACTTCCACTTAAGTATGAGACCTTTGCATAAACCAAGATCCTTCGACAAGCTCAGGATGACACCTAAAATCATCGTACTTGTCATGCTGAGGCTCTCGAAGCATCTAGCTTTTCAGGTACGCAGTCTTATGCAAAGGTCTCCCTGGAAATAATCAATCCTGCCTTATAACATCAAGTCACTTGCCACTTCAAACCCGATTATGATAGTTTAGAAAACCAATTGGCAAATTTAATTAATTATCCTGAACTCAAACCCAACAGGTATTTCCCTGAAAACCATTATGAATGAAAATACTGAAACAAGCAGTAACCCGGAAAGTGCCGGACAACGTGTTGATCCCATTCTCGAACACCTGGAAGTAGAGGGTGAAGAAGTTGATAAAGAACTCATCCGCAAAAGGTTTATAGATATATGGGAGTATGAGAAGGCTGATGAACTGGATGAGGAGGAACAATATCTCACCACTGTAGCGGCCTTTATTTATAATGCGCACAACGTGCTGGATGATGCGAATATTAGAATGGATAAAGCCCGGGAGGCGATAGTCTCCGCGTTAGCCGCGTGGAAAAAACCCCAGCGCGACAAAATGATTGAGAAGGAAAAGGCGTCTGGAAACCCCTTTAAAACCTTTGTCGAAAACCACCAGCCCGAACTGGATGAAACCCATGTCTGGAAACACTTTCTACTGGAACATAAAAAAACCGATGAAAAAAACTGGGTATACAAAATGAAGAAATGCTGGTTTGCCACTTTTTTCATTCGCTTCGGAAGAACGGATTATATTGAGACAGCCTGTGGGTTTGACAAAATCCCCTGGGAAGCACGGCAGGACTATGTGGATTTGAAATTGAGCAACCTGTTTGCTCAACTGGGCACCATTTGCCAATTCGATTACAAACCGGCGAAAGAAAAATAACCCCTGTACCAGGGGAGGCAACAAGCTCTTTGAATCAGAACAACTCGTTGCTCGCCAGCGAATTTCATTGCTTATCATTACCGGGCATTGCCTGACCACGGGAGTGGCCCAATCAAAAATCTTGCTTACTACATCAGCAGTCATGGTTATGGACATTACGCACGGTCCATACCTGTTCTCAACCAGTTATCCAACGACTTTAACATCCATATAAAATCGGAAGTTCCCGAGTCTTTATTCTCTCTCGGCTTCAAAAAACCATTCCGCTATTGGTCACAGCCTGTGGATACAGGATGTCGTCATTCCGGCTCACTGGAAGTTGACGCAGATGAAACATTTAAATGCTATAGGGATTTTCAAAATGGTTCATGGATCAATACAGAAAAAAAATGGCTGCAAAACAATCATGTGGATATTGTTATCTCTGACGTGGCCAGCATGCCGGTTAAAGCAGCGCACGAATCAGGCATCCCTTCTATCCTGACAGGAAACTTCACCTGGCATGATATTTACAACCACCTGCCCGGAGCAGAGCAACACAAAGAGCTGCTACAGACTCTGGAAGAAGAATATAATTGCGCGGACTTGCAGATCCTCCCCCAATGCCATTTGACGCCACCTCCGACAAGAAAAATTAAAGAAGTGGGATTCCTGGCACAAAAAGGTAATGACAGGCGCAAAGAACTCGAACAACATCTTAATTTTTCATTTGAAGACAAAACCCTGGTATTCATTTATCTGGGTTTATTGGGTACGGATTCCGTAAAATGGGAAGAGCTTGCGGAAATCAAGGAGTGCCTGTTTCTGACCCGTGATCCCATTAAAAAGCCACCGCCAAACCTTCATCTATTGGATGAAAGGTTCAGTTTTCCCGATCTTATTGCCAGCGCAGATGTTGTGTGCACCAAGGGGGGTTATTCAACAATCAGTTCAGCTTTTGCCAGCCATAAACCGGTTATCACCTGTGAGCGCCACGATTTTTATGAGTTTATGGCCATTCGTGAATACTTATCAAAAACCCGAACAGGGGTTATTATTGAAGATGAAGACTTTTATCGAGGTAACTGGCAGAGAAGCATCAAGACAGCACTCAGCTTAACCGTTAAGGATAAAGTCCCCTTGAACGGGGAAATAGAAATATTGGAAACTTTGCATAAGATGCTTTCATGACTATTCCAGATATCACCCTGATCATCACCAACTGGAACGGCAGAGAACTTTTACGGGAATGCCTGCCCAGTATACTCAAAGCCGTTGCCTATGACAAAAAGCGGGCTTATGAAGTTATGGTGGTGGACGATTGCAGTTCCGATGACAGCCTGGAAGTTCTGGCGCGAGAATTTCCGACCGTGAGAGCAGAAAAAACCCCGGTCAATTACGGATTTCATGGAGCCAACAATTTTGGTGCCAGCTTGTCCTGTTCCCGCCTCATTATGCCTATGAACAATGACATTAAGCTGGATGAAGACGCACTTTACCATCTCGCAGAACATTTTGAGGATGGCAAAGACACATTTTCTGTCAGCGGCAAGTTTTACGCTTTTGACGGCACCACATTTCTTTACGGCAATCGGGGGGGCTATTTTCGTAATGGACATTTTTATCTTTACGAAAAAGAACCGGATGATACCAGCCAAACACTGTTTGCCTGTGGAGGCGCCTTCATGGTAGACCGGGAAGGCTATTTAAAACTGGGCGGATTCGATCCTGTTTACCACCCTCTATATTATGAAGAGATTGACCTTTCATACCGAGCTTTAAAAAGGGGATGGAAAGTAATTTATGAGCCGAAATCCATCGCCTATCATAAAGTACAATCGACCATTACAAGACAGGAAAAGAAAAGGCAGATCGGGTTGATCTCGGCACGAAACAATTATCTTTTTGTCTGGAAAAATATTCTTGATCGTTCCATGACAAATCAATTCCTTTTTTATATTCCGGTTTTTTTGATCCGTGACCTCTTTCGTCTTAAGAGCAGGTTCTGGGTCGCCTTTTATATGGCACTAAAAAGGTTACCCATAATTCTCAAGGCAAGAAAACGGGAAAAAATGGATGTGGTTTTCAGCGACCGGGAAATTTTAGAAAAGATCAACCAGTCTGTGGCTGGAAGCAATATACAATAACCCTGTCTGGCAAACTAAAGAGTGGCGTTGTGCCAAGGGTCTTTTTCACAATGCATAGATTTGCAAACGTTGCACTGGGAATTAACAGTTTTTATGGCAAATATCGCAATCATCTGCAAAGTTTCTCACTCCCAGGGCATGGGACATCTGGTTCGCCAATCTCATATCGCAAAAAAATTGCGCGAACGGGGAAATGAAATTACCTTTTTTATTCCCGACTACCCACCCGCTCAAAACTGGCTGGATCATTTCGGATTCACCCATACAAAGTCAAATGATACAGAAAAAATAAGCTCGGACGTCCTGATTCTGGATATCCAGGACACCACAGCAGACTTCATAAAATGTATCAAGAAACAAAATAAAATTGTGGTCAACTTTGAAGACCTGGGTGAAGGACGTAACCATGTTGATCTTCTTATCGACTGCAATATTGAATATGAAAAGACAGATGGATTACACGCCCTTTTTGGCAACAACTATGCTGTTCTCGCCGATGAGTTTGAAAGTTTCCATTCTAAAAAACGTGAGTTCAAAAAACCAATGGAGTCCATTTTGATAACCTTTGGAGGAACCGACCCGCATTCTCTGACTTCGACAATCATCAAAAAGCTGTTATCGATCCGACCCAGCATTTCCATAACCGTCCTTGCAGGACCCGGGAACAAAAATATTCCCAGCCTCAAAGATTTGGCAAACAATGATGAAAATATACAACTGCATGAGTCCACATCAGAAATGGCCCAAACCCTGTTCAATCATGACGTGGTGTTCTGTGCTGGAGGTGTCACACTGCATGAAGCGATGGCGGTCGGCACACCTGCGTTCATCATCAACCAGGTAACACATCAGTCAATAAAAGCAGACCGTGCAGAAAAACAGGGGGCTGCCATCAACCTCGGCATGGCCGATTCCTGGGATGAAAGCAGACTGCCGGAAATCCTGCAATTCACCCCTGAGACTCTGGAAAAAATGAGTCAGGCGGGAAAAAATTTTATTGATGGAAAAGGATTACAAAGAGTGGTAGAAGCTATTGAGCTCCTGTACTGAATTGGTAGATAACCTAAAACCTGCCAATCCCCCAAGCCTTTAAAATCTCAAGAAACATGATAATTATTTCCCATTACCAGCTGGTCCTGCCAACCGGTTCATTCTTTTTAAAAATGCCTGCCCAGACTCAGGAACCTTGACCCCTTCTTTTCCACTAAGGAGGGTGCGGTTTGAAACCGCTTGCTGATAATATTCGTAATTGGCGTTTTTGTCCGAAAAAATTTCTGTCCCCTCAAATGAAAGCCCCGCAAACAAGCCCTTGATTCGAGAATACGCCAAAATATCATTTTCCCTGAGAAGCTTGTCCAGATCCAGGTCTAACGTTTTGCCCACCGGACCGACCGCAATTTGCGGCCCCTCTGTCAAACTGTACTTCCTCTTGAACAACTGTCTCAGTCCCTTGTTCGTCACAACCAAAAGCACCAACTCTGCTTTCTGAACTCCAGCTTGAATTCCCCAACTTGCCTGACGCGATTTGATAAAAGCCGGTGGATTCCATTTCCAGGTTTTAGGGGAACGAACTATCACCACTCCTTTCCCAACACGTGCACCGGCAATCACCGCCGCCTTCACCAGATTTGGAAACACGACTATTGCTTTGGTGTTCTCCAAAAGAACCTGTGGAATGCCCGCTTCACTGATCACTCCACCAAGTGCTTCCTCGGCTTCCAGGAGAAGCTCGGTATGTTCAAAAGGATTAGAGCCACTGAACGGTGAAGAAGCGCAGGCAGAAGTCAGTAAGGCAAAAACGAAAATAAGTTTTTTCATAACTTCAAATTAATTAATAAAGAAATAGCCAGGTAAGTATAACCCGGTTACATGGAAACGAGGATGGGAAACTTATGTTTCCGGAAAGAAACGCAAGATTAAATGCAGTAGTTTATCTCAGGGTAGTTTTATTCAAACACAAGCGAAGGAGATCCACAGGATCAAAAATAATTTAATAAAAATTACCACTAATCTGATTTGCAAGTTTTAATATCCTTCCTGGCCTCAAAATTCATCATAAATGTAGTAAAAGTTTCAGCAGGTAGCGGGTGAGAGACTTCATAACCTTGAATCTGATCGCAACCCAGGTGTCTAGCCATGGTCAATTCAGTATCTCTTTCTACCCCTTCCAGCACGGTTATCAAACCCAGTTGTTTGGCCAAGCTTGTCATAGCCCTTATAACAATCTGAGTTTGTGGAAGATGAATGGATCTGGCAAAAGACTGGTCTATTTTCAAACAATCAAATGGAAAAGTCGTCAAATAACCCACCGAGGAATAACCCGTTCCAAAATCATCAATCGACAATTTTACACCCATTTTTTTTAATTCTCCTAAAGCTCGCAAAGCCCACACCGAATCCTTGATGAAAGCAGATTCAGTGATTTCCAGTTCCAGAAATTGAGGTTCCAATCCCGTTTTTGCCAAAATATTCTCAACGGTTATAGTTATATTTTTTTCCTCCAACTGGCGGGGAGACAAATTGACAGAAACTGATAATTCAGAAAATCCGTTCTTATGCCAATGTTGAGTTTGTTCGCATGCTGAAAGCAACACCCATTCACCCAATGCAACAATGTTTCCTGTCGACTCTGCTACAGGAATGAAGTCTGAAGGAGAAACCAATCCAATCCCTATAGAGTGCCATCTTGCTAGAGCTTCAACACTTTTAATCTTTCTGGATTCCAAATCCATCTTTGGCTGGTAATAGACTGAGAACTCTCCCGCTTCCAGGCCACGCAAAATATTATTTGCCATGGATTTTTTGAAAAATGAATGGGTTTGCATTAACATAACACCCTCCTGTTTTCAGGCTTGTTGTTTACAAGTGGAAAAAAGACAGGCGAAACGGGACGCAACCCCCGTTTCGCCTGTCCGGGTTCCAGTTTTAACCGGAACAAAAGAATCTCAGCAACTCAAAAGAGTTTCTTCACTTAAGAATTCCGAGACAAAAAAGTCGCACGCCACTACTGCCAGATCCATAGGCTTGACTGGTTTTTCAATACAATCATAAATACCTAAAGATTCCTGACAAAGTGTTCTTTCTTTTTCTCCACCACTGGCCAGAAAAATTGTTTTTGTCCTTACTTTTTCAGGTAGATGCTGCAGGAGAACAAATCCTGAACTATTAGACAAATATTCATCAACAATAATCAAATCATAATCTTCGAAATTCAAATCATCCAAAGCGATTCCATCGGAAAATGCAACACAATGATCAAAACGAGCCAGCATGATAGCCAGTTTTCCTCTCTCCTCTTTATCCGCATGGAACATTAAAATTTTCATCGGAGCTATACTCATGCACCCACCTCACTTTCAGAAAAGCCTTCAAGGCAACGCTTCAAAGCTGAAACACTGCTTGAATGACTACGTTCAAGAGGAATTCCAAACATCCGGGCAACCCGGGTTGCCTCTTCAACCATGGGGTGAGCAACTGTTCCGGTAAAAATTACAATTCCACTAACACCCGTCATTCTGTTGGCTAGCTTGGGGATTCTCTTACTGAATACTTTACCTTGATAACCCATATCCCGGCACTTCTTTTCATAAGATCTACGTAACCGATCTAATCCACCAACTATCGCGACACTCATGATCAAGTCTCCCAATTAAAGCTTTAAAGTAAAAGCTGTTATATATTTATTGATAACCATTCTCAATTTAAAAAAGGGCAAATTTTTTTAGCCCCCTTTTAACAGGCAACAACTACCGCATCGTTGATATCCAATACGGTCAGAGCCTCATCAGCATTCCTTAATTTTACAACTTTGGATTTTGAACCAACGCGAATGGAAGCCCCTCCACCACAGGCATTCATACAAGGGACACGGCAAACCTTGACATCGTCAATGTTCAAAGCCTCACCTATCTCCCTCAACTCGCGGGCGATGCGATCAGAGGACCATGCTTTGCATCCGGGTCCCTTGCAAATTTTTACATTTTTTTCTCGCATTGAAGCCTCATCGAAATTGATAACTGTTATCAATATAGTATATATCGACCTGTCTGTCAACAAATAAAGAATATTTTTTTTAAGCATAAAACCCTTTAATTTACAATACTTTACCCTGTCACCCCATAAAGGGGTTGTGTTTTTTTCTAATTTATTATAGTTTCTCAGTTGAAAAATGATAATGATAATCTTTCTCATAAAATGAATAATGTTTGACGAATTCGATATTTTCAAGGATTTTCTTCAGCAGCAGAAATTGAACTGGACTCCGCAAAGAAAAATGATACTGGAGGTATTTTTATCTTGTGAAGGGCATATTACTATCGAGTTCCTGCATGAAAAAATTCGGGAACGCGACCCATCTATAGGAATCTCAACCTTATACCGGACTCTAAAACTTTTGGTCGACTGTGGGTTGGTAGAAAGTCATTCTTTCAAGAGCGGAAAAAAAACCTATGAACGCATATTGCATGTTGGGCATCATGACCATCTGATCTGCACACATTGCGAAAAAACCATCGAGTTTGAGCACCCTCTTATCGAAAGGTATCAACTGGAAATTTGCGAACGATATGGTTTTACTTTAATGAGTCATAAAATGGAGTTATTGGGTATATGTGATGAGTGCAGAAACAAATAATTCATCCTCCATAAAAAAATCCCGACTCAACCCTATACAGGTTGAATCAGGATTTTTTGCCTTACAACAACGGGTATTAATCAGACTTCAATTATCATCCTTGCTCATGTTTTCCGACAGATAATTCTGAATGCCAATATCTTTAATACGGTTGAACTGGGTTTCCAGCCAGTCCACACTTTCTTCCGTATCTTCAAGAATGCCATCCAGAATCTCTTTAGTGCCAAAATCAGATTTGTCCATACAGGTTTTGATATGCTTTCGAAGACGGGTCACATGGGCAAGTTCAATTTTATATTGGTTCTTCAATTGTGCCTCAACAGTATTACCCACAAGAACCTTGTCGTATTTCTGCATGTCTGGGGTGCCATCCAGAAAAATAATGCGCTCAATCATTTTATCCGCATGTTTCATTTCTCCCATAGATTCTTCTCTGGAATGATGCGCGATTTTGTCATAACCCCAGTCTTCTTGCATCTTGTAATGAATATAATAAATATTGATCGCTGTCAGTTCCGCCATCAGCACATCATTCAAAGCATTGATTACCGCTTTATCACCTTTCATTGGGTCTCTCCGAGTTATCCATTGTTTAAAATAGCTCCTACTAATTCAAAAATACCAAACTAAAAAAACAAGTCAACTCTTTTATTTGCAATAAGTTACAAGAATAGTTAAAAATGAAAATCCATGTCAATTTGTTTTACATTTGTGAAAAAAGATAATTGGAGGCAAAGGTATTAACGCTTTAAATCAAGGTCTGGAGCATATACACCAAATGCTCATAAATATTAATTGATAGAGGATATCAACTTAGGGAATAATTTTTTTTGGAAAAATTGAGCAAATAAACTGTCAGCTAAAACGCGGTTCGACCATCAAGACGGGTCATGACTTCTGCTCCGGTATCGGTCACACAAATGGTATGTTCAAACTGTGCAGACAGGTTGCCATCCTGGGTTACAGCGGTCCATTTGTCGGGAAGAATCTTCAACTCAGGCTTACCCATATTGATCATGGGTTCAATGGTAAATACCATCCCCTTTTTAATTTCCAGACCTTCACCAAAATTTCCATAATGCAAAATCTGTGGTTCTTCGTGGAAATTACTTCCAATACCATGTCCACAAAACTCTCTCACCACCGAATAGCCGTGGCCTTCAGCAAACTGCTGGATTGTCGCGCCAATGTCACCCAGGCGTCCACCGGGCTTTACACACTCAATACCTTTCTGAAGGGCTTCCTTGCAGACTTCTACCAGCTTTGCCGCCTGTTTACGTGGCGAACCAACAAAAAAAGTACGGCTGGTATCTCCATGAAACCCCTTAAAGTAAGTGGTGATATCCAGGTTGACAATATCGCCATTTCTCAATTTTCGACTTGAGGGGATGCCGTGACAAATCTCTTCATTGACTGAAGAACAAATACTTTTAGGAAATCCTCTATAGTTCAGGGGTGAGGGTACCGCACCATGTGACACGATATAGTCGTGACATATTTGATCCAGCCTTTCGGTGGTCACTCCGGGTTTTACATAGGGTTCTATCATCAGGAGAACTTCTGCCGCAAGCCGACAGGTTTCCTTCATGGTGTTTATTTCTTCATCTGTTTTAAAATGAATCATGTGTATAACCGAACTCCTTGATAGTTCGCTTCTGGTCTCTCCAGTTGGCTTTCACTTTTATAAATAGTTTTAAAAAAACTTTTGCACCCAGACGCTTTTCAATTTCCTGACGTGCCTGACGCCCGATGCTTTTTAACATGTTTCCCTTCTCACCTATTAAGATTTTTTTCTGGGAATCCTTCTCCGCATAAATCGTAGCATCAATCTGAATCACACCGTTATCCTGTTCATACATATCTTCTACAACAACTGCTACCGAGTGCGGCACTTCGAACCGGGTGAACTTCAAAATTTTTTCACGAATAATCTCTCCAAAAAGGAAGGTCTCAGGACAATCCGTCACCATATCTTTCGGGAAATATTCCGGTCCTTCAGGCAAATATTTTACAATCAGGCTTTTTAACTGCTCCAAACCGTCTTCTTTCAGTGCCGATACGGGTATGATTTCCTCAAACAACTTCTTTTGGTTCATCTCATCCATTAACGATAGAAGAACTGGTTTGTTTACCAAGTCAATTTTATTGATCACAAGAATCTTTTTAGTCTTAACCTCCTGCATAGTATTCAGAACAAACTCATCTTCGGTACAAAACCCTGATTCTGCAGAGAGCATAACCAGAAGTAAATCCACATCCGAATAAGTACTGACACTGGCCTTCACCATCATTTCATTCAAAGTCCGGTCTGATTGATGGATTCCCGGTGTATCTACTAAGATGATCTGAGCACCCGGAAGGTGCAAAACTCCAGTTATCTTGTTTCGGGTTGTCTGCGGGCGGTTAGAAGTGACCGCAACCTTTTGAGACATCAAGCGATTCAAAAGTGTAGACTTGCCCACATTAGGCCGGCCAATAATGCTGGCATAACCCGACTTGAAAGAATCTGCCATGATCATCCGTTGGTTAAGCCAGGATTGAATATCAATAAAGTTCGCAAAAGTTCCACGCTGTAAGCTAAAATCGACTCAATACGGTTTCAAACCTTTTTAATAATACCATGTCAAATCCAGGAATCTACCTACACATTCCTTATTGTTTGCATAAATGTGGTTACTGCGATTTCAATTCTCACCCTGAAAACCGGGAAGAGGAAGAAGTATATGTTTCAACCCTGATGTCAGAAATCGGTCATTATGCTCCGCAACTTGATGGGAAAGTCATCTCCACAGTTTTTGTCGGAGGTGGTACCCCCACAATTCTTCCCCCAGCAAGTCTGGAAAAAATCCTCGGCAACATTAAGAATCATTTCAATCTAAGCACAGATTGTGAGATCACCATAGAAGCCAACCCGGCAACGATAAAGCAAGAGACTCTGGCTGAGATCCGTTCTTCGGGTTTCAACCGTATCAGCATTGGGGTGCAGTCTTTTGATGATGAAGAATTAAAGCTTCTGGAGCGTGTACATAATGAAGATGAAATACACACCACCATGGACCGGGCACGGCTGGCTGGATTCAACAACCTCTCTATTGATTTAATGTTCAGCCTGCCCAATCAGACGCCAGATAAATGGATGTCGAATCTGCAGAAGGCTCTCAAAAAAAAACCGGATCATATTTCCGCCTACGGTTTGACCATTGAGCCAGCTACCGCTTTCTTCAAATCACATGAACGCGGACTTCTCCCCCTGCCCCCTGAAGAGACTCAATTGGAAATGTTCCAGACAACGATTGAAACTTTGCAATTGGCAGGTTACCACCAATATGAAATCTCAAATTACGCAAGACCCGGTTTCGAGTGTAAGCACAACCTCAATTATTGGGACAATGGTGATTATCTCGGTCTCGGCGCTGGTGCTTCTTCATATTTAAATGGAGAGCGATTTAAAAACACCTCTCTGCCTTCCCGCTACATCCGTGAAGTTAAGGCAGAAGGATCAGCGGTAGAATCTACAGAAAAGCTCACTCCATTACACGCCATGGGTGAAACCATTATGCTGGGACTCCGCCGTCTTAAAGGCATAGCAATTGAAGACTTTGAAAACCGCTTCCAGATATCATTTAATAAAGTATACGGCAAGGTGATCGACCCTTTAATAAGCGAAGGACTGATCACTCTCAATCAAAACCACATGGCCCTGTCGCGCAAAGGACTCTTCCTCGCAGACTCGGTCATCTTAAAATTCCTGGCCTGATAAAAATGAGCGACTTTAAAAAACTGACTGAGATTGTCGATACCCTCATGAGCGAAAACGGTTGTCCCTGGGACAAAGTCCAGACCCGTGAAAGTCTGAAACCCTATCTGATCGAAGAAGTCTACGAAACTCTGGAAGCTCTGGATAAAAACAACCCAGAAGAAATCAAAGACGAACTGGGAGATCTTCTCTACCAGATTCTGTTCCACGCAAAAATTTCTGAAAACCGGGGGGAGTTCAATATCAATGATGTGGTGCAATCCATCAGCGAAAAAATGGTGCGCCGCCACCCGCATGTTTTTAAAGATGGGAATCTAGAAACTCCCGATCAGGTGGTCCATCAATGGGAAGAAATCAAAAAGAAGGAAAAAAACAACCGCAAATCGGTGTTGGATGGAATCCCAAAACACCTGCCCGGGCTCCTGCGCGCACAAAAACTTCAAAAGAAAGCCGCCAAGCACGGATTCGACTGGGATGAAATCACCGCAGTCTTCGACAAGCTTGATGAAGAAGTCGCCGAGTTTAAAGAAGCTGTGCTTTCAGGAAAAGATGCCGATATTGAAGGAGAATTAGGGGACATTTTGTTCGTGCTGGTCAATATCGCCAAGTTCAAAAAAATCGACGCGGAAGAAGCCCTTCGTACCACCAACAACAAATTCATCCAGCGCTTCCAGTACATCGAAGAACAAGTCGCGAAAAGTGGTAAAGAACTGAAAGACACCCCCCTCGAAGAACTGGAACAATATTGGCAAGCCGCGAAAAATAATCGATGACCCAACCTTAAGGAATGACCATGCCAGAAATCAGCCGCTTTTTTGGTATAATTATATCCATGTACTATCACGACCATAGCCCAGCACATTTTCATGTAAGGTATGGCCAACAAAAAGCCCTGTATGATATAGAAAATCTCACCCTGCTTGAAGGAGAATTATCACCCAGAGTACTAAGCATGGTGAATGAATGGGCAGAATTGCATCAGCAGGAACTGATCGAAGACTGGGAGTTGGCTGAAAAGCACGCTCCCTTGAAGAAAATAGCACCTTTAGAATAATAAAGAAGATGTTAAAAGATATTGTAGAAGTCCAACACCTTTCCGACTTTAATATCTCCCTGCGTTTTGAAGATGGCGTTGAGGGAGAATTAGATTTGTCCTCACTCATTGTCTTTGATGGAGTTTTTGAGCCCTTAAAAAATATCGATGAATTCGCCAAAGTCTCCGTTCATCCCGAACTGGGGACCATCGTCTGGCCTAATGGCGCAGACCTCGACCCCGATGTACTGTACTCAAAGTTGACAGGCAAACCCGTTTCGACTCCTTGAATCCTATAAATGGTACAAAAAACCAAAATACACCCTCCTCTCGAAGAACTGGAAAAGCACTGGCAGGAAACCAAGGGGAGCAGGCTCCCCGTCCAATAAACCAGAGTCTAACAAGCTGTGAAGAATCGTCGCCCCTTTCTTATCCTCAGGCCTCTCCTCCCACGTAGTGGGCTTCGCGAGCCCATTCGGAAAACTCTTCATCGTCTTCGAGAATTTCTTCCGGGACTTCATAATAGTTTTTCAAGGTCTGCTTTGCGGAAGGTTTAAAAGGTTCCATACCTCTTTCTTTATAAGCATCAACAGTGGAGGCATTGGTTTTGAAGTAGACACAGCCATCGGCGATGATGCCGAAAAAAGTACCGTTGCAATACAATCCGAACCCGCCAAACATGTGTTTGCACTCCACTCCATTTAAGCGGTGTAGCTGGTCCATCACGTAGTCTTTGAATTGATTTTTTTGAGAGGTCACAGTTTCAGGATGTTTTTAACTCGTTCTCAATTTCCCTATTGATTTGAGACAGGATCAGTTCAAGGTTGACATTATGCATGCTGGCAGTCTGTTCCACCGTTTCATAAACCTGACCAGGGCAGGAAAAACACCCTTCTCCATAATGCGCCTCAAAAACTTTTTTAGTCGTGGGATAAGTAACGATCAAACTGCCAACCCGGGTATCGGCTGCACACATTTTTCCCCTTTCAATTTCCTTACCTGCAGATGGAGTTCCCTCCGGGTGGGGGGCTGCTTTTTCAATGAATATTTGCTTATTGAGTTTTTCTAAAAATTCTTCAACAGGTACTCCGTGTTTTTCGCAGGCCTTGTCTATGGTGATCACTTTAGCAAAGGTCTGCCGGGCTGTTGGGTTCGCCAAGGCCTGAAAACCACTCTCGAGAAAAACATCCAGAGCTTTCGGGAACTGGTCTAACACAGTCCCAACTTTCATGTCTCCAATAATTTTTTTTGGGAGTGGTTCTTCCTTTGCGGGTGAAAGCACAAAATAAAGATTATAAAACATGATCAAAAACGATATCCCTGCGAGGATGGCAAAAAAGATAAAGGTCGCCTGGGTTATTCCTCCACTGCGCCAATCTGTAAACCCCTGCACCATCACCATACCGAGCAGACCTGTATTCTGCAGAACAAACTGATATTTCATTCCAGCGGGCCAGGGCAAGGTTCGAGCGCTGAAACGGGGAAGCACGTGATAAGCCACACCTGATATCATCATAGTCATGAAACCAAGCAGGTTTAAATGAATGTGGATAAACCTCAACGGATAAGATAACGATGGGTCAACGGCCATAGTAATACCAAGCACAGCACCCAATACACCATAAATGAGACCTGCCTTGATAAATAATCGCGGAGTATTGTCCATAGATCGTAAGAGATTGTGAAGCGTTGAATTATTCCACCGAATAAATCCTGCCCCGCCATTCGGTGCGGGAAAAAACCAGTGTCTGAATCATCGAATTCAGCATGATAGCGGCCATCACTACACCACCTATTGGGAAAAGGCATGCATTCAATCGGCCCAGTCCCATTTCGTCACAGGTTTTAAGCTTCGCCGTAAAAACCATGGTCACGCCAAACAGGGAGAGTCCAATCCAGAGAAGTCCAGTCCCTTCTGCCAGATTCCATATTAAAACCAGATAAGGAGTCAGAACAAACATCAATACCATGGAAATATAATAGAGCGCACGAAAGACAGACCGCTTCATGGCAAGAAACATGTTCTTTCTCCAGCCATTCCAGATTTCTCTAAAACCATAATACATGCGGATCGAGAACAGGCACTTGGCATCAGCCACAAGAAGTTTCAGTCCTGCTTTTTTAAGTCGTTTGGCAATCAACACATCTTCCAGCACATCCGCTTTTCCACCTTCATGCCCACCGATGGCTTGATAGGCAGAACGTGTGAACATCAGGAACGCGCCGAACCCCATAGCGCTTTTGTGGTCTGGACTGTTCACCTTCCTGAATCGTGTCAGGGATGCAATGAAGCCGAAAATGACAGGT
This sequence comes from uncultured Nitrospina sp., assembly GCA_964344595.1. Taxonomy (GTDB): domain Bacteria; phylum Nitrospinota; class Nitrospinia; order Nitrospinales; family VA-1; genus LS-NOB. The sequence goes on along the minus strand of CAYFNV010000007.1, from coordinate 83,024 downwards.
TGAACTGCCCTCTCCCAAAAGGAACCAAACTCCGCTTGAGGCATCAAGGTCAAAGCATCCAATCCTTCGTCTCTCATTGTGGAAACAGCCGTGCTTAACGCATACGGTTTAAAAACTGGGTCCGCATCGGTGAACAACAATACATCCCCTTTAGACTTTTGGAAGGCCTGGTGCAGGGCAAAGGGTTTGCCCAGCCAGCCCTGAGGTAAATCCTTTCCATCCAACGCGATCAAACGGGAATCTTTTCCTGCCAGTTCACGAATCAACTCACCGGTTCGGTCAGTGGAATGGTCATTCACAACGATCACTTCAAACCGAGGGTAGTCCTGATCTAAAAGAGATTCCAGACAAGCTACTATTCCCCGCTCTTCATCCCTGGCAGGAACACAAACTGAAACCAACGGTGGATCATCCAATTTATGGGAAACAGGTTCTAGACGAACCAGATAAATCATGTTCGCCGTCAGGTAAATAATTACCGAGACAATCAGTAAGAATTGAAGAGTTGTGAATAATTGTAACAATAGAATTTATAACCTTTCTCTTAGATTGAGAAAAAGAAAAATCAGATGCAGAGCAAATAATTTGTTATGCTTAAGAAAGACGAGAAGATTAAGAAAAATAAACCTATCTAAATCATCAACAAAGTCTAACACATTGTCATTTTTTGCTTCAGACTCGCTGCTTTCATACCTACTCTCTTTAAACAAATTGCTATGACTCAAACTCCTTCATCAATTTTAATATTTGTTTTAATTTTTTCACTTCTTGGGGAAGTCTCTGCAACAGCCTTATGTATCAAAAATGAAAAAGCGAATTTGAGAAAAGGTCCTGGCACGAAGCATGAAAAACTCTGGCAGGTTTTCCAGTATATGCCCTTTAAACTTTTAAAAACCAAAGGCGACTGGAAACAGGTGCAGGATTTGGATGGTGACATTTACTGGGTCCATGGTCCCCTCACCACACAGAAATACAAGTGTGCGGCCATCAAAAACAATCAAACCAACCTTAGAAAAGGACCTGGCACTGAACACCCCAAAGTGAAATGGGCACCTGTTGATAAATACTTCTCCATGAAAGTTTTAAAAATAAAGAACAACTGGGTTCACATCGAAGATGCCGCAGGAGACAAGGCCTGGGTATACAGACCTCTTGTGTGGATTCAATAACTCCTCCATACTCAAAACCAAAACCCTACCTATAAATTTTGTCACCACGCCAAAAAATTAGCAATATTTCATACTATTTTTTTAAATTTAAAAAATATAATACATTTTAAATTCCCGAACTTTTCCCTCCACTTCTATCTAACCTCATATAAAACAATATATTACATAAAAATTAATATTTTTTATACTATTGGCACAATAATTGTATTTATTTCTCCAAAAAATAAAAAATGGGGGGAAAAATAATACAATGAGAATTAAAATGTCAGAAAAATTTAAAAAGTTGGCCGAACAAAAGAAGCCGTTTGCAAATTTGTTCTTTTCTTGCATTTTGTCATTTTTACTATTTTCCAGTTCGATTTCCTACGCTTTGCCGCAGGACCCCACGATTCAAGCTGGTGATGTAAATATACAGCAACCCACCGACAATCAGCTTAACATCATCCAGGGTTCCGATAAGGCGATTATTGATTGGCGTGCATTCAGCATTCAAAATAATGAATCGGTTAATTTCAAGTTGCCATCGTCAAATGGCGTGACCCTGAACCGGGTCACTGGAAACGAACCTTCCAAAATATTGGGACAATTGACTTCAAACGGCAAACTGTTCCTGATCAACCCGAATGGAATATTGTTTGGAGCCAATTCAAGAGTAGACGTGAACGGACTCGTTGCCACCACCACCGATATCAAGAATGAAGATTTTCTGAAAGGCGCATATAACTTCAACCTTCCTTCTAACAGCACATCCAGATATGTCATCAATAAAGGAGACATCACTGTTGCTGAAGGCGGACTTGTGGCTTTAGTGTCCCCCGGAGTTTCCAACTCTGGAGTCATTAATGCACGGCTGGGGAAAGTCAGCCTCGTTTCGGGCAACACCTTTACCCTCGATTTATATGGTGATCAACTGATCAACCTGGGTGTCGATTGGACCCTGATTGAAAAGGCAACCGGAGTAAATGGAGAAAAACTCGATGCCATGGTTTCCAACAGCGGAAAAATTTATGCCGATGGCGGCATCGTTACTCTGAAGGTTGGAATGGCTCAAAATGCCCTTGACCAAATCATCAATATGGATGGCGTTATCCAGGCTAAAGCGTTTTCAACAAATAATGGAGGAACCATAATTCTAGATGGAGGAAATCAGGGAACCGTGAATGTATCTGGGCAACTTGATGCTTCCGGAAAGTGGATGGGACAAAAAGGGGGTGTTGTAAGAGTTTCAGGTAAAAATGTTGAGTTACGTAATTGGGCACAGGTCGATGTCTCCGCGCACTCTGGTCAAGGAAGTGCATATATAGGTGGCGATGCCAAAGGCAATGCTCAAAACTCTTACCGCACCCTCCTTAAAAAAGGTTCTGTGGTAAATGCTGACCGTATTTCAGAATGGGGCAACAGTGGGAAAATAGTTGTTGCAGGTGGTTCCTACATAGAAACAAACGGAACATTAAGTGCAAAAGGTGGCACTATAGATATCAAACCTTTTAAAGCCACTCCTCAGAAAACCATGAAGATGCCACCTGTCAAAAAAATGATGCGCCCCAAAAAAGAAATGAAAGTGCCACCTGCTAAAAATATGAAAATGAAGACCATGAACAAAATGGTCATGCTCAAACCTGTCGTGAAGAAGACTGAGCCAAAGCGTACCATGAAGCCAAAACCACAATCCCAATCAAAAATAAAGACTGAATCTAAACCTAAAACCAAAACTAAAGTTAAAACAAAAACCAAACCCGAACCCAAATCATCCGCTCCTGAAACCAGTTCTTTTATTAGAAACACCAGCACTCCTACAGTAGGTATTGGTGGAGTGGTTCTGGCTCAAAATTTCAACACACGTCCAGGTAGAACAGGAATCGGGGGTGTCGACTTTGGAAATTCTATAAAAACGCAAAAGACAGGTGGAAGAAGTTTCAATGGACTTGGAGGAGTCAGCACCACATCCAGCAGCAATTCTTCTCCGGTTTCCTCTCTCCGTAGCGAAACATTCACACCGCCAGGCCAAGCCAACCGGCAAAATCAAGACCAGGAAAATTCCAACAGTTCTACTCAGTCCAGAAATAATGGGCTCGGAGGAGTCAGCACCACATCCAGCAGCAATTCCTCTCCAGTTTCTTCTCTAAGAAGCGAAACATTCACTCCACCAGGCCAGACTAACGATGTAAGCCTGCAAGTAGAAACCAATTCCGACTTTGACAACGAAAATGAAACTTTTCAAACTCGTTCAGCGATCAATAATGCCCGCTCACAAAGATTGAGAAACCTTTGAAGAATATAATCCGCATCAATAAAAATTTGAAATAAATACTTCTACCTTTCACCCCCTAAATTCAAAAAAAGCTTTATTTCCTCCTCAAATCAATATAATAATTGGGAAAAACCGACATTTAATCGAATGAGGCCAGCCTCACTTGATTTATGCCCCTTAAGTCTGACTGGAGATAGCCATGACCACCGCAATCGAACCGCTTTCTGCGGTAAAAGAATTTCTAGACTCACCACAAAAATTATTAATCAATGGCAAACGGGTCGATGCAGCCGGTGGAGAAACTTTTGAGGTTCTGGACCCTTCTGACAACAGCGTCCTGACACGTGTGCCCAAAGGTGAAAAGGAAGATATTGATCGGGCTGTTAAAGCCGCTCGAAATGCCTTTGAAAATGGTCCCTGGAGAAAAATGACAGTGTCGGAAAGAGGCAAGCTGATATGGAAACTGGCCGACCTGATAGAACAACGCACGGAAGAGTTTGCGCAACTGGAAACTCTGGATAATGGAAAACCCCTTGCCATTGCCCGAGCAGCAGATGTACCGCTTACTGTAGACCATTTCCGCTATTACGCAGGAATGGCAACTAAGATTCATGGAGAAACAATTGATATTACCGTTCCCTATGCACCGAGTGCTGAGTTCCTTGATTTTACTTTGCGGGAACCAATGGGTGTGGTGGGCCAGGTCATTCCCTGGAATTTCCCTCTACTCATGGCCGCCTGGAAACTGGGTGTCTCTCTCGCGGCAGGCAATTGCGTGGTTTTGAAACCTGCGGAACAAACACCCTTATCGGCCTTATATCTTGCTGACCTGTTTGCCGAAGCGGGTTTTCCGGATGGAGTGGTCAACATCGTTTCCGGATTTGGCGATGCCGGTGAAGCTCTCGCCCGCCATGGTGATGTCGATAAGATAGCTTTTACCGGTAGCACGGAAGTAGGTCATGAAATCGTCAAATCCTCTGCCGGAAATTTAAAACGTGTTTCACTGGAACTGGGAGGCAAATCACCCAGCATTGTCTTCCCCGATGCCGATCTGAAACTGGCCGCCCAGGGAGTTGCGGGTGCCATTTTTTTCAACCACGGACAATGCTGCGCAGCGGGTTCACGACTTATGGTTCATGAAAATATTTATGAAGAACTGATAGGTCATGTTACTGATATTGCCAAAAATATAAAAGTCGGACCTGGAATGTGCTCGGATACGGAGATGGGCCCACTGGTTTCACGTGAACAACAGGAAAGGGTCATGAACTATATTCGCTCCGGAGAACAACAGGGGGCAAAAACCCGTGCAGGCGGCAACACTCCGGGCAATGGAATGGAGTCGGGATGCTATGTTGAACCCACTGTTTTTGACAACGTGAACTCGGATATGAAAATCGTGGCGGAAGAAATTTTTGGCCCAGTCGTGGTCGCCGCGCCATTTGAAGATCTAGATGCCGTTGTGGCCCGCGGTAACGATACTATTTACGGCCTGGCAGCCAGCGTATGGACTAAAGACATCAATAAGGCACATAAGGTTGCAAAAGGTCTCAAAGCTGGAACAGTTTGGGTGAACTGTCACAATATTTTCGATGCGGCAGCTCCTTTCGGAGGATACAAACAAAGTGGCTTTGGCAGGGAAATGGGAATTCACGCCCTGGAAAATTACACCCAGGTCAAAAACGTCATCCTTCAACTCCACTAGCCGTGGAGGCAGATAGCTAGGACTCTTTGCGCCAAGAAGTCGTTTGCCTGCAATATAAAGATATTGAAAGATACTAGCAGAGACTCTCCGCCCATCAGGTGTGCAACCAATTAGCAATAACCATATTTAGTAAGAATGGTTTCTCTCGGCTAAACAAAACATTACTCATCACCAATCAAACTTAGTCATAGCTACTTACATGCATCACTGGAGACAGGAATTCGAATTTTGAATCGGGTTCCAACACCCGGCTTGCTTTCTACTTCGATATTACCTTTATGGGCTTCAGTAATATGTTTGCAGATACTGAGTCCCAATCCACTACCTCCCTCATCCCGTGACCGGGCTTTATCTACCCGGTAAAAACGGTCAAAAATAGACGGTAAATCTTTTTCTGGTATTCCTATGCCTGTATCCTGTATGGACAAAAGAGCAAAACCGGATTCCTCAAGCAAAGAAACTTTCAGTTCTCCACCTGATTGTGTGTATTTAATCCCATTGTGCATAATGTTCCAGATCATTTGTCGTAGTCGCACTTCATCCCCATTAATTTCTACCGACTCCAAAAACGCAATGATGATGGTAATATTCTTATCTTCAGCCAACACTTCAGCGTGTCTGCAAACTTCTTCTACCAGATCCCTCAAATCCATAGGCTTGCAATTTAGTTGAATCTGGTTTTCATCGGATCGTGAGAGTACGAACAAATCTTCCAGCACCTTTGACATATAATTAATCTCTTCCAGGTTACTGATGATCACTTCCTGATACTCTTTGGGATCACGCTGTTTACTCAGTATCAGTTCGTTTTGGCCTTTCAACACGGTCAGCGGAGTCCTCAATTCATGCGAAGCGTCGCTGCTGAATTGACACATCAAGGCAAATGATCTTTCCAGCCTGTCCATCATTTCATTAAAGGTCAGTGCCAACTGGCCAAGTTCATCTTTGACTTTAAAAACAGGAATGCGTTGACTTAACTCTTGCCCCTGACCAATATCCCGTGCAGTTTGAATGATTTTCGAAATTGGTTTTAGAGCCCGCCGTGCAAGAAATCTTGCAAACAATGTAGCCAAAACAAGAACCGAGGGAACAGCTGTAAACAGGAATATTCTCAAGTTACGCAGAGTTTCTCTCACTGCTTCAAGGGAAGTACCCACCTGAATAAGGTTGACCAGCTTTTTTTCCCTTAGAATTGGCATCGTAATAACTCTAATGGGATGCCTTCCATCCACTAAAAATGTTTCATAGGAGTTTTTTCCTTTAAGAGCATCTGCATAAGCTGTTTGCGACAATGGAAACTGGGAGGCATCAATATTATTGGAACGAGAGCCAACGTTTCCGGAACCATCATAGATTCTATAAAACTTGTTGAGGTTACCGGCTCCCATAAACTGCTCAAAAAACTGGTCTAGCCCAGGTAATGGTGAGCGGTTGAATTTCATCGCTGCAGAGGTGGCAACAACCGTTGCCGAAACGGTCAAAGAGTTATCGACACTTTCATATAAACGTTTGGAGAGGAAGTAATTAAGGAAAACGCTGAATAGAATGAGGATGGTGCCCAGCAATAGGATGTACCAGGCGGTCAACCTGGACCGAATGGATTTGAAAGGCATGGCTATTCTTTCATGATGTATCCAACGCCCCGGAGGGTATGCAAAAGCTTACGGGAGTAGTTTTTATCGATTTTTTTTCTTAAATGGTTAACATAAACATCTATTACGTTGGTGAACGTATCAAAATTATAATCCCAGACATGCTCTGCGATCATCGTTCTTGTGAGAACCTTGCCCTGGTTCCGCAAAAAATATTCAAGCAAACTGTATTCTTTTCCAGTGAGTTCAATTTCCTTGTCTTCGCGCTTCACTTTATGGCTGACGAGGTCAAGAGTTAAGTCAGCAATCTCCAATGTGGTCTGGACTTCGGCTTTACCCCTTCGAAGGAGAACACGAATTCTAGCCAGAAGTTCCGAAAAAGCGAAAGGTTTGGTCAGATAATCATCCGCTCCCTGGTTGAGACCGGTTACTTTGTCTTCTACTGAGTCTTTAGCCGTGAGGAGTAAGATTGGAGTTTCTATTTTCCTGGCTCTAAGGGTAGCCAAAACTTCAAGCCCACCAATTTTGGGAAGCATGAGGTCCAGAATAATCAGGTCATACTGATTCTGCTCGCCAAGGAGCAGCCCTTCTTCCCCATCGGATGCTATATCTACAGCGTATGTTTCCTCTTCAAGGCCCTTTTTAATAAAGCCGGAGACCTTTTTTTCATCTTCAACAATCAATATACGCATTTAGCCATCCCATTTTTTTTGGACTTTATGAAGTTCTATTTCTCCTTTCAACATTTCTACATGTCTTTCACAATCCTTTTGTATCGCCGAATACATGGCTCGGCAACTTTCATCATTGGCATCAATCATTGCCTGTTTGCAAATTTTTACAGCCTCATGGGAAGCTTCCAAGGCTTTTAGAATGTTTTCATTAAACTTTTTACTCATTCTCAATCCTGAATAAAAATTATTTTAGTTGTATTCTACCATTAATTCCATGTGGTTGAAGGTCAAATCCAGACAACAACCGGATACTGCATTACAGGCTAATTTGCCGCGAGGGATAGAGGAATCATAGTTAGCTAAGATACAAAGGCTTTTCTATTGCTGGTCCTCGCTATCTTCAGTCAGTTCCCTTTCGAAAAGGAGTTTGACTAATATAATCCCTAATGCCGCTCCAATAACGGGAAGTGCGTTTATTAATTCAAGCAGATATTTTCCAAAAAACCCAAAATTCACTATCAGGTAGTGGGCAAACTTAACACCGGACTGATCCAGCCAGTAAAAAATAAGATTGATTCCCGTGCCACAGACAAACCCGATAAAAGCCCCAAACCCATAATATGCGTATTTCATGATTTATTTCCACCTGTACAACAAATCAATTCAACTGGAAAAGCCTGCAACACTTGGACTATGATGATAAAAATAACATTATAGACTTTTTTATACATACCTTAAATTCGATTTTTATTTATTACGGAGTGAAATGAGACTTGCAAATAAGACAGCCATCATCACCGGGGGTGGATCAGGCATAGGCCAAGCCTCAGCGAAAGTTTTTCATAAAGAAGGTGCCAATGTTGTTTTATTTGGCCGAAGAAAACATAAACTGGAAGAAACAGCTCATGAACTAGGTTCCAGAGTCCTTATTATAGAAGGGGATATGACTCTGAGCAACGATCTTGAGCGGCTCGTTCAAGAAACTCATAAAAAATTCCAACGCATTGATATACTGGTCAACAATGCAGGCCTTTTTAAAGGTGCTCCCCTGCACGAAATCTCTGATGAAGAATATGACGAAATGATGGATATCAATATCAAGGGAGTATTCCAACTTACACGCAAGGTGCTACCTGTGATGATGGAGCAAAAAGGTGGAAGTATTATTCATATAAGTTCTATCCTGGGCATCATAGCAGTACCGCAGGTTGCAGCTTATAATGTTTCAAAGGGCGCCTTAAATCAACTCAACCGTTCTATTGCGGTTGAATATGGAAGTTATGGCATTCGTTCCAACTCTATCTGTCCCGGCTTGATAGAAACTGAAATGACCGCCGATATTATGAAAGATGAGGCGCTGATGCAGGAATGGAGTAAGGACTACCCTATTGGCCGGTTTGGAAAACCTGAAGATGTGGCAAACGCGTGCCTGTTCCTTGCCAGCGAAGAGTCATCTTTCATCACAGGAACTGTTCTTCCCGTAGACGGTGGTTTCACAGCCCACTAGACCGGCGAACCGCCGGTGGTAATGATTGGCTTTTGGAACCAAGGTAACATTTCCAGCATTATACCAATATAAGTCTTTGGCACTGGAGGTTCCCCACTTGAGGACAGAGCTTGACGAAACCTCCATAGGTGATTAAAATCAGAACCACCGAAAAACTTCAACTTACGTCAACCCTGCAATACGTTAAGGTATACATCATTAAATGAAGTACGAAACCGTCATTGGGCTGGAAGTTCACGTCCAGATCAAAACCAAAACAAAAATATTCTGTTCTTGCTCCACTGAATTCGGCAAGCCTCCTAACGCAAACACATGTCCTATATGCCTGGGAATGCCAGGAGTTCTCCCCGTTTTAAACAAACAGTTTCTTGACTCAGCTATGAAAGCGTGCCTTGCTACTCATTGTACGATCGAGCCAATGAACCGTTTTGCGAGAAAAAACTACTTCTATCCCGACCTTCCCAAAGGATATCAAATTTCCCAAATGGCACATCCTTTGGGCACAAACGGATTCATCAACATCAATGCCAACGGCAAGCAAAAAAGAATAGGTTTGACCCGTATTCATATGGAAGAAGATGCCGGAAAACTGATCCATGGGGAAAACCTGGGAAGCCCTGGAAAAAGTTATGTCGACTTCAATCGCACAGGAGTCCCTCTTTGCGAAATAGTCAGCGAACCTGACATACGTTCACCGGAAGAAGCCCGAGCCTATCTGACAGAGTTGAAAGCAATTTTGGAGTACACCGAAGTCAGCGATTGTAATATGGAAGAAGGAAGCCTGCGATGTGATGCAAATGTTTCTATTCGTCCTTTCGGACAAAAAGAGTTTGGAACACGAACAGAATTAAAAAACCTGAATTCCTTTAAATTTGTACAAAAGGCAATTGAATTTGAGGTTGAGCGGCAAACCAAAATTCTGGACCAGGGAGAAAGTGTTAAACAGGAAACCCGGCTATATGACTCAGACAAGGGAGAAACCTTCTCCATGAGAAGTAAAGAAGAAGCCCACGATTATCGTTATTTTCCTGATCCTGACCTGGTCCCCATTGAAATCAATGAAGAATGGATTGAAAAAATTAGCAAGACAATTCCTGAGCTGCCTGAGCAAAAACGGGAGCGCTTTATTGAAGATTACGGAATCCCGGAGTATGACGCAGGAGTTTTAACTTCATCAAAATTTCTGGCGGATTATTTTGAGCAGTGCGCTTCCCAGTTTTCAAAACCCAAAATTATCAGCAACTGGATAATGGGAGACTTGCTGAGAGAATTAAAAAAGGACAGCAAGAGTATCGAGGACAGCCCTGTCTCACCCTCTGCTCTGGTAGAGTTGCTAAAATTGATAGATTCGGGAACAATTAGCGGCAATATCGCCAAGGGGGTTTTTGAAGAAATGTATCAAACTCAAAAACCCGCTGACAGTATTGTTGAGGAAAAAGGACTAAAACAAATAACCGACAGTTCTGCCATAGAAAAAATTGTAGACGAAGTCATTCAAGCCAATCCCAGCCAGGTCGAAGAACTCCGTGGCGGCAAAGAGAAAGTACTCGGTTTTCTTGTCGGACAAATCATGAAAGCAAGTAAAGGAAAAGCCAACCCTGGCATGGCCAACAAATTATTAAAAGAAAAAATTGGTGTATGAGTAAATTTACCCACTATTCATCCAAAAACACAACAAAGTATGTTGCCTTAATAATAGTTGTCCTTATTCTGGGAACTTTAAGCAACAGCGTTTTTGCCAATCAAGTAAAATCCGATGACAATCGCTTTTTAGATAATGGTGATGGAACAATCACTGACACCAAAACCAAGTTGATGTGGATGAAACAAGACTCCTATCTTCATTCAGGGCACTGGCTCAACTGGTTGGAGGTTCATGATTATATCCGTCAGCTCAATGAAGAAGGGTTTGCCCAATATGTTGATTGGAAATTACCTACAACCCAAGAACTTAAAACTCTCTACGAACCAGAAAAAGTCAATAGTTCACAGGCGGGAAAAGAAATGAAAATACACACCGATCCTATTTTTGCAAAAAATGGAAGCGGCTCCCTGTGGTCAGCAGAGGAGAATGGTCGTTACAATGCATTAGGAGTAGTCTTCAATACCGGCGAAGTATTTAACAAAAATAAAAAATCCCGCTCCCGCAAAGCCACTCGGGCCGTGCGAGTGAACTTGAACTAAACTCATCCTTTAAAGGCGGAAAACTAAACAATGACAGCTTTAATCAAAGTACTATTTATAACATTATTACTCATTACAACGGTTGCTCCTGTGAACGCAACCTACCCTTCTCCAGATGTAGCTCACTGGGACCTTTCTGTATCCAATGACAGAAATGACCCAGGCTATCAGAAAGTTAGAGACCTGGTTTCAAAGAAACAGTATAACGAGGCCATTGAAATTCTTGACAGGAAAATAATTGATCAACCCAAAGAAGCTACTCCTGAAATTCTGAAAGCGGTGATCCTAAATGAAAAAGATGAACCTCTTAAAGCCTTGGAAGCTTTGCTCACAGGGTTTAAAAAGGAACGCCAACACCCTGCCTTGCACTTTAGCTTCTGCCAGATTCACCGTAAACTTGGCAAAGGATTGGTCTCTGAAAAGGCATGTATCATAGCCGCTCAGCAACATCACCAGGACCCATTGGCACATTATGAGTTTGCCTTAACCTTAATGGCACTTGGCAAAGCTAAAGAAGCGAACAAAGAATTGGCAGAAAGTGCCAAACTGGACCCTGAAAACTCCACATATCCTTATGAACAAGGAATGGTTTTTAATTACCTGAATCAAAACGATGAGGCTGAAAAATCTTTCAAGCATGCATTTTCACTCGATAAAGCTAATGTTGAAGCGTCTTACCAACTTGCCTACCTGTATGCAACACGAAGTGACAAAGAAAATGCAGAGTTTTATATCAACCATATTCTGGACCACCATCGGGGTCATCCCAAGGCAGGATCAGCCAAGCTGCTTAAAGAATATATATATCAAGGGGCTATTGACAAACTTCCGTTGAAAGTCGTCCATGGACAATATCATTTAAGTCGCTCAAAATCTCTTTATAAGTCCAAACAATACGGATTATGTATTATTGAAGCTGAGACAGCCGCTCGATTGAGTCCGAATGACATTAATACTCAAGAGATTCTTGTCGGTCTTCATAGCATGTTTTTGCGTCTGGATATGGCTGAAAAATCTGTTAAAAAATTTATTGAATACACAAAAGACAATGACAAGCTCAAAAGCAGAGGGTATCAGGAACTGGGTGATATAGAAGTCCTTCGCGGTCATCTGGGAAAAGCCAAAGAGCTCTATGAAAAAGCAAAAAACCTGGGAGACCCAAATGGAATTGCCAAGGCTACTCTGGAAGAATTCCCGAAAAACATAGACTCGACTGAACAGCAACCTTTGAATCCAAATGCTTTATTCATCAACCCCAGCGAGGCAATGAACAGGAAGGGAGAGATCTTCGCTCATTTTGGAATGTATCAACGAGCCCTGGGAATTTATTCCATGGTTTTAAGATTAGATCCTAACAACCTCACTGCCCTACTCAATACGGCTACAGCCAATTATAAAAAAGAAAAATATAACCGAACTATTTCTATCTTGGAAAGGCTGTTAGTCATCCACCCCAATCATGAACATATTATTGCTCACCGGTTATTGCTGGCACGGTCATACGTTATGAATGGGGATCTTGGCGATGGAATCAAAAACCTTGAAATTGTTATGAAATTGAATCCAGGCATGAAAAAAGTCATCTCCTCAGACCCAACCTTTGAAAAATTGAGAGCTTTGGAGTCTTTCAGGAGTTTAGTCCAGTAGACAAAATACAAACCCTGGCGAAACTTAAAGTAAAGTTTGACTTTAATTTATCGTTCCTGTCTAATGCTCGGAACTCTTGCTCTTTATTTTTTTCATAAAGACTCCACGAACCCAAACAACGGGGAGCGGCACATGACCAGGAATCTATACGCACCTAAAGACAGGAAATCATCCTCAGTTTCTATATTTTTTTTCTCGTTAGTTTTATTTCTGGCGCACTCTCCAGGAACATTTGCCGCCAGTATTTGTAAAGAAGGACTTAAAGATCTGCAAGGCAGCCAGGAAGTTATTCAGGGCAAAGGAGGACTTTGGGGATATCTTGAAAAATCTTCTTCGTTGAAGGACCAATCAATACTAGGGCTCCAGATTGATGGAAAGCTTCAACGTCTGATAGTTACTTTTGAGACATTGTGCGAAGAAGGCAAAACACCTACCCCAAAACTTCATGGCTTGATCCTGGGATTGATTGGGGATGCCAGAATGATTTTCAACAGGGCTGCCGACCGGCAACCTAAAGAAAAGGTTTTAGAAAAGTTAAACGGCCTCAGTAAAAATATCGATGATCTTCAAGCGCAACTACCCAACTGAATAACTATGGCTGAATTGAAAGAAGGAAAAAAAGCTCCAGACTTTACTGCTGTCGACCAGGACGGGAAAAAGGTCAAACTCAGTTCGTTCAAAGGCAAAAAAAATGTCGTGCTTTATTTTTACCCCAAGGATATGACCCCCGGCTGTACCACACAGGCTTGTGACTTCCGCGACCAGCACAAAAAATTCAAAAATACCGTCATTCTTGGTGTGAGCATTGACTCAATGGAAAGACACCAAAAGTTCATTGAAAAATACGATCTTCCGTTCACTCTCCTGGCCGATACTGACAAAAAACTGGTTCAAAAATACGGCGTCTGGCAGGAAAAGAAACTCTACGGAAAAACTTTTATGGGAATAGTACGAACCACCTTCATCATAGATAAAAACGGTGTTATTCAAAAAATATTTCCCAAAGTCAAAGTCAAGACCCATATTGAAGACGTTCTTTCAGCCTTAAAAGAAATTTGAAAGGCTACGGCTTTTTGTGCAACATCACACAGGAGCCATCAGTCTTTCAATTTGCTTGACGGTTTTAGGAATTTTACTGGAAAGATTCAGGCAACCGGTAGTTGTAATCACAAGGTTGTCTTCTATACGGATTCCTATTTTTTCATCATAGTTTTTTCCGTTCAACTGAATACGAAACTCCCCATACAAGCCCGGCTCATTGCTGATCATCCATCCTGGTCTCATCGGCTCCTGAAGATAATTTCGAAAAGGGTCACCGTCGTGTTCCTGTTCACCCATCAGGTGACCCACACCGTGCGGCCGCCCCTTATATTGCAGTTTTAGCTTTCCTCCAAGTGCTTTAAAGTCACGTTCAAGCCCATCATTAATCTTACCCCAGCAAACGGTATTCAACTCATCCATCGTCACCCCGGCCCGTGCTTTTTTCTCAACAGCAATCTGGGCCTTTAAAACAATTTCATAAAGTATCTTTTGCAAGGGATTGAACCGACCGGAAACAGGAAATGTCCGGGTAATATCCGCGTGCATGGTCATCCATCGAACTCCAAAGTCAATCAGCATCATTTCATTTTTTGTGAATTCATCATCATTCTTTGTGTAATGGAGAACCGTTGCATTGGAACCTGATGCAACTATAGACGGATAACTGAGGCCATACGGCGTGTTCATCAGCATTTGCCCTTCCAGAAACCCTTGCACCTGACATTCATTACTGAAGTTTTTGAAGTTTTTCAACATAGCCTTATAACCGCCGTTGGTGATTTCCTGGGCCTTGCGGGCATTGGCAATATCATATTTATCCAGCGGCAGGCGCAATTCAAAATGGTTCTTCATGATATTTTTCAAGGCTCCCTTGGGGGCCTTCCAGGACCTCAACCATCCCTCAAGCTTTTTCTTGAAGTCGAAGTTATGATCAGTAGTAATGTTAACAGCTTTGCCATTTTTAGTACCCTCCAGCCAAAGTGCTCCCATCGTTTTTTTCTTCTGCTTCATGAACCGCTCTTTCAGAACATCCTTGAATTCGCGGATATCACGAACATCCTGAATACCTGTCACCGAACGTACCTCCTTCACGCTCTTGTCGTCTCCAACACCAAAGCGTACCCCCTCCCAAAACTCCAAAATTCTATCTTTACGATCCACGAATAAAATCTCATTCGAAACTTTTGAGTTCGGATCCAATAACAGAATGACATTATTCTGGTTAATACCAGTCAAATACATCATTGCCGGCTCCTGGTAGGTGGGTGTATATGCGTAAGACCAGGTTGTCTTTCCCGCAGGACCATATGGAACACCTGTGATCGCCATGAGCTGACCTTCCTTCGCCATTAATTTTTTTCTTCTTTCGCGGAACCTCCGCTTGGCGAAAGCACCTGCTCCCCCATCCCGGAATATTCCTGTATGAACTTTTTTTAAGGTTTTCATAAATAATATTTTTTTAACTTGATTTAATATAGATTGTAGCTTTATAAATTTATTTAGCCAAGACAACGCATTGCTCGCCGAAGAGAGCAATTGCATTGTTCCACCACGCTAGTGGTTAATCATACTATAAGCCGGTTTACCACCCAACCCCTCAGGCTATTAATTAGCGAATCGATACTCTCTTTATGTGTGGACGATATACTCTAACCAAACCTTTGAAGCAAATTGAGTCCCATTTCGGCCCTCTTAATATTAATTTGGAATATCTGCAAAACTACATCCACACCTTTATTAAATTGATGGGTGAGTTTTTCATGGAAACCAGAATCGTTAAATCAGTTTTGACTTAATATATCTTTAATAGCTTCCTTGATTTTTGGTGCATTAGGCTGGTTGGGTGCTATTCGTAAAGATTCCTGGAAATGGTATGCGACCTTTTTAGTATCTTCTTTTATGTAGTCGTAAATTATTCCCAGGTTCTTATGAATTTCAGCATATTCAGGTTGACTTGTTAAATTAGCCTGCTTTTTCAAAAGGGCTGTTTCGTAGGTTGCCTTAGCCTGCTCTATTTGCCCTAACCGGAGTTGAAGATAACCTAAATTAACATAAGATAGGATGTGACGAGGGTTTAACTTGACAGCTTTCTTAAACTCTAAAAGCGCGTTATTAGGTTGGTTAAGCTTCATAAACGCATTCCCTAAACCAAGATGAGCGAGAATATACTCAGAGTCCAGAGTCAATGCCTTTTTATAAAACGTAACAGCCTTATTTGGGCTATTCATATTTTTCATATAAATATTACCTAACTTATAATAGGCCTTTGAAATATTTGGGTTGATTTCCACAGCTGCTTTCATGTTTAAAGCCGCCTTTTCAAACAACCCAAACTTTGCATATGCTGTGCTTAGGTCATAGTAATTAGTGAAGGTAGGAGCAATCATTACGGCTTTCTCAAAGTGTGAAATTGATTTTTCTTTGTCATCCAGGAAGCTATAAGACTTAGCAATATTATTAACAACTTTTGCATCGTTCGGATTGATTTTCAGGGCTTTCTCAAAATCTGTGATTGCTTCGAGAAAATTGCCAGAAGTCATATGTATTTCACCCCTGGTACTATGCACCTCTGGCATTTCAGAGTTTATAAGATTTGCTTTATTAATTGCGTCAAGCGCTTCTGTAATATGTCCTGCACTAAGATGAATCATGGCCAGATTTATATGCGCCCAAATCAAGTCAGGGTTGAGGCTAATTGCTTTACTCACAGAAGCCCCTGCTTCTTCAAACCGCTCTAAAAGTGCATAATAAACCCCAAGCATTGCATGCGCTTCTGGAAAATCTGGATTTTTAAGAACATCCTCCTCCAAACTACTCACCCAGGCAGAAGGGCTGTTATCTAATGAATCTTCATAGGGAACGGAAACCAGCTTTCTCATTTTTGTATAATTGACAGGAAAATAACTTTTGTCTTCCAAAAGACCAAGATTAGTTCCAAAATAATGATCAAAAATTAATCGGAAAGAATTAACAGGGGTAATTGTTTCATACAACTGATCCCGACCATCCCCGGGAAGATAATATGCATTTAAATTGCTATAAGCCTTTTTTACCTGTTTTGCATCCGGGCGATTGGTCAACTTTACTAGATAACCATGATCTCCCTGGATTATAATTATTGGCGGTTCTTGAGAAGTCTTTAAAATATGACTCACCAAGTTTTTTATTTTCCTATTAGCATATTGAACCTCACCAAAATATTTTTCAGAAATCTTATCGCTTTGGAGTGGAATTCCTCCGTCTCTATCAAAAGACTGAGGCCCGTGCGGCATTAAAAAGTGTGCAAAGGTAAAAGTAGATTCGGGATTTTTAGGAATTTCTTCAAACTCTTTGAATCCATAGAGAGTGTTAGACCGTTTTGCTTTTACTGAATCGATAAAGTCAAAATCAAAATTATTTAAAAAAGTTTTAGCTAATAAATACTGCGAAAAAAGACTAAGGTTTTTCCTGTTAGTTATCACTATATCAGCCTGGTCATTTATCTTGGAATCGGCAGCGTCGTCAGAGAGATGAACATATTTGTAACCAATGGACTTCAGGAAACTTACAACCTCATTATTGCCAACAGCAGTTATAAAAGGTAGATTATTAATCTGTCGTGGCGTGTCAACTTTCAAATCGGTCGGGATATATTTCATATTCAGGGATGAAGCCAGTGACAACCCTGTGCTTGGATAATTTGAGCGGCTTTTTGAGGCCACAAAGAATTCATTTCTAGTTAAAAAATTTGTAAAACTGCTGTTATCAAAACCCCAATATTCTTTCATAACATCTTCACGCAAATATCCATCCAAAATGATGTAATAAATATCAGGTTTAGGCCCATCATATTTGATCTTTTTATAAGTAGCCGTATCAGGTTTTGTCTCTGAAAAAAGGTGGATACCCTTCGTTTCAACATGGTGGTTTAGCAGTTCGAGAATAGGAAACATAATTAAAACAAAGGCTACTACATTTAAAAATACTGTAGCTCCCTTCCACCTACTATCCAAGGTCAATAATCCAACAACTGTAAGTACTATAAAAATTCCATAGCTAAAGAATAAATTTGGGTCATAACTCAAGATTAGGTTTCCAACTTTACTTCCAGTCATTCCTATGCGAATAGCTTCATCAAAGAAAAACAGGATCAACACAATTGAAGTTAAGACAGACGCTTTGTTAGCTTTTTTAAATATAGAAAGAAATAATGCGAAAAGACCAAGAGCAAAAATAAGAGAGACGATTGCCGGAAGCATTGTTTCTGAAAACAACACTTCATGCTTATTTAAGTTCCAATAAAATAGAATGGGGTAAAGTGCTAGAACAAAAGGATGGATTGGCATAATTTTTTATGTACAGACTAGTTTCTCTACATATCAATCAGAAGTTCGTTTTGCCATCTAGTCTTAATTGGGATAGTTACCATTTGCATGTGCAAAGTTTGTAAAATGATTTTGAGCTGACTTCCGGATGTCATCGCGAATGACCGAAGGGAATGCGGCGATCCAGTTTCTTTCTGGATTGCTTCGTCACCTTTGGTTCCTCGCAAAGACAGCTGCAAAAGGATTTTTAAATATAAATCCTTGCCGTGGTAGAGCCTGTTGACCCTGTGTGTAAACTGCGTAGCAGTTTTCCACAAGCCAACAGGCAGATCAATGTGGATTCTCCTTTTTTCTAGTTTAGAAAAGTTTTTGCAAAATTTGTAAACACAAATGTAGCTTATTGCATCTTAATTTATTAGAAGTGATTTTTGGAAATAAAACTTTAATAAAATATTGTATGTATTTGTTCTTACCTGAGGTAAATATTTTTATTAACTTAACGGAATAGCCCTTCAAAACCTTTACAATTACTGGGTTTTCATCAATGTGTGGTCAGAAACCAAGCAAGATAAACCAACCTCAAGAACACGTTGAATAGACAACCTTGCCCAACCCAGTTGTTGGGTATATCTGGCGGCAGGAATCAGCATGGATAATTATTTCATTATTTAAATACTTTATTGGAATATTTTGTGGATGCAGTGTTTAGTTTGTCGAAGCACAAAATTGTTTTCAAGGGTAGTTAGCTATTCGATATGATGGCTTACCATTCAGGAGTTACTTCTTTTTTTTAAAATTCCCAGCCATTCCTTGTCTTTTCTTTGCTCTGCTGACAGGGGTGTTTTAGCGAGTTGTTGGATTTCGAATTTTTCTGAAAAAAACGATTCAATATCTTCACGAGTGGTGTTGTAAGGAGGTCCTCCCTCTTGATCTGTATGATAAAACAGTCCCACCAGCGTTCCTTCTGACTTCAACATTCGCGCGACATTAAGGACATAATCATTCCTTAAACGGGGAGGGATGGCGCAAAAAAACGTCTGCTCAAGCACCAGATCATAATAACCATCGTGGGAACCATCCATATCAAAGAAGTCCTGATACAATACCCGGCCATTCAGGTTTCTTTCTCTCAAAGTTTTTTCGAGGTAGGTGACCGCTCCTTTTGAAAAATCAATCGCTGTTACTTCGAATCCATTTTCCGCAAGAAAAACTACCTCGTGCCCTCTACCGCAACCCGGAACCAATACTTTTCCCAAAGGCAGTTTTTCTTCTTGCCATAACTTGATAAAGGGAGGAGCTACCTGCTCCAGGTCCCAGCCCAGGTCATTGGAGTCATAATGGCCTTGCCAATCTTCACGGCTGTACTCTTTCTCACTCATTTCAGGTCAAAATACTCAACAAGGTTTTGAATCGCCGCCCTACCCATAGCCTCAACCGCTTCGAGGCTGTTTCCCCCTATATGTGGAGTTACCATTAGGTTGGAAAGGTTAAGAAAGTCAGTATCTGTTGGAGGTTCATCCCAGAACACATCTAAACCCGCTCCTGCGATTTCTCCTGATATCAGGGCCTGATGAAGGTCAGTCTGATGAACCACACGGCCTCTACTTGTATTGATCAGAAATGCCGTTCTCTTCATTTTCTGAAACACTGAGTTATTGATAAAATTTTCGGTATCTT
Source organism: uncultured Nitrospina sp. (assembly GCA_964344595.1). GTDB lineage: Bacteria > Nitrospinota > Nitrospinia > Nitrospinales > VA-1 > LS-NOB. The sequence goes on along the minus strand of CAYFNV010000007.1, from coordinate 63,273 downwards.
TGGTCAATGGGACATGAAGGGTTACAATATCGGACTCGACAATGAGTTCATCGAATCCCGCCTCCTCAACACCCAATTGACGGCAAAATTCGCTACGGTCGGCTATATCTCTAACCAGGACACGGCATTTAAACGGCTCTATAAGACGTACCAGCTCTTGCCCTACATTTCCACAGCCAATAACACCAATCGTTTTTCCACTAAGGTTTTGCCCTCCATCGCGATTCCAATCTCCGTTCTTTAACTCCCCTGATACGGATAACATATTATGGCAGAGCCCGATCATAAACCCGATAGTGAGTTCAGCCACTGACCTTTTGTTAGTACCAGCCGTCATTCTAAAACCAATGTTTGCGAGTTCCAACGCTTGCTGGTCGATATTGTCCATCCCTACTCCGTACTTTGAAATCATTTTCAACTTGGGGAGGGAACGTATTAATTCTTCATTGACAGGATCTCTCCCTATTATGGCGGCATCAGCATCCTTTAAAAACTTGAACAGTTCCGGACCAGAAAGATATCTATCGTTTTCGTTGAATACAGAATCAGGAAAGTAACTCGATAATTCAGTTTTCAGGGCGTACGAACTGCAAAAAGCCGGAGGAGTGACAACAATTCTTGGTAAATCCATTTTTTAGCCCAATAATTGAGTAACAATAGATGCACCAGCAGTATATGTACCTATCAGAGAACCCATGCTCGAAAAAAAGAAAATCAAAAACAGTCTGGCAACCCGGTTCTTCCACCACATAGAATAAACAGCAATATCGTCTCGCAAGGTTTCAAAGTCACTCACCTTGGGTTTGCGCATATAGGACTCCACCAAACCCACAACCATTCCCGCCCCAATAGTAGGGTTCAAAGAAGTCAAGGGAGCTGCGAAAAAACTGGTTATTATAGAGACAGGATGACCCAGGGCAATCAGCGTTCCCAGCGCACAAAAACCTCCATTTAATAGAACCCAGGTCAACACTAGTTTTTCACCCAATTCGGGAGACTGATAATAACCAACCGCAAACATTGCCAGTATAAATATACAGATCCCCCAACCTATAAAATAACCGACCCGGCTTGGAGGGGGCTTTTGATCAAGCATTGCCAGGTGCTCTTCATCCGGGGGAGATTCAATGGTTGGTAGCATACCTATCAAATGTCCTGCACCGACCAATGCCAGGATTTTTTTTGGTGCTTCCGATTCACGGGCAATCTGCGCCAGGCGCCCTACCATATATTGATCTCTCTCATCAATGAGAACCCTTTTGATCTGAGGCAACTCTTCGCCAAATTCACTAACTACCGAATGCAGCATGTCTCCCTCTTTAAGATCTTCAATCTGCTGTTCGCTGATTTCTTCACCAACAAACACCCCGGCAATCAAACCACCAATGATTTTCAGTTTTTGCCAGAACGAAACTTCAGTGACTAAACGATGAAGAGTGGTCGATATATTGCGGTCAATCACTTCCAGTCTGACATTATTCTCATGTGCCAGTTCAACAGCACGAATCATTTCCTGGCCAGCTTCAACTCCAATTCGTTCAGCCAGACGCTTCTGATAAGCAGTCAGAGCAAGGTTGATCAAAAGAAGACCGGCTTTCTTTTTACGAAATACCTGATAGATATCAAGATTCTTCCACCATGCCTGATTAGTAATATTTTCAAGTCGAGGAGGACACAGTTCCACAGCAACACAGTCGTAATCACCATTCTTAATATGTTCCTCAACCATATCCACACTCAACTGTGAGACATGGGCCGTTCCCATCAAAGTAACTTCCGTATCGCCAAAGTGCACAATTTTTATAACGTCTTCTTGCTTTTCCACAATACCCTTTCCCAAGTGGTAGAAAACTGACAAAACCAGCCCGCTAGAGACTTATGCAACAAAATATTAATTGAGTTAAAATGAGGAGGATTTCTTCCGTCTACAGGATAACCTTTAAACCATGAGTCACTTAATTTAACATAAACCCCTCTAGTATTGAATCGGTCTTTTTCATGCAACCCTTTAAACTCCAGTCTGATTATGAGCCCGCAGGCGACCAACCTCAAGCTATCGAAAAATTGGTAAATGGTTTAGATTCCAGCCCCAGCTCCCAGACCCTTTTGGGGGTAACAGGCTCAGGAAAAACCTACACCATTGCCAACGTGATTGAACGGGTTCAAAAACCGACCTTGGTCCTAGCCCATAATAAAACCCTGGCAGCCCAACTTTACAATGAGTTTAAAACATTCTTTCCGGACAATGCGGTGGGGTATTTTGTCAGCTATTACGATTATTATCAGCCTGAAGCCTATTTGGCTCAAACTGATACTTATATTGAAAAAGACGCCTCCATCAATGATGAGATTGATAAAATGCGACATTCGGCCACCCATGCCTTGTTTGAACGCCGAGATGTCATTATTGTCGCAAGTGTATCCTGCATTTATGGACTGGGTTCACCGGAAGCCTACCACGGAATGCTTCTATTTTTGGAAAAGGGGAAAACTCTTGAGAGAGATCAGGCTCTTCAGAAACTTGTTGAAATCCAATATAAGAGGAACGACGTAGATTTTCAACGTGGCACATTCCGGGTAAGGGGGGACGTACTAGAAATTCTTCCGGTTTACGAAAGGAATGAAGCGCTCAGAATCGAATTTTTTGGTGATGAAATTGAGCGGATTTCCTCATTCGATCCACTCACCCGTCAAACGCTACGAGAGTTAGACCGTATCGCCATTTATCCCGCTAGCCATTACACGACTCCTAAAGAACTTCTAAATAAGGCCATGGAAAATATCCGGAAAGAGTTGATTGAACGAGTGGCCTATTTCGAAAGCCAGAACCTGCTGATCGAAGCACAGCGAATTGAACAACGAACCATGTTTGATTTGGAAATGATTAAGGAAGTCGGTTATTGTCAGGGAATCGAAAATTATTCACGTCATCTTATGGGTAGACCTGCTGGCGAGGCTCCACCAACTTTGCTCGATTATTTCCCGAAAGATTCTCTCTTTATTATTGACGAGAGCCACGTTACCCTGCCGCAGTTACAAGGTATGTACAAAGGCGATCGGTCTCGAAAAGAGACCTTGATTCGTTATGGTTTCAGGCTACCATCAGCCTTTGACAACCGCCCTCTCAAGTTCGAGGAGTTCGACAAACATATCAACAATGTTATTTATGTTTCAGCCACTCCCAGTTCTTATGAGCTGGAAAAGTCCAATAACCGGGCAGTGGAACTTATCGCAAGGCCAACAGGGCTTGTCGATCCGGAAATAGAAGTCAAACCTGTAGCCACTCAGGTGGATGATTTATACAACCAAATCCGTTCCCGGGCAGCAAAAAATCAACGCTGTTTGATAACAACATTGACAAAAAGGTTTTCTGAGGATCTGGCGGAACATTTTGCAGAACTTGGGTTAAAAGTAAAATACCTGCATTCTGATATTGTCACTCTTGAACGAACCCAGATCATTCGGGAACTTAGAATGGGAGAATTTGACGCTTTAATAGGTATCAATTTATTGAGGGAAGGCCTTGATATTCCCGAGGTCTCATTGGTTGCAATTTTAGATGCAGATAAAGAAGGGTTTCTGAGATCCACTACATCCCTGATCCAAACCTCTGGACGAGCCGCAAGGAATGTTTCGGGGAAAGTTATCCTTTACGCAGATCAGATTACCCAGTCTATGCAAGCTGCAATTGAAGAAATGAATCGTAGAAGGAAAATACAACTTGATTATAACCGGGAAAACAACGTTACACCACGCTCTATAGAAAGAGCAATTGAAACGTCTATGGAATACACAGAAGTGTCAGAACTTGAAATGGAGGTGATGGAAGAAGAGGAAGCCTATGAATCCGGGAAACCTGTTCTTGAGCTTATTGTGGAAATGGAGAAAAAGATGCTCTCTGCAGCAAAAGATTTGAACTTTGAAAAAGCCGCCGAACTCAGAGATAGAATAAAACGATTGCGGGAAAAAGACCTGGAAATAATTCTATAAGAATATTATCTTACCCCTTCTCTTTTTTCCCTGGATCTCAGAGTTATAAAACTTGAAATGGAAGCTTCTGACTCAGGAAGAATGTCCAGCCATTTAATTCCTGTCACAAAAGGGCTGGTATCACTTTTGGGGTTCTTCCTTAAGTTTTTAACCTCAGCCTTTTGCAGTTCTATACTTCCGCCAGCCGGAAGTTCGGCCGACACATTTAAAAGGTGATGTTTTTCCACTTGATGTCTATGGCTAATCAGCGCCCCTCCTGAACTAATATCCCTGATCACTCCTGAGTCTTCAAACTTCTTTTCTCCTTCTTCATAAAAAAATGTTACGGGGATATTAGCCTTAAAACGTTCAAACTTTCTGAGATTGTGCATATCGGCAGCACGGGGATATTCAATAACCAGAAGAGATATCGCCTGAGCCAAAGCATAGCTTGCAGAAGACTTGAAATTGACAAACAACCCATCTTTAATGAAGTGAATTTGTACTCCGGTTTGAGGAGCTACCCTGTATACATCGCCACCTACTTTTGGCAGGTCAGTGATCACATACTGCCCTTTCAACCAGCCCCTTATGCAAACACTAAAGACTTCACCCCGTATGGTAGCAGTAACTTTCTGGCCCATTACAAAAGGAATATCAGCAGTTTTAATAGCCATCAACAAAAAACCTCTAAAGTGCCATAACTCTAATTACATGGTACAGTTTCACCTGATTTTTTTCGTCGGGAAGAACAAACTAAACAACCTTACCTGGATATTCAAGGAAAAAAAACACTCAATATAAGAGCAGGACAAATGTGCCGATTTCTCAATGGTTATGAGGGTTGAGGGGAGGTCTGCTGTGAAGAAAGTGAAGGTGGGTAAAGTTCAAAGTATTTCTTTAGAACTGCCCCGGCAATTGGTACAGCTGTTGCTCCGCCATGACCTCCATGCTCAATAATAACGGACACAGCAATCTCTGGTTTTTCATATGGCGCAAAAGCAACAAACCATGCATGATCCCTATACTTAACGGGTATGGCCTCATCTTTCTCTAGTTCCTCATTAGATTTCATCCTTACGACTTGAGCAGTTCCGGTTTTTCCGGAAACAATAATATTTTTCAGGCGAGATCTCTTTGCCGTTCCCCGCGCACCATTAACAACATCACGCAGGGCCTTCCTGATTTGCGCTAAATTTTCAGGGGCCACTCCCAATTGACCAACAATTTTAGGAAAAAATTCATTTTGACTATGCCCCTCGGGTTCCTCAATACGCTTTACAAGATATGGTTTAAGAAGAACACCTCCATTAGCTACAGCCGAAATCATGCTTGCCTGCTGTATAGGGGTCACCAGATTGTAACCCTGACCGATAGATGCAGAAATGGTCTCACCTAACAACCAAGGCTCCTTCTTATTTAACAACTTCCAACGAGTTGTAGGAATCAGCCCTTTTTTCTCCTGGCTTAAACCCAGCCTGGTGGGACTACCCAATCCAAACCGTTTTGCGTATTTGGCAATCGTGTCTATACCCAAGCGATGGCCAATGGTATAAAAATAAACATCACAGGACTGAACTAATGCATCATGCAAGTTCACAGAACCATGCCCGGATTTTTTCCAGCATCTATACCTGCCTCTGCCTAACTTAAAATGTCCTGGGCAAAATATGGATGTATCAGGTTTAATAATCCCTTCCTCAAGCCCCGCAATTGCTGTTACGATTTTGTAAGTGGACCCTGGAGGATATTGACCATGGATAGATCTGTTCTGTAATGGATGCCACTCATCATTCACCAAAGTATTCCAGTTTTCAGGTGAAATACCAGCAGCAAACATGTTTGGGTCAAACGATGGATTACTGGCAATTGCAATGATCTCACCCGTCTGCACTTTCATTACTACTACGGAACCATTCAAAACTTTTTCCATGGTTCCTGAAATCAATTTTTCCAATTCCTGCTGAACCCTTACGTCCAATGTCAGAACAAGGTTGTTTCCACTTTGCGGAGGTAATTTTCGCAATGTTTTAAGCTCCCTGCCAGAAACATCCACTTCAACCTCCTTGTATCCCTTTTTCCCACGCAAGGTAATTTCATAAATATTTTCCAAACCATTTTTCCCAACAAAGTCACCTTGCCTGTAACTGGCCCCCTTATCTCTTTCAAGACTTGCTTTTGAAATTTCACCAAGGTAGCCTAATGTATGGGATGCCAAACTGTTGTGCACATAATTCCTTAAAGGTTCAGCCTTGATTTGTATTCCCGGCAGGCTCATATTATTCTCTTCTACAAAAGCTACCTCTTCCCGGGAAATATCCCCTTTAATCAAAACTTCTTCGAAGGCCTTACTCCTTCTCATCTCTTTTTTCAACTTTTCACGGTCAAAAGAAATTATTTGGGACAATTTGTCCAGAGATGAATCCAGTTCGCTCACATCTTCAGGAATCAAGTATAAGTTGAATGCAGGACGTATACTGACCAGAGTCTCACCATTTCTATCCTTGATCATTCCCCTGTTTGCAGGCAAGGTAACCATTCGAACCCTATTACTTTCTGAAAGCCCTGTCAGATACTGCCATTTTAAAATCTGCAGATACCAGATTCGCATCCAGAGACAAAGGAAAGAAATCACAACAAGAATGGCAAAGACACGAACCTTCTTTTTAATCGCATCAGTGGTTTCAGTACCGTAGCGAAACGAACTCATCTCATCATTCTCATATAAGGATTAGAAGCTTTCGACTGCGCCCAATGATCCATTTTATCTAAAACCATAAATATAAAGGGACCCAATAATGAATTATATATACTGTATACAGGTAATAACTGATATAAAAAGCTGGAGGTTAACTCCCCTTTTAAGATAACCCCCATGGAGAAATAAAACACAAGTCCATCAAAGATGGAGGAAAAAATAAGGAATATCCCGATCGGTATTATTCCTTCAACAAAAAACTTATCCTTTAACGTGGAAAAGAAATATGCAATCAGGCCTTTAGAGAGAGTGTTTACACCCAACAAACCTCCGGAAAGACTGTCCTGGGCAAGTCCAAGTGCAACCCCGGCTCCAATCCCTCCTGCTCTGGAATGGCGAACTCCGCAATAGACTACCCATATCAGAATCAGGTCCGGAGTGACACCTCCAAAAGAGAAAAGTTCCAACCAGGTAGTCTGGGCAGAAAGCAAAAAGACGGCAATCAATACCTGAGAAAAATAATACATAAAAAAACTAAGGCAAAAGAACTAGCACCTCTTCCAAACGTGATAAGTCAGAACTGGGAACCAAAGTGATTTCCTGGAACAGTCCCTGTTTCTTCCTAAAAACCTGTGAAACTTTTCCAATTACCAGACCTTTTGGAAATATCCCTCCCAGCCCTGAGGATAGAACCTGGTCACCCACTTTGACCTCTGCAGTGTTGGGAACATACTTTAGCTGGCACTTATCTTCACCCATGCCAACTACAACACCTGAAACCCTGGTATCCTGGAATAAAGCATCCACAGCACTACGACCATCGACGATCAAAAGCACTTTTGAGGTATTGAGTCCAGCATGAATAACCTGCCCAATTACCCCAGCATCTGTAACAACAGCAAGGTGATCCTTTATTCCGCTTTGCGTCCCCTTATTAATAACCACAACCTTCGACCATTGAGTAGCATCTCTCCCAATAACCGAAGCCACTACAGATTTCTTATCCCAATCATCAGAAGCCATGAGCTTCGAGAGACGCTTTAGACTGGCAATTTGCTCAATAAGCTGGTTTTTTTCACTTATGAGACGTTGCACATCCAGCTTTAGCTGATCATTTTCCCTGGCTACATCGACCAGAAAAAAATAATGATTGATGCTATCTGAGACAGACTCAATAATATTGGTAAAAAAATTCTGGAATGGGGAAAGGATGATTCCAACTGTGGAGTCTAAAAAACGTACGCTTTTTTCCTGCTTGACACTCAAAGTCATCAAGGCCAGGGAAAAAAGCAAAATAGCCGAGACAAGAATTATGTTTCTTCTGTTTTTATTTCCCTTTCTGGGCACCGGCTATAGGGCAACTTTTCTCAGCAGTTTAGGATCGCTCAACACTTTTCCCGCACCTAATGCAACTGCGGAAAGAGGATCAACAGCAAGGGTTATTGGCAAACCAGTTGCTTCTTTGAGAAGGATATCCAATCCTTTAATCAGCGAACCGCCGCCAGCCACCACCACCCCCTTATCGACAATATCTGCCGCGAGTTCAGGAGGTGTGCGTTCCAGAGCAATCTTTACTGCCTCGACAATGGTCCCGAAAGTTTCGGTTAGCGCTTCTCTAACTTCTTCATCCGAGACGAGTAGAGTTTTAGGAATACCCGCAACAAGATCTCTTCCCTTGACTTCCATAGTCATTCTTTTTTTCAAGGGATATGCAGAACCAATCTGTATTTTTACTTCTTCAGCCGTTCGCTCACCAATCAAAAGATTATATTTCTTTTTGATATAGTTTACGATAGCTTCATCCATTTCATCTCCGGCAATACGAACCGATTTGCTATAAACAATTCCGGACATGGAAATTATTGCCACTTCTGTAGTTCCACCGCCAATATCAATGATCATATTACCCGTTGGCTCTTGTACCGGCAGGTCAACTCCAATAGCTGCCGCCATCGGTTCTTCTATCAGGAAAACTTCACGTGCTCCCGCTGATTCGGCAGAATCCCTCACAGCCCTTTTTTCTACCTGGGTAATCCCGGAAGGAACCGCTATGACCACCCTTGGACGCACCAACGTTTTACGATTATTATGGACCTTGCGGATAAAATTACTGATCATCTTTTCCGTTACTTCAAAATGAGCGATAACACCATCCTTCATTGGACGGATAGCGGTAATGCTACCCGGAGCACGACCCAGCATTTGTTTGGCTTCCACTCCAACGGCCATCACTTCTTTGGTGTTACTGTTTATAGCCACCACAGAAGGCTCCCGCAAAACAATTCCCTGACTCTTGACATGAACGAGAGTATTTGCCGTTCCCAAATCAATCGCCAAATCGTTGGAGAACAGATCCCAGAAAAAATTAAACACTCATATCCTCTTTTACAGATTTAACAAATTCACGTAACCTCTTGTTTTTCCTCAGGTTTCTTTATAGCAAGGGGCCGTAAAAAAAGCAAGATAATTCCCGATAAACACCGCACATCAAACTAACAAAACACAACAAGGCATAGAGACCAATGCCTCCTGAAAAAACCTTCTTACCCACTCATTAATAATGGCTTGCGATTCCTTTGCGTGTTTTATAGTATAGGTGCCTTCTTCAACCAAGAACCGAGAGAAACATCTATGCTAAGTGTGATTCGAGAACATGCTGATTCATGGCTGATCAAAGCAATCTTATGGTTGATCATTTTGGCCTTTGTAGGAACTATTTTTTATTCATGGGGTATGGGAGGTGCCTCTAACTCTGGTGGTGGAGTTATAGCAACTGTTAGGGGAGAAAAAATCTTTCAGGGTGAGTACGAACGCACTTTTAATAATCTGGTCGATTTTTACCGTCAACAATTCAGAAATCAGTTTTCTGACGAGATGATAAAAAAACTCAATTTGAAAACTCAAGCCCTGGAAGCTTTAATCCAGAAAAAATTGTTACTCCAGGAGGCGGAAAAACAGAACCTCAAAATCAGTGATGCAGAGCTAGTCTCTCATATCAAAGGCTTGCCAGTATTTCAAAATGATAAAAAATTTAGTGAAAAATCTTACCGGAATTACCTGCAGTTTCAACGTATGACACCAGGAGAATTTGAGGATAGTCAGCGTGAAAGCCTGATACTAACCAAGTTGGAAAAATTATTTGGAGCCAGTTCGAAAGTCTCGCAAAGCGAAATTCGCAAGGCTTTCAAACATGAAGAAGAAAAAGCCAAATTAGATTACGTACGGTTTAATAACGACCACTTTCAGGTTGATAAAAATTTTACTGACCAGGAGCTCAATGATTTTTTCCAAACAAACAAAAAAATGTTTGAAGTGCCGCCACAAATAAAGGTTGAGTATGTAAAAATTGAACCCAAGACCTATCTTGAAGATATTGTTCCCAGAGATGAAGATATAGAGGATTATTATCAGGCAAAAATTGCTGACTTCAGAGTAAAGAAAATGTATAGCGCAAGCCATATACTTGCACATATCAAACCATCAGAGATTGAGGGAGAGGCTTCAGATAAAGAAAAACAAAAACAAGCTGAAGAAAAAGCAAAAACAAGAGTGTCAGAATTTCTTGAGAAAATTAAAGCAGGTGCAGACTTTGGAGAAATCGCAAAAAAACATTCGGATGATCCTGGATCAGGAGCCCAGGGTGGAAGCCTTGGTGAATTCCCAAAAGGCACTATGGTATCTGCTTTTGAAGCCGCTTTGGATAAACTGGAGGTTGGTGAAATAAGTGAACCTGTATTAACTCCTTTTGGCTACCACATAATCAAACTTGATAGCCGACAGGAAGAGCGAATCAAGCCTCTGGAAGAGGTCCGTGAAGAAGTCATTAAATCATTGAAGAAAATCAAAGCAAGGCAAAAGGTTAGAAGAACTGCCAAACATATACACCAGGAAGCTGAAAAAAATGGTGACCTTAAGTCAGCTGCAGAAAAGTATCAGGTCCAGACAACAATCAGTGAATTTTTCTCAAGAGAAAAACATAACCTTCCGGAAATAGGTGCCCAACCACAATTCTTCAACACAGCCTTCAGCCTGGAAAAAAACAGGGTTAGCCAACCCATACATACTCCAGAGGCATCTTTCATTTTAATACTGTCTGGCACCAAAGAAGCCCATATTCCGGAATTAAATGAAGTCAAAAAAACTGTCGAGCAAGCCCTGACTGAAAGAGTCAATGAGGAGCTAACCTCCTCAAAGTTCAAAGAGCTTGAACAAAAATTGGAACAGGAAAAGGATCTGGAAAAAATTGTTGAGGGACTGGACCTAAGCGTCAAGCACACCCCATTCTTTAGCATGGCAGACTCAATACCGGGGATAGGCAACATCAAGCAAATCAAAGAAAGTGCTTTGGCAATGAAAATAGGAGATACAGCTTCCGTGAAAGTTAGGAACCGTTTCTACTTGTTTAAACGAACGGGCAAGGAAGAAGCAGGCGAACCTGACAAAGAGAGGGAACAAAAAATCACCAAACAGATCAAAAAGGAAAAAAGCCAACAAATGTTTCAGGAGTGGGTGGACAACATGAAAGATAGAGCAGATATTATGATTGATAAAACCTTGATGTGAGTTTATCCTCCTGCAACCTGTTGAAACTTGATAACCCGGTTTATTTTTTAGCTACCGCATTTTTTTGTATAGACGATGAATTTTCAAAATTTTATCTGTCAATGACTCAATATCTTCAGCAATAACCCGTATCATTTCTTCCTTTCTTATTCCACCCAGATCGTAAATAATATCCGGCACCAAACCAAAGTCTGTGAGTGCTTTTTGGGTTCCCCACTCCAGGGAGGATCCTTCCTGCACCCTTATTTTTCTGGGTTCATCTGCCCTATCAAAGGTAGCAATACTGAACCGTAGACGTTTACAAACATTCAACAGCACATCTGTGTATTTGATATTCATGACAGCACGTTTTTGAGGATCATGGCGCATGACTGTTAAAACAATATTAGCAACATGACGAGAACCGCCAAATTCAGGCTCTGCACCTGTGAAAATATCGTCTCCATTTTTGATGATACGCCCCGGGATAGCAAGAACATCCTCATGACGTTTAGCTCCAGTTAGAGCCAAACCAATATTGGTTTGAACCTCGGGGATCAATGATCCGATTCTTTCCTCTTTAAATATCTGGATCGCTTTTTTCAATCCCTTCAGCATCTGAGCTTTTTCGTCCTCCCTATATAGCGAGGATAAAGGCTCGACACTTGCCTTACCATTTCCCGAAATCACTTGCCCAAGAATAGCCCGCCCAACAAAGTCTTTTGCATATTTGATTGCAGGTAAAGTCTGCTTCCCTAAAGCCAAACCCGCAGCAATCGCAGATGAAAACACACAACCAGTACCATGAGGGTCAGATTGGGATAATCTCTCTGAACTTAAAATTTCCATGCCGTTATAATCCAGAAACAGGTCCTCTGGCCTTCCTTTCAGATGCCCACCCGTAATTACAACTGCCCGCACACCTGTTTTAAGGATTTTCCAAGCTGCACGTTTTCTGTCTGCCAACTGACGGATTTTGATACCAGACAATATTTCAGCTTCCTTGATATTTGGTGTCACAAGGTGTGCCAGAGGCAATAAGCGTTCCTTCATCATCTCTACCCCCGCAGCAGTTAGAAGTTTTTTTCCTGAAGAAGAAATAATCACAGGATCCACAACCAGATTTTTGACCCTGTAACGCTTTAGCAGCGAAGCAACCCGCTCAACAATATGTTCATTACCCAGCATACCTGTTTTTACAGACTGACATTTATTATCTGAAAAGATGGATTGCAACTGGCTTTCTACAACACCAACAGGCAAATCATCAACAGCCTGAACACCAAGGGTATTCTGTGAAGTGATTGAGGTAACCACTGTTTTACCAAACACTCCTAGAGCAGAAAAGGTTTTGAGATCGGCTTGAATACCGGCACCAGCCCCTGAGTCTGAGCCGGCTATCGATAATGCTGTTGCAGTTTGTTCAGTCATAAAAAGCCTCACTACCGTGTAAGCAGAGTATTAAAAAGGAAAGGGGTAATGTAACAAACCGCTCCGAAACATAGCAATAAAATATTGGAAATTCTTTAACCTACAGTAACAGATTTGGCAAGGGACCGGGGTTTATCGATATTACGTTTCAGGGATGTGGCAGTAAAATATGCAAACAATTGTCCAATGACCAATTGAATGAGAGGAGCTGTCAAAGGGGGTACTTTGGGAAGGATAAGTTCTTCACTATACAAATCCGGGTTTTTACCCTGCTCATTAAAGTGAATCCCCAGAACAAAACCTGAACGCGCACGAATTTCCTCTATCGAGGACATCGTGGATTCATAAAGAACTTTGTCCTCTTGGGGTGGGATGAACACAATCGAAGAAACATCATCATCAATCATAGCCAGTGTACCATGCTTCAAAAATCCACCTGGCATTCCTTCTGCATGAACATAGGCAACTTCTTTCATTTTCAAAGCTGCTTCCAAGGCAATAGGATAATAAACTCCTCGACCCAAATAAAGCCAGTTACGGGTTCCTGAGTATTTATGAGCTAGCCGATGAATGAAACCAGAACGTTCATTTAGTATTCCCTGAATTATTTCCGGCAGTTCCCGCAAAGACCGCAAATGCATTTCATAAATCTTTCTTGAGATAATCTTCTTTTTCAAAGAAAGCTTCATGGCCAGTAAAGTAAGCACAACCATCTGAGATAATGCCGCTTTGGTACTAATCACGCAGATTTCAGGACCTGACCCTTGCAATATAACTTTATCAACCAGCCGGGCAATAGATGAACCCATAACATTAACAACCGCCGCTGTGCTGGCCCCCTTGGATTTGGCGTACTTCAATGCAGATAAAGTGTCAAAGGTTTCACCAGACTGTGAGACTGAAAAAATCAGAGATTTTTTATTCAAATTAGCTAGCGACATAAATTCATCAGAACTAATAGAAGGAAAAAATTCTTGCGCTAATTGCGAAAAAACATATTTGGCATATTTCGCAACATAAAAGGTTGTTCCCACTCCAAGTAAATACGAGCATTTTGATTTTTCAAACAATTTAACAACCTCATCCAACCCTGAGGCCTCTAAATCCAGGGCATTTGAAATAGTTTGAGGTTGTTCATAAATTTCCTTGAGCATGTAATGAGGATAACCACCTTTTTTCGATGTTTCGCTGTCCCATTCAATTTTAGTAATGGGTTTAGTGATTTCTTCTTTACCCAAAAGATCTTTCACAACATATGTGTCCCGGGAAAGAATCGCATATTCCCCATCATCAAGAATCACTGCATTTTTGGTGTGGTCGATAAAAGCATTAAAGTCGGAACCAATAAATTTAATCTCATCACCAATCCCCAGCATTAAGGGAGATTCCTTTTTAGCGCAAAAAATCTGTTCGGGAAGGTAGGATGAAATAAACGCTATCGCATAGGTTCCCTCAATGACATTAAGCATTTTCACAAAAGCCTTTTCGACATTGCGACTACGCTTATAAAACTTTTCTAGAAGGTGCGCCAGGATTTCAGTATCCGTTTCGGAGGAAAACTTGAAGCCCTCTTTTTGCAGTTGATCTTTCAAAGGTCGATAATTTGAAATGATACCGTTATGGACTACTGCAAAATTATTATTGCGAGATGTAAAGGGGTGGGTATTTTCCTGAGTCACTTTTCCATGAGTGGCCCAGCGAGTATGGGCAATACCTATCTTACTTTTATGTTGCAGAACATTGTGTTTGCGATAAAACTCTTCCACACCTCCAATATCTTTTTTGATAAGGAGACCTGTCTTGTTCATCAGAGCAACACCACAAGAGTCATAACCCCTGTATTCAAGGTTCCTGATACCCTCGAAAAGAAGATCGGAAATATTTTTTAACCCAACAGCACCACTGATGCCACACATAATCGTCCTGTTATTTTTATTTTACAGAGTAACAAGCGGGAATCATTTTTCCAGACGCAATCACTGTTCCTGGTTTAAGAGTGTTTCCGGCTCCAACAACAACTCCATCGCCTAAAAAAGCACCCAGTTTTTTCATTCCTGTAACTATAGATCTTTTCCCATTTTTCACAGAAATCGGCTTCCAGTCCACGTTACGGTTCACAGTCATGCATCCTGCACCCATATCCACATTTTCACCCAACACACTATCTCCTACAAAAGAAAGTCTGCCTATTTGTGTATTACCCATCACCACACAGTTTTTTAATTCCACACCGCTTCCCACTGAACAGTTTTTTGAAACTGACGTATAACTCCTGATAAGAGAGTTATTACCGATATAGCTTCCTTCCCCTATACAACAGGGCCCCTCTAGTACAGCTCCAGATTTAACAATCGCCCCAGCCTCAACACGAACAATCCCCTGAAGGGTCACATTGGCTTCCAGCGTTGCTGTCTTAGCGATCGAGGATTCTTGCCATGAGTCCATGATCATCCTGTTCGCCATCAAAATTTCCCATGGATAAACCACATCCAGCCAGTCATCCTCCCACATTGAAGCACGAAGGCCATCCCCTTCCACCACTTTCTTCAATGCCTTCTCCATAGAGTTTCCTGAAGATTCGAGCAAGCTGAAAAAAGAAGCTGGTAAAATAAAAACCCCGGACAGAACATAATTCCCAAGGTTATTGCCTTTAGGTTTCTCAATAATTTTTGTGATCTCCATACGGGCATTCAGGAAAACATTACCAAACATCTGGTTGGAGGGAGGCAGACATATAGAGGCAATCGGGCATTTGAAAGAATGAAAAGACTGCAAAGTTTTACTGAAAATATTTTCCGCTGTTAGAATATCTCCATATGCCAGCAAGAAATATTCTCCCGGTAGGATTTTGTTTTTAACCTGCTGTACCGCATTCCCGATTCCGAGTTTTCGTTTTTGCTCCACGTGATGCAAATTCAATCCATTGTTGTTCAGTTCTTGAAGTTGCTCCAACACCTTTTCTTTTTTATGTCCTGCCACAACAAAGATATCGTTGATTCCCGCACTTTTAAGCAAATCAAATGTATTATTCATTAAAGTACGCCCTGCAACACCAACCATTGAAATAGGGCGGGTTTCTGAAAATGGACTGAGATGGGCACCTTCACCTGCGGCAAGGATTATGGCTTTCATTTGAGAAGATCCTGATTTAGGAAGGATTAAGTTAGTTACTAAGGCTGTTGACGATTCATCAACAGCTGTTCCGCCCGGTTCAAATCATGCGGAGAATTAATTCCCAGTATCTCGTTCGTATCATGTGTCTCAGTTGCCTGAACAAGATACCCCTCTTGCACCAGGTATTCTATCGTATCGGTTAAATAGTATTCTGCCTGAGCATTATCCGCATCAATATACCCTAAGGCCTTAAAAAACAATTCATTATCAAAACAATATACCCCGGAGTTAAATTCGTCAACTTTTTTCTCTGCAACCGTAGCGTCTTTAAATTCAACGATTCTTTCTATCGAACCTTTGTCATCACGAATGATCCTGCCAAAGTCATGTTGCCCGCTACTTTTAAGAGTTAACACCGTGCATTTAGCTCCGCTCTCCTTATGCTCAGTAATCATATATTTTAAGGTACTTACACGGATCAAAGGCATATCTCCACACAGCACCAAAACATGACCTTCGAAGTTTTCCAGCTTCTCTTTAGCCTGTTGCGCAGCATGGCCAGTACCTAACTGTTCATGCTGAACCACGAACTCAACGCCCCTATCGGCAAAAATATCCTGCACTTGTTCTGCTTGATGACCTATCACTACAATAGTACGAGCAGGATTTAATTTTGAAGAAAGATCAAGTACATAGTGAAGAAGTGGGTGGCCCGCAACAGGGAGAAGAACTTTGGCAAGAGAAGATTTCATGCGGGTCCCTTTACCCGCCGCTAATATAATGACCGCTAGGTCTTGTTGTTGCATTTAATTTTATATTCTGAGATCTTTTTCCTTAAAGTATTGCGGTTAATCCCCAGAATATTCGCCGCCTGAGTCTGGTTGCCGCCCGTTTCCTTCAAAACGATTTCAACCAGCGGTTTTTCAATACCCCCCATGATCAATTCATGCAGATGACCATTATTTTTTTCATCCATTGCGCTAACGTATTGCCGGATAGATTTATCCAGCCATTTCTCAAGGAATGTAGTGACTTGTTTTTGGGTTTTCTTCATAGCAGGAGGCTTCATTTCTTCCAGAGTTTAATAATTTTGATGTCCTCCCCAAAGGCACAAATGGCTGAATCCGGGGATAGTAGCAAACTCATATCTAACGGTCAAGTAGGGACTCGTAGACTTTTTAAAACCATGTAATTACAAGTTGATTCCTCTCCAATTCATGGTCTAAGATGAAGGATAATTTATTTTAAAGAAGAACTTTTTAATAGTTTTCAAATTATGAAAGTTGCTTGCGTTACATTAGGCTGTAGGACCAACCAGCACGATACAGCGGAAATGCAGACCCTGCTTGAACAGGAAGGTTTCTCTATCGTCACGGGTAAAGAAAAAGCCGATGCCTATGTAATCAATACCTGCACAGTGACACAACGGAGTGATTATAGTTCCCGTCTTGCAGTTAAAAAATCCCTGGCAATCAATCCTGACGCACTAGTGGTATTTACTGGATGCTATGCGCAGTTGAACCCTCAAGAAGCTTCCAAATTAGACGGACTAGATATCGTCCTGGGCAATGCAGATAAGTTGGAAATCGCTAACCTTATAAAATACAAGCTGTTAAACCCAAGCCTGCCTTGGTTTAAAAGTACGGACACAGAAATTATCATGTCTGACATTCACAAAAATCGGATATTTAGAACCATTCCGGTAAAGAATTTTCAAGGCATGACCAAAGCTTTCATTAAAATCCAAACAGGTTGTGATGAAAAATGTTCATTCTGTACCGTTGTTAAAGCCCGAGGCAAATCTATTAGTGATTCAAGAGAAAATATCATATCCAACATTCATCAGGCGATCAACGCAGGCTTTAAGGAGATCACCCTTACTGGAATTAATTTAGGTACCTGGGGTATGGACAGGAAAGAAACATTTTCTTCCCTGGTTCAAGAAATCGTTGAAATTCCGGAAGATTTTCGAGTCCGGTTGAGTTCTATCAATCCTATGGAAATAGACAACGACCTCATGCGACTGATTGCTGAATCCGAAAAACTATGTTCACACCTACATATTCCCCTGCAAAGCGGAGACGATAGAATCTTAAAGTCTATGCGTAGAAATTATAACAGGGAACAGTACCTCGAAGTCGCCCAACGCGCACTCAACGTTATTCCAGGGCTGGGGCTAGGGGCAGATGTTATCGTTGGCTTCCCTGGTGAAACTGAAGAAGCATTTGAGAATACCCGCAGCCTTATAGATCATTTACCGTTTTCCTATCTACATGTTTTTTCATATTCACCACGCCGAGGAACAGAAGCTCACCAGCTCAAAGACAATGTTCCCGGAAATATAAAAAAACACAGAAACCAGGTTCTGACCCAATTAGTCAATCAAAAATCTCTGATGTTAAGTGAGAATTTATTAGGCCAACGGGAAACTGTCCTGATTGAAAATCAACGTGATACAAAATCCGGGTGGCTCAAAGGACATACTGGCAATTATATTCCGGTTATTGTGGAAGGAAGTGATTCCTTAAAGAACAAATTAGTGCCGGTCACCCTAAAGAGTGTTTCTCAAAATCAGGTCACAGGATGCGTCCAGTAATCACACTTACCACCGATTTTGGCCTTGATGATCCTTTTGTCGGTATCATGAAAGGGGTCATTTTAAATATTGTGCCAGATGCCCAGATTATTGATATAACTCATAATATTGAACCACAGAATATTACACAGGCGGCTTTGATTCTCAACGCCGCTTACCCCTGGTTTCCCAGAAAAACTGTTCACGTTGTTGTCGTTGACCCGGGCGTAGGGGGTAATTTTACGAATAAAGAAAAGAGAACTGGAAAAACATCTGAAAAAAAATTAGGTGGCCCAGGCCCTGTGATTAGAAGAGCCATGGTAGTTCAGTCCAAATTCCAGACTTTTGTCGGCCCTGATAATGGAGTACTCACCCCAGTTCTCTTCCGTGAAAGCAGAGCCTACGAAATCACCAACAAAAAATACTTTCTTAAAAATGTTTCCAATACATTTCATGGGCGTGATGTATTTGCTCCCTGCGCGGGATGGATTGCCAGTGGAGTCCAGCATTCCAAAGTTGGGCCCAGAGTATTAAAACCCATACGCCGTGAGCTTTCACAACCCAAATTGAAGGGAACAACACTTTACGGAGAGATTATTCATATAGACCACTTTGGCAACCTCACTACCAGTTTTTCTTCAGATATAATCCACGAAACTTTTAATGCTTCCGATACAATAAAAGTACATATAGGGAAACATTGTATCGATGGACTCGTAACCGGCTATTACCAGATGAAATCAGGACAGCCAGGAGCTATCATTAATAGCTGGAATCATCTGGAAATCTTCTATCGGGAAGACAACGCCAGGAAAAAATTGAAAGCCCGAATTGGACAATCCGTAACATTGAAGGCCAACTAGACCATTTGTGTCGATGGCACCTTAGAAGAACCTGCGGTTATTTATCGTGAACAACATCAAAATTATTTGTCAAAACAAAAAGGCTCGACACGACTATTCCATTGAAGACTCAATGGAGGCCGGAATTGTGTTGAAAGGTACTGAGGTCAAGTCACTAAGAAATGGCAAAGCCAATCTTGTAGACAGTTACGCCCTGATTGATGGCGAAGAAGCCTGGTTGCTCAATTTCCATATTGATGCCTATACGCCAGCCACACAGTTCAACCACCATCCAATGCGAAAGCGCAAACTACTGTTGCATAAAAAGGAAATTAATAAACTCATCGGAAAAACACAGGAAAAAGGATGCACCCTGGTTCCTCTTAAAGTTTATTTTAAAAACGGGAAAGCAAAGGTGGATTTAGGTATCGCTAAAGCAAAAAAGCTTTACGATAAACGCGCCTCCATCAAGAAACGCGAATCTGATCGAGAAATTGACCGGGCCATGAAAACTAGAAACCGGTAAGGAATAGAAAGGTATTTGTAATGGAAATGGACAAATTGATTGGTAAAATTCTGAATGGTTATGAACCTGCATGTGTAGTTATGGCGGCTAACGAATTGAAGCTGTTCGATCAGCTCACTAAACCTGTAACAGCCGAGCAGGTCGCAAATGCTTTAAACCTGGATCCAGAAGCCACCGAACGCCTGCTGAATGCCCTGACTTCATTAGAAATTACTTCCAAAAATAATCAAAACTACCATCTGCCAGAATCCGCTCACGAATATCTTACAACAGGCGGCAGTCATTCTCTTCAGCAATGGATCCAGCTTTCAGCTGACCTTTATCCAGTTTGGGGACAGCTTTCCACTTTTATAAAATCCGGGATTTTAATAAAAAGTATTATGGAAATGCTAGGAGGTGATCCTCATAAAATGAGGGCTTTCACAGATGCCATGCATGACAAAGCACTCAAAGCTACCTGGATGATTGCCCGTGAAATTCCCATTGGAGATGCAAACACAATGCTAGATATAGGTGGAGGACCAGGAACCTATTCACTTGAGTGGTGTAAACTGCACAGCCATCTTAAAGCAACAGTATTTGATATCGCACCAGTTCTGGAAGTTGCAAAAAATTATATAGAAACATACGGCTTACAAGATCGAGTTAGTACCAAGGCAGGTGATTTTCATAAAGATGACCTAGGTAACAGCCAATACGATCTGGTACTCATGGCAAATATCCTGCACATGTATGATGCGGACATGAGCCGTACTTTAGTCACTAAAGCAGTACAAGCTGTCAAACCGGGTGGTCGAATTGTTATCCATGGTTTCTGTACCGATGAAAACCAGATTGGACCGCTGAAAGATACATTGTTCAGCCTTAATATTGGTATGTTGACCGAAGGAGGAAGAGCACACCCCGTCCAGGAAAAAATAGAATGGCTTAAGGGAACTGGAGCTTCTGACATTCGCCATTTTCGAATCGATGCCACACCTACTGGGGTTGTCACTGCTACTCGACCGGCGTGATATTGGACCCGATCAACAACAACAGAACTACTCGCTGGGAGGAATTAATATCGTAATATTTTATTTATCAAAAATTGCAGGCTCATATCTGAAGACAGCAAAAAACGAGCATTCGTCTGAGGAAAATTTAACAGAAAGTAATTTAACTTTTTTGGCACACATTCAGATAACAGGATACAACTCTCCACTTTCATTATCCCTTGATCCTTCTCCATCCCCCACCTTATATAACATCCTCTAATTGTTTAAAAACACGAAGTAATGGTTCAGGCCTCTGTTTTAGATACATTTTCCAACACTTTCCTTATCCCATCTATATCCAATTTTCCTAACAATCGCCTCAAATGTTCGACAAAACGCTCAGAGACTTCGCTGTTTTTCCCTAACTCTTCCAAGGCTTTATCGATTCCCGTTAAGTTGCATATTTCAACAGAATCCATAAGTTTGGTATAGAGATCTTCTGGTATGGAGAATTGAGATAGCTCCAACTCTTCTATTGATGGAGTCCCTTCTTGAAAAATCCCATCATCATAAATAAACTCAACACCTAACAATTCGTTGAGAGATTGATATATTTGCTCTGCGCTATAAGGTTTTGAAATGAACCCATTAAACCCAATGGACAAATAATAATCAAGACGATTGCCAATAACATCCGCCGTGACAGCTATAACTTTAATTAGATCTTTACCAAATTCGTTCCTGATTATTTTTATTGCTTCCTCGCCACTCATTACTGGCATACGAATATCCATAAAAATAATATCAGGAAGATATTCTCTTGCCTTATCTATTCCATCTTTACCATTTTCGGCGATTATAGTTTCAACACCAATACCGGATAACAGTTTAAAAAGAATGTCTTGATTATTTTTTATGTCATCAACGATTAATGCTTTGACTTTGGTTTCGGGAGATAAACCCAGGATGTTTCGATATTTTCCTCTACGATTTTCTACAACATTTTCTGCTGATGGAAGAGTCAGAGAAAAGTAAAAATGAGTGCCCTGATTGATTTCTGAGTCTAAGTACAGATCAGAGCCCATGAGTTCCAATTGTCTTTTGGAAATTGCTAATCCAAGTCCAGTACCCCCTTTATCTAGTCCTTCTTTATCCTGATGAAAGGTATCGAAGATTTTATCCTGAGCTTCAGGAGGAATACCATTTCCAGTATCAATCACATCAAACTTATATTGATCGTTATTCATAGGGGTTACGACAAACTCAACCCGCCCCGACTCGGTGAACTTCACAGCATTTCCAAGCAGGTTAATCAGAATCTGCTGTATCTTCATCTCATCACCTTGAACCAGAGTCGGGCTGGAAATCGCTGTAACTTTCCACTCTAAACCTTTTTGTTGGCACCGGAGCTGGAACATATTTGAAATATGGTCTACCAAGCCCTTGATGTCGAAGCCAGAAATATTCAGCTGTATTTTTCCCGCCTCTATTTTGGATATATCCAGAATATCGTTTATCAGAGCCAGAAGATTCTTTCCACTGGTATCAATAGTTCTAAGGGAATCTTTGGTATCTTCATCCAAATCTTTTTTTCTAAGTAGTAGCTGAGAAAAACCAAGAATAGCATTCATGGGTGTACGAATTTCGTGGCTCATATTAGCAAGGAACAAAGATTTTGCTTTGTTAGCATTTTCAGCCTCTTCTTTAGCTTCTTCCGCTTCTGATTTTGCTTTTAGCATTTTTTCTCCAGCCCTCTCTCTCTCAAGAACTCTTCCCAGTTGAACTCCTATTTGCGCTACAGCATCCAGAAATTCGCGGTCCTGCTCTACTGTTTCTGGAGAAAATACTTCTTCAGAAAAGAATTCCAATACTCCGGCAACTTCGCTTTGAGTTAAAATAGGAAATGCAAACCCTCCCTTAACAAAAATATTTTTTGCGAGCTTATTTCTTGGGAAGTTATTATCCACCCGCACATCAGAAATCCATTCAACATTTTTACTCTCCAACACTCGACCAGGTAAACCTACCCCTCTTTCAAAAAATGTTTTCTGCGTAACATCTTTGAATTCTTTATGGGTAACTGGATCTTTTATATACCAAACTGAGGAAGGTACTAGAAGCTCAGGGTTGTCTCTTGAGGTCAAATAAACATGACCCACCGCCCATTGCGTCAGTTTAATTATTTGTTTGAGGGAAGATTCGAGAACTTCCTCTACAGGGAGGTTTTTGTTCACCTCATTTCCAATTTTTTCCAACAAACCCACAATTTCAGTCTCCCTCTTTAATCGTTCCTCAGCGAACACCTGGTCAGAGATGTCCTGAAAGATAACAACAGCTCCAATTATTTTTTTACCTTGGTATAAAGGGGTGCTGGTATATGCCACAGGAAAAGGAGTTTTATTTTTACGCCAGAAAACTTCTCGGGTTTCCGAATGAGTTTTGCCATCTTTAAAGGCAGCATAAATATGACATTCTTTTCTAGGGTAAGGAGTTCCATCCTTTCGCGTGTGATGAATTATGTCGTGCTGAGGCTTTCCCATCAACTCCTCAAGTGAGTATCCCAACATTTTCAGTCCTGCAGAGTTTACAAAAGTAGTATTTCCACTCAAATCCAAACCATAAATACCTTCTCCAGCTGAATTCAAGATCAAATTATTGAAATTGGAAACCTTCTTTATTTCATTTTCAGTTTGCAGACGTTGAAGAATTAAACTATTAAAAGCATTGGTCATAGCAGTGATTTCGTCATTGCCATCCGTATCAATAGTAGCGCTGAAGTTCTCGTCTTCCCGCATTTTATTCATAGCTCCAGCAATACTCACAACCTGACTTGAAACTCGCTTGATGATCAACACGACCAAAACCACAGTTACCAAGAACACCATTATTAGTGCAACAGAAAAATATCTTAGAAAAGAAATGATGGAATCTAACGATTTTTTTTCTTTCGAAACTATCTCCTGCTTAATAGATTCTATCTTTCCATCAAATACTTTAATCCGGTTAGTGGCCAGGTTCCACCAGACTGCCGCTTCCATATCAATATCAAAAACACGCAAACCCTCAATAGCCTCCAGGGAAGGCCTATCATCTATGACAACAGCCGCATCAATTAATTCAGCGGAAATACCTTTCGATTTCATTGACTCAGCAATAGACAAATTGGACTTATATTCTCTTATGGCACTCGAAATCACTTTTAAAAACCCCTTCTCTGTAGCACTTAAACCTTGTAGCCCCAGATACTCATTGAGTGCTATATCCGCCTTAGCATAATTCTCGTAAAATAATTTCAAATTTGTCTCATTACCACGAATGACATAGTTTTTGAAGTTATGGATCAACCCGCCATAACCAATATAATTCTGCAAACTATTCAACAATTCATTTTTTTTGATTTTATTAACAATAACTTCTCTAACATGCAAAAACTCCAAAAACGTTTCATCATCTGTTATTTCTGTTGAAAACTGATCGCGAATGATCCCGCTAATGAACGTTGATAAATTTCTCAATAATTCTGTTTGAGAGGAAATTGCATCAATGAAATTTCTCAAATTCTTTGAGCTAAGCTCCTTAGATACAACTATGGCATTCACAATCCCCCTCTCCCTTCCGGCATACTCTTTTATCAAGAGGACCGTAGAAAAAGCATCTGCCAAGTGTGACAATTCAATGTCGCTGCTTATATTTTTATAAAGTCGTATTAAGTTCAGGCCCGCCTCAATTATTTCATTGAAATCGGTGAAAACGTCCGTTGGATCAAACTTGTCCACCAATTTTCTTATGCTCACAAGGCCATCCAGTTTATTATTCAAATCTTTAAAAGCATGCTGTAGTCCCCAGTAATTGTTTTGGATGGCAAAAACTCCCACCTTATTCCGATAGTAATGAAGGGCAGCGTCCGTTTTTACTCTTTGGCTTGGCAAGCTATCTGCAAACTCTTTTCCCTGGCTCTTCGCAAACCCCATACTTATTCCACGCTCAGCCTGGAGTTCTCCAACCACATCTACAAGCCTTGTGACAATCAAAACAAAGTCATTAGTTCTTTGTACCGAATTTCTTTTTTGTATACTTTTATAAATTTGAAAACCTCCAACCAATAGAATCATCATTGTCGGAATAGCAGCCAACAGGAGCAACTTATTCTTGATTTTCAGATTATTCAACAAGTTGGATATCTTCATATTTTAACTGAGCCAATTGGTTTAGATAGTAATGAAGTCTCCTACTTAAGCGAGAGGGTTTATTAAAAATATTTTTTCTAACGCTCTTATATGCAGAATTGAACGACCGGTTTAATGATCAAGGATAATTAAGTTGGTCGTTTAAAAATGATTTTCTTGGTTAATGTCCGCTATGGGTTGTGAGTTCAACCTGTGAACGTAATACTATTTTATAACTAAAGAAGGTGTGTTGCTATGAAAAGAAAGGAAAGGATTTGCTACTCAGCAAAGCAAAAAACTCTTCAAGCCGAGGCAAATTGTTGCCCGTTAAATGAAACTATTGCTAGTCAACCTCACGCCTAATGGGGCGGTAGACCACCAGCATTACTCCGGAGACAGCAACTACTCCTCCAATGTAACCCGGCAATCCAACCGATTCGGCCTGCAAACCCGCAAAACCCATTTCAGGGAGAATATTCATTCCCAAAAGAGTAATAAGCGGGTTAAGGCTAATAATGACACTTATCAATGCCAGGGGAATATATTTAACAGCTTCAGCGAGAGCGCCATAAGCGAGTAGAGTGTTGATTCCACAAAATATCAATGACAACCAGGCAGTGAGTCCAGCCCTTGTGAAGTCTACCCATTCAACTCCACCTATTAATGTAAAGGTCGCAACAGCATAAACCAAAAGATTTAAGGATTGAGCTCCATATTTTCGACTGAGAAATTTTTGCGAGATCATGTACCCCACCCAAATCAAACCGGCCATGACAATTAAAAAATCTGCGAAGTAGTAGTCACTTGAATCCTGAATCCGGCTTTGCTGGTCATTAAAAAATAGTAATAATCCACTTCCAGCTATAACCATTCCCAGAACCTGCCTAATAGACAAACGCTCATTAAAAACATAGACTCCTGCCAGCACCAAAAAAATCGAAGCAGTCTGTATTAAAACCGCCATATTGGAAGGTCCACTCAAATCTATACCTAATAAAGCCCAGTAATAGTTTGCTGAAAGACAAACCCCTCCTAGAATTCCCATCCACGGGGGTTTTCGAAGGATAGAAAGTGGTAGATTCATTTTCCATTGCATAATTACAACCAAGACAAGAAAAGCAAACAAAAACCGGAACCAGGAGATTGTACCAGCCTGAAAACCTTGGAGGGCTATTTTGAGAAAAATTGGCAAAACTCCCCAAAGAAACATTGTAAAAAGGGAAAACATTATCCCACTCAGATAACGAGATGTCTTTAAGGATAGAGGCTTTTCAGGTTGAGGCATATTTTGCTCGACTGGGCCAAGCTCAATGGGTTGAAGCTACTGCCTACTTCACATTGTTAGTGTTGAAGTTTGGAAAAATTTTTCAAAAGGGTGAGACCTAACCGTTGGCTTTTTTCAGGATGGAACTGAAATGCATGGATATTTTCGTGATGGATGCCAGAGACAAAGTCGATTCCATAACGGGTTGTCGTCGCAACAATCTCCGGGAGTTGAGGAACAACATAATACGAGTGCACAAAGTAAAAATAGGAATTATCTTCTACCAAGTCAAATAATGGGTTACCGGAGACTGCATGAACCGTGTTCCATCCCATGTGAGGAATTTTTAATGGCTCACCAGCTTCAGATTCGGGCTGAGCATCTTTAAACCCAACTACTTTTCCAGGAAGGATGCCCAGTCCATTGACCTGACCAAACTCTTCACTCTGATTAAACAAAAGCTGTAATCCGAGGCATATCCCCAGAAATGGTTTTCCACTTTTGACAGATTGATGAACTGTATCAATGAGGTTTAATTTCTCAAGATTAGTCATACAATCCCTGAATGCTCCAACACCCGGAAGCACCACAGATTTTGCTGAAAGAATTTTCCGTGAATCACTGGTAACAATTGCCTCGGCACCCACCGCCTCAAAACCTTTTTGGACGGAACGGAGATTACCCATTCCATAGTCAATTATAGCAATCAACTATAAAGTTCCTTTGGTAGAGGGAACATCTCCTGACCTGGAGTCCATTGAGCAAGCAGAATCTAAAGCACGGGCAAAAGATTTGAATAAAGCTTCTGTTATATGGTGAAGATTATTCCAATAGGATGAGTTGAAATGCAAAGTCATGCCGCTGTTGGCAGCAAATGCCTGGAAAAACTCTGGAACAAGCTCGACATCAAACTCACCAAGCTTGGATTTTGGAAGTTCCAGATTAAAGACAAAATAAGCCCTTCCACTAATATCAACAATACATTGGGCCAAAGCTTCATTAAGGGGCACATTGGCTTCCGCAAATCTTCTTATTCCCTTTTTGTCCCCTAATGCCTCCTTAAAAGCCTGTCCAACAGTGATCCCCAAATCTTCCACTGTGTGGTGAAAGTCTATGTGAGTGTCGCCTTGGGCTTTTACCGTCAGATCAAAATAACCGTGCCTGGCCAGTTGGGACAACATGTGGTCTAAAAAAGGGACAGGAGTCTTTATATCCTGAATCCCAGTACCATCAAGATTCAGGCTGACCTCAATTTGTGTCTCGCTTGTGGAGCGTTTAACGTAGGAAGTTCTAGCCATTCAGAGGTTGCTTTACCTTTGTTCCTGCTTTTTTACCATTTCCAGAATAGGAAACTTTTTCACCGTTTGTAGAGTGAGATGTCTTACGTTTATCGACCACCCATTCTTTGCCATTTCCAGAAGCCGCCATCTCGGCAACCGCTCCATAAAAAGACATTATGGTTTCAAACATTCCATCCGAATCCAGCTTGAGAAGCTTACGCTGTATTGCAGGAGCACCGTGTTCCAGAATCATATCACCTAGCCCAATACACTTGACAGGAACATTAAACACTTCTTCTTCCTGCAGGGCTTCCAGAACAGCAGACCCAAAGCCACCTTTTAAAGAATGTTCCTCAGTAGTTATCAAGCACCTTGCTTTAAGCGCGTATTTGACAATCAACTCTTTATCTACCGGTTTGGCAAACCGGGCATTAATTACGGCAACACTTACACCTTCCTTCTCAAATTTTTCTGCCACTGCCTGAGCCCAGGCCACAGTATTACCATATGCAATGATAGCGATATCCGATCCATCCCTGATCACTTCTCCCTTACCAATCTCAAGTTCCTTGATTTCAGGATCAAGCGGCATTCCCAGGCCGGGACCACGTGGATATCTAAGGGCAGCTGGCCCAGGATGATTAACAGCTGTTTTAAGCATATGTCTCATTTCGTTTTCATCCTTTGGAGCCATGACCACTATGTTTGGTAATGTACGGAGAAATGCAATATCGTATAACCCTTGATGCGTAGCACCATCTTCTCCAACTATTCCAGCACGGTCCATGGCAAACGTAACAGGAAGATTCATCAGACAAATATCATGAACCACCTGGTCATACGCCCTCTGCAAAAATGTTGAGTATATGGCCACCACTGGTAGAAAACCCTCAATCGAGAGTGCTCCGGCAAAAGCAACACCATGCTGCTCAGCCATGCCAACATCAAATGTCCTTTCTGGAAACACTTTGCCAAATTTGCTGATTCCTGTTCCATCCGGCATTGCTGCGGTAATACCAACTATTTTATCATTTTCTTTCGCCAGTTGAATCAGCGCATCCGCGAACACATTTGTGTAAGCCGGATTGGCCTTCTTCTTATGAAATTCCCCAGTCGAAACATTGAAAGGCTTGGCACCGTGCCAAACATCGGCCTTTTCTTCCGCCTGCTCATACCCTTTTCCCTTCCGGGTAATAACATGCATCAAGGTAGGACCCTCCAAATCCTTTACAGCACTAAAGGATTCTGTCAGAGCCTTGACATCATGGCCGTCAATGGGTCCAACATAACGAAAACCCAGGTCTTCAAACAAACGACCGGGTATGAAAACACCTTTAATAGCCTCATCTATCTTATGTGCATACCGGTTGATTTCCTTACCAATGCCAGGAACAGCCAAGAGGAGCTGACCAATCTCCTGCTTGATTTTCAACATAACCTGTCCAGTCATGATCTTGCTGAGATGCGCAGACATACCACCAACATTGGCCGAGATAGACATTTCATTATCATTGAGCACAACGATCATATCATTTTGGATATGTCCGGTATGGTTAAGCCCCTCAAAAGCCATTCCCGCAGTTAGGGAACCATCCCCAATGACTGCAATAACATCATTATCTTCGTTTTTCAGGTCTCGAGCTTTCGCAAATGCAAGAGCTGCTGAAATAGAAGTTCCACCGTGCCCACAATTCCAGTGGTCGTGCTCGCTTTCTTCTCGTTTAGTGAAACCGCTCAAGCCTTCATGCTGGCGAAGAGTATTGAATCTGTCTTTTCTTCCAGTCAACAATTTATGGACGTAAGATTGATGTCCCACATCCCAGATAAATTTATCCTTCGGACTATCAAAGACGTAATGCATTGCCAAAGTCAGTTCCACTACGCCCAGATTTGAGGAGAGATGTCCACCGGTCTCGGAAATGGACTCCAATAACATGTCACGGATTTCCCGAGCAAGAAGAGGTAATTCTTCGATCGATAGTTTTTTCAAATCTGCGGGACTGTCAACTCGGTTTAAATACTTACTCATAGGGGTCCCAGTCAATTAAAATGTTCGTTGCACAAAGAATCGGGCAATTTCCCTGAGGGGATCCGCCCGATCATCAAACTCTTCAAGACAAACCAAACTTTCCTCTACCAACTCTTCAGCTTTCCTGCGAGACTCTTCCAACCCATAAAGAGCCGGATAAGTTGCCTTGTCTTTGGTCAAGTCGCTTCCTATATCCTTACCCAGTTGTTTTTCATCCCCCGTAATATCAAGAATGTCATCAATGATCTGAAAAGCCAACCCGATATGGGCTCCATAACGGGACAATGCATTCAATTGACGGGAAGTGGCCTGCCCAAGCATACCACCACACCGGATACAAGCTCTAATCAGAAACCCTGTTTTATAGATATGAATATATTCCAGAGTTTCCGCATCGATAGGCTTACCTTCAGACTCAAGATCAACCACCTGACCACCAATCATACCCTTAGACCCTAATGCTGTAGCCATCTCATGACTTGCATTAAGAATGCACTCTGGTGGAACCGATTCCATCCCTGCCGACCGGGTCATCAGAATAAAAGCTTCAGTAAGCAGAGCATCTCCTGCTAGAATCGCTACAGCTTCACCAAAAACTTTATGGTTTGTAGGCTTCCCCCTTCGCAGGTCATCATTGTCTAAAGCAGGGAGATCATCGTGAATCAGGGTATACGTGTGTATCAACTCGGCAGCTACTGCAAATGGCAGAACTGCTTTCCGGTCTCCCCCTACCGCCTCTGCTGCGGCCATAACCAAAACAGGGCGTAACCTCTTCCCACCTGCGAGGAGACTGTAGTGCATCGCTTTATGGATGACTTCAGGATAGGCCGTCTCCTCGGGCAAAAGATTCAGTATCCCTTCTTCGATCAGTTTTTTACCTTCTGAAAGGTACTGAGATGCAGACAAACCGTTCAATAAATCAATCAATTGATAATTGTTATCGAGGGCAAAACCTATAAAACCTACCGCTAAAAATCTTAACACATAATCCAA
The DNA here is from genome assembly GCA_964344595.1 of uncultured Nitrospina sp. GTDB lineage: Bacteria > Nitrospinota > Nitrospinia > Nitrospinales > VA-1 > LS-NOB. The sequence goes on along the minus strand of CAYFNV010000007.1, from coordinate 32,870 downwards.
AACAGTCAACTTTATTGTTGGTCTCTCAACAACGGGGGAAATCCTTAATTTATAAGTTGTTGAAGCCAAATCACGACTTGATTATTTTGAAGGAAAAGGTAGACAGAATACTCAAATTTTGTCCCAAACAGCCTGTAGCGATTCTATAATTCAGGCACTTTTACATTTTTTTGTCAAAGTTGACAAATGCTTGTAATTCTCAGAATGTTGACTTATCATGACAATTCAATATCTTTAAATAAATCAGTTTGTTGAGTTCACCTTATCAAGGTCAAGGCGATTTCAGCTACTCCGCTTGGACCAACTATTCAACTTTCTCAATAGGACCGAAGAATGCATAGTCTTACTGATGCCTGGGTCGGGTTTACGTGCCTAATCTGTTTTTGTCTAGCCTACACCCTTGTTATATTCGAAGAGCAAATCCATATGCGGAAATCTAAACCGGTCATATTGATCGGTTGTTTCATGTGGGCCCTAATAGGTCTCTATGAAGCTCAACATGGTGGAGGTCATGCTCACGATCATGTAAAAGAACTTATTGCTGAAATCGGCGAACTATTTTTCTTTCTTTTAGTAGCGATGACTTACATAAATACTCTTGATGAAAGAAATGTCTTTAGAGCATTGAAAGGGTGGTTGCTTAAAAAGGGTCTGGGTTTTAAAAAATTGTTCTGGGCAACAGGAGCAATCACATTCATGCTTTCACCTATTGCGGACAACCTGACCAGTGCACTTTTGATGTCTACCGTAGCGTTGGCGGTCAGCAATGGCAACGGACGTTTCATCGTTCCCGCATTTGTTAACATTGTGGTCGCGGCAAATGCAGGAGGCGCATGGAGCCCTTTTGGAGATATCACAACCCTGATGGTCTGGACTTCTGGAAAAGTTCATACTATGGAATTTTCCTATTTACTACTTCCTTCTTTCATCAACTGGATCGTCCCAGCAAGTATTATGTATTTCTGGATTCCAGACGAAACTCCTGAGGCTGAATCTGAAGAAGTACATCTCAAAGCAGGAGCCAAGGTTATCATTGGGCTAGGTATATTTACCGTTGCCACAGCGGTTTCTTTTCATCAATTCCTGCATCTGCCTCCTTTTCTTGGGATGATGTTTGGACTCGGTCTATTAATGGTCAAAGGTTACTATTTAAAACGTTGGGGAGAAAAAAGGCATCTCGAGAAAATGGGCATCCCTAAAGACCGAAGAACCCGTCATCGATTTGATATATTCACAAAAGTAGAAGGGGTAGAGTTTGACACCCTGCTATTCTTTTTCGGGGTTCTCACCGCAGTTGGTGCATTGCAATATATTGGTTATCTGGCAATGATCAGTGAGTCTATGTATGGGAATTTAGGCCCGACCGCTTCTAATATTATGGTGGGTGTCCTTTCTGCAATTGTTGACAACATCCCTGTTATGTATGCGGTTCTCAAGATGAGTCCGGAAATGGGCCTCGACCAATGGCTATTGATCACCTTGACTGCTGGGGTTGGAGGCAGTTTGCTCTCTGTTGGTTCTGCCGCAGGAGTTGCAGTAATGGGGGTTGATCGCGAACACTACACGTTCATGTCACATCTAAAGTGGGCTCCGACCATTGCGCTGGGGTATATCACCAGTATCCTTACATGGTATTTTGTAACGCCCCACTAAGTATTCAGGCGGGGCAAACCTTTTTGCTCCGCCTCGTTTCTGCTCACAGGCCAACCAATTTTTTTACTTCATAACCCAGACCCTTTTCCTACAACCACTCTGCCAAGCGTGAACACATGAACTTTCGCCACGCCATTTTTCTTTAAAGTTCTGGAGGCTTCATTTACCGTTGCCCCTGTTGTAAACACATCGTCCACCAACAAAATATTTTTTCCTGCAACCAGCTCAGGACGGTTTACTTCAAAAGCTCCCTTAATATTTCTGGCTCTTTCTGTTCGTGTCATTGTTGCTTGAGCACTCGTTGCCCTTACACGACGCAACAAGCCACCTTCAAGAGGTAGTTTTAAAACCTTAGCTACTTGCCGGGCAATTAAAAATGCCTGGTCAAACCCCCTCTCTTTCATCTTGTTAAAATGCAACGGCACAGGTGACACAGTAAAGCCTTGGCAAAAACCAGGGTTCTCTTCAAAATATTTTTCCAAAAGACAGTCTATTTCTGGAAGCACACCCATCTGCCTGCGGTATTTGAAATGATGAATCGCTGTGCGTAAAACCGTATCGTAAAAACCCAGACTCCTTGCTTGATCAAACTGATAAGGGTTTTGTCGGCAAACACCACACAAAAACTCTTCATGAGGATACTCATAAGACAAGTCCGCCGGAACACCACAATGAACACAAAACGGCTGCCGGATAAATCCTATATCCTTTCTACAACCTGAACAGAGAAAATTTCCTGCTTCTTTAATATCTCCTTCGCATGAAATACAGTTTTGCGGAAACACAAAATCCAGAATTTTTCTGAAGCCGCGCAATACCCCGCCAAATATATTTACCCGCCTAATACGCATAGCCTCACACTGTTGTTCCAAGTTTTTTCAGACCTATCAACATGAAAAACAAGGTGTTAATAAAAAGGTTTTTATATTTTTCCATAAACTTTTATGCTACAGTTTCTTCCTCAATTATTCTCATAATAAAAAGCTAATGAACAAGAGCATTATCCAGCTTACGGAAAAACACGTTGCCGGCACTTACGGACGTTACCCGATTGTCCTGGTAAAAGGAAAAGGCACCAAAGTCTGGGACAAATCAGGAAAACAATACATCGATTTTGTCAGCGGACTTGCTGTTGACAATCTCGGACATTGTCACCCAGCAGTGGTATCGGCTATAAAAAAACAGGCCGAAAAGCTGATCCACGTTTCCAATTTATATCATATCGAACCACAATCCCGGTTGGCGGAAAAACTAACATCTCTGAGCTTTGCCGATAAAGTTTTTTTCTGCAATAGTGGGACAGAAGCCAATGAAGCAGCAATAAAACTTGCTCGCAGGTATTTTTTCGATCAGGGCCAAACCGGGAAGACAGAAATCATCACGATGCACAATTCATTTCATGGGCGCACCCTCGGCTCACTATCAGCTACAGCTCAGAAGAAATTTCACACAGGGTTCAAACCGCTTTTGCCTGGATTCAAATATATTCCTTTTAATGACTTGGCATCAGCCAGGAAAGCCGTCACCCAAAAAACCTGCGCTATCTTGATAGAGCCTATACAAGGAGAAGGAGGAGTGAACATTCCTGACCCCTCCTATTTGAAGGGACTGAAAAAACTCTGCAAAGAAAATGGCATTCTCCTGATTTTTGATGAAGTGCAAACGGGCTTTGGCCGTACCGGAAAACTGTTTGCCCACGAACTATATAAGATTAAGCCAGATATTATGACTCTGGCAAAAGCTTTAGGAGGGGGTGTTGCCATAGGAGCATTGGCAGGCACTAATCAGGTTATGAAATCTTTTGTCCCTGGAACTCATGCAGCAACCTTTGGCGGCAACCCTATAGCCTGTGCCGCAGCCCTCGCTTCTATAAAAGTTCTTACCGGAAAAAACTTTTTGGAAAAAGCTAAAATTACTGGAGAATATTTTTTTCAACGCTTAAAAGAAATCTCTAAAAATAATCCTGCGGTCAAGGAAGTTCGTGGCAAGGGAATGTTCCTCGCTCTGGAACTCAAAAAACCTGGTGGCAACGTAGTTATCGACTGTATGAAACGTGGTTTTTTGATTAACTGTATCCAATCAAATGTATTGCGGTTTCTCCCGCCACTAAATATTTCCCGAAAGGATATTGATGGGCTGATTACCGTACTATCTGACAGCCTGGTCCAGACAAACAATAAATAACAAACATTCTATCCCGGGCATAAAGTGAAAATGAAAAGAAATTTATTAGCCATTAACGACTTTACACGCGAAGAAATTCTCACGTTGTTTGAAGAATCTGACGACCTGAAAAAGAAACGCCAAAAAGGCATTGAACATTTGCCTTTAAAAGGACAGACACTGGGAATGATTTTCAACAAGCATTCCACACGAACTCGCATATCATTTGAAGTCGGGATGTTTGAGCTTGGCGGACACGCATTATTTTTGACCGGCGACCAACTACAATTGAAACGTGGTGAAACCCTTAGGGATTCTGCACAAGTACTTTCCCGCTACCTGAATGGAATTTTGATAAGGACCTACGATCATAACGAAGTAATCGCGCTTGCCGAACATTCATCAATACCTGTAATCAATGGATTGACAGACTTGAACCACCCAGTTCAGGTTCTCTCAGATATTTTTACCATCAAGGAAAAACTTGGGCGCATAGAAGGCGTAAAAATAGCTTATGTGGGGGACGGGAATAATGTCGCTTACTCCTGGATGATTGGAGCTACTATGATGGGAATGGATCTTTCGATAGCCTGCCCATCAAATTTCCAACCCGAACCAATTCCCGCTATCAATGGTAGTGGTCAGGTAAAAATTATTGAAGATCCTTTTGAAGCGGTAGAAAATGCAGATGTCATTTATACAGATGTCTGGGTGAGTATGGGTCAGGAAGAAGACACTGAAAATAAAAAGAAACTGTTGCTTCCCTACCAGATCAACCAGAAACTGGTCGATGCGGCCAAAAAAGACGTCCTCGTAATGCATTGTCTTCCAGCTCACCGGGAAATGGAGATCACACCCGAAGTGTTGGATGGCAAAAATTCAATTGTTTTTGACCAGGCTGAGAACCGACTTCATGTTCAGAAAGGCATCCTTAAAATCTTGTTGTTACAGTAAAATTGGAAGGATTGGCAACTTATATCAAGATCGAAGGTTCTTAAAACTATAACCAACACTAAGAATGCAATGAACTTTGGGAAACCAACCGCATCATTCTCTAGTTATCATTTTACCCCTTCGAGATTAGTTTACTTTTTAATACTGACGTTTTTCTTTCTGCCTCCAACCTTAATTTTTGCGGAATCAGCTTCTGAAGACATAGAGACTCAGCGGCACCTGATCTTGATTTCTAAAAAAATAACCGTTCTCGAAAGTGAAATCGAAGCACTTCGAAAGAAGTCCGAAACAAAAGAAAATCTTCAAAAAATAATCAACCTTCAGGGACAAGTTGACAGGCTACAGCTGAACTTCGATTCATTGGCCACCAACCTGCCGCTACAGGATGACTCAATAAAGAAAAAAGAAAAGTCTCCCTGGACAAAACAACTCGAAGAAATCACGTCCCCTCTCCTCCAGGCTATTCGTGATCTGACCGAAAAACCTCGCAAAGTAGATTCTCTGAAGAAACGCATCACTGAACTAGAGAACACTCTGGTTCTCCATGAGGAAGCATCCCAAAACCTGAAAAAACTCAAAAATGTCCAGACAAAGATTAAAGACTCTAAAAAACCGGAGGAAGCACTTTACCTTTCAAGGCTGGAACTACTGAGAAACAAATATGACCCTGAGTTAACTAAGCTGAACATAAATGAAACAAGAAAGAGTCTCGATCAAATTCTCGCCTCAGATGAGTCAATCATCGACTCAGCAAAAAATCAGATTAAAGATTTCTTCAAGAATCGTGGCAGAAACTTACTGATAACCATCGCCACTTTCTGTGGACTGTGGTGGTTGCTCAATAGATTAAGAAAGTGGATATTAAGATTCAATGTGTTTACCCAGCTGAGTCCAGCGTTTGGGAAGTTGTTCAGTGCTGCCTACAATATCTTCATCCTTATTATATGTTTGTTGGTAGGTATGGCTTGTCTCTACTTTTTCAATGACTGGCTTTTAATCAGCCTGATCGTTATGATGCTCATTCTTGTTGCCTGGACATCAAGGCAATATCTGCCCACCTTCCTTCAGGAAATAAAGCTGATTGTGAACCTCGGAACAGTTCGCGAAGGAGAGAGATTTATCTGGAATGGTGTCCCGTGGCTTGTTAAAGATATCGGTTTAAGTGCTACTCTAGTCAACACCAGTCTTGAAGGTGGAGAGATTAGACTGCCTTTAAGAGATTTAATTGACAAACATTCCCGCCCAGTAGTAGATAAAGAGCCTTGGTTTCCCACAAATATAAAAGACTGGGTCATTCTGGCTGATGGAACATACGGACAAATCAAACATCAGACCCTGGAACAAGTTGTGCTTGATTTGAAAGGTGGGTCATTAAAATATTATTCGACGAGTGATTTTTTAAATCAGTCTCCTTTAAATATTTCCACAGGTTTCCGTTACTGCATTGAGTTCGGACTGGAATATGGTGTGCAAAACAGGATATGCGAAGAGATCCCCAAGCTTATCGAAAATGGCTTGAAAAATCTTCTTTCTCATTTTTTTGAAGGACCATCTCCCGATTTTAATTTTTTGGAAGTCCGTTTCGATAACCCCGGGGCAAGCTCCCTGAACCTAATGGTTATCATTCATGTTGACGGGAAATGTGCAGACCGCCATGAGGAAAATCGCAGAGAAATCCAGAAAGCTTTGGTTCAAATCTGTAACGACAACAAATTAACTATTCCCTTTAACCAACTCACCATCAATATGGCGGATGGCGCCCAACGCACCGACCCGCCACGTGAATAAAGCTCAACAAAAAAAAGTGATCGAATTCAAAGTATTAAAGAAACACAGCCACTCTTCCGCAAGACTTGGAGTTTTAACTACACCGCGTGGGAAAATAAATACTCCCTGCTTTATGCCTGTCGGAACCCAGGCCACGGTCAAGGCTTTAACCAGAGAGGATCTAGAGTCTTGTGGATCGCAAATAATACTTGGAAACACTTACCATCTCTACCTCAGGCCAGGGCACGAATTAATACACTCGCTTGGTGGGTTGCACAAGTTCATGAACTGGCCTCATCCAATCCTTACCGATAGCGGAGGGTTTCAAGTTTTCAGTCTCAATGAACTAACCAAAGTCTCTGAGGATGGAGTAACCTTCCAATCACACCTTGACGGTTCATCTCATTTTATTTCTCCAGAACGTTCCATTGAAATCCAGCAGGCGTTGGGTGCAGATATTATTATGGCTTTCGATGAGCCAACTCCGCACACCGCTGACATTGACCAGACAAAAAAGTCATTAGAATTAACAACTCGCTGGGCTCAGCGATGCAAAAATACAATCCATTCGGATGATCAAGCTTTGTTTGGAATTGTTCAAGGTGGAATGTTTCAAGACCTGAGAAAAACCAGTGTGGAACAAATTGTCGAAATTGATTTCCCCGGCTACGCAATTGGTGGGCTGAGTGTTGGAGAAGAAAAAAGTATGATGTATGACATCACCGCCTACACCACCCCTCTTCTTCCCGGTGAAAAGCCACGCTACCTGATGGGCGTTGGAACCCCTGAAGATCTCCTGCTGTGCAGTTCCATGGGCGTAGACATGTTCGACTGCGTCATGCCCACCCGTAACGCAAGAAACGGTTCCCTGTTTATAAAAGGAGGAAAAATAAATATTAAAAATGCCCAGCACAGAATGGACTCGAACCCTATAGACCCTGACTGCCCTTGCTACACCTGTAAAAATTATTCAAGAGCCTATCTCAGACACCTGGTTATGGCAGGAGAAATTCTGGCAATGCACCTGCTCACTCTGCACAATTCAACATTCTATCAACAGTGGATGATGAGCATACGAAAAGCCATCGAAGAAGATGTGCCCTTCATTATGGATTGGAACGATACAATCCTCTAAACATCATCAATGATTCCAAGAATTTTAAACTCGTTAATATCATAGCCGGAACGTTTAGGTAAGGAGGATTGCACCACTGCCTTGAGTAGTTCCAGCTTCTCGAAATCAAGCTCCTTTAGAAAGTGCTCAAAAATACGTTCTGGAAAATAAAACGTCAGGTTGAGTTTTGCCCGTTGATAGACAAACTGGCTTCCCGATCGCATGGGATTGGCCTTTAGTGGTTTGTATTCCACATGGCCTTCAAGCATGAAGTCTGCCATCTCACTCCACTCTTTTCCTACTTTATTCAGGTTTTCGCGAACAAGCGATAAAAGCCGACCTTGCTCAGGCAGCTCATAACTATAGCTGGGCATAAGAATAGAATCGTTTCAATTTGTTAAACGGCGAGCTCTTATAGCCAAAAACAAAGGGATTTCTTTTCGTGCTCTGTTTTCAGCTTTTGCTCTTTTTCCCGGCAGACTGTTTTTGTTTGAGATCCATTCCTCCATCCCATCGACACAAAGTCCGGCCTGGACTAATGCCGAAATATAACTCTGCATTGGGCGGTGATAAGTGAGTGTGAAAGATTTGGAATCGGCAAAAGGTGGAGTAAGTATTGGCACATTGGTTTCCGTCATGTAATGATCAACCCGTCTGTATTCTAATTTCTTTTCCTCATCCCATCCCCAGTGAGACTGCCTGGGTATGCGAAAGCATGGATGCGTCATCACCATCACAAAACATTTACCCGGCTTTAACCAGTGGTGAACACATTTAAAAACCAGATCCATCTTTTCGATATTTTGTACCGCCATCAGGCAGGCAATACCGTCGAAACTGCTTTCTTTATAGTTTCCGGGGTCGCTCGCATCCCCCGCTCGGTAGCAGACGGATGCAGCCGAACGAGACCGGGCAAACTTCAGAAGTTCCGACGAAGAATCCAATCCCTCAGCTTGAATCCCTTTGTTGGATAAATAACGTGAAAAAACTCCCTGTCCACAAGCCAGGTCAAGCACCCGGTCTTTCTTACTGACTTCCAGCAAACGCAGTACTCCGGGCATGATGATATCTTTTTGAAAATCCGTACCCTGACTGCCAACCAGAGAGTCATACCACCGGGATGCCTGATCCCAAAGCGTCAAGTCTTTTTTCTTCGGCTTCTTCCTTCGTGACGATCCACTTTTTATTCTTCTATTTCTGCCAGCTGTTTTTTGCTTCACCATTTCTCATCCATCTGATAAACCAAGGTAACATTTTCATACACTAGTGGAAGAAATCAGGAGTTTCATCTATAATCATTAAGCGTCAGGTATTACCTCTCAACCAGTCATATTAACGTATCCAACTTTATGTTAAATTCCAACCTTTCCCGGGCTCTGACAATCTTTCTCTTCCTTGCAGTCTTTACTTCCTATTCCTGTAGAACACTGGGTTCTTTTAATCAATCTCAGGAGGATCTGGACATAAGCATCAAGGCATACAACCATGATTTTGAAAGCAAGGCCATTGATGTCAGTACTCGTTTTGTGCACCCGTCCCACCGTGCTGAATACCTGTCCAAGTCGCTGGAGGTTAGCAAACGCATCACCTTTTTTGATGCAACCATTTTGGATATCAAGTTTTTCAACAATGGTGTTCCAACATCCAGCAATTCACAGGAAGGGTTTGACCGGGCCATTGTTGTCATCCGCTATCAGGTTGCCGTATTACCAAGCACCAAGTTAGAGTCCATAATCGTTGAGCAAGAATGGGTGCTCTATCAAGACCAATGGTTTATCATACCTGACCTGACCTCACTTCTTGAACGATAATATTCTCACTACAGTACAACTTCAGAAATACTGGCAAGTGTCCATTCTTCCCTACAGGACTACCTCTACAGCCTTATTTAAGGAAATCGTAGTCGGTGTAACCTTACAATTCATCCCATAAAGCTCCACCCCTTTGCCACTCGCTTTCCGAAGCCATTCTCCAAATACCGGATCAATATCATCATTGGAAGTGATAGACCTTGTGTCCGATCTTTGTGAAACAAACACCACAGCACTACGATATCCTTGTCCACAAAACTCCATCAACTCCTTAATATGTTTCACCCCTCTCTCCGTTGGGGCATCGGGAAACCTGCCAAGTCCTTTCTCAACAAAACTCACCGATTTCACTTCTACATATGCGGGACTTTTCGGAAACATCAATTTAAAATCGAATCTACTGTTTTTTACTTTCACCTCGCTGGAAAACTCAGTGTAACCTTTCAGGAAAGGCAGCACTCTGTCCATCAGCGCATCTTGAATTAATTTATTGGCAAACACCGGATATACTGACACCCAAATGGACCCATGCCTAACTAAAACAAGTGTGTACTCAGTTTTTCGCTTAGGCCCGGGTTGGTGGATCAATCGAACTTTCCTACCAGTCATCATTAATCCAGGCAAACGCCCCGGGTCGGGCACATGAGCCAGAACCTCTTCGCCTTCTACTTCTACCCGAGACAGGTAGCGATTCGGTCGTTCCAGAAAAATACCATCAACAATTTTCTTGCCGAATCTCAAAAACCGACCTCCCTCAAATTTGCAGAAAGCTCATTGGCAAAAATAGTAAAGGACTCATGAGTCCAAATTACTACTTTGATTAAAGCAAATGAAGACAACCCAGAGCCTCACCGGCTAGTGGCGGAGAACCTCCGCTGGTTGTGGCAATATCTTCATCTTGCGGGCCATAGGATTTTCGGCCCAATAAGCTATTGCTCTTTGGCTCCACACCTAGTGGTGGCTTTCTTCACCCGCATGGAGATTGACTGTTTTTTCCAGATGCAGTAGCGAATCTACTGAAGGAGTGATACGGTCAATGAAAGGTTTGGGATAGAGGCCAATTAATAAAATAAGCAGGCAGGCGGGCAAAATAAGTTTGAACTCACATTTATCAATATCAACCAATCCATCAGGGAGGTTGTCTGATTTCTCCTGCATTGAGCCCTGGAACATATACAACATATAGATGGAGGCAAAAACAATCGATAGTCCCCCCATCAATACCAGAACACCTGATAAGCCTGAAAACATGGTAGACGTCCAAACACCCATCAGAATCATGAATTCGCCAACAAAACCATTCAACCCCGGAAGCCCAAGGGCAGCCAGCATTATCAGCATAAAACTTCCATACAATACCGGCATGGCTTTACTCAAACCACGGAGTTCATTCAAATTGCGAGTTCCCATTCTCATTTCGATAAACGCGACGATCAAAAAAAGAGCTGATGCAATGATGCCATGATTGACCATTTGAAGCACACTGCCCTCAATTCCTGTTCCATTACTTGCAAAGATACCGATCACAATAAACCCAAGATGGCTGATACTGGAATAAGCCACCAGAGCTTTTAAGTCTTTTTGCGCAATGGCAATCCAGGCACCATAAACCATTCCAGCAGCTGCCAGGAATCCAATAAACGCGGCAAAACTCTCTACTCCTTCGGGAAATAAAGGTAAACAAAAGCGCAGAAATCCATATGCCCCTGTTTTGGACATTGCTCCCGTTAGTAAAATCAAAGCCGGCATGGGGCAAGCTACATATGTATGGGGCAACCAGCTGTGCAGTGGAAATACCGGAACTTTGATAGCAAAAGCCAGGAAAAAGAAAAAAAACATCCACATTTGAGTGGCAGGATCAATATGAGTATGAGTCAATACACGTAAATCAAAAGTAACTTCATGTGTGGCCCCATAATGAATCATCGTCAGGGATATGATCGCAACCAGCATTAGCAAGCTGCCAACCAGGGTATAGATCACGAATTTCATCGTGGCATAGACCCTCCGACCTTCTCCCCATATACCAATGAGAAAATAAGTTGGCACCAACATCAGTTCCCAGAACACATAAAACAAAATGGTATCAAGTGCCAGAAAAACTCCAAGCGTTCCTGCCTCAAGAGCCAGCAGGAGGGCCACAAAATTTCTAAGTCCCGTTTCTTGAGAGAAAGAGAACAGAATTGCGATAAATCCCAAAAAGGCAGTCAGAACAACCATCCATAAACTGATGCCATCCACTCCAACCAGATAATTGATATGCAAAGCAGGCACCCAGTGAAACGTCTGGACAAACTGCATTTCAGCGTTAGTAACATCAAACAATAGAAGCAACCAGAGGGAAAGGACCAAAACCGCCCCTGCCGCGCCCATCCCAACCATTCTGATCGCAGCAATATTCTCTCTGGAAACCATGAGAAGTCCCAGGGCTGCGATGAGAGGTATGAAAATAATTAGAGACAGCATAAGTTTTTCCGGTTACAAAAACACAACAAACAATAAAATGGTCACCATACCAACAACCATATTCAAAGCGTAGGTACGTACTTTTCCCGACTGCCAAAGGCTGATGCCATGGCTTGCCTCTTTAACCTGCAAACCAACTTCATCAACGACAAAATCTATTCCTTCACGTTCAGCTTTTTGTTCCATAAACGAACCGATGGCTTTGGTCGGGCGCACAATCAAAAAATCATAAATCTCATCCACATAATATTTATGGAACAAAAGGTCATAAAGCGGGGCCATGGCTTCCTTGATAAGAGACATGCGATCCTGACTCACCATATATAACAAACCAGCAGTCGCAATACCCCCTATACCGGCTATCAACGCTATGGTTTCCAGCGCACCATCATGATGGTGTTCAACAGCGTGTCCAAACACCGGGGAAAGAAAGTTGTCTACCCAAGGTCCTAGCAAACCACTAAATAAAGCCAATGCACCCAGAATGATCAAAGGTGCTGCCATTATCATTGGCGACTCATGCGGGTGCGCTCCCGGACTTCGGAGCCCACCTATAAAGGTATAGAAATAGACCCGGAAAATATAAAAAGCTGTCATTCCCGCGGCCAATACCGCTATAGCCCAGAAAACAAAGTTACCCATTTCAGCATGGTAAGAACTTAAAATGATCGCCTCTTTACTATAATACCCACTGGTCAATGGAAACCCTGACAACGCCAGAGCGCCTATTAAAAAAGTCACATGGGTTAACGGCATAACATCTTTCAAACCACCCATCTTGCGAATGTCCTGCTCCCCGTCCAGCGAATGAATCACACTTCCTGCTGCGAGAAAGAGAAGAGCCTTAAAAAAAGCGTGGGTCATCAAATGAAACATACCGAGACTATAAACACCGATACCCATAGCCAGGAACATATATCCCAGCTGGCTCATCGTGGAATAAGCAATTACACGCTTGATGTCATATTGAACCAATGCCATCGAACCGGCAAAGATAGCTGTTATGATTCCCACTCCGGCAATAAAATACATGGTGTAGGGAGCCAGTTCATACAACACGTGACAACGTGCAACCAGATAAACTCCTGCCGTGACCATCGTTGCCGCATGAATCAGTGCGCTGACAGGAGTCGGGCCTTCCATCGCATCTGGCAACCACGTATGCAACGGTAATTGCGCAGATTTCGCAAACGCGCCCACCAGCAACAACATAGTGATCAGAAGAATGGTGTCGTCATTCGGACGGAACATACCGGGAGCAGCCGCAAACACATCGACAAAGTTCAGGGTTCCAAACGACTCAAAAATAGCAAAGGCCGCAATAACCATTCCCACATCACCAATCACATTCATGACAAAAGCCTTACGTGCGGCAAGCACAGCACTGGTCTTTTCCCTCCAGAAGCCGATCAGCAAATATGATGCAAGACCTACCAAAGCCCAGCCGACAATCAGAAAAAAGAAGTCCGCCGATGCGACCAACACCAACATGGAAAAAATAAACAGGTTTAAATAAGAGAAGAAGCGAGAGTATTCAGGGTCATCATGCATATAGCCTATGGAGTAGACATGGATCACCAGCCCAACACCTGTAACAACCAGAAACATGAATACCGATAGAGGGTCTACCAGAATAGCCATGTTCAATTTGAAAGAACCCGCAGACACCCATTGATAAAGAACCTGAACCTGTCCGACTCTTTCTTCAGGCACTAAAAACAAAAGGTTGCTCAAGGTCACCAGTGTCATGAAGAAGGAGGCAGCCACAGTTCCACAACCCACAAACCCGGCTAGTTTCTCGGACATGCGGTTTCCGTACCAGCTCAGGCCAATAAAACCGAGAAGTGGAAACAAAAGTATAAGCCAGCTACTTGCGAACAAAAGATTATCCTTTCAACACATCAATATGGTCAACATCCATCTCGTGACGGGTGCGGAAAATAGTTAAAATGATTGCCAGCCCCACTACCACTTCCGCAGCGGCTACAGTCATGATCATCAGGGCAAATACCTGACCATCCAGCGAGTTCAAAAAACTGGAATACGTAACCAGCAGAAAGTTTACCGAATTGAGCATCAACTCAACAGACATGAACATAATCAGGGGATTCTTGCGAATGACAAACCCAGCAGTTCCGACACAGAAAATAGAAGCGCTTATCAGTAAAACAAATTCTTCACCCATGATTACCTCGCTCGCCTCCTCAAAGGAGCAAAAGAAAACTTTGCCAGACAAATAACACCTACCGCTGCAACTAAAAGCAGACCAGAGGCCAGCTCAAACGCAACGAGGTGTTTTGAAAACAACTCAAGACCAACCGCTTTGGCAGTACCAAACATATCAACAGGGATTTCACCTTTAACCTGTTTAGTAGGTCCTACTGTAGCAGACAAATACAATTCCCCCAGGAGGGTGAAAACAAAAGCAATAGCCATTGACCGATGAAAAGAGTTTTCCTGCACTTCTTTTTTTCCACCAAGAAGCGCAATAATAAACAAAAACAGGATCATCACCGCCCCGGCATAAACAATGATCTGGACTACAGCCAGGAACTCTGCGTTATAAAGGAGGAACAAGAGGGCAAGGCAGATCATATGACCGATCAGATACAAGGCACTGTATATCGGCGAGGAGCATATAATAACACCCAGGCTGGCAAGAACTGCCGTCACCCCAACCACAAAGATCACTGCATCACGCGTAAAGTCAAATACCGTAGCGATTTCTAACACAAACCTACTCCTCAACCAGGCTTAGGGCCAATAAACAATAGTCCCACAGTCCAAAACCAACTTTTCAAGCGCAGAAAAAAACCAAATCACAAGCGGACTCTGAAGTCAAAACAGCAAATTATTATCATTAATATGCTGTTGACCGCTTTCTCACCAAAATACACCTGCTACTTTTCAACCCGCTCGGTATTACCCAGAACATTTACACGAAACTGGTTCGGCTCCGGGTAAACCAGCAGATCTTTTTTCTCGGCGATATAATTATCGCGATCATAATCCGCCAGTTCGTAATGCTCACGCAAAACCACCGCATCAACCGGGCATGCCTCCTCGCAATACCCACAATAAATGCACCGTAGCAGGTTAATCTCATATACCTCAGCGTACCGCTCACCCTTGGAAACCGGATTATCAGGATCGTTCTCCGCCGCGACAACATGAATACAACCAACCGGGCAATTGATAGAGCACAAAGAACATCCCACACACCTTTCCAACCCATCCTCATCACGGTTCAGGAAATGTCTTCCCCGATAACGCTTCGGCATGGTTCGCTTGACTTCCGGGTACTGCAGTGTGACCGGGGTGCTCAGCATATTCCTGAACGTTACCCCCATACCAATCAACAGATTTTTTATTCCATCAATAGTTGCCTGCAACATAACCTATCCCCTCAGGGAAACCAGATCACTTTTACCGCTCCTGTGACCATAAGATTCAACAAACATAAAGGTAGAAGAACCTTCCAACCAAACGTCATCAGGCGATCATAACGAATGCGAGGAAACGTTGACCGCAGCCATATGAAAACACATAATAGGATAGCCACCTTGCCCGCAAACGCCAGAATTGGCCAAACAGGCAAACCGTAAGCATTCCATCCACCTAGAAACAAAATCGTCACCAATGCACTCATGGTCACCATGTTGATGTACTCGCCCATAAAGAACATGGCAAACTTCATTCCTGTATATTCAGTATGAAAACCAGCAACCAATTCCTGCTCGGCTTCAGGCAGATCAAAAGGAGCACGGTTGGTTTCAGCTATACCAGCAACAAAAAACAACAGAAAGGCCAATGGCTGGACAAGAATAAACGGGTAGGTGTCCTGCGCCTTAACCATATCAACAAGACTCAAGGAACCCGTGAGCACAATGATGCTCAATGCAGAGAGCCCCAGGGTCAACTCATAACTGATCATCTGAGCAGAAGAACGCAAGCCACCCATCAACGAATATTTATTGTTCGATGACAAACCCGCAATAACCATTCCATAGATGCCCATTCCTGAAATTGCAAAAACAAATAATATTCCGCTGTTAACATTGGCCCCCCACAACTCAATGCTCTGACCGAACACCTCGAATGGCTCCCCAAAAGGAATCACCGCAAACCCAACAATAGCTGTAACCACCACCACAGCTGGAGCCAGGTGAAATAAAAATTTATCCGCAGAAGTCTGAATGATGGATTCCTTGAACAATAATTTCACAGTATCTGCCATCGGCTGTCCAAACCCGAAAGGGCCAACACGGTTCGGTCCAAGCCGCACCTGAAACCTTCCCATCAGGCGTCGTTCCAGCCAAACCAGCGCTGGGACAACAGACATAACACCCACTGCAATGGCCACCGCTTTCACACTACCCACGATCAAGGGAACGTTCTCGTCCAGAAACATGACAATGAAGTCCCAAGTCAAATTCAAAATTTCATTAATCCAGTCCAAAATTCAGCAACCCCAAAAACTTGTAATGCTCTATAAATTTAACTAAACTTTTCTGACCTCCACCCATGCAGGGCTATTATCACTACCGATTAATGCATTCACTCCCTGCCAATCCGATACCGCGGGCACAACAACACCACCCGGTTGACAACGGTTACTGATACTCGCTGTGGCTTCAAGCGTAACATCATCAACAGAGAGGAGTACCGTATCACCTTCTTTAATTTCCAGCTTTTCAGCATCTTCCACATTTAAATGAGCAACAGAAGACAAAAAGTGATGTGACAGTTTCGAAGAAGAATCAAGAATTTTGTCATGCGCAAACAAGAGTTTGGCGACACGAAGTTTCAAGCTTCCATCTCCACCAGAACCATTTTGTTGATCAGCAATTGTTTCATCAGAAGAAGATATCGATTCACGAGCACAACCGAATTTGCCAACCGTCCTTTTGCTTACACCCTGATAACCCGGGACCTTTCGGGAAATTTCCGCCGTAACATCCAAAGCTTTATGGTAATCAGTTTCATCACCCAGGGAATTGAGCATCAGGCTGACAATTTTCCAATCAGGAGCGTGAGTAGCTTCCAAAGCAGCTTTTCTAGCCTGCACACGCCCTCCAATATTGGTGGTCGTGCCCTCATCATACCCCGGCCCACTGGACGGCAAAACGAGATGGGCAAGTTCTGCCGTTTCAGTTTCAAGCATGTCATGCACAACAAGAAGATTCAGCTTTCTCAAAGCCTTCTCAACCCGAGATCCTCCAGGAAAATCAATTAGCGGGTTTGAACGATGAACCAGCAAAGCTTTCAGCTCTCCCGTTTCGGCACGGGCAATCATTTCCATAGCAGTGAGCCCTCTTGCTGTTGGAGCATCTTCTCCCCATAGTTTTTTTATTTCCTCCTGATCGTTTATCGACACTCCACCAGGATAAAAGTCAGGGAGTAACCCCATATCCATTGCACCTACCGCATTGGTCGCAGGAGCCGCCGGAATTGCACCACATTCCATAGTCGGAACCTTGGCAATAACTTTCAGCAGACGCTTGACTCGCAAAACCGCATCTCCCGATAGAGCTGAGGGATTATAAATCACACAAATTTTCATGCTGGAACGCACCGTCTCGACCAACGCCTTCATGTCTTCAGCAGAAATCCCGGTAGGATTCAAATCCATACCCTGAGCCGGAGCAGACTCCCCTAATTCCTGAGCCAGACCGTTTGCCAAAGCATCAATGGCCAAGGCTTCAGTCCCTACCTTGTATTGCACCGACTGCGAAGAGTAACGATCCAGCGCGATTTTTTGATCATTCAAGTTCACCAGTCGGGTTCCACAATGGGTCACAGCTTTTTTGATTCGAAGATCGAGAATGGGCAGTTCTTCTGTTGGATCGCTGGCGATCAACAACACCACATTCGAGGTTTCAATCTGTTCAATGTCGTAATGATCAATAGGAAGTCCAGGCGTATCTTTATAAGGCTTGTGATCTATATTGTTCGATCCCAGTCCCTGACGGAACATTTTCTGGTAAAGATAATTTTCCTCGTTGGTTCCATAAGGAGAACCAATGAAACCGACACTCTCAGGACCATGTTCTTCGGCAATCTTTTTAAACGCCTCGGCCACCTTGCCAGCCGCTTCCTCAATTGTACAATTATGGGGAAATACCGGGAAAGAAGTTGGCTTGCCCCCTCCTGTATTATTTTCCCTGGCAGTGGTTATCTTATTTTTACTGTGTACAAACTGGTGACCCCAGCGCCCCTTATCACAAATCCAACCATCGTCTACTGCATCGTTAGGTCGTGCTTCAACACGCAACAGCTCATTAAGACGGGTACCCATCGTGATATTGCAATTACAGCCACAATTTGCACAAAGTGTCGCAGCATTGGACAGATCCCATGTTCTGGCCTTGAAACGGAAGTCTGTATTTGTCAGCGCACCAACAGGACAAATATCAATAACATTTCCTGAGAATCGGTTATCGTAGGGTTCGTTATTAAATGTACCAACCTCGTTATGGAAGCCACGGTTCAGCATGACCAGTCCACGACCCTGTTCAATCCGTTCGCTATAAGCGGTACACCGTTGACAGGCAATGCAACGTTCCCGGTCAATGGTAATAACCGGGCTGAGGGGAGTGGCCTTGACATTATTATGCCGATGGAACTCCATACGGGTATCAGGTGGACCATACTTGAAGGTGTTATCCTGTAAGGGACATTCGCCACCCTTGTCACAAACCGGGCAATCCAGAGGGTGGTTAAGCAAAGTAAATTCCAATACACCCTTCTGTGCTTTTTCGACCTTATCAGTGGTTGTTTTGACAACCATATCCGGCATGACATCCATCGTGCAGGCGGTCATCAGTTTTGGCATCTTCTCTACCTCCACAAGACACATCCTGCAACAGCCAAGCGGACCTATCTTCTCGTGATAACAGAAAATGGGGATTTCCACATTGACCTGTTTCGCCGCGTCCACCACTTTGGTGCCTTTAGGAACTGTGATCGATTTCCCATCTATAGTTAATGTTACTTCGTCAGACATAATCGCCTCAAACCGTACCTACCGGAGTGTTTTTAAAATACTCTTCATACTCACTTCGAAAATACTTGATACTACTCACAACAGGAGCCACACAAGCATCAGCAAGCGGGCAAAAAGTCTTGAATGCCATGTTGTCGCATATATCTTCCAGCTTGTTGATGTATTCCAGCTGCCCTTTATTCTGCAAAATCCGTTCAACAATTTGATGAAGCCAGCGAGTCCCTTCCCTGCATGGAGTGCATTTGCCACACGATTCGTGCATATAAAAACTGATCAAACGCAAGGTGCTCTCAACAATATTGGCTTTATTGTCTATAACGATCAACGCACCCGAGCCCAGCATACTGCCCGCGGTCGCCAGAGACTCATAGTCGTAACCTACGTCAACCTGATCAGCAGGAAGCATTGGAACTGATGAACCACCCGGTATGAATGCTTTCAACTCGTTGTCATCACGGATTCCCCCTGCCAGGTCATAAATGATTTCACGGGTCGAGGTGCCAAGTACCACCTCATAATTAGCCGGTCGCTTTACATGCCCGGAGACACTGACCAGCTTGGTGCCCTTGCTCTTCTCGGTTCCCATTGAGGCATATTTCTCTGCGCCTTCATTCACTATATAAGGAACAACACAAAGGGTTTCGACATTATTAATGACCGTTGGCTTTGCGTATAAACCCTCAACTGCGGGGAAAGGAGGTTTCATTCTTGGTTCACCCCTTCCCCCTTCAAGGGAGTTAAGCAGAGCGGACTCTTCGCCACAAATATAGGCTCCGGCACCAAGGTGAGTGTGAATATCCAGATTGAATCCGGTTCCCATAATATTTTTACCCAGATAGCCTTTGGCTCGCGCTTCTTCAAGAGCCTTGTCCATGATAAAACTCAGGTCATGGAATTCCCCGCGCAAATAAATGTATCCGGTCTCAATCCGGCAAGCGTAGGAACAAACAATCATTCCCTCAATCAACAGATGCGGATTTTTGAGCAGAAGTTCCCGGTCTTTACAAGTCCCCGGTTCGGATTCATCAGCATTGCAGCAAAGATAACGGGGGAACACATCCTTTGCGAGAAAACTCCATTTTAATCCAGTCGGGAAACCAGCCCCCCCACGACCACGTAAGCCAGAAGCCTTTACTGCCTCAACAAGGTCTTCCGGTTTCTGGTCGAAAGCTTTCTTCAGAGACTGATAACCGCCCTGTTCTTCATAGACCTTCATCGTGTGAAGATCTTTCATATTTATATTTTTAAAAAGAATCTGTGTCATCGGTTAATCCAAAGAATCAAGAATCTGGTCGATACGTTTCTCGGTCAAATTCCCATAAAAAGTGTCATTAACGCGCATCATCGGAGCGTTGGTGCAATCCGCCAGACATTCTTCCCTGTGCAGGGTGAATTTTTCATCCGGTGTCGTTCCACCGACTTCGATATTAAGTTTTTTTGCCGTGTACTCAAGCAACTGGTCGCAACCGTTCAACTGGCAACTGACATTAATACAGAAAAGGATCATGTATTTCCCAACCTTGTGGGTATGGTACATCGTGTAAAAAGACATGACCGACTGCACGTAAGCGGGAGAACAATCCAGCTTCTGGCTGATCGCAACCATGGCTTCAGGGGAGATAACCCTTTCAGCGCGCTGTACCATAGTCAGCAAAGGTAACATCGCCGACTTCTTATAGGGGTATTTTGCTAAAATACCCGCGATCTCTTCTTCCTGCTTTTCTGAAAACGTGAACCCAGACATCAAAAAAATCCTTATTGTAAATCCCCCCAGCCCCCTTCGAGGAAGGGGGAGTTTTAATGGATCCCTCTTTTTCAAAGAGGGGCTGGGGGGATTTGATTTTGCTCAAACAATATCCAAGCTATCTATCTACTTCTCCCATTACAATATCAATACTTCCAATGATGCCCACTACATCGGCGATATAACAACCTTCCATCATTTTGCACATCCCAGGAATCGCCATAAACGAAGGTGCGCGAAGTTTGACTCTATAAGGAACATTAGTGCCATCACTCACGATATAAAACCCAACCTCCCCCCTTGCTCCTTCAACAGGGACATAAGTTTCACCCTTAGGGACACTGATCCCTTCAGATACCAGTTTAAAATGATGAATCAATGCTTCCATACTGGTATGCAAAGTATCTCGTGGAGGAAGAGAAACTTTATTGTCCGGCGTTTTATAATCACCAGCAGGCAGTTTTTCCATAGCCTGTTTGATGATGGCCCGGCTCTGTCGCATTTCCTCAACCCGTACGCGGTAGCGATCATAAATATCCCCGTTACTCTGAGTGGGTATGTCAAAATTGTAGTTGTCATATCCGCTATAGGGGTGAGCCTTACGAATATCCCAATTCACTCCAGAGGCTCTCAGTGCAGGACCGCTCAAACTCCAGTTGATCGCGTCTTCCCTCGAGAAAGCACCAACTCCTTGAGTCCGGTCCAACCAGATGGGATTTTTCGTTAACAACCTTTCATATTCATCCACCTTGGCGGGGAAGTAATCAATGAAATCCCGAATGCCATCCAGCCATGGACGTGTGGCATCTTTCGCTACACCACCAACGCGAATATAACTGGTCATCATACGTACACCAGAAACCTCTTCATTAAGATCAAGGATCATCTCTCTCTCGCGCCAGCAATATAGAAAAACTGTCATGGCACCAATATCCAAAGCATGTGTTCCCAGCCACACCAGATGACTTGCGATGCGTGACAACTCGCACATAATGACTCTGAGTGCCTGAGCCCGTTCGGGAATCTCAACACCCAGCAGCTTTTCTGTCGACAGGCAGAAGGCCAGATTATTACCAGGCGGATTGAGGTAGTCCAGCCGGTCCGTCATCGGGATGACGTGGACGTATCTTTTGTTTTCGCAGGTTTTTTCGATTCCGGTATGCAGGTACCCAATTTCAGGCTCAGCGGTTTTTACCACTTCACCATCCATTTCAAGAATAACGCGGAAGACCCCATGGGTGCTTGGGTGTTGCGGACCCATATTAAGGGTCATCGTATCTTTATCGCGCTCAAGCAGTCCTTGTTCAGTTACACTCACGGGTCATCCTAACGAGTCGGTGGTTTTGATTTGACCAAGTCACTTTTAAAATCCCTGTTATGAGAAAAAGCAACGGTCTCAGTGGTTAATGGATAATCTTTTCTAAGTGGGTAGCCCGACCATTCTTTAGGCATGATCAGCCTTTCATTTTTAGGATGCCCTTCAATATGAATTCCAAACATATCGAACAGTTCCTGCTCCGGGTACAACGCACCTTTCCATATTTCAGATATAGTAGGGACAGAAGGGCTTTCTTCTTCAATCCCCACACGAACACGAATAGAATGCTGATGATCAATAGAGTAGAGCAGGTAAACAGCTTCGAAGCGGGGTTCACGTTCGTCATTGAGGTAATCCACTCCACACACGTCTGTCAAATAATCAAACTTGAGGGAGGGATCATCCTTAAGAAAACCCGCAACCTCTTGCAGGTTTTCAGGAGCCACAAAAATAACCGCATCACCTTGAGGCAATGCTGTATCTTGTATCGTATCGGGAAGGCTGGCCTTCACTTTCTCGACGATTTCCTCGCTCGTCATGCCACCCTCTTTTTGGCCTTGTCAGTGCCCGCTTCCGTCATAATCTTTTCCTGAAGTTTAATCACACCATAAAGCAATGCTTCAGGACCAGGAGGGCATCCGGGAACATAAACATCCACCGGCACAACACGGTCCACTCCTTGAACAATAGAATAATTATTGAAAACTCCGCCGCAGGAAGCACAGGCCCCCATGGAAATCACCCACTTCGGCTCGGGCATCTGGTCAAAAATCTGTTTCAAAATGGGCGCCATCTTCTGCGAAACTCGCCCGGAAACTATCATCAAATCCGCTTGACGTGGAGAAGCACGGAAAACCTCAGCACCGAAACGTGCCGCGTCCCAACGCGAATTTGCCATGGCCATCATCTCGATGGCACAACAGGCCAACCCGAAAGTCGCGGGCCATAAAGCATTTTTCTGAGCCCAGCCAACCACCTTGCCAAGCTTGGTTGTCAATACCGTGTCATATAAGGACCCGGCATACTCATAATCCAGTGCTTCAACCGTATCCTGAACATTTAATTTAAGATTATTTACTTCTTGTTCAAATATTTCTGCTGCATCTTCGATCAATCCCATTCCAAACCTCCCCGCCCCCAAATATAGACGTATGCGATTCCCAGAATGATTATGAAAATGGCCATTTCCACCAATCCAAACAATCCAAGCTCACCCAACGCCACTGCCCATGGGTACATGAACACAACCTCCACATCAAAAATGATGAAAAGCATGGCAATGGTGGCGAACCGCACCGGATAGCGTCCTTTAGCCTCTTCGGTCGGGATTATACCACACTCATATGGAAGCATTTTTTGGGTGCTTGGGTTGCGAGGCCCCAGTATTGTAGACAATGCCAGCAGAGCACCCACCACCACAAGGGCAACCACAACGAATAACGAAATGTAGAAATATTCTGCCATTCAATACCTTTCGAACCTGTTAGATAAAAAACGAGTTCGTTTCCTTTATATAAGCAACACTCCAGAGCTTGCGGGAAAACCCAAAATCCCGTTTAACCATAACAGGTTAGCACCATCACAAAAGATCGGGAATACAAGCCACTGGATTCGGGATTATATCAGTCTGCCTTACCCTGTCAATAATTGATTTACCGATGGATACCGGCATTATCCCGGCTGGCATAAAATCCGGAAAGCTTTTATTTTAAATGAGTTATCATGGGACTAAAAAGGTAAGTTTACGGTGAAAGGGTACTCTAGCCAGTAAAGCTATGACACATTGGTTGCAGGGTCAGCCGCTTTGAGATAAGGGGGGTTAAATGTCCTCCCTTTTCTCAAAAGTAAGTTCATCGTACTAAGAATATTCTATATGCAGGCGGTAGATGAGACCGCTGGGGTTATCGCCTGGTTCTTTTGCATCGGGTTGGGCGTAGCTGATCAACTCGAAAGTGATGGTATTTTCCCCAGCCTGAACAAACTGGTCGATGTCGATCAAGAATGGATCCGGGTATTCTGCTCCGCCATATTCCTGCTTGAGGCTGACATTGTTCACCGAAATGTGGCAAGTATCGTCCGAACGTAAAAGAATGTCCGCCTGGCGGATGGCACTTAGATTATTGATAGGAAGGTCAAACTTGATGCGGAATTTATGCTGGCTCCCGGTTTTAGCTTCCTCCAACGAAACGGTTTCACGAACCCATACCCACTGGCTTCCCTTGATAGTTCGCCAGCCGCTACCCATTTGGCAAATGGATGCCTTGCTCCAGGTCTCTGTGCTGGTTTCGTAATATTCGGTTTCACTACCGCTCGCGAGGACCAAGGTTTTTGTCTTTGCGGCTACAGGGTCGGCCGCATCCATATCTACCGGCGTACTGTTCTCCCACATGATTTCGTTCATCTCTTTCCAGTAATCGAACATGCCATTCTTTTTATTAACCACCATCATGCTCGGCCTGGGAGTATTGCGGCCAAGATAAGGACCAATGTCAGCCACAACCACACCTGAAGAACGTTCCGGATCGATCGATATAAAAGAATGTGAAGGAATGCTGGAATAACTATGCACGGTCAGGCTCCCCTTATTTCCCGGTGGAATCTCCTGCTGAATTTCATCGTGAAGTTTCTGCAACAGAAGCAGAGAGGTTTTAATTTCGTTCAAAAATGTATGTTTGCCTCCCCCCTGCTTAGTGATCAACTCGACCACAGGAGAGTTGGGGTCCATAAGCAACAAGCGGATCTTGATTCCACTCAATACTTTTTCTTTGATCAATCCCCGGCTCGCTGTCGAAATTGACAATAGTGAGGAGCCTCCAATGAATACTTCTTCTTTAACTTTTTTGAATAACTCTTCAAATGAGGTTGCCTGTGCAAGTTCAGAACGGTTTTTATAAATTCCTTGTATCCCCAATCGAATCGCATCTGGGTTAACAATTTCTTCCAACGCTTCCTTGTATTCGTTGAACGTCAGTTCACGCAAAAAAATTTCGTACCCAAGTGAGATCACGCCGATCAGGGAAATCAGCAATGCGAATTCCCGAACCGGATGTAACCAGATGCTATGATCATCAAAGATTTTTTCAGAACCAATATAAACACCGGCCCCGATCACAAAAATAATCACTGCCAGGAATACGATGCGGTCACGCACCCATTCGCGAACATTCACTCCACTTTTTTCTTGAGGTTTTGACATAGTTTCAAATGCTAACCGGGTCACACCCGGTGGGAACAGGCTTCACGCCTTTTTCGGCAGCAGTATAAGGAAGAGCATAGTAAACCCATAATCAAACTGGTTTTGATATTACAGGATAAAATGTTGTTTCACAATGTAATCTTCACTCTATTCATACTGAACTATTGTTAGTTCAACATTAGGAAGATAGCTGAAATGCAGTTCAACTCAAACCTGACTTACGTCTTAGGAACCAGTCCATCACCAGGAAACCGACCATAAGTCCATAGGCCCACCAGTTTTCCCACAGAGAGAATAACCGGCTATGACTTTTAACCTTTATATCAGGATTAGCAAACTGGAAAGAGCCAAGGTCATCATTACCCGTTAGCAGGTAGTGGCTGCCACCACTGATTTCAGAGATTTTTTTCAGCAGGTATTCATTGACAAGAGGTTTTTCAAATTCAGCGGTGTCTTTTAGCACCGAGAACATAATTTCTTCTGCCAGGGTTTCTCCATCAAGTTCAGCCTTTATCCGTGCTGTATAAAATCCATCCCCACCAGGAAGAAACGGAAAGACCCCTTCTCCTTGCTCGTCAGTTTTCACTTCGATTACAGGTCCGGATTCATTTTTGAGCGGCTTTATAGTCAGTTGTAACATCGCGTCGACAGAAGGCTGATAATTTTTTTTCAGCAGTTTGAATTTTATCAAAGCCTGTTCATCTTCCCGGTACCGTTCCTTATCAGATTCTAACTGAAGTCTTCTTGTTTCCGGCTCAGCAATCAACCAGTCGATGACATTGTTCCAAAACCTTTGAAAATACCTTCCACTACCGCCTCCACCAACATTTCTGAAATTCCAGTTCCATACTGAATCAGTAGCCAACAAAGCAGTTCTGCCTTGCCCAAACTCTCCTGCAACCAAGAGTGGAGTTGTAGACTTCTTTGCATACCGGGCCAGGACATGGGCATTTTTTTCTGGAAGCAAACCCATATTGACTCCTTGAAGTGGAGGAAGGGATTGCCATACCTCATTATTGAGGCTCGGGTCTTTCTCCAGACGCAAAACAGGGTGCTGAGAATAATCCTTATTCAAAGCAGGTTGAAAAGCCTCATCTACAAAAGGCCCATTGATCTCTTTAAAACTCACCGGCAAAATTTCTTCAATAGGTGTACGTGAATAGCCACCACCCTGAAACGAAAGTTCACCACCTATCATTAAGAAAGAACCCCCGTTCTTGACATACTTTCTGATATTGCCCAGGTATTTCTTGTCAATAAAAGGATCGTATTTAAAGTTCTGGAAAATAATCAGGTCAAAAGAACTCAGATAATCGTCAAACAATAAATTTGAGGGGAATGGAATCAGGCTGAGTTCAGTTGTTGGTGCCTCCACATCATCTCCCAGGTTTCTGAGAATAAAAAATGACAGTAAATCCACTTTAGGATTATGAGCAAGAACCTCACGGAGATATCTGGAGTCCCACGAAGGTCGACCATTGAGATGCAATACCCTGATCCTGTCTCGAACAACATTGACCTCGAATTCTTTTTCATTATTAGCGAGAATGAATTCGCCCGCAAACTTGGGCAGGATGAGCGAATAAATTTTCTTGCCAGGGGTTTGAGGAGTGAACTCCAACTCAACCTCATACCGCTTTGTACCTTCTCTAACTTCAACAATCTTTGAAACCAGAATATTTTCACCGTCCTTTAAAACCAGAGGAATATTTCGATTTCCCATCGATGAGGAAAACACAGTGAGCGAAACCCTGACAGGCTGTTGAACAAAACCAAAATCTGATGTAGAGACCGCCTCGACAGCCAAATCTTTAAAGCCTTTGTTGTTTCCTGCTTGCAATGTATGAACCGGGCTACCCAAAGCCTTAACCTTTTCCTCCAAGTCCCTGGAAAATTCATTGGGCTCCTGAGTCAAGTCTGCACCATCCGAAAACAGAAAGGTCCCTTGTAGCAATGTATCCGGGTAACTCTCTGCCAGCTTTTCAAACACCCGGGTCAAACTGGTAAAGGATCTATGTGGGCGGTAAAGCTTATCAACTGCTCCTGACGCCACTTTTTCCAGGTCATCAGAAATAAAATAATAATCAAGGTTAAAATCCTCTTTCAACTTTTCAAAATAAGTTGAGTTGTCCTTTAGAGCGGTTTTTATAAGATCAATTCTCTTAGACTCACCAGTTTGAATGGAAAGACTTTTACTGTTATCAAGTAATACCGCTATTGAGTTTTTAAGTGACTGGCTTTTGAGAAACTCCAATTCAGGTTTTAGCAGGATCAACAATAAAACAATAAAAGCCGCCAGGCGAAGCCAAAAGAGAAGTAGTTTTCTGTAACTGGAGCTAACCCGGTTTAAACTGGTCCAAAAAAACCACAGAGCAATGGGAAGAACAATTCCCAGGACTACAAAAATCAGCACAGGGTTCTCTGCTGACCAATGTAATTGCCATTGGCTATATACATCAAGATCGACACCAAGTAATTTCGCCAGCCAGTTCATTTAGGATTATACCTGCGCAAACGTTCAAGAATAATTGGTAGATGCACCATGTCTTTTTTATAGTCCAGAGTTAGAGCATACATAATAATGTTAACACCCAGTCGAATTGAGAGCTGTCTTTGCCTGTATCCTCCCGCAATCACATCGTAATTCCAATGTCCCAACTTATTGCGTGACCATGCTCCTCCCTGATCATTGGAACTGTATATCAAAACGGTTCTGCCCTTAATGGATACTCCTTCCAGATACGGTTTGACAATGGATCTCCCAGATACAGTATTAAGCAGATAAAAAGAACGGAAGACGGAGTGGTCCCGCTTAATTTTTCTAAGTGGGTTATGCGGAAACAATGCTGCTATCATTTTTCGTACTGAATCGTCAAACGCAGAATCGTCTTGTGCAGAATTGTCATCGATAAAAAGAAACCCTCCATAACTCAAATAGTTTCGTAAAACCTTCAGATCCTTTTCAGGAAAAAAATCAAATTTTTCATCACCGCCCATATAAATAAATGGGTGGCGGAATAATTCAGGATCTG
Organism: uncultured Nitrospina sp.; assembly: GCA_964344595.1. Taxonomy (GTDB): domain Bacteria; phylum Nitrospinota; class Nitrospinia; order Nitrospinales; family VA-1; genus LS-NOB. The sequence goes on along the minus strand of CAYFNV010000007.1, from coordinate 4,646 downwards.
AAACACTTAACTCTATCGGTTCCCGGTTGACTTCAATGGACGTTCGGCGGGTGATTTGGGCAAGCAGGCTTCGCAAAGCTTCCGGTCTGGGGTTATCGTTTCCACCCCGGTACTTGATACGGGGAAGAGTCAGGCTGGAATAACCTGCCATCGCGGGGCTTATATTTTCTCCCCTTGTTATAAGCAACAGGACAAAAGTAATTATCGTAAAAAATTTTCGCATTTTTGAGGGGACATCTAATAATTCGATGATTCTGCTTTGTGGCAACTCGCGACCCTTTATTTCATAAGGGTCGCTCATGGCCAAAGATAATATTAGAGGTGCCCTTAAAGTTTAAATCAGGATGGGTGCCGATAGCAATGTATCAAGAAGCTTTCCTGACACTCTTTTAAGAATATTTCTTTTTGTAGGTCAATGTCCACTAAGGTAAACTTAAACCCACCCTGAATACCAACCTTAAAACTATTATACTTATGCCTCGAACTGTTTTGCTTAACCCGGGCCCGGTAAATGTGACGGACAAGGTCCGCCAATCATTAATGCTCCCCGATTTGTGCCACCGGGAAAAAGAATTTTCGGATCTTATGACTGCCATCCGCGCAAAATTACTCAAGGCATTTGACATAGAGGGAGAATACACCTCCGTTCTGATTTCCGGATCAGGAACAGCCGCATTGGAAATGGCTGTCTCTTCTTCATTGAGCCCAGACAAATCAATGTTGGTCATCTCAAACGGTGTGTATGGTGAACGCATCAGCAAAATCTGTGAAATTTACAAATTCAACCAACACATCATAAAATTGAAATGGGGGGAACCGCCCAGTCTGGAGGATATTGAAAGCAAGTTAAAACAGAACCCGGACATAGAAGTTGTGTCACTCGTTCATCACGAAACCACAACCGGACTTTTAAATCCTTTGGAAAAAGTGGGGGAGCTGGTAGGGCGTTATGAAAAAGTTTTTTTGGTAGACTGCATAAGCAGTCTGGCAGGCGATGAAATTGACTTCAGTTCCTGCCCAATAGATATTGCGGTCGGCACAGCCAACAAATGCGTGCAGGGTTTTCCCGGCGCATCTTTTGTCCTGTTTAGAAAAAAAGAGTTACCCCGCTTGCTTAAAATCCCTGAGAGGTCCCTTTATTTCAACCTGACTGGCTACCATAAAGCCCAGGAACAAGGTGGCATGTTGTTCACTCCAGCTATCCCGGCCCATTACGCATTGGATGTGGCACTGGATGAACTGATAGACGAAACTGTTGCTGGCCGGGTGCAACGCTATGCCAATGCCGCAAAGTTTTTACGCTCTGGATTCAAAGAAATCGGCCTTGAGTTTTTGATTCCTGAAGAGTGGAGGAGCAATTGCTTGACAAGCCTTCGCATTCCCAATGGAGTTAGCTATGAAAAACTTCACGGGGAGTTGAAAGCCAAAGGATTCATCATCTATGCAGGACAAGGCATCCTGAACAATAATATTTTCCGCATAGCAAATATTGGCGATATCACCAGGGACGAATTTGGAAGGTTCTTGCAAATTCTACAACACGCACTGTAAAAATATTTTTAAAATCCTGCCTCAATTATCAAAAAAAGTACTCTCAAAAAATAAATTTTTATCAAACAAAGAGAAAAATTAGATAGTGATTTCTATTTTATGGACAAACTATCTATTTATAAAACAATAACTTTATAACTATTAAAGTGTAATCCCGCAATAAATTTACACAACCAAATACATTGACACCATATAATAATTAGACAAGAGATAGAACATTAAAAGGAAAATTAGTTGCTTTATTACTATCTTTGACCTAACTTTAGTGTCAAACAAAAATATTGGTTTAACTAACGACCATACTTGTTGGAGTTTAAGATTCCTTATATTAATCTTGTTTGTTATTAAGGAGGTATACTTATGCTCGGACTGACTTTATTCTCTGAAAAATCCCCAGCATCAGCAATGCTTGAAAATGCTCCCACGAATGTGATTTATGCTGATAGAAACTTGAACATCCAATACTTGAACCCGGCTTCCGTAAATACCTTAAAAACACTGGAACAATATCTAGCTGTCCCCGTCAATGACTTAATAGGAAAATCCATAGATATATTCCATCAGAACCCAGCCCATCAAAGGAAAATCCTGGAAAACCCCAGGAACCTGCCGCATCAGGCAATCATCCAGCTTGGACCTGAAAAACTCGACCTACTGGTGAGCGCCATTTATGACAACAACCAGAATTATCTCGGGCCCATGGTTTCATGGTCGGTGGTGACTGAAAAACTTGATCTCGAGACTAAAAACGCGCAAGTAACTTCCATGATGGAAAACTCTCCCACGAATGTGATTTATGCTGATAAAAACCTGGACATCCAATACTTGAACCCGGCTTCCGTAAATACTTTAAAAACCCTTGAACAATATCTACCAATCAAGATTGAAGATATTGTTAGTAAATCCATAGATATATTCCATCAGAACCCAGCCTATCAAAGGAAAATTCTTCAAGATCCCAGAAATCTGCCGCATCAGGCAATCATCCAGCTTGGACCTGAAAAACTCGACCTCCTGGTGAGCGCCATTTATGACAACAACCAGAATTATCTCGGGCCCATGGTTTCATGGTCGGTGGTGACTGAAAAAATAGCTTTGGAAGAAAAAGACAAGAAAAATAAAGAAACCATGATTAATGTTTTAAATCAGATTGGTGAGGTGGTTGAGGGGTTGGCAGCAGCTTCTGAAGAGCTTGCAGGAATCAGTCGGACTATGGAACAAAATGCTGAAAACGCCTCTAAAGAAGCAGATGTTGTTTCTGTTGCAGGGAAAGAAGTGAGCGCCAATGTTAACTCTGTTGCTGCGGGAACAGAAGAAATGAACGCCAGTATTAATGAAATAGCTGGAAACGCAAGCAGTGCCGCGGACACTTCTTCAAGTGCGGTAAAATCGGCTCAAGAAGCAAATGATATTATTAGCAGCCTGGGCCAGAGCAGTCAGGAGATCGGTGAGGTGATTAAGGTCATCAATGGTATAGCCGAACAAACCAATTTGCTCGCACTAAACGCGACCATTGAAGCAGCTCGAGCCGGAGAAGCCGGAAAAGGGTTTGCTGTGGTGGCCAATGAAGTGAAAGAACTGGCCAATCAAACCGCCAAGGCAACAGGTGAGATCACTGGGAAAATCCAATCCATTCAGTCTGATGTGGGTGGAGCTGTCACATCTATTGGGGATGTCGGCAAGGTCATTGACCAAATAAACGGTATATCTACGACCATAGCCAGTGCTGTTGAAGAACAAACCGCAACAACGGGTGAAATGACCCGAAATATTTCTGAAGCAGCAACCGGAAGTCAGGACATAGCAGAAAATCTGGCTTCCCTGGCCAGATCTGTGGACTCAACAAAGCAGGGTGCTGGAGACACCCAAATAGCCAGTTCCAATCTTTCAAAAATGGCTGAGGAGCTAAGAGTACTTATTATAAATCTAAAAAAGAATAGTAATTCTAACTGACAACCGGTTTTCCCAGTCTATCAATTCTGAGTGAAGCATGGGGGCATCCATGTTAATTTCAGGCCTCGGGACCCATCATGCGGATGAAAGAATTCAGAAGTTTGGGATCAAACTCATGACCCATTTTCGATTTCATGATGGTGAGCGCCTCTAGAGGTTTTAAAGATCTCTTGTAACTTCTGCGAGTAGTCAAGGCATCATAAACATCGGTCAATTTGCAGATTCTCGCATATAGGGAGATTTCGTTGCCAGCAAACCCTTGGTGATAGCCTTCTCCATTATATTTTTCATGGTGTTGGCCCACCATTTGAATAACTTTTTCGCCATAACACCCCAGCCCTCTGATAACCTCCATCCCACTTTCAGTATGTTTTTTTATCGCCTGAAACTCTTCTTCAGTCAAAGTCCCCTTCTTATTAATAATCTCTTGGGGAACTTGCGACTTACCAACATCATGAAGCATTCCACCCAGCCCTAGCTCATGAACTTCATCAGCAGGCATACCTATTTTCAGAGCAAAAGTCATGCAATAAAGCCCCACGTTAATACTATGGGTGTAGGTGTAATAATCTTTTTCCATAATTTTGGTCAGACCATGAAAGCCAAGTTTGTTATCGCTGAGGCATTTTTCCATCAGATCAACTACCTGGTCAGAACCACGAAGAACTTCGGGGGAAGAGTTAGCTTCAAAAAACTGGTGAGTAACATCCCGGGAAAGGTCATAAACCTTTTCCATTTTCTTTTCCGGGGGCGCGTCAGAGTTTAAAACGTAATTACGAAGGGAGTTTGTGGCATGCTCAAAATACAGAACAAGGTCTTCTTCTTGAATATACAGCTCCTCCATAAGCTCGGAAGATTGTAAAAGCTCGCGCACTTTCTCACGGTAACGGGCTTCTTTGCTGGCATATAAAACATAGTTATCTCTATCGCCTGCATCAACCTTGCTATAGATATTAAACAAAAGATTCGCATTTTTATCGAGAATTTTTATGTCAATTGGGTGATATTGCTCGACAGACATAGCCCTATAAAGCTCCTCTTCTACCAGTTTGGTTTCCAGTCAAATTCGACAGTCCTTCCAACACTATGAACTTCCCCCATTTTAGTGGACAGTAAGTTAAGAGGCATAGGCCTTTTCCTCA